>JAZULT010000080.1:0-105681 GCA_045603225.1 Clostridia bacterium | reverse complement strand
TGTAGATATATGGACTTAATGTAAGATTTATATGAAGAGCCTAATGCCTTAATAGGGCACGTTGGGTTCTGTGAGGGGTGTTAGACGAAACCTCACGAAATTTTGAAAGAGAGGTGAAGTCGAGACGTCTACTCGACGTTTTGTGAAAATTGAAAGTGTTAATATAAAATATTATAATTTTTCGGGATTTACTTCTTCAACAAGTGATGGAGTTGTTCATATAAAACAATTACCTTATTTATCGATTGTGCAATCAGAAATTGGTTCTTACGGAATAAAACTCGATAATGGAAATGAATATTATACCGGAGGCGGTTCGTTTTTTATCGCCCCATCACATGTTACTCAGAAAATAACTCATTTTGCGGATAAAGAACTCAATAAATTCAAGGCAAGATATATTTTTTTAGACGTAATCGTAAATAATATCTACCATCTTGATGATATTTTTGATTTTCCTGTTGTGACAGATAAGGAGTATTCTGCAATTTTCGATAAAGCTTTCAATGAATATGAAGCTTTGGATAATGTATGTGACAAAATGTGCTGTCTGTATAATATAATTAAGCATTTACTGTGTATATCAACAGAAAAAGACTCATATCGCAATAATGAAGTATACCCTGTTATTGATTTTATAAAAAATAACTATATGAAAAATATCAGTGTATGTGAAATGGCTGAAGTTATTAAAATGTCTGAATCGAATTTATATGCGGTTTTTAAAAAAGCAACGGGACAGTCGCCGATAAAATATCTTAATGAATACAGATTGTCTGTCGCTTGCGAGCTTTTACCTCATACTGATGACAGTATAAAAAGTATTGCTGAAAAAGTAGGTATACCGGATCAGTTTTATTTCAGCAAGCTGTTTAAATCCAAATATTTCTTGTCTCCTCAGCAATATAGAAAATCGGGAATTTATTAGAATATTATAGGGTGTAAAAAAATGACTTTTTTACACCCCTTACATTTTTTTAGTATACTTCAAATATACTCCTCGGCTTATTATGATATGAAACACTCAGTACAATTCCTATACAGGCGAAGTTTGTTATTACCGATGTACCGCCATAGCTTAAAAACGGAAGCGGAATACCTGTTACAGGGAGTAGGCCTATGCACATTCCGATGTTTTCTGCTGTGTGGAAAAACAGCATTGATGCTACACCGACACATATATATCTTCCGAACAGGTTGTCAGCTTTTCGGGCAACGTGAAGACATTTGAAAATTACATAGAACAGTAATACAATAATCAGCATAGCTCCGATAAATCCGAATTCCTCTGCAAAACAACTGAATATGAAATCCGTAGACTTGGCAGGTAAATATTCGAGCTGATTCTGAGGACCCTGCAAGTACCCTTTACCATATAACTGACCTGAGCCTACTGCGATTTTTGATTGGATAACATTATATCCGCTGTTTAAAGGATCCATTTCGGGGTTGAAGAAAACTTGTATACGTTTTTTCTGGAATTCATCAAGAAAATTATACCCGATAGGCAGAAAAGAAATTGCTCCTGCGATAATTGGTAAAATATACTTATATGACAGCTTTGCCGTAAACATCATAATACAGAAGATAAATACAAATACTACAGCTGTTCCGAAATCGGGCTGTAGAAGTACGAGAATTACCGGTACAGCTACGTGCAGAAGCAAACCGATTATTACCAAGGGTTTATTTACGTTTTCTTTAATCATCATTAAATGGTATGCCATGGTGATAATGAATCCGCATTTTACGATTTCTGAAGGCTGTATACTGACCGCGCCTAATCTGAGCCAGCTTTTTGAACCCCATTTTCCTGTTGTTCCTGTCACAAGAACGATTATAAGAAACAAGGCACAGGCTATAAAAATATATTTTATAATGGGAATAAACTGCTCATAGTCAAAATAACATAAAATGAGCATTACAGCAATACCTATGACGCAGGCGATTGTTTGCACTATGATGTTTGTATCTGATGCATAAGACCTTGTTGCCGAGAATATAGCTATCAAGCCTAAAAATGCAAGAACAGAAGCGACAAGGGCGAGAACCCAGTCAAAGGTTTTTGTCATAATTGAATTTCTTGAGAATTTTCTTTGCATTATATATTCCTTTCATTCTGTTTTAAACGGAACAGATTCTTTTATTTTTAGTTCATTCTCCGTAACTGCGCAGGAAAAGCAGTTTACGTTAACACCGAAATTTATTGCTTTCTTCAAAGCTTTTGTAAATTCGGGATCTGTGTCGCTGTTTGGTGTAAAATAATCTACGTTTTCCATTTGTATTACGAAGATGACGAACGCTTCATATCCGTCTTTAATACATTCGCAAAGCTCATTAAGATGCTTTACCCCTCGAAGCGTCGGAGCATCCGGGAATTTTACAACACCGTTGTTTTCGAGTGTTACGCCTTTGACTTCTATGAAAATTTTACGTTTTCCTGCTTCAACATAGAAATCAAATCTTGATTTTTTATATGTATATTCAGGCTTTATCAGTGAAATGTTTTTAATAAACAGACCCTTTTCAAGATACTCTTTCACAACCTTGTTCGGAGCCTGACTGTCAATGTTAATTAAAGTGTTATTTTTATATATGCTTATCAGGTCAAATTTAGTTTTTCTGTTAGGATTTTCAGATTTTTCTACATAAACTGCGGCTCCCGGTATGAAAAGCTCTTTACAACGCCCTGTATTTTTTATGTGACATATTTCTTCAACATCATTAATCAGGATTTTTGCCGTAAACCTGTTTATTTTTGAAAGAAACAAACCTTTTTGTATGTTTTTATATTTCATAAATACCTCATAAATTATTCCTTTGCTTTATATTGTAGCATAATTTTATCTTTTAGTCAACCTCAATATGTTGACTTTTTTCTAAAAATATTGTATAATAATTAAAAATGCATTTCGGAGGATAATATGTACAGAATAATGTTTGTCTGTCACGGTAATATATGCAGAAGTCCGATGGCGGAATTTGTTTTTAAAGATATTGTGAAAAAAGCAGGAGTTGAAAAAGATTTTTTTATAAAATCTTCGGCTACCAGCACTGAAGAGATTGGAAACCCTGTTCACCACGGAACGAGAAGAAGACTCGCTGAGGAAGGGATTTCCGTTTCGGGAAAATATGCCGTTCAGCTGACGAAAAAAGATTATAACATTTATGATTATATAATTGGTATGGAAGATATAAATATCAGGAAAATTAAAATGATTGTCGGGGAAGATAAAGATAATAAAGTATATAAGCTTCTTGATTTTGCAGATGGCGGGAATATTGCAGACCCATGGTATACCGGTAATTTTGATGAGACGTATAATGATATCCTGAAAGGATGCAGAGGACTGCTTGAACATATATTGAAATTAGGAGGAGAGCGATGAAAAAGAAATTAACTGCGATTGTTTGTATGATTATGACTGTTTCGTACAGCGTTAATGTATTTGCAGGTGTTTTTGGAAATCTGATTGAAGAGAATCATACAAGTATGGGTGGAAATACTGAATATTACACTAATGTTTTTCAGAATGAAAAAGAAATCCAAAGAGAGTATTATGTTGAATACACTCCGAACGAACAGATTGTTCCTGTTGTTGTGAACGGTGATGAAATTTACGGGAAAAGGACTGTAAGTGAAGCTGTCGAATACATGAAAAAGAATAACATGAAACCGATGATGGGAATAAACGGAGATTATTTTTCGTTTAAAACCGGAATACCAATGGGGCATACGATAATAGACGGTGAGCTTGTTACAATGGACCCTGAAGGTCAGAATGCTGTCGGATTTAACAGTGATGGAACAGGCTTTATATCATGGCTTCAGATTCAAAGCCGGTTTATTAAGGAAGACGGAACATATATGTATCTTGACTGTCTTAATAAATGGTGTCAGCCTACTATAAATACGAGCTATCTTCTTTCTGATATGTTCGGAAAAAGTACGAAAACGTCAGGGAACTGTAAATTTATAATTTTTTCGAAGGTTGACGGACGAATGAAAATCGGAGATTCAATTAAACTTCGCGTTGATGAAAAATTTGATTATGACGGTGAAATTTCTATCCCTGAAAATAAATATGTTCTTGTAATGACAAACACATACGGAATTCCTGAAAAGCTTTCGTTTATGGACAGTCTGAAAGAAGGAGATGTTCTTGAGCTTAAGACAGAGTCTGTTTATGATGCAGAGCTTTGGAATAATGCTGAAAACGGCATGGGAAGTGTTGGCGGCAGACTTATTGAAAACGGAAAAGTTAACTCTTATTTTGAGGCAGGTACAGCACCGAGAACTGCTGTCGGAATAAAGGAAGACGGCAGTATAATTTTTTATGTTGTAGACGGAAGACAGCCGGGATTCAGTAACGGTGTGGAAATAAAAACACTTGCACGCAGAATGGCGGAGCTTGGATGTGTTGATGCGCTTAATCTTGACGGAGGTGGTTCGACTGTTATAACAGGAGTTTTTCCCGGAAGTGACGAGTATTCTGTCCTGAACAGTCCGTCGGAAGGAACTTTAAGAAAATGTGCAAACTATATTTTTCTGAAGGATATGAGAACTCCTACGGGAGACGGTGAATTTTTTGACTTTAATATATCAGATAACAGAAATTTCCTGTCAGGATATACAGAAGAAATTAATATAAACTGGATAGTTGACACCGGCGGATACTATGTTGATAAGGATGATATTAGTTATACTGTGACAAATTCAGAATATACAAATATTTCGGCTGACGGAAATAAAATAACTCTTCGTGGAAACGGACAGGGATATGCTACAGTATCTGCCGGAAACGGTTCTGAAAATATTATGTATGATATTTTTGAAACACCTGACAGAGTGCAGGCAGGAATAAACGGAAGGGTTATATCGGAAATAAAAGTTGACGGTAAAACAACAAGCTTTGATATTAATCCTGTGTCATATATCGGAGAGCAGATTTTGGTATCTGATGATTCATGTTATTCATATTCGTGCGACAGTCAGATTGGTACTGTAGACAAAAACGGAGTATTTACACCGAATATTTCTTCTTATGGGACGGGAAGTGTCTATATAAGAGCAGGGGAATACACACTATCGTTGCCGGTTGTATTTGATTCTGAAAATAAAGGATTTACAGATACGGGAAATCACTGGTCAGGAAGCTTTGTGTCAACTCTTGCGGATATGGGCATTGTAACCGGAGAAAAAACAGAAAAAGGTTATGTATACAGACCTGATGACAGCATTTCAAGAGGTGAATTTGCTGTGATTGTGGCGAGGTACCTTAATCTCGACCTAAAAAAGAACCCGGTTCTTGATTTTGATGACAAAGACAGCATCCCTGAATGGATGAGACCGTATGCACAGGCTGTGTCTGAAATCGGAATAATAAACGGTAAAGAAATTAACGGGAATGTGTATTTTGCTGCATCTGATACATTAACAAGAGCTGAAGCAATAGCTATAATCGGAAGAGCAGAAGACTTGGGAACGGTAGGAGATGAAATTAAATTTACAGATAGCAATTACATTCCGTCATACGCAAAAGTATATGTGAATCAATTGTCGGAGCTTGGGATAATTAACGGATATTCTGACGGTAGTCTGAGACCTTCCGGTAAGATAACACGCGGTGAGTGTGCGAAAGTTATTTGTAAATGTATTGAATTGCTGTAAGTTTACAAGTTATTAACAAATTGATTTTATTGTTGAAAAAAAAACTCATGCATGATATAATAAAGATTGGTTTAATGAACAAGACTGGAAAGAGGGATTAATATAATGCCTTATAAAATTATAAGAAAAGAAAATCTGAATACATCTGTTTTCCTGATGGAGATTGAAGCACCGCTTGTTGCAAAAAAAGCACATCCGGGGCAGTTTATCATATTAAGAATAGATGAAAAAGGAGAACGTGTTCCTTTTACGATATCAGATTATGATGCGGAAAAAGGAACTGTTACAATTGTAGTTCAGGTTGTCGGAAAGACAACAAGAGATTTACAAAAATGCGAAGCGGGGACGGAATTACTTGATTTTGTCGGACCGCTCGGTGTTCCTACAGACTTGGAAAATAAAAAAAGAGTTGCTGTTATCGGTGGCGGTTTGGGTACAGCTATTGCTTATCCTCAGGCGAAAAAGCTGAAAGAGAAAGGTGCAGAGGTAACAGTTATTGCAGGATTTAAAAATTCAGAGTTTGTAATACTCGAGGATGAGCTTGCAAAAGTATCCGACAGACTTATAATAACGACTGATGACGGTTCAAACGGACTGAAAGGATTTGTTACAGACAGATTGTCCGAGCTTCTTGAAAACGGTGAGTCTTTCGATGGAGTGATTGCAATAGGCCCTCTTATGATGATGAGAGCTGTTTGCAATCTTACGAAAGAATACGGTATACCGACAACTGTTAGTATGAACCCTGTAATGATAGACGGTACAGGTATGTGCGGAGGCTGCCGTGTTATAGTTGACGGGGAAGTGAAATTTGCTTGCGTAGACGGTCCGGATTTTGACGGTCATAAAATTGACTGGGATATAGCCTTGAACAGACAGAATATGTTCAAAGATTACGAAAAACACTCTTTCGCCGAAGGACAGTGCAGATTGACAAATGTGTGAGGGGAATAAAATGATTAACAATGATTTGAAAAAAACACCAATGCCCGAACAGGAGCCATGTGTGAGAAATAAAAATTTTCTTGAGGTTTCGAAAGGCTATGATGAAGAAATGGCAATAAACGAAGCCAGACGGTGTCTTAACTGTAAGCATAAGCCGTGTGTCAGCGGTTGCCCGGTAGGTGTTAAAATTCCGGAGTTTATCGCTTTGGTTGCCGATGGACGATTTGAGGATGCTTATCTTAAGATTAAAGAAACGAACTCATTGCCTGCAGTGTGCGGCAGAGTTTGTCCGCAGGAATCTCAATGCGAGTCAAAATGTGTCCGCGGTATAAAAGGTGAGAGTGTAGGAATAGGCAGACTTGAGAGGTTTGTTGCAGATTATCACATGAAAAATTTTGAACATAAGAAAAACGAAATTTCAAAGAATGGAAAAAAAGTGGCAGTAATCGGATCCGGACCTGCAGGACTGACTGCGGCAGGCGATCTGGCAAAGCTCGGATATGATGTTACTGTATACGAAGCTTTACATACACCGGGAGGAGTGCTTATGTACGGAATACCGGAATTCAGACTTCCGAAGGAAATAGTGAAAAGTGAAATAAATTTCCTTGAAGAAATCGGAGTTAAAATTGAGACAGATACTGTAATAGGAAAAACAATTCTTATAGATGAACTGATTGAAGAATATGGATATGATGCTGTTTTTGTCGGTACCGGAGCCGGACTTCCTTCTTTTCTTAATATAGACGGAGAATACCTTAATGGTGTGTATTCTGCTAATGAGTTTCTTACAAGAATAAATCTCATGAAAGGATACGAGTTTCCGGAATACGATACACCGGTATACGTTGGAAAAACAGTTGCTGTGTTTGGAGGAGGAAATGTGGCAATGGATGCCGCACGTTCTGCGAAGCGTCTCGGAGCTGAAACTGTATATATAATTTACAGAAGAAGTATGGATGAACTTCCGGCAAGAAAAGAAGAGGTTGAACACGCAATAGAAGAGGGAATAGAATTTATGATTCTTACCAATCCTGTAAGATTCACAGGTGATGAAAAAGGTTGGCTCAGTGGTGTGGAGATTACACAAATGGAATTGGGCGAGCCTGATGAGAGCGGTAGAAGGAAGCCGGTAAAAATCGAAGGCTCGGAAAAGATTATCCCGATTGATACTGCGATTATTGCAATAGGACAGACGCCTAATCCTCTTATAAGAAAAACAACCGAAGGACTTGAAACAAATAAAAAAGGTTGTATTATTGCGGATGAAACGACCGGAAAAACGACAAAAAACAAAGTTTATGCCGGTGGAGATGTTGTGACGGGCGCGGCAACTGTTATACTTGCTATGGGAGCAGGGAAAGCTGCTGCGAAAGCTATAGATGATGATTTGACTGAATGATTTAAAGGAAGGGGAAAAATTATGAAAAGAGAAAAATTTGGTTCTAGATTAGGTTTTATACTTATTTCAGCAGGTTGTGCAATCGGTCTTGGAAATGTATGGAGATTTCCTACAATGGTAGGAGAAAATGGCGGTGCGGCATTCGTTTTGATTTATCTGGCGTTTCTTGTTATATTCGGACTGCCGATTATGACTATGGAGTTTGCTGTGGGGAGAGCAAGTCAGAAAAGTATATCTGAATCGTTCAAAGCTCTTGAGAAAAAAGGGACGAAATGGCACCTGTTCGGTTATGTCGGTATGATGGGTAATTATTTACTTATGATGTTTTACACGATGGTTACCGGGTGGATGATTTCATACCTTATAAAAATGGCGAGAGGCGATTTTTCCGGACTTAACCCCGAAGCTGTTGCCGGGAAGTTTGATAGTATGGTATCAAATCCGATTGAACTGACGGTGTTTATGGTTATAGCTGTTGCTGTAGGTTTTTTGATTTGCTCATTGGGATTAAAAAAAGGTGTTGAAAAAATTACTAAAGTGATGATGCTCGCGTTACTTGGTATAATTGTTGTTCTGGCTGTAGTTTCTGTAATGCAACCCGGAGCAGGTGAAGGTGTAAAATATTACCTTATCCCCGATTTTGCAAAAATGAAAGAACAGGGGATAAGCAAGGTTATTTTTGCCGCATTAGGACAGGCATTTTTTACACTTTCTATCGGAATGGGTTCAATGGCAATCTTCGGAAGTTACATTGATAAAGACAGAAAACTGTTTGGTGAGAGCTTGTCAATTGCGATTCTTGATACCTTTGTTGCGCTTATGTCAGGACTTATAATAATTCCGGCATGCTTTGCATTTAATGTAGGTTTAGATAGCGGACCGAGCCTTATATTCACAACTCTTCCGAATATATTTAACAAGATGGGAGAATGGGGAAGAGTTTTCGGAAGTCTTTTCTTTGTATTTATGATTTTTGCGGCTATGTCAACATTGATAGCTGTTTTTGAAAATATAAATTCGTGCTGTGAAGATATCTGGGGATGGTCACGAAAGAAATGCTGTCTGATTAATTTCTTTGCAATTATCATTCTGTCCATGCCGTGTATACTCGGATTCAATGTTTTAGCAGGCTTTACACCACTAGGAGCCGGATCTAATATAATGGATCTTGAAGACTTCATAATCAGTAATAATATTCTTCCGCTTGGTTCGATTATATATGTTGTATTCTGTACAAATAAGAAATATGGTTGGGGCTGGGATAATTTCATGGAAGAAGCGAATACAGGAAAGGGACTTTCATATCCCAAAGCTTTAAAAATTTATTCAAAATATATTCTTCCGGCAATTTTACTTATTTTCTGGGTACAGGGAATCATAACTAAATTTTAATGATTAATAAAACCTCTGTTTTTGGTTAAAATAAAGCCAAAAACGGAGGTTGTTTTATATGCTAAGAACAGATATAGCGGCAGAAGCGCACGAGATGTCAAAGTCCGAGTCGGCAGAAATAGAGGGAGTTGTTTCAAACACGGAATATTTTGAAGAAATATCTGTAACAACGGTTGAAATACTGAATGAATCAGGAGCTGAAAAAATAGGAAAATCCATTGGGAAATATATAACGGTTGAAGCGACAGATTTAAAATATTCAGCTGATGTTTACGAAAAAACGTGCAATCTTATTTCGAAGCAAATAAAAGGACTTGTGGATTTTTCGGATATCAATCTTGTTCTTGTTGCAGGACTGGGTAATGACGATATTACTCCGGACAGTCTTGGAACAGGAGTTTCATCGCAGATTATGGTTACACATCATATGAAAAAATATGCTCCTCATATATTTGGTGAAAATATACGCGGTGTGTGTACAATTGCACCCGGGGTGCTTGGGACAACAGGAATGGAAAGTGCAGATATTATAAAAAGTGTTGCAAATGATTTAAAACCCGACCTTGTGATTGTTGTAGATGCATTGGCTGCTGCTGACTATAAGAGAATAGGAAATACTGTTCAGCTTTCGGATGCAGGAATACAGCCGGGTGCAGGAGTGGGGAATAACAGATGTGCTATTAATAAAAAGGAGCTTGGTATTCCTGTCATAGCCATTGGTGTGCCAACGGTTGTAGATGCGAGAACTATTCTTAATGATGAAAATAATAATGATATGGAGCCTTATATAGTAACACCGCGTGATATCGACCTTATTATTAAAAAATGTGCTAAAACAGTATCAAACGGGATAAATCTTGCTCTTCAGGATGATATGTCACTTCGTGAAATAGAAGAATATATCGGTTAATTATTGACAATTACCATAAAATGGTGTATAATAATTAAATTAAAAGATATGAAAGGAATAATGTTCAATGCAGATAATAAATGATAGCGTAAGACTTCATTATATACCAATGAAAAAATTGAAGACGTCAACCGTCGGTATTTATATTCATTCACAGCTTTCGAAGGAAACAGCATCAATGAACGCAGTTCTTCCGGGAGTTTTAAAGCGTGGATGTCAGCTTTGTAAAAATCGTAAAGAGATTGAGGATTATCTTGATAATCTTTACGGAGCAGACTTAAAAAAAGGTTGCTTTAAAAAGGGAGAAGACCAGATTGTTTGTTTTTTTGTTGAGACAATAACAGAAAAATATGTTCCCGGAAATGAGGAGCTTTTTGAAAAACTTCTAAAACTTATAATGTCCGTTGTATTTGAGCCTGTTACAGAGAACGGATGCTTTGTTAAAGAATATGTCAGACAGGAAAAGAAAAATGTAATAGAACACATTGAGAGTGTAAAAAATGATAAAAGGTCATATGCCGCAAAAAGGTGCGTGTCTGAAATGTGTGAAGGTACAGATTATGCAGTACCATCATACGGGATTGTGGAAGATGTTGAAAAAATTGATGAAAAGGAATTGTATGAGCATTATAAGAAACTGATTCACCGTTCAAAGATTGATATATATATTTCAGGAGAATGTGACGAGGATAAGGCATTCGAAATTATAAAGAATTCATTGCCGGATGGTGAATACTCATCAGAGAAAATTAATTTTGCAGGAATAGTCAGAAATCGTGGAGAAATTAAAAATGTAGAAGAAAAAATGGATGTTACGCAAGGAAAATTATCCATGGGATTTACCACAGGAATTGAAGGAACAAGCGAAGATTATTTTGCTTTGATGGTGGCTAACAGTATTTTCGGCGGAGGTGCTCATTCAAAACTGTTTAACAATGTAAGAGAAAAACTTAGCCTTTGTTATTATGCTTCTTCTTCGATTGACAGATATAAGACTTTCCTGCTTGTTAATTCGGGAATTGAATTTGAAAATTATAAAAAAGCATATGATGAAATATTGAAACAGCTTCAGGATGTGAAGGACGGAAATATTTCTCAGCTTGAATATGTATCAAGCATAAATGCGATTGTAAATTCATTAAAGTCGTGTTTTGATGACCAGTATGCAATGCAGAGCTACTATTTATCTGAAAGTATTCTCGGCACAGGAATAAGCCTGGAAGAATGTATTGAAAAAATAAAAGCGGTTTCGATTGATGATGTTGTCAGAGTGGCATCAGGGATAGAGCTTGACACTGTATATTTTTTGAAAGGGGTTGATTGCTGATGAATAAAATCAACTTGGGAGTAACAGGCGAGACGTTGTATTATAAAAAACATGAATGCGGTCTTGATGTGTTTATTATGCCGAGAAAAGACTATTCTGCCGGATATGCTATATTCGGGACAAAATATGGTTCAGTTGATTCGGAATTTGTAGTTCCCGGAGAAACAGAGGTGACAAAAGTTCCTGACGGAATTGCCCATTATCTTGAGCATAAGATGTTCGACCAGCCGGATGGCAGCAATGTGTTTGATAAGTTTTCTGAACTTGGCGGAAACGCGAATGCGTTTACATCATTTAACTCTACAGCATATTTGTTCGGGGCTGCTGATAATATTGAAGAGAATCTTAAAGTTTTGCTTGATTATGTACAGAGCCCTTACTTCACAGAGGAAAGCGTTCAGAAGGAACAGGGGATAATCGGTCAGGAAATAAAGATGTATGATGATAACGGCCCGTGGAGAGTGTTTTTTAATCTGCTTGGCGCAATGTATCACAATCACCCTGTAAATAAAGACATTGCAGGTACTGTTGAAAGTATAAGTCATATAACACCGGAGCTTTTATATAAATGCTATAATACATTTTATAATTTGTCAAACATGATGATTTTTGTTACCGGTGACATAAATCCTACAGCGATAGAAAACTGTATTGATTCAGGAATAAAAAATAACAATCCGTTTAACGAAGAAATAAAAAAAATATATCCTGACGAACCGAAGAGTGTTTGTAAAAAGAAGGTAGAACAAAGCCTTAGCGTATCTATGCCTCTTTTTATGATTGGATTTAAAGATACAGATACAGGCTATTCCGGGGATAAGCTCTTAGAAAAATTTATAGAGGTATCAATTATTAATAAGATGCTTTTCGGAAAGGGAACGGAATTCTATAAAGAGCTGGCTGACAGCGGACTGATAAATGATAATTTTTCATACGATTATACAGCACAGCCTGACTACGGTCATGTTACGATTGAAGGAGAATCGGCAGATGCTGAATTGGTATATGACAAGATAATTTCATATGTTGATAAAATGAAAAAAGAGGGATTATCAGAAGATGATTACGAAAGAACAAAGAAAGTAATATGGGGCGATTATATAAGAAGTTATAACGATGTTGAAAATTTTGCACATGCATTTTTAAATTCGTATATGATGGATACAATGTATACAAATTTTGAAAACGCTTACAAGATGATAACATTTGAAAAGATAACAGACAGATTCAATAATTTGTTTGATACAGAGAAAACTTCTATTTCGATTATTAATCCTCTTTGATTGTATTAAAAATTTTGTCTAAAACTCTTGACAAATTTTGAAAAAAATGATATCATTATATTGTATGATAATATGAATGTATTATTGTATAAAATAGTTGTTTTCGGAGGGTGAGGTCAATGAGAGAGCAACATGTAAGGGATATCGAAACAGAAATGTTGGAGGCATCGTTTAATTATTTATGTAAAAACGGTCTTGAAAATGTTTCTATTCGAGAATTGTGTAAGGATACCGGAATATCAATGGGTAGTATATATTATTGGTTTGACGGTAAAGAGGAATTAATCCTGGATGCAGCTGAATATGGATTAAATAAGGTTGTTGGGGAAATTTTCGATTACGCAATTGAGAATATGTTTGATTTTGGTAATGACATTGATGTATTTCTGAGTCATTTGCTGAAACATAAGAAACCGTTAAGATTTGTATATCAGTTAGCGAGCAGTCCGCAGTACGGAGACATGATTCGTGAAAAGTCTGTCAGCTGGAGTGATTTGTACGATAGGTACGAATCGGAATTGTCGAGTACGGAAAGATGTGAAATAAAAGATTTGCGTCCGATAATATATCTGTATTTGTCGTCTGTTGTGGATTATGTAGTCTGGGAAGACTATGAAAGCATTAAAGTCAGACTGGAGTATATATCTAAACTTTTTACCGGAAAGTGTAAATGATAATGAAAAAAGAATCTCTTGAGAAAGAGGTTCTTTTTTTGTTATCGGTATACCTTGATGAAGCAATACTGTAACGTTAAGTTGACAGCATTGGGGGAGTAGAGGGCGGTATCCTCGCAATGTCATTAACTTATCATAAAGGAGGTATGAATAACAGTATATTTTACTTCGATATTCCAAAATGCAACTTGACATTTGAAAACATAAGATATAGCGGATATATGGATTCGCATTGTAAAATCAAATGAAAACCATCATGGCAAACAAAAAAGGACATTAACACATAAATGTGATAATGTCCTGAGAATTTATTCTTATTTATCAAGGGTCTTCATTGTTGGGAAGAGAAGTACATCACGAATTGCAGCTGAATCGGTAAGGAGCATACACATACGGTCGATTCCGTAGCCGATACCGCCTGTAGGAGGCATACCGATTTCGAGTGCGTTCATGAAGTCCTCATCTGTTGTGTTTGCTTCTTCATCGCCCTGTGCAAGAAGCTCTTCCTGTGCTTTGAAACGTTCTCTCTGGTCGATTGGGTCATTAAGCTCTGAATAAGCATTTGCCATTTCCCAGCCGTTCATGAAGAACTCAAATCTTTCAACATAGTCCGGCTTGTCCGGCTTTCTCTTTGTAAGCGGTGAAATTTCAACCGGGTGATCCATTACAAATGTTGGCTGTATGAGATGTTCTTCAACATATTCTTCAAAGAACAGGTTAAGGATATCACCTTTCTTATGATGTTCTTCATATTCAATATGGTGTTCTTTAGCAACTGCACGTGCTTCTTCGAGTGTATTGATTTCATCGAAGTCAACATTTGCGTATTTCTTTACAGCATCAAGCATTGTAATTCTTTCAAACGGCTTTCCGAGATCCATTTCAATACCGTTATATACAATAGTAGTTGTTCCGAGAACTTCCTGTGCAACGTATCTGTACATATTTTCTGTAAGGTCCATCATGCCGTGGTAATCTGTATATGCCTGATAAAGCTCCATAAGTGTAAATTCAGGGTTATGACGTGTGTCAAGACCTTCGTTTCTGAAAACTCTGCCGATTTCATAAACGCGTTCAAGACCGCCGACGATAAGTCTCTTAAGATAAAGCTCGAGAGATATACGAAGCTTGAAATCTTCATCAAGTGCATTAAAGTGTGTTTCAAAAGGACGTGCTGCAGCACCGCCTGCATTCGAAACAAGCATTGGAGTTTCAACTTCAAGGAAGCCTTGTGCATCAAGATATTTTCTTATTGTTGCAATAATTTTTGAACGTTTTATAAAAGTATCTTTTACTTCATCATTCATTATAAGGTCCACATATCTCTGTCTGTATCTCATGTCTGTATCAGTCATTCCGTGGAATTTCTCAGGGAGTGGACGGAGTGATTTTGAAAGAAGTGTGATTTTTTCTGCTTTAACAGATATTTCTCCTGTCTGAGTCTGGAAAACCTCACCGTAAGCACCTACGATATCGCCGATATCATATTTCTTGAAACGTGCGTATTCTTCTTCACCTAAAATATCTTTCTTAACGAAAAGCTGTATTTTTCCTTTTATATCGGATATATGGCAGAAGCAAACCTTACCCATACCACGTTTAGACATAATACGGCCTGCGAGGCTCACCTTTTTACCTTCGAGTTCTTCGAAATTCTGTTTTATATCTTCTGAATAGGCATCTCTGTCAAATTTTGTAATTTTGAAAGGATCCCTGTTATCGTTCTGAAGTTCTGCAAGCTTGTCGTGTCTTACCTGAAGAAGTTCAGATAATTCTTTAGTATTGTTTTCGTTATTTCCCATTATTGTTCCTCCATTAACAGAATTAGGCAAATATACCTAAACTATATTATATAACAATTTTAAAAAGAATACAAGTTTTTTTTTGAAAATTAAACTTTTTTTTACTATTTACCAAAAAGTTTATAAAAAATCGGATTATTTTATCCGATATATTGGAAAATATACCTACGTAAAGAAAAATTAATAATAAATTCACAAAAACATCTTGATTTTTTTTATAAATAGTGGTATAGTTATATGTATGAGTTTGAAAGGAGAAATTAAAATGGCAAAAGAAAAGAAGTTTAAACAGAGAAAAAGCGGTCTTGACAGAGCGATAACGACCGTACTTGTATTGGTTGTACTTGTTGTTCTTGGTTTGTCTGCATACAGCATTTATATGGAAGTAGAATCAAGAAAGCCACAACCTTATACAATACAGACAGCTGCTGAGGAAAAAGGTTTGACTGTTGATGATTTTAAGACAGAGTACGGAATTGCTGCTGATGTTACTGCGGATACTTTGTTTGAAGAAGCAATGAAAGAGATGACAATGGCTAATTATGCAAAGTTTGCCGGCACAACATTTGAAGAGATGACTGCAGGTATGGAGCTTAACGGTGAAGTTACAGCGGATACTCTTTATAAAGATGCAGAACCTATTCTTCAGGAAAAATATGAAGAAATGGCTGCAGCTCAGGCAGAAGCTCCTGTAGAAGGTGAAGTTCCTGCTGAAGGAGAAGCCGCTCCTGTTGAAGGCGAAGCAGCTGCAGAAACAACTGAATCAGAAAACGAAACTGAAACAGCACCGGCTGAAGATGCTGAATAATATTTTTTGGAGGATATAAATAATGGAAAACGAAAAAGATTTATTGGAAACAGAAGAAACAGTTGAAACTGTGGAAGAAGTTAATGAAGAAGCTACAGAAGAAGTTGTAGAAGAAACTGCAGAGGAAGCTGTAGAAGAAGCTGTAGAAGAAATCGCTGAAGATGTTCAGCCGGTTCCGGCAAAAGGACTTTCAAAGGTAGCTGTATCAATTATAAGTATTGCAGCAACTCTGGCTGTTACTGCTGCTACATGTGCAGGACTTTACTTTATCGGTGATATGAGAGTATGCAATAAATACAATGCAAATATAGACGGATATGGTGAAACACTTGACTTATATGCAAGATACTCTGAAAAAACTTTAGATGAGGTTAAAGAAGAAATGGGATTGCCTGCAGATATGCCGGGTGAAACATTATATGCAATTGCAAATGCATATACTCCTGTATCTAAAATGGTTGAAATGTACGGTGTTACAGTTGATGATTTTAAAAAGATGTATGGGTTAGAAGATGATGCTGAAATAACAGGAGAGACACCGATTGGTTTAGTAAGTAAAAAGACCATAGAAAAGCAGATTGCAGAAAATGAAGAGGCTAAGAAGACAGAAGAAACACCGGCAGATGAAGAGGCTCCTGCGGAAGAAGTTCCTGCAGATGAAGAGGCTCCTGCAGAGTAATTAATACTTAGCGAAAGAATTACAAGTCGGAATTTCGAAATAAAATTCCGGCTTGTTTTTTTGTTTATGTACAATTAACAAAATTTTCCGGAAGTGGAATATTAATTAATTTTAAAAAACGAAAAGTGCCGAATGTTAAGGGAATATCACGGTTTTTTTATAAAACTGTGTCAAATAAAAAATAAACCGATTATATAATATTACATAATTTTTAAGCGCGGATGTAAAAAAAATACTTATTTTGAAGTAAAATTCGTTAATTGTTACAAAGTTTTTAAGTAGATTAAAAATTTTGTAACAATTATATTGATTTTATTTTTCGTATGTGTTATAATCAACTTGTTGAATTAAATCAACAGAAAATGGATTTGGAGGTTATTATGAATAAGAAGATAATAGGATTTTTAACACTTATGACTTCGTTGTTTCTCTTTGCATCTGTTGCTTCGGCTTCGAAAATAGATGTAAATCTTAACAATGTAGTAAATGATCTGACAGTTCCTGTTAAGTTTGATAGTGTTGCACCAATGACTATTAATAATTCCACAGTAGTTCCTCTCAGAAAATTTTGTGAAACAGCAGGATTTGAAGTTCATTGGACGGATTCGGAAAAAACAGCACATATAATACTTAACGCAAATAAATTGTCAGCGTTGCCGATTGAAAGGTATTCATACAACTTGCTTGAAAATGTTGATACAAGAGGTCTTAATCTTGTACCGCGAAGCATAAGCGTAGCTTTAAAGGTATCGGATTCCAATATGACAGTAAAATATAATTTTACAGATACGGAAGGTGATTCGGTTTCTTTGGGAAAAACGACGGTATCAACCGTGCCTGCAACAATTGTTGGTGACGGTTCTATAGTAGTTCCTCTCAGAAGCTTAATGGAAGCTTTTGATATGTGGGTTGAATGGGATGAAAATTCAATAATTACAATTTCTATTCCACCTTTTGTTACAACGCAGTCTGATTTAACGTTTGTTGCACCGGAAACTCATAAATATCCGAATGAAGTAGCTGATAACTGGTATGCATCTGTATCGCAGGAACCTGTAGAAGTAAAAACAGAGAAAACAGGTTACAGTGATAATAACGGAGTACCCCAGGGAGCTGTATATCTTGGTAATTTCAGAATTTCGCATTATTGTTCGTGTTCGAAATGTTGCGGCTCTTACGGTAATGCTACTGCGTGGGCAGGGAAGATTAATCCCGGTACTACAATCGCAGTTGACCCGTCGGTCATTGGAAAACTTTCTAATGTATATATAGACGGTTACGGAATAAGACGCGCTGAGGATTGCGGTGGAGCGATAAAAGGAAATCGTATTGATGTTGCCGTAAACAGCCACAGTGAAGCGTTGAAACTTGGCGTTGTATATAAAGATGTATGGATTTTGCCTTAATAAGGAGATGTAAAAAAAGCAGACCGCAAAAAGGAAATGTAAAAAACCGAGTTTTTTACATTTCCTTTTTTATCTTATAGGAAACTATTTGCAACAAAAGTAATTTTACTTATTAGAAAAATCTGCTTAATGAAGTGAGTTTTGAGAACGACAGTTATGATATTGACTTTTTTATTATCCCAACTCTTTCGTTATTTGCAATTAACTGTTTTAAATACTATTTTTTGTGTAAATTTTATAAAATTCTACAAAATAACCACAATATGTTGACAAACGTTTACTTTGTTGATATACTAGAATAAAATGTTGATAAATACGGAGGGTTAAATATGGCTGGTTTTTTTGACAGAATGGTTGAGGGCATAAACGAAGGAGTTAATACTGTAAAAGAAAACTCAAAAGTTTTTGCTGAAAAAACAAAGCTGAACAGTCAGATAAGAGATATTGAAAGGGAAAAAAATAATGTGATTCAGAATATTGGTTTACTGGTTTATGAATTACAGTCAAGTGGTGAAATAAATATTGAGCAATGCTCTGAAAAATGTGATTTGATTGCTTCTCTTGATCAGAGAATATCAGAATTGCGTAAAACGTTGCAGGATTTGGAAGCTCCAAAAGTACCGCCCGTTAACACGGGTTATACTCCGCAGCCTGAAACTAATACAACTGCGGTTAATAATGGTGTGCTATGCCAATGCGGAATGGTTAATAAGGAAGGCGCCAGATTCTGCTCGAAATGTGGAACTCAGTTGCAATAAATATCTATAATGTGGGGGAGTTTTTATGAGATTTTGTAATGTATGCGGAAATTCAATCGATAATGAACGTTTCTGCAATAAATGCGGTGCAGATAACGGAGAGGTTTCGACAGTTGAAACATCTTCAGTTCCGGGCGGTGTACCGGAAAGTGGTTCCGTATTTGCAAACTCTGTGAATCAGCTTGATTTGAATTTAATACTTCACTGGGCAGCTGTATGTTTGTTCTCTGTAGCGGCAATTGTGCTGTTTTTTTCAGCCGTGGCAGGTGGAATGGAAATGGTGGCAGATTCAATACTCTACAAAGGTAATATTATAATAGCTATTGTTGGTTATGTTTTTGGAATGTGGGGAATAATTCCTTCAGTTATATTAGGGTTGAATTATAAGAATAATGATAATAAGCTTATTGTAAGTGTTGCAATTTCAATGCTGTTTTTAATGATTGTTCTTCTTATTCTTTGCAAGATAGGAAGCAAGCCTGTTGGTTTGTTAGGTGGATTTTCTGAAATATTTAAATTGTATATCGGTAAAACAATCGGAATAATCATTCTTGATGCCCTTGCTATAGCATCAGGTATTGCAGGGATGCAGATTAAGAAATAAGAGGTGTTGAATATGTATTGTAATAATTGCGGAAATGATAATAATGACGGAACAAAATTTTGCACCCAGTGCGGAACACCCTTGACGGTTGAACCACAGTATTCTCAGCAGTCCGTAAATTCAGGTTACGGATATACAGATGGAAGTACTGCGGGATATGAAGGAGCATATAATACAGGATATGATTCGGGATATACTGACGAAAAGAAGACTTTGGGCGGCTTAAGCAATGGTCTTAAATCTTTAATTCTGATGGGCGTAGTTGCCGTTATGGTTTTAATATCTGTTGTTCAGATTTTTAAGACTAATGCTTCTATTGTAAATGTACGTAAAGGGAATGAAGAGTTAAGTGCTAATTATTCTTACGGCCAACGGAATACTAATAATTTTTTATATTTTTATAATAATGAAGGATATTTATATCGCCGAGATAAAAAAAGCGGAGAAACTGAAAGAATCAGTAAAAAAGAACTTCTTCTTTTGTCAGCTAGTGGTAATAAGGTATATGTCATTCAGCGAAATGGAAAAATCTGTGAGGTAACAGATAAGAAAGGTGAGATTAAAGAGCTTACTAAAATAGATATAGATTTTGATTCATCTTCACTAACTGATATGAAATTTGATGGAAAATATTATTATGCAGTAGAGGATGATGGAACAATAAAAAAAGGTATTTGTTCTGAAAAATACGATGATACTTATAAAGTGTATGACGGTAAGGCTGATTATGTCTCAAATGTGAAAATGTATAAAGGCTACATGTATATGATTGAATCTGAATCTGAATTCGTAAGAGTTTCTCTTTCTAATGGTAAAAAAACCGTTTTATCTGATGAGCAGATTCAAAGTTACTGGATTACAGGCGACATGATTGTATATAATGAAGATGGCGAATATAAGAAAATGAAGCTGAACGGTAAGGGTGCCGGTGAATTGGATATCGATCCTGACGAATTTTATATATATCATGTTTATGATGGATATGCTTACGGTAAGAGGATGGATGATAACGAATACTGTAAAATCAGCTTGAAGGATAATAAAGAAATAGAGCTTGATATTGAAGGAATGGACGATATTGTTTCAGACGGTATTATATATGAATCAGGATATACGATTACATACTATGATCTGAACGGTGAAAAAATACAGGAATTTGAATTTTATGATTAAGTGATACGGTTACAGATAATTACCATGTAGAAGTTTCTCATGGTGATTATTTGTTTTAACTGTAATCAAAGGAGAATGATGTATGATTAGATGTGCGAATTGTCATCAGGATTTGCCTGATGTAGCTATATTCTGCGAAAATTGCGGAGTTCGGTTGAGTGAATTGAATAAAGCGGGAATTACATGTCTTGTTTGCGGAGCAAAAATAAAGTCTAAAGACGGGTATTGTAAAAAATGCGGATATGAAGCAGGAACAACCCGTGATGAGGTTGATGATATACCGTCACGAGGAAAGAAAACTCTGCTGTACATAATCATGATATTGATGTTTGTAATTGTTTTTCTCGTAAGTGCTATACTTGGAATTACATTGTATATCAAGAGCCAAAATGAAAATGGCGGTAATAAATTAGTAGGCAGTATAAGTTATGTTGATTACTTTGATAGAGGTGGATTGAATGAAGAAATGTATGAAATGCGGATGTGAGTATACTGATGATGTCCGGTTTTGCGGAAATTGTGGAAATGTATTCAGCAGCCAGAATTATCAGGTTAATAATTCACAGAATAACCGTCAGAATCAGCAAGTATATCAGAATCGACAAAACGATTATCAGCAGGAAAATTATTCTGTACCTGTGTACTGTAAAAGATGCGGTGGTTGGGTAGACGTGAATATAGGGTTCTGTTCCAAATGCGGTCAGCCGGCGGGATATCATTATTCAGATGACAGTTACGGTAAGAAAAAAAAGAACAGTTCTCTTACAGTGATTATTGTAATCCTTTTGATAATACTATTGACATGCACAGCTGTTTTTGGGTATATTTTTTTCTTTAATACACCAGATAATGACAGTGATGTTTTTATGGATGACAATGAGAAAAAAGAAAGTTTAGCAGATTACGGGAAAGATGATGAAAATGAACCTGTTAAGCCACCGGAAGATGAAGATGATGTGGATGTAGAAATTATTTCAGAGGATGAGGAAGATACTGAAGAAGAGGGTGAAGAAATAACTGAAAATGACTCAGAATATCTTTTTCCAAGTAATTCGAAATATATAACGGAATACGATCTTGACAGTAGATCAAAACATGAAATTGCTTTGATAAGAAATGAAATATATGCTAGACACGGTTATATATTTGAAACTGAATATTATCGTGAATATTTTGAATCAAAAGACTGGTATGTTCCTAATCCGGGTTTTACCGAATCTCTTTTTAATAAATATGAAAAAGAAAATAAATCATTTATTGTAGAGTACGAAAAGAAAAAAGGTTGGAGATGATAGTAAAACATGGTATGTGAAGCATGTGGTTGTTCCGTGTCTGATAATGAGAAGTTTTGCTACAATTGCGGTGCTGCGCTTAATAGAAGTCTTGTTATCCAACAGAGTGGAACAATGGCAAAAAAGGTAACTGAACGCCCGGTTTTTGAAGGTAATGGAGTAAAATGTGAGTTTTGTGAAACGGTTAATCCGGTCGGTGATTCCGAATGTGTTATTTGTGGGAATAAATTGAATCATCCGGATTATTCAGATGCCTTTTATTACAGAAAGAGGGATAATGCTCGGAGAAATGATAAGACAATACCTATACTTGTAATTTCAATAATAGTTCTGCTTACTCTTATAATTTCTGTTTTTGCCGTATTTTATTTCTCGGGACCTTCTTCTGATAAAAATAAGCATGGTGATGAAATTTACGATAAGTCAAGCGAGAAATCAAAAGATAAAGAGGAAGATAAGTCAGTCGATGAAGACAGTGAATTGAGTTCAGAAGATTTAGTTGAGACTGTAGCTGTCGCCGATATTGAGTTTAACTCAGTTTATGCCACATCGTACATACAGGAAGGCATAGAAGATAAGTACGGTAAAATGAATTACTATTATCCTGAAAATGTTATTGACGGAGACGATGCGACATGCTGGTGCACAAAACGAGCTGATGATGAAAAACCTGTAATTACTCTGGAGAGCGACGAGGAGCAGAAAATATCAGGAATACGTTTTTCGGACGGATATTTTAAATCTGAAGAATATTATTTGAGAAACCGTAGGATAACAAAAATTAAAGTTTCGTACAGTGGAGGATATGAGATTTATACCTGTGAAAGCGAGAAGTTTGGAATTTTACATGACGTAGAGTTTGATGAACCAGTTGAAACCGCATTTATATCAATCAAAATCCTTGACAGTGTTCCGGGCAACAGCAAAAACGATGATGATTATTGCATAAGTACAATAGAAGCATATTAAAAATGAAATAACCCCTGTATGCTGATTCCTGCATCAGGGGTTATTTCTGTTCGTTGTTCGGTTCTATCATGGTTAACCTCTCTTTCTTAAATTGCCGTTAAGGCTGAACTTTGACTTATTATGAAGACTATGAACTTTTCTTGTTATTGATAATTTTCTTTCTACTAATATATATTAAACGTAACATCGTCATGTTTTATCTTTTCTGTTTACTCGGTCTTCATATTAGTCCATATTATTGTTTCATTGGACTGTACCTCCTTTTCTTTAATTACATTCTACCATATAAAAAATTATTTTTCAATTGACAAAATAGAAAAAATATAAAAAAATTTTTGTATAAATAAACAGAAAATAATCCTAATTTCAAATTTGGTATTTACAAGTATATATTAATTATGATATAATATATTTATTAGGCATTTAATATGCTCTTTTTTTGATGGTGTGAGAGAAAAAATGCACGTATTTCCTGAAAATTTAATTTTATCAGATTAATTTAAAACGAGTAGGAAATTTTCGTCCTACTCGTTTTAAATTATAATATTAACGTTTTTAATACAGCCATTGATTCACGGATATAGCAGGGAAGTATACTGTAAATATGTATACCGCTATGGAGCTGTGACAGATTGTCAATACCGTATTCTTTGGCAATTTTTACACTTCTGAATATATGAAATCCGCTTGTGATTATGACAGCTTTGTAGTCTCCTCGGAAGTGTGTATCAAGAAGATTTTTTGAAAATTCAATATTTTCCTCTGTTGAGGTTGCGTTTTCTTCCTTAACAATGATTTCTGGGTTAACTCCGTTTTCTGTAAGATATTTTTCCATTGCGTATGCTTCTGTGACAGACTCCTGAAATCCCTGACCGCCTGTAACCACTATCAGAGCGTCAGGATTTTTTTTGTGATATTCTACTGTTTTGTCAAGTCTCATTTTCAGAAGGTTTGTAATCTGCTCTCCTTTTACACCGGCACCGAGTACAATCACTGCATCTTCAGTGTAATCGCAGGTGTCTTTTTGTCCGTACAGAGCAATGAAACCGCAGAACAAAAATTCAGCACAAATACCAAGTATAATAAGTATTTTTATAAATTTCAATACTCCGCTCTGGAGGCTGTTGATATGTTTATAAAAAATACCCCAGACTGTGAATAACAAACCTAATCCGGTAGTAATAAAAACTCCTGCTGTGAAGTTTGAGTTTAAAAACATAAATATACCGTTTATGAGACATATTATCCCTATTATTATTAAAATTATATTCATATTCATATTATTTTTGTGGTTTCAGATTTTCGTTGCGGAACATTCTTACTGCCATTATGATTGCTTGCTCGCGGGATGCATTTGCATAACCGACAGCTTCTTGATAAGTAGTAACGTTTTTAGGAGAGAATGTAGTTTCGGAAGTCCCTTTGATTACATCATTTTTTACCATGAAATAAACACTGGGTTTTGCATAGTCGCTTATATATTCGTCGTCCTCGAACGGAGTTATTCCGTAAAAGTCAAGAACAAACTGACTATCTTTTTCAAGTGTCCATCCGGGGAGGTTAAGTGCTTTATATACACGTGTAAGCATGGTGGCAAGTTGTTCACGGCTTATAAGCTGATATGGTGCAAATATTTTTTCTGAAATACCGTTTGTAATTCCAAGTACGAATGCTTTTTTTACAGGGTCCGAACTTGTATCTGTGAAAGGTGAGTCTATCTTTGCTGCATTAAGCTCAGTTCCTCCCATTTCTTCACAAAGCTGAACTGCAACTGCACAGAACTCAGCGCGTGTGATATCTTGTGTAAGGTCTTTGTTTTTAAGTTCCGGAGGAGTCAGACGATTGAAAATTTCCTTATCGGATTCTGATGTGTTTATTTCTTCCTCTACCCAGTCTGAGACATCACTTTCTTCTTCGTAAACAAGAGCCTTAAGTGTTGGGTATCCGTCGTTTACGTTATCAGTATCAGCAGAAAAAGCGTCTCCGAGAACAGAAATAAATTCATCGGATTTCATATATTCTGTTGAGAGAAGACTGCAGTCGGTAAGATATGAGGAGTTGTCACTTCCGTTTATGAGAGAATCTTCCATATCTCCGTTCGCATATATATTTTTTAAGTTACCTTTATAACGTATATTTCCAAAAATACCGCCTTTTTTTACTTCAGCCTCTGAGTCAATGTTAATATCAACCGCCGCGTAGCAATTTTCAACGGTTGTACCGCTTACTACCACATCTCCGACAATACCCCCGACGCTGAGGTGTCTTGTATCTGCAAAAACGTCTATGTTTCCTATAACATAACAGTTTCTGATTGTTCCTGAATTTACACCCGCAATGCCTCCGATAGTAGTCATGCTGCTATTTTTTGGCGATGTTATATAAAGTTCAAAGTTTTCAAAATTAACAGTGACAAAGCATTCCTCAACAGTACCTAAGTTTCCGCCACATATACAGCCGAGGTCGATATCGTTATTTTGTTCTTCGTTCATGGAAAAAGTTCCGTCAACATTAACATTTTTAACAACACCGTTTTTTCCTATTATGCCGAACAAGCCGCTTCCCCAAATAGTAAAACTTCCGCTGGAGGTTCCGGAAGATGCCTCTTTTATTTCCATATTCTTAATTGCATATCCGTTGCCGTCAAAAATTCCGTTATATCCGCTTGAACTCATACCGATAGGTGTCCATGCGTTGTTTTCAAGGTCGATATTATCGATAAGCTGAACGCATATGTCGTTGTCGCCGCTGTTAACTATATCACGAAATTCTTCGAGTTGATAAGCCTCTGATATTAGATACGGATAATCTCTGCTGCCGTCTCCACCGTCAAATACTTCGGCATATACCTCGTTGATTGTAAAAAGTGAAGAAAGTAAGCTTAAAGCCAATACAAAACTATAGATTTTTTTTAACACAAAAATCAACCTCCATTGAAAATAATATGTTTTTATTTTACCAAAAAAAGTGTTGTTTGTCAATATTATTTTTCTGATATATAAAAAATTTACCAATAATAATTTTTTTTGAATTTTCTGAATAATATATACACTATATTCAAAAATTAATAGCGACTGAAAAATTTTATTTTTGGAGGTAATCATGAAAGACAGAATTTTTGGTGTATTACAAAGAGTCGGACGTTCGTTCATGCTTCCTATTGCATTATTACCTGTAGCAGGGCTGCTGCTTGGTATAGGAAGTTCTTTTACGAATCCGACTACTCTTGAAACTTACAGACTGACAAATATAATAGTTGAGGGTGGATTGTTATATACTATTCTTGACATTATGAGCAAAACAGGAAGTGTAGTGTTCGATAACCTGGCACTATTATTTGCTATGGGTGTTGCGATTGGTATGGCAAAGCGTGAAAAAGAGGTTGCGGCACTGTCCGGAGCGATAGCTTTTCTTATTATGAATACAGCTATCAGTGCTCTTATCAGGGCAAATGGTGGAGTAGAAGCTCTTGCGCCAAATTCGACTACAAGTGTTCTCGGTATTACCACTTTGCAAACAGGTGTGTTTGGTGGTATTATAGTTGGTCTTGGCGTTGCGGCTCTTCATAACAGATTTTATAAAATTCAGCTTCCTCAGGTTCTTGCCTTTTTTGGCGGAACAAGATTTGTTCCGATAATCAGTAGTTTTGTATATTTACTTGTCGGAGTTGCTATGTTTTATGTATGGCCTATTGTTCAGGGACTTATTGCAGGTCTTGGACGTCTTGTACTTGCATCGGGGTATATCGGAACATGGATTTACGGTATAATAGAGCGTGCACTTATTCCGTTCGGACTTCATCATGTGTTTTATATGCCATTCTGGCAGACAGAAGTCGGAGGCTCGGCTATCATAGATGGAGTGGTAGTTCAGGGTGCACAGAATATTTTCTTTGCAGAGCTTGCTTCAAAAGCTACAACTCAATTCTCTGTTTCGGCAACAAGGTTTATGTCAGGAAAGTTTCCGTTTATGATTTTCGGACTTCCGGCTGCCGCTTATGCAATATATAAAGCGGCACGTCCCGAAAAAAAGAAAGCTGTTGAAGGACTTCTTCTGTCAGCCGCTCTTACGTCTTTGCTTACCGGTATAACTGAGCCGATAGAATTCACATTTTTATTCGTTGCACCGCTTGCGTACGGAGTTCATTGTGTTTTGGCGGGACTTTCATACATGCTTATGCATATTTTTAATGTGGGTGTCGGAATGACATTCTCCGGTGGTATAATAGATATGTTTTTATTCGGAGTTCTTCAGGGTAATGCGAAGACAAATTGGATATGGATTGTAATTATCGGTCTGATTTATGCTGTTGTTTACTATTTTGTATTTCGTTTTCTTATAAATCGTTTCAATCTGAAAACACCGGGGCGTGAGGCGGATGACGAAGAAACAAAGCTTTACACACGTCAGGATTATAACGCAAGAAAAGATTCAAAAGTAAATTCGAGCGACCGTGTAAGTGAGCTGATATTGAAAGGACTTGGCGGGAAAGAAAATATTTCTGATGTTGACTGCTGTGCTACAAGACTAAGAATAACTGTAAAAGATACAAAAAAGGTTGATGATAATGTTCTGAAACAAACAGGAGCATCAGGAGTTATCAGAAAAGGCGAAGGTGTTCAGATAATTTACGGACCGCAGGTGGCGGTTATAAAATCTAATCTTGAGGATTATATGGCACATCCCGGAGAAGAAAAAACAAAGAAAGCGTCGGTTGTTCTCGGAGCACATCTTAGCGGAACTGTTGTCCCGGTAGAAAAAGTTGAGGATGAAGTCTTTTCGCAGAAAATTCTCGGTGATGGTGTGGCAATTGAGCCTTCGGACGGAAAGCTGTTTGCACCGTGTGACGGACGTGTGGAAAAGATTTTTGATTCAAAACACGCAATAAATATAGTTTCGGATACCGGATGTGAGATACTTCTTCATATAGGAATTGATACAGTAAAACTCGGTGGTAAGTATTTTACTGTCAGAGCGAAGGAAGGTCAGACAATAAAGAAAGGAGAGCTCCTTATAAGCTTTGACACGAAGTCAATCAGAGATAACGGATATAAGCTTGTTACACCTATGATTATATGTAACAGTGACGAATATGAAAATATAGAGATCCTTCATGACGGAAAAATTGATGCGGGAACTGATTTAATTAAAGCGGAATAGGAGAATTGTATGAAAACGTTTGAATATATAATTAAAGATGAGCTGGGTATTCATGCACGCCCGGCAGGGATGCTTGTAAAAAAAGCGCAGTCCCTTGGAAGTACCGTGACGATTGAGGTAAACGGCAAAACTGCAGATGCTACAAAAGTATTTGCAGTTATGGGATTAGGTGCAAAACAGAATGATGTTATTAAAATAACGGTTGACGGAGGCGATGAAGATGCTTCAGTCAGGGAGTTGACAGAATTTTTTACAGCTAATTTGTAAGGAGATAGCAAATGATTAAATTTGTCGGAAAAGGTGTTTACGGTGCGGTCGCAATAGGGAAAATATCTGTATACAAGAGAAGTGAAGCAAAAGTCAGACGTGAGAAAATAGAAAGCGTTGAAGCTGAGAAAAAAAGACTTGAGTCAGCAAAAGATAATGCAGTTCGTGAGCTTGAAGAAATATATTCAAAAGCACTTAAGGAAGTCGGGGAAACAAACGCACAGATATTTGAGATTCATATGATGATGCTAAGTGATGATGATTATAACGAAGCGATTGCAAATGTTATCGAAAGTCAGATGATAAATGCTGAGTATGCTGTGGCTGTCACTGCCGACAATTTTGCTGAAATGTTTTCATCTATGGAAGATGCGTATATGCAGGCAAGAGCTGAGGATGTTAAGGATATCTCAAACAGATTAATAAAATGCCTTGAAAACGGCAGTGTGAAAACTGATTCGGAATTTACTGAGCCTGTTGTAATATGTGCTGATGATCTTGCTCCGAGTGAAACTGTTTCACTTGATAAGGATAATGTCCTTGCGTTTGTTACCGCAGGAGGCTCTTCGAATTCGCATACAGCTATTCTTGCACGTAATATGAATATACCGGCTGTGATAGGACTTGGTGAACGCTTTATGAGCAGTATACGTGACGGTGATTCGGTAATTGTTGACGGATATAACGGTGAGGTTATAATCGATCCTGATGAAACCGAGCTTGAAAAGGCGAGATACAGGCAAAAAGAGGATTTCAGTAAAAAGGTGCTTCTGCAAAAGCTTAAAGGTAAAGAAAATGTAACTCTTGACGGCACAAAAATTAATATATATGCAAATATTGGAAGTATAGACAGTATAGGCTCTGTTCTTGTTAATGACGCCGGGGGGATTGGTCTTTTCAGAAGCGAATTTCTTTATCTTGAAAATGACGATTTCCCGACCGAGGAGGAACAGTTTCAGGTCTATAAAAGAGCCGCTGAAAGTATGGCAGGGAAGAAGGTTATAATAAGAACTCTTGATATAGGAGCAGATAAGCAGGCTGATTATTTTAAACTTGACAAAGAGGAAAATCCTGCACTGGGGCTTCGTGCAATCAGAATATGTCTTTCAAGACCTGAAATATTTATTACACAGTTGAGGGCGTTGTACAGAGCATCTGCTTTCGGAAATATATCCATTATGTTTCCTATGATAACAAGTGTTGAAGAAGTTGAAGAAGTTTTTAAAATATGTGAAAAGGTAAAAAGTGATTTAAGAAATGACAATATAGAATTTGATGAGGATATTGAACTCGGAATAATGATAGAAACACCTGCATCGGCAATTATCAGTGACCGTCTTGCGCCACTGGTTGATTTTTTCAGCGTCGGAACAAATGACCTTACTCAGTATACTCTTGCATGCGACAGACAGAATCCGAAGCTTGAACGGTTTTGTGATACTCATCACGATGCTATTCTGAGACTGATTGAGTTTGCAACGCAAAACGCCCACGAACACGGTGCATGGATAGGAATATGCGGAGAACTTGCTTCCGATTTATCACTGACTGAAACTTTTCTCAGAATGGGGATAGATGAGCTTTCTGTTTCTCCGTCATATGTCCTTAAACTGCGTGAAAATGTTAGAAATATAGATTTAGCCTGAACTATAAAACATCTATTGCTTCTCCGTTTAATGCTTTATTCATACTGCGGACTGCACAGAATTTTCCACACATAGAACAGCTTTCTTCAAGTTCGGGCTTTCTGTTATTTCGGATTTGTTTTGCGGTATCAGGGTCGATAGCACATTCCCACTGCTTATCCCAATCGAAGTTTTTTCTTGCGTCTGACATTTTGTCATCAATATCCCTTGCGTGAGGAATACCTTTGGCTATATCAGCCGCATGAGCCGCAATTTTAGAAGCGATTATACCCTGTTTGACATCATCTACATCAGGTAGAGCGAGATGTTCGGCAGGTGTTACATAGCATAGAAAAGCCGCACCGCTTGCCGCGGCAACTGCACCGCCTATTGCAGATGTAATGTGGTCATATCCGGGAGCAATATCAGTTACAATAGGACCGAGAACGTAAAACGGAGCTCCCATACAGACGGTTTGCTGAATTTTCATGTTTGATTCAATCTGATTAAGCGGCATGTGCCCCGGACCTTCTATCATAACCTGAACATCCTTTTCCCATGCACGTTTTGTGAGTTCACCAAGTCTTACAAGCTCTTCAATCTGACACACATCGCCGCTGTCGGTGATACATCCCGGTCGGCATGCATCACCGAGAGATAATGTTACGTCAAATTCACGGCATATGTCGAGTATCTCATCGTAATACTCATAAAACGGATTCTCTTCACCTGTCATACTCATCCATGCAAATACGAGTGAACCGCCTCGTGATACAATATTCATTTTTCTTTTATGTTTTTTTATCTGTTCAATGGTTTTACGTGTGATACCGCAGTGAATTGTTAAGAAATCCACTCCATCCTCTGCGTGTAGACGTACAACATCAATAAAATCTTTTGCTGTTAGCTCGGATAAATCTCTTTGATAGTGTATAACACTGTCGTATACAGGAACTGTCCCGATTATGGCAGGACATTCTGAGGTCAGCTTTCGTCTGAACGGTTGTGTATTACCGTGTGATGATAAATCCATGATAGCATCAGCACCCATTTTTACTGATGTCATAACCTTCTGCATTTCAATATCATAATCTTTGCAATCCTTTGAAACACCGAGATTTACATTGATTTTAGTACTAAGCATAGAACCTATACCTTTAGGTGTTATACACTTGTGGAGACGGTTCCCACATATTACAATCTGTCCCTTTGCAACAAGGCTTCGAATTTCTTCCTCGGTTTTGTATTCTTGTTTTGCTACCGCTTTCATCTGCTCTGTTATTATTCCCATACGAGCAGCTTCCATTTGTGTTTTATATTTATTCACGCTTAATAAACTCCTTTCAGATGATTGATTGGACCTGAGCCTTTTCCGATGTCAAGCATAGCTGACAGTGATCGGGTGATGTAATCTTTAGCCTTTTGAACGGATACTTCGGTTGTGTATCCTTTTGCGAGATTTGAAGCTATTGCAGAGGATAATGTACATCCCGTACCGTGGGTATTGGGGTTTTCTATTTTTTTGCCTTTGAAGCAGGTTAATTCTCCGTTATATAAAATATCATCAGCATTGTTTATGCTGTGTCCGCCTTTAAGCAAAACTGCTGTGCTGAATTTGTTACCAAGATGAATCGCGCATTTTTCCATATCTGATTTGTTTTTTATTTTTAAACCTGATAAAGCTTCAGCTTCCGGAATGTTCGGTGTAATGATATCTGCAAGTGGAATAAGCTCTTCTGTAAAAGTCTTTACTGCTTCTTTTTGTAGAAGCTCCGAACCGCTTGTGGATATCATGACAGGATCAAGTACAATGTTTTTGGCTTGATAGAATTTCAAACGTTCAGCAATTACACTTATAAGCTTTGCAGATGAAACCATGCCAATTTTCACAGCGTCAGGACGGATATCTGTAAAAACCGCATCAATCTGTTTTTTCAGAAATTCGGGAGTGACTTCCATGATATCTGATACTCCAAGTGTGTTTTGTGCAGTCAGAGCTGTTATAGCAGTCATAGCGTATGCTCCATTTACAGTAATGGTTTTTATGTCTGCCTGTATTCCTGCACCACCGATTGAGTCTGAACCGGCAATGGTAAGCACTGTTTTCATTAAAACCACCCTTTCAGTTTTTCAGATGCAATCCGTGGATTTTCGGATTTCATTATTGCAGATACTACACAAATTCCCGAAATCGGAATGTTTGTTAAAATATCAATATTGTTTATGTTGAGACCACCGATAGCATTAACCGGTATAGGGACTGATTTGCAAATTTCATTCAGAGTGTCGGTTGATGTTATAACTGTTTTAACTTTGGTGTTAGTGGGGAAGATAGCGCCTACACCGAGATAGTCTGCACCATTAGTATATGCTTCAACAGCCTGAGATATAGTTTTTGCAGTTGCTCCTATTATCTTATCCTCGCCCCATAATCTTCTTGCAATATCTATCGGCATATCACTTTGTCCGAGATGAACGCCTTCGGCATTAACCGCCATTGCAACGTCCAGTCTGTCGTCTATTATAAGTGGGACGTTATATTTTTGTGTGAGGCTGTGAACTTTGTTTGCAAGATTAATATATTCTCTTGCGGTTTTGTTTTTTTCGCGGAGCTGAAGAAGCGTGACTCCGCCTTTTAATGCTTCTTCAATTCTGTACAGAAATTCATCTTCTGTAAAGCCTGTGCTGTCCGTTATAAAGTACAGTTTTGAGTTAAATGTTTTCAATTTTAAATTCCTTCTTTCTTGTTAAGGCTAGTTTTTCGATATCTGTGACGGTTGATAATTTGTCTATAAGATTGACCATGAAAGTTCCGTTGCCTTGATTTGTTTCGGAAAGTTCACCGCATATTCCGAGAAAAGCACAGGATTTGACAGCTGCTGTATAATTTTCGTATTCTGATAAATAACAGCTGCACAGCGCTCCTAACATACACCCTGTACCGGTAACTCTTGAAAGCTGTTGGGTACCGTTTTCGATATATGTTATACTGTTTCCGTCTGTAATAATATCGGTTTTTCCGCTTGCAAGAATAACGGTATTATATTTTATTGCGAGTTTAACTGAAATTTCTTTTATAAGCTCTGTGTCTGAAATTTTTGAATCAACGCCTGACGTTTTGTATTCAGAATTATAAAGAGCGTTTATTTCAGAATAATTCCCTTTAATAATCGACGGAACATATTTATTCAGTAATGATAATGCGAATTTATATCTCAATGTTGAACATGAGATTCCCACAAGGTCGAGTGTAAACGGAATATGATTTTCAGATGCCGTCTTTGCTGAAATTTCAATTGATTTGATTCTGACATCAGTGATATTTCCGAGATTCAGCAGTAATGCATCTGACGAAGCAGTTATTTCTGCTACTTCATCCGGATGCTCAACCATAACAGGCTGAGCACCGATACATAAAATTGCATTTGCACATTGATTAATAGAAATCGGATTGGTAATGCAATGTATAAGCGGATTATTTTCGAGATGTGTTCTGTTCATCAGATAAGCCTCTCTTTCATCTTGTCAAGCATTCCGGAAGATGAGAGCTTTTTCAGGAATATGTAAGCTACAGCTCCGCCAATTAATGTTCCGCATATAAAGGACGGTACATAGAAAAGCCAGCTGAGCCCTTCTTTACCCCAGAAAATAGTCATCACGGGATATGAAGCAATAGCACCGATGATACCTGTGCCGATAATTTCTCCGAGCACTGCAAAAATAATTTTTTCTTTTGACAGACGGTAGAATACGCCTGATAAGAATGCACCGAATATTGCACCTGTCAGTGCGATTGGGGGAATACCCATAACTATCATTCTTATTACTCCGATAAGTACTGCACACAGCAGAGAATACCATGGACCGAGTAAAACAGAGCAGGTAATGTTTATAAAATGTGCCATAGGACACATTCCCTCTACACGAAGCAGAGGTGAAATAACCACACCCAGAGCTACCATTATCGCAAGAACAACCATTTTTAAAAGACCTTTTGAATTTTTCATTTATTTTTCCTCATTTCATATTAAAATACGAAGTCAAACAAATGCTTCGCCCGGTCGGAAATCACTTTTTCCCTCTCACCCCGAAACACGGGTTCCCATCGCTCGAATCAAAGCTGTCAGGCGCTCCCCTGCAAGCCGTATATAATCCTCCTTTCCGAAGAAAAAAATCGGATAACCCGATTGGATTATCCGTTACAAGCAAACTATGACTTCCTACGGCGGCATTATCCGCATCAGGTTAAAGGGTCGAAGTTTGATTACTTCCTCTCAGCCGGCAAATACCAGCTCCCCTACACAATTTAATTATTCAATTTTCTATATTATATCATAATATAAATATAATGTCAATATTTTTTTAATAAAATTTACGGTTTACTTATTATAGTTATTTTCAGATTTTCATTTCCGCTAATAATATCTTCTTCTGTAAATTCTACAAAAAGAATTTCTTTGGCACCGCATCTTTCTCTGTCATATACCATATATATTTTACCGTCATAAAAATCAATGTCCGGGTATGAAAGGTCAAGTCTTGAATCAATGAGAAGCTTGTGCTTCCATGTTTCTCCGTCATCGTCTGAAAGTGATACGGTCATATTTGATCTTGTATCGGGAGAATCGTTTGTAACAAGTATTACCTTGCCTGACGGAGTACGTGAAACAAAAAATCTTGTTGTAGGATGAACTATATCCGAAAGCTTTGTTTCTGTCCAAGTAAGACCGCCGTCGTAAGAAATACTTTCAGCAGGATGTCCGAAATTTAGAGTTCTTGCAAACATTCTTACAGAACCGTCTTTTCTTTCATATGCCATACTTTCATCATAGTCGGTAAGAAGTTTTTTTGCTCCGTAATGACGCTCAAAGGTTTTTCCATTATCTTTGGATATGCTGTATCCGTAGTTTTCCTGCATCTGGTCGTAATTGAAGAAAAGCCAGTTCCCGTTGCTGAGAACAGTGGGTTTACATCTCAGAAATCCTGTATCAGCATATCTTGGCTCTGAGAATACAAGATTATTGCTGTCGGGATTGTCGCATACTGACATCCACATAGAGTGTTCAAAATCTGAGAACTTGAATCCGTCAGTATACATCAGGGCTGTATTATTAGTTTCTGTCTTTCTTGTTATGGCATGGTTTTCGTCTGTTGTAGGTTCTACATTGTTCTGAACCCAGAATATAAAGAGCTTTCCTTCAGGAGAAGTCCAGAGCTGAATGTCAAGAGCGTGTATGCATTTTTCTTTGTTGCTTGGTATGATAACAACAGGTTTTGACCATGTCTTACCTTTATCGTCACTGTATATCAGAATATTGTAGTTATCCATATGCGGTTCACACGGACCGCCTGAATACCAGCCTAAAAAAATTCTTCCGCCTTTTGTTATGGCGATTGTCGGACACCCCTGAAAAATGCGTATACTTTCATCGTATTTTGGGTCTGTGGGAGTTAATAGAAAATCACACGGTGTGTTTTTTGCGTTATTCATAAAATATCTTCCTTTTTTAACCGTACATTTCTGTATTGTCATAAATATCTATAATGGCTTCTGTATTTTGATTTATATTGCTCAGCATCCATTCAAAAACTTCCATATTTGAGTATGTATCTGACCATGCGTTATGGTCGTTTTCGGGATAAATTGTAAGACGTGCTTTGCCGCCGCATCTGTTTACTGCATCAACCATCTTTTTGGATTCTTCCGGATATACAACATCGTCGTTAGCTCCGTGGAAAGCCCATACAGGTACATTTATCAGTCTTGAAGCATTCCAGTACATACCACCACCGCAAATAGGTGCAATTGCTGCAAAAAACTCCGGCATGCTCATTGCTAACTGCCATGTACCGTAGCCGCCCATGCTTGCACCCATGAGATAAATGTGTTCTTTATCAGTAAAATCAGATAATGCAATTTTACATACAAGCTTTTTCAGGTGCTCAAATAAATCAAACCATGTATTGGCTGAGCAGAGGGGAGCTACTGATATAAATGGAAATTTTTCATGTTTTTCAGTTAAAGTGAAAAAAGGATTTTCAAGTAGAACATTTATATCATTTCCTCTGCCACCTGCACCATGAAGTAGCATTATCACAGGATATTTTTTTCCTTCTTCATATCCTTCTGGGTATCTTATAACATAATTAAGTTCGTTTAATTTACAAATTTCAATTTTCATGCTGTCTTTCCTTTCATTTTGTTGTTTTAATAGAATTCAGAGTGGTAAGCGTTTTAAGCTCGTCACTTATAAGCATTGTTTTTACTGTGTATGTTTTCTCGGATTCGGGAATAAATTCTACAGTATATGTTTTTGAAGAATCAACGGATGATGTATTTGTGATACAGCAGTTTATATATTTTCCTGTATCATCATATACCGCATTTATAAGCTTCGGATTGTTTTCTTCTCCTGCGTTTCTTGCGGTATATGTTATAGTTCCTGAAATGCCGGTGTCGGAAGCTGTTGCTGTTACAGATGATATGTTAAAATTCTTTTCAAAAGTTATGCTTGCGGACGATGATACCGATGCGTTTTCGTTAAGGTAGTAGCCACCGTTTAAAACTCCGCAGTTTCCTTCATCAGGTGCAATGTAAACACTGCCGCCTGTTTGCGTTCCGTAGACGTCTCCGCCTGCTCCGCATTGTATTACGTAGTCGTGGAAGCTTTTAAAGTCACTTGTATGGAGAAGACCTTTTTCGCCTATTTTTTTGCTGTATGATGAATAACTGTTGTCTAAGTATATAATTGTATTTTGTTCTTTATCATTTTGAGACTGTATACGACTTCCTGAAAATATTCCCATGTTTACTTTGTTTGTGCCTGATAAACCTGAGCCGGATATTAGGGTAGCTCCGGGTGAGAGATACAGGGTAGTCGTTCCGGTAACACAGTTTGTACCTTTCCAAGTAAGCCAAAAGACTTTGGATTCGGCATTGTTATAGCAACCTGTGTAAATTCTTCTCGTAACTTCGCCGCCTTCGATACGAATTGAAGTATTTCCGGACATCGCAACAGATTCACATCCACCAAACAGTGATTCGGCTTTGCCGCCTCTCATTACTATGTTTGTGTTGCAATCAGTAAGTGCAACATTTTTCGAACCTGCATAGACGTTCATTACTTTTCCGCCTTCAATTGTTATTAAAGTTTCTGAGGCGGTTCCGTTTGTATTATGACCGGCACCGACAAGAAAGTATGCACTCGCATTATCTTTCATAGTGAGATTGGTTTTTCCTGTTACAGGAGCGCCTAAGCCTCCTCCGAAAACATTACATACACCGTTATCATCAGCTGTGTCATTAGGATTACAGTTCCCGCCGAAAACAACATTTGTATTACCGTTTACTTTACCGCCGTTTCCACCACCATAAATATTTTCGTATTGTCCTCCGAGAAGAGTAATATTTGTATCTCCTGTTAAATCAGCTGATTTCTTTCCACCGTATACTGTAAGTCTTGAAGAGGAAGTTATTGAACTGCCGATTTCAAGATTATAACCATTTGCATATATGGTTGACGCATTGCAAAGTGACAGATTGTCAAGCTTCAGATTCCCTGTAAGAGATACCTCGCTTGGGAGAGTGAGAACTATATTTGATGAATTACCTTTAATTGTCAGATTTCCGTTGTATGAACCGGGAAGTGTAAGAGTTGTCGCATCGAGCAGTACAATTTCTGTATCAGACCCCATTTTTGCATATGATGCTGATAAGCTTTGCAGAGGGGAAGATGATGTTGTTCCGCTATTTGAATTGTTTCCTGATGATGATACGTAAAATGTATATGATGAAGCTATGGAATTTACCTGAAAAATAATAAACAAAACAGGTAAAAATAAGAGTATTTTTTTCATACTTTTTCTCCTTGCTTTAGTTTCATGTTTAATATATCATAATTGCGAACGTTTGTCAACAATTTTTTAAAAAAGTGTGGAAAGTGTTGACAAAAACAATAAAATATTATATAATAGGTAAAAATATAATATGGAGATATGGTATGAGAGTAGTATATGTAAAAGATTATGTTACTTTGCCTTGCGAAGATGCGGCTGAAGGTATTGGAAAAGCAATTGCTGAAGCTAAAAGAACTGATGCAGATGTTTTGCAATTTGAAGAAGGAATATATCCGTTAAAGACCTTTTTTTCACATGATACTGATCAGACTGCTCATGATGCTGAGGCAGAGTATTCTGCCACAAAAGATGTTCATATTTTATTATATGGTTTAAAGAATATTGTCATAAGCGGAAAGTGCGATGAAAATAATAATCCTCTTACTGTTTTGGAAGGTGTAAACGACTTAAAACTTCATAGTATTATGCCTTCGGTTCTGTGGGTAGACAGCGGTGAAAATATTACGGTACAAAATTTGAAATTTAAAAGAAATCCGGAGTTTGCCTCGTCAGGTCAGATAGTAAAAGTTGATAAAGATACTGTTATAGTTGAAGTATTCGAAGGGAATCCATGTTATGATAATATGGGAACATATTGTATGAACAGATTTACAACTACCGGAGAATTGAGCGGAGAAAGTCTTTCTTACGGCGGAGGTCTTGAAAATAATTTTCGTTTAATTGGAGAACGAACTCTGGCTCTTTCAGATGTTGGTGTTGCTTCGAAGGTAAAAAAAGGAGACATAGTAACGTTTCATCAGGGGGCAAAAACTGATTTTCAATGTTTTTTCGGGAATGTGAATAATCTTATTTTAAAAAATTTGCATACTGCAAACAGTAATGGTTTTGCACATCTTGCTTTTAATATTCACGACCTTACAATGGAAAATGTAAAATTCAAACCGGAGGGGAATCAATATTTTACTGCACCGAGAGATGCATTTAAATTACATAAGTGCAGTGGAAGTATAAGAGTGAATGAAATGTATATTGAGGGCGTCCGCATGGATGGGCAGAATATGCATTCAAATTATTTGTTCCCGGTTGAAATTGTTTCTGAAAATATCGTGAAGTTTTTTACACGGTATTCGTACCTTCCGCTTGTTGACGGAAGCAATATGGAATTTTATTCCGATCAGGATGTAAAAGTTGTTGGAATTAAAAGTTGGATTTGTGAAGGTTCGGCCGAAAAAGACGGATTTTACGGACATATTTATACAGTAATATTTGATGGCGTTTTACCGTCATGGTTAAGAAACGATACTCTTTGTCTGGCACAGTGCTGGGAACCGGACTTGTACGAATGTAAAAATTCCCGGTTTGTAAATATTGCAGGAGCAGGGCATTTGTCAAGAATAGATCATATGCGCATATCAAATTGCAGTTATAAAAATCTTATGAATAGTGGCATATTGCTGGGAGCGGAATTTCCTAATCACACAGAAGGCGGGCATGCAACTGATATACATATTACAGACTGTGTATTTGATAATTGCGGTGAGACTGCACGGTACGGAGCATATGGCTGTATAGGAATAAAATCAGATGGACTACCGGGGAAAAATAACAGGGATATACATATCGAGAGGTGTGTGTTTAGAAACAGTAAAACAGGCATTGATATTCATGATGCAGATGATGTGTATATCAGAAATTGTGTTTTTGATAATATAGATAAGGAAATATGTACAGATGATTCCTGTGGTAGGATTTCAGTCGAATGTCAGACTTGTAAAAATATATAGTAAAAATGATTTTATATAATCAAATGTTATCGGAGGAAAAAATGAGAAAATACGAAAAACTTGAATTTATACATGAAAATACTTTAAAACCACGTGCACATTATATACCATATCATAGTCTTGAAGCGGCATTACGTGGAGACAGAAATAAATCTGAATATTTTATGCTTCTTAACGGAGAGTGGGATTATAAATATTATGAAAGAGATATAGACTGTCCTGAAATTATAAAAGAGTGGGACAAGATTGATGTTCCGTCATGCTGGCAGTCAAGAGGTTATGATAAATCGTATTATACAAACGTAAATTATCCGTATCCGGTTGATCCGCCGTACGTTCCCGATGACAATCCGGTAGGAGTTTACAGAAAGGTTGTAAATATTACAGAGGAAAAAGCTTCGCTTGATAATACCATAGTTTTTGAAGGTGTATCATCATGCGTAGAGCTTTTTGTAAACGGTGAATATGTTGGTTTTTCAACAGTATCTCATTCTACATCTGAGTTTTCCGTTACTTTTAAAGCAGGCGATAATGAAATAATAGCAAAGGTATATAAATGGTGTGCCGGAAGCTATCTTGAAGATCAGGATTTCTTCAGAAATAACGGTATATTCAGAGATGTATATATTTTGTCACGTCCTGAAGGTCATCTCCATGACGTTGAAATTGGTTTTGACGATAAGGGAATTTACTATGACGGAACTTATAAAGTATATGATGATAAGCTAAATGAAACTGATTTAAAAAATCCTGTTCTCTGGAATGCTGAAAAACCGTATCTTTATACTGTAGTAGTTGAAAATTCCGGGGAGTATATACCTTTTAAAATAGGTCTCAGAACACAGAGCGTAAGCGATAAGGGAGAGCTTCTTATTAATGGAGTAAGCGTTAAACTGAAAGGTGTCAATCATCATGATACGCATCCTTTTAACGGATATTCTCTTACATATGATGAGATGAAAAGCGAGCTTCTCAAAATGAAGGAGCTTAATATTAATGCCATCCGTACATCTCACTATCCGCCGCAGGCGGCGTTTATTGAGCTTTGTGATGAACTCGGATTTTATGTGATAGATGAAGCTGATATTGAAACTCATGGTTTTGGACATCGTGGCAGTATATGGGGATATGACGATAATAACATATGGCCATGTAAGAATCCTGAATGGAAAGAAGCGTTCATAGACAGAGCTGAAAGACTTTATGAACGTGATAAGAACCATACTTGCGTTGTTATGTGGAGCCACGGTAATGAATCAAACTACGGTGACAATTTTGCCGCTATGACTGAGTTTATAAGAAACAGAGAAAAACGTGACGGTATAACACGCCTTATTCATTATGAGAATATATATAATCCGAATCCTGACCTTATGGATCCGGATACGGTTGATGTGGTAAGCCGTATGTACTGGCGACCTGAACAAATGATTGAATATCACCGTCGTACGGGAGATAAAAGACCTATTTTCCTATGTGAATACTCTCATGCAATGGGTAACAGCCCGGGTGATCTTGTGGACTACTGGGATGTTATTGACAATAATCCGTACATGATAGGCGGATGTATCTGGGAGTGGGCTGATCATGTTGCTCCGATAGAAGAAGATAAACTCGGATACGGAGGAGATTTCGGAGAAGAAACCCATGATTTCAATTTCTGCTGCGACGGACTGGTATTTCATGACAGAAGCTTTAAAGCGGGTTCGCTTGAAGCGAAATATGCTTATCAGCCGATGAAGACAGAGTGGAATGACGGAATACTTACGGTGTATAATAAATATGATTTCACGGATTTTTCGGAGTATGAAATAACCTGGGAGCTGACAGCGGACGGTGAAATTATTGCATGCGGAAATCTTGAACTTTCAACAAAGCCTCATACTTGTGAAAGTGTTGAAATAACCGGTCTTCCGACTGCACTTCGTGTTAAATACGGTGCATATTTAAATATTACAATGAAGAACAAGGACGGATATACAGTTGCGGAAACACAGCATGAAATAGCAGTTGGTACAGTTCCCGTAGCCGTTGACGGGGAAGTTGTAATTACAAAAGACGGTGAGAATGCAGTAATAAAGGGCAATGAATTTGAATACAAATTCAATCTCCATTACGGATATCTTGATATTGAATCGCCCATGGTTCTTACTGCGTGGAAAGCGCCTACTGATAACGAAAGATATATGAGAAATAAATGGTTTGAGGCAAACTATAATAAGCTTTATAACAAAGTTTATAATCTTGATATTTCAGACAATAAAATAGCTGTGACAGCATCGCTTGCAGGTGTGTCAAGAAGTCCGTTTTTCAGATATACTGCAGAATACACATTCTATGCTGACGGAAGAGTTGATGTTGTTCTTGACGGTGATTTTGACGATACATGGGGATTTTTGCCGAGACTTGGATTTGAGTTTACAACATCTGCAAAAAACTTTAAGTATTTCGGATACGGCCCGTACGAATCGTATATTGATATGCATCATGCTTCAAAAATGGGTATGTACGAAAGCTCTGCAGAAAAGGAATATGTAAATTATATAAAGCCTCAGGAGCATGGAAATCATTATAATACAAAGTTCCTTGAAATCGGCGGATATAAGTATATATGCGGACAGGGAATGGAAATAAATGTTTCCGAGTATACTTCTGAAGAGCTTACGAAAAAAAATCACTATTTCGAGCTTGTAAAAAGCGGAAATACAAATGTACGTATCGACTATAAAGTGAGCGGTATCGGTTCAGGAAGCTGTGGACCGCAGCTTGCGGAAGCTTATCAGATGAACGATAAGAAGGTACATTTTGAATTTTCAATAATAAGATAAAAATACTTGAGGAGTTGCTTAGCGCAACTCCTCATATATTTTATTATATTTCATTATGCGAGAGCTTTTGTATTTGTTGGGAGTAATACCGTAGTGCTTTTTAAAGGAATCATTAAAATTACGAATGCTTTGAAAACCGCTTTCGTATGCAATTTCTATCATTTTCTTGTCACTATTTTCGATAAGTTCAACGGCTTTTTCAAGTCTGTATGTGTTAAGAAAGCTTTTAAATGACAAATTAAAAAGATTATGAAAATATCTTGAAACGTAGTGATAATCATAGCCTAAAATATCGGCTACATCTGTCAGTTTTATATCATTGGCATAGTTTTTTTCAATAAATTCAATTATAATATGCATGCTTTGAAGCTTGGACTTATCAACATCAACAAGGGTGACACTTTTCATATATTGTTCGCAAACGGCATACAGGCATGATTTCAGTGTAAAGAATGATGGATTTTCTTCTTTTATCAGTTTTTCTTCAATATAATCTCTTACTGTTTTTTCGCAGTCGAATTTAAACCTGTCTCCTGTCTTGTTCTTAATCATAGATGTGAAGCTTCTGATAAAATCTTCAGAAAAAACACATACCCAATAAGCTGAGTCGCCTATCGGAGTGTATGAGTGTATTTCATTTGACAGGCAAAGTCCGAAATCACCTTCTGAAAGTATTTCTTTTTTGTTGTTTACAATACATTCCACACTTCCTTTGACTATGTATATAAGTTCGGGATTTTTGTGGAAATGGAAGTCGAATTTTATGCTGTGAATAAAAATGTTATAGTTGTTTCCGCTTAAGGAATTTCCCGGTTGATGAAATATCATGAATAAACACCTCTTTTTCTTTGAAAAGATAAATTCCTGCTATTATTATACAATAAACAGCGAGAATTTGTCAAGTAATTTCTGTATAATAAATTTAAGGAGGGATTTTATGCGTGATTATATAATGTCTAAGAAACATCATTTATTCAGGAAAGAATGTAATATTGATTTTGCCGGAGAATTCAGCAGGAAATCGCTTTCGCCGATTGAACGTATGACAATTCGTTTTGAAAAGCTTATGGAAGCAGAGACACCTGTTATTCTTGAAGGCGAAAAAATATGTTACATGAGGACTTTAAAAAATATTCCTGGGATTTTTACGGACGAAGAATGGGATAAAATATCATCTGAACATTACATACATGAGCTTGGGTATTTATCGAATCTTACTCCGAATTATGAAAAAGCAATAAGCAAGGGTTTGATTGAGCTTCGGAAAACTGCTGATGAATACGGAAAGAGAATGATTGATGCAGTGATTTCTCTTGCGGACAGATATAAAGAAGAGGCAATCAGATTGAACCGCGATGATATTGCAGAAACGCTTGATCGTGTTCCGAGATATGGAGCCTCTTCTTTCCGCGAAGCACTGCAGATGTTCAGAATTATTCATTTTTCGCTCTGGTATGAAGGTAACTACCATATTACTGTCGGCAGGTTTGATAAGTATATGTATCCGTATTTTAAAGCAGATATGGATAAAGGGATTATTGATGAGGCATCAGCGCTGGAGCTTCTTGAAGACTTTTTTTTGTCGTTTAATAAAGATTCTGATTTGTATCCCGGAGTTCAGCAGGGAGATAACGGTCAGAGTATGATGCTCGGAGGTGTTGACGAAAACGGGAATGATATATATAATGAGCTTTCGGCTTTGTGTCTTAAAGCATCTTATAATAACAAAATGATTGACCCGAAGATAAATTTAAGAGTTTCTAAAAACACTCCGAAGGAGAGATTTACGGAAGCAACAAGACTTACAAAGGCAGGTCTTGGTTTTCCGCAGTATTCAAATGATGATATAGTAATTCCGGCTCTTGAAAAGCTTGGTTATTCTCATAAAGATGCATCAGATTATACAGTTGCTGCTTGCTGGGAATTTATTATTCCGAATGTAGGAGCGGATATTGCTAATATCTCCGCACTGTCATATCCTCAGGCGGTAGATAATGCTCTTCATCTCTATCTTGATAAATGTGATACTTATGAAGAATTTTTTGAATGTGTTTGCGACGAGATAAAGAAAAAAGCTGACAGTATATGTGACGGAATTAATAATTTATGGTTTATTCCATCACCGTTTATGAATGTTCTGATGGACTGCAATATTTATGAAGGCGGGAAATATAATAATTTCGGTATTCACGGAACAGGAATTGCGACTGCGGCAGACTCGCTTGCGGCAATTAAAAAATATGTTTTTGAAGAAAAAACGATAAGTAAAGATGAGCTGATTCTGGCTGTTGATAATAATTTTGAAAACAGTCCCGAGCTTTTACATAAGCTTCGTTATGAAGCACCGAAACTTGGTAACAATGATGATTTTGCAGATGATATAGCGACGAAGCTTCTTGATGCTTTTGCCGGTGCATTAAATGGAAAGAAAAATTGCAGAGGCGGAATATACAGAGCCGGAACAGGGAGCGCAATGTATTATTTATGGCATGCAAATGAAATCGGAGCATCGCCAGACGGAAGACGGAAAGGTGAACCATTCGGTACAAATTATTCTGTGAGCTTGTTTGCGAAAGTAAAAGGTCCTGTTTCGGTAATTGCATCAATGACAAAACAGCATTTTGAAAATGCAATAAACGGCGGACCGCTTACACTCGAATTTCATCAGAGTGTTTTTGCGGACAGTGACGGAATCGAAAAAGTCGGAGCTCTTGTTAAAGCTTTTGTCGAAAAGGGAGGACATCAGCTGCAGCTTAACTCAGTTAACCCCGAAACTCTGATTGATGCACAGAAGAATCCTGAGAATCACCGACAGCTTGTGGTAAGAATATGGGGCTGGAGTGCGTATTTTACTGAACTTGACAAAGAGTATCAGGACCATGTTATAGCAAGGCAGATGTATTCGATATGACAGGAACTATATTTGATATAAAGGAAATGGCAGTACACGACGGCCCGGGTATAAGAACAACAGTATTCTTTAAAGGCTGTCCTTTGAGATGCAGATGGTGTCATAATCCTGAAGGTCTTATATCAAGACCACAGCTGATGTACAAAGATGCACGCTGTGTTAAGTGCGGTTTATGTAAGGTGAAATGTGAGCACGAAGAATGTAAACCGTTTGGTCGGTGTATTCATATTTGCCCTGAAAACTGTCTTGAAATATCAGGAAAAAATATTTCTTCTGAGAATTTGGCGGAAGAACTAAAAAAATCAGCAGAAATATTGGGGAATAGTTTTGGAGGATTTACATTCTCAGGTGGTGAACCGCTTGCTCAGCCGGAATTTTTGAGCGAGCTTGCAGATTATCTTGCCGGATACCATTTATGTATTGAAACATCGGGATATTCTGATGAATATGTTTTCAGAAAAATACTTGATAAGCTTGATTTCATTATAATGGATATCAAGCTTGCGGATTCGGATGAGCATTTAAAATATACCGGAGTGGATAACTACTGTATACTTGATAATTTTGAAATTCTTAAAAAAAGCGGAAAACCTTATATTATAAGAACGCCGCTTATTCCGGGAATTACAGATACAGATGAAAATCTGTCAAAGATAAAAAATATAATAGGGAACAGCTTATGGGAAAAGCTACCTTATAACGAAATGGCAGGAGCAAAATATAAAATGCTTAATATGAAATATAATTTGGAGGTAGAGTAAAAATGAAAAAAATATATCTTATGTATCCACAGAAAAAAGGTACAATAGCACCGGAGATTTACGGTCATTTTACAGAACATATCGGTGGAGTCATTTATGACGGTATATGGGTTGGGAAAGATTCGGATATTCCGAATATCAAAGGCTTCAGAAAAGAGATAGTCGAAAAGCTCCGTGCGATAAAGGCACCGGTAATCAGATGGCCCGGTGGGTGCTATGCCGAAGTCTATGACTGGCGTGATGGAATTGGTCAAGACAGACCGATAAGAAGAAACTGGTGGGACTATGAAGATAACCGTTATGAAACAAATGAAGTCGGAACGCATGAGTTTATGGACTTTTGCGAAGCTGTTGGTGCAGATGCATATTTTGCGGCAAATCTTACAACAGTAACACCTATGCATATACGTAACTGGATGGACTACTGTCTTTCACCGAAAGGTTCAACCACACTTGCGAAAGAGCGTGAACAGAACGGTCATCCCGAACCGTTTCCGATTCCTTACTGGGGAGTTGGAAATGAAAACTGGGGAGGCGGAGGAAATATGACTCCCGATTATTATGCAAATGAGTTCAGACGTTTTTCTACCATAATGCAGAATGTAGGGCAGAAAGTAGAGCTTTATGCGTGCGGAACGAATGCAGAAGATTATGATTGGGCAGACGGACTTATGCGTAATGTGCGTAATTCCGAAAAACGTATGAACGGATTTGCAATGCACTATTATTGCGGTAGTGCAGGTGATCCTGTTGCATTTACAGTGGACGAATGGAATAAGCAGATTTCTCAGGCAGTACGAATGGAAGATATTATTTTAAGAAACTGGCATATAATCTGTGGTTACAATATGGAAGAGTACGCAAAGCTTGTTGTTGACGAATGGGGATGCTGGCATCCTAACGGTTCAGGCCCCAGCAAAGGTTATAATCTTTTCGAGCAGCAGAGTACTGTCCGTGACGGAGTTGTGGCGGCACTTACTCTTAATATATTTAATAACCATTGTGATAAAGTACGAATGGCAAACTGTGCACAGCTTGTTAATAATCTTCATGCGCTGTTCCTGTCCGGTGGTGATAAATGTATAACTACACCTACGTATCATGTATTTGATATGTATAAAGAACATCAGGGCGGAGAAGCTATTACGGCTACGGTTACAGATAACGATAACCTTGAATCTTCAATATCTGTTTCAGCTTCTGTTAAAAACGGAAGAACTCTTGTTACAATAGCAAATCTCTCCTGTACGGAAGATGTGGAAATTTCTCTTGAAGCTGTAGGTGAAACACTTCCGTCAAATGCGGAAGCGATACTTCTTTATAACGAAGATATGCACGCTCATAATACATTTGAAAATCCGGACTGCGTTAATCCGGAAAAGATTGATATAAATATTTCAAAACCGTTTACTTTGCCGAAAACAGGGGTAGTATCAATCAGTATATAATAAAAACTTTATAATTAACAAGGGATTGCGTGAGGCAGTCCCTTGTTAATTTTATGAAAAAATTATATTTCTTTAAAAAAAATCTTGACTTTCGGAATAATTGTGATATAATTTTCGAAAAGGGAGAGTGATAATTAATGAAAGAATTTTATTCACCAAACGATTTTAGTGTCGGTACAGATTCCGAGAGGATTCAGAAAGCAATAGATGAAGCCAAAAAAACAAGATGTTCAAAGGTTGTTGTTCCGAGATATAACCAAAAGTCGGATTCTGCAGAATGGATAATAGAAAAAACAATTCTTATACCTTCAGATATGACAATTATTCTCGATAACTGTCACATGATTATGGCTGACGATGTTATGTGCAGAATGTTTGAAAATTCAAATGCAACTCTTCCTGAGGGTGGAACACTTTACGGAGAGCAGAAAAATATTAATATTATCGGTATCGGAAATGCAGTTCTTGATGGTGGAAAAGATAACGGTCTAAGTGAAGCAACGTGTCTTAAAAACGGACTTCCGGATATAAGGGAGAATGTCACAATTCTATTAAGAAATGTAAGAGATTTTAAAATAAGTAATCTTACAATAAGAGATCAGCGCTGGTGGGCGATTGACCTTATTTTCTCACGTAAAGGAACAATTTCGGATATTCGTTTTGAAATAACTAATCCTTGCGAATACGGAAAATGGAGAAATCAGGATGGGATAGACCTTCGTGTAGGTTGCAACAATATTCTCATACAAAATATCAGTGGTGAGGTAGGAGATGATTGCATTGCACTTACTGCTTTAATGAATGCTGATAGCATAGAGTATACCATGCGAGTGGATGGTAAAGATTCTGATATTCATGATGTGATTATACGTGATATACGTGCGGTAACAAGTATGTGTGCAACCATCAGACTGCTTAATCAGTATGGCCATAAGATTTATAATATATCTATGGATAATATAATAGATTCGAGTACACCGATAGCTGAGTCAAAAACACAAAAGGTTCTGAGAATCGGAGAATACGGATATTTTAGGGGTAATGATGAATATAAAGCAAAGCATGGTGATATGCACGATATTTCAATAAGTAATGTATATTCACGTGCGCTGTCTGCAATTCAGCTTGAAATGACTGTAAAGAATCTTCATATAAATAATGTGTTTGTACATTCGGATGGACAGTACGCAGTTACTTTCGGACACTGGAATGTTCATGATGTAATATTTATGTATAAGCCTGAGCTGTGGGATAAGCAGAAAAATAAAATTCTGTATCCTGACGGAGACTTTACGGGTCTTACTGCCGAAAATGTACTCATTGAAAATGTTTATTATTCGGCAAACGGTGAAAATGACAATTATAAGCCTACTGTCTGTGCGATACATAATTCTGAACTTAAAAATGTTATAATCAGAAATGTATGCTGTAATGATAATGTTAAGCTTATTGAATTAACAGACGGAAAAATGCCTGAAGGTCTTACTTTCTGCTGAGACATATTTCATTTTCTGAAATTAAGCGGTGAAATCCCTGTCTGATTTTTGAAAAAACGGCTGAACGAATAACTGTCGGAAAAATTAAGAATGTCTCCGACAGCTTTGACTGTCATGTTCGTTGTAAGGAGCAGATGCTTTGCATAGTCTGCTCTTTTTTTGTTGTAGTATTCTATTATATTAATGTTAAAGTTTTTTTTAAAATTACGCATCATTGTAAATTTATTTATATGAAAAATATCAGAGAGAGAATCAAGTGTAATAATGCTTCTGAAATTTCCGTCAATATAATTTCTGATATTTACCGATGCAGATATTGAATTTTCTGATTGCTTTAAATTACTGAACTGATTTATAATAAGTGAAAGAAGCTCTATAAGCTTTCCTTTTGAATACAGTGTCATGATGCTGTTTTCTGAAAACGAATTAATAATACTGAAAAATGTTTTCTGAAATTCATCAGTGTTGTCGGGAATAAAAATATACGGGATTTTCAAATCAGCAAAAATATTTTCCTGAATAAGTGATATTTCCTCAGTCGTCATATCGCATTTGTCAGAAAAGGATATAGGAGTAATCGAACTTTTATCCGAAAAAACCGCATCAAAATGAATATGTGGCTGATTGAATTCAATATCCGCATATGTATGAAAACTGTGAGGGATTCCCGGAGGGAGGAAAATTACATCATTTTTTCTGCATATATAGTCAGTTCCGTCTATGTTTATGCGGCATTTTCCGGCTTTCACATATATTATTTCGAAATCGTAAAGAACTCTTCGCCTGATTGTATGTGAAGGTGGTATAACAGAATATATGGCTAAACGTATGTATGGGGAAATTGTATTGATATCCATAATTACCTCTTTGTAAATAATTTCATAGTATAGTGCAAATAATTGCTATTGTATTTCGGTGATTCTGATGGTATAATCATTATATCATAAAACTTGGAAGGAGTCAAGAAAAATGAATGAATTTATATTGGGTATGTCATCACTCTCGAGAAAGTCGGAGTTTGAAACAAGGTCAATTTCTGCTGAGAATTTTACAGGTGAAAAAGGTAAAGGCGGAATGGCTACGGAAGGAACAGGAAAAGAATGTGCCAGAGATTTGGGACAGGGTTGGAAAATTTCTCCGTCCGTTGTGGTAAAGCAAGGCGAAACATTTACATTGGGAGAAATAGAAGGCCCGGGAATAATAAAGCATATATGGATTACTGATTCGTCAGGCGATAACAGAAAGCTTATAATACGTATGTATTGGGACGGAAGCGATACACCGTCAGTAGAAGCACCGCTCGGAGACTTTTTCGCATGTGCGGATAAAAAAGAATATAAACCGGTTGTATCTCTTCCCGTGTGTGTTAATCCGAGACAGGCATTTAACTGCTACTGGGATATGCCATTCTTTAAAAGTGCGAAAATCACAATAGAAAATATTTGCAGTGATGAAGATATAATTGTATATTATCAGATAGATTATGTTGTTGGTAAGATTCCTGAAGACAGTCTGTATTTCCACGCACAGTTCAGACGTGTTAATCCGCTTCCGTATAAAGAGGTATACACAATTCTTGATAATGTGCAGGGAAACGGTCAGTATGTCGGAACGTATATGTTCTGGGGAGTAAACAATAATGGCTGGTGGGGAGAAGGCGAGATAAAGTTCTACCTTGACGGCGATACTGATTTCCCGACAATATGCGGAACAGGAACGGAAGATTATTTCTGCGGTTCGTATAATTTTGACTATGAAGGTGAATATATAGAATTTACAACACCGTATGCGGGACTTGTAAAAGTTTGCAGACCTGATGGATTATATAAAGCCAACACAAGATTTTCTTTGTACAGATGGCACATTACTGATCCGATTTATTTCAAAAAGGATATAAAAGTAACAATTCAGGCACTTGGATGGAGAAGAGGGGGAAGATATCTTCCGCTTCAGGACGACATTTCTTCAGTTTCATTCTGGTATCAGGACAGTATATGTAAAACCTTTCCGGAATTTCCCTCTGAAGATGAGCTCGAAATAATTTAATATCCAAATTGCCGTTGACAAAATACCTTATTTCTGATATAATTTATGTAAAATTATCATCCGGAGGAATGAAGATATGAGAATAGTATTAAAAGACGGAAAAAAGAAGGTGCTTACCCTCAGCTATGATGACGGAGTTAAGCAGGATAAACGACTTATTGAAATACTTGATAAAAATGGTATAAAATGTACTTTTAATCTTAATTCGGGGATTTACCTTAAAGATGAACCTGATCTTGCAAGGCGTATGGAAAAGGAAGATGTTATAAAAACATATAAGGACTGCGGACATGAAATTGCTATTCACGGTATGCATCATCTGTTCTATAATCATCTCGATAAAACAGAAATTATTTATGAAACGGTACAGGACAGAAAAAATCTTGAAGAAGATTTCGGAATAATAATCCGCGGTATGGCATATCCGTTTGGTACATACAATGATGAAGTTATAGATTTGCTTGGAAAATGCGGTATAGCATATGCACGTACAACTAATTCCACTAAAAAATGTGAATTCCCTGAAAATTGGCTTGAGCTTAATCCGACGTGTCATCATAATGACCCTGATTTTATGAAAATGGCAAAAAGATTTGCTGATGTAAAAAACCCCTTCAATAATTCTGAGATGTTCTATCTGTGGGGACATAGCTATGAGTTTGATGATGATAACAACTGGAATGTTATAGAAGAATTTGCTGAATATGTAGGAGGACGTGACAATATATGGTACGCAACAAATATTGAAGTGTATGACTATGTACAAGCATATAAAAATCTTCAGACAAGCTATGATAAGAAGATAATTCATAATCCGTCTGCAATTGATGTGTGGTTTGACATCAAGGACGTAATTTACTGCGTAAAGGCAGGAGAGACTATATTTATAAAATAAAAAAGTGTCGTGATGACACTTTTTTATTTTATTGCCTGTTTTGATTAAGCCATTCTGTAATCGTCATACCTGTATAATTCCTGAAACGTCTGCGAAAGCTTGACACATCAAGGTAACCGCATTCTTTCAGTATATATTCGAGGTCGTCTGTTGTAAGAAGAAGCTTCTTTGCTTTCTCCATTCGTATACGTGTAAGGTATTCGAGATAATTTGTATTTGTCTTGTTTTTAAATTCACGGCTTATATATTTTTCATTAAATCCTGTCAGTTCGGAAATCATAGACAGTGACAAAAACGGATTTTTATAATTTTCTTCAATAACTGTAACGACATGGCTTACGAGAGTGTTTTTGCTTGATGTCGAGGTGATATTAATATAATCGTTTTTTATATGTGATATTGTTTCCAGCAGTAAATCAGTTATATTGATATTAGAGGTTAGTGCGCTGATTTTGCGGAATGTATCAGAATAGTGCATGTCGATTATTTTCTTGAACTCAGGGCTCCCTGATTGAGCTTTTTCAAAAACCTTTGAGATTATGTATATAATATACTGTTTGTAAATCTCAGTGTTATAGTTCTTTTTTATCAGATTATCGGTAATTGATTTTATGCAAGTTTGCAAATCTTCAAACGGGACAGTATCAATTTGCTTGATGTCTTCAGGAAAGCTGTTGTTTATGTCAAACATTGTTATGGAGTTGTCCGCATCTGGGAAGCTTTTATACTTGATATTATCCATTTCTGTTATTACTATGTAGTGTTCAAGAGTGATGTTATTTATATATGAGCCTGAATGAACACTGAGGTATTCGAAATAATCGGGCTTGCACGGTGATTTTACAGTGAGGTTGAGATTATTATAAACAGAATTTGTGGTAAGTATACCATTTTCAATACTGTTTGTAATCTTGCCGGGTTGCTTGCCTGATGCACTGATATGAAAAACAAACTGAAAAATAGCTGATTCAAGAGCATTGAAATTAATTTCTGTTTTTTCTGATATATCAAGTACAGCGTCAAAGTACATTGCAGAATCGTTTTTTGTAAGCTCGAATTTTATTGGAATATCGCCAAAAACCGCATATGGAATTTTATAAAAAAGCTTTGTATCTCCGTATGAAACTGACAGTTCGTTCCCTTTGGTTTCAATGTTCAGGTTTCGAATATTTCCGATAATTTCAAATCGGAGACGAAAATCAGATGTTACGATTTTTCCTTCTGTATTATCGAAAATTGTATGAGTATCACCGCGGTTCGTAACAAAGAATATGTGACCTATGGCGAAGCCTTCTTCCTGAACGCAGTTAATCTCTCCTGAAGAATATTTATGACCGTTATTCCATGTGTACATCTTGAAACTGTAGTGATTATCATCCTCTTTTGAGCGGATATATCCAACAAACGGGCAGTGATTGTCCCAGAAAAGCTCACGGCTCAGTGTTCCGAAAGCATACTCCGGCTGTAAGTAATTTGAAGCTGACTGTGATATGAAAAAGTCAATTCTTGTAGAACCTTTGCTTACTGACTGTCTTGAAAATCTGAAGTTGTCCTGATTATTTGAAAATTGTTTTTTTAAGTCTTCGGGGCAGAATTTGAAATAGAAGTCCGATATGACGCGAGGTTCGTTATGACTGTTTGTGTAAGGTCCTGTAATGATTCCTGTCGGAGCGTGATAAGTATTCAGAATATTTTTCCATATCATATAGTTTAATTCATTTGCCATTTTTGCACAGTGTGGCGAATTAAAGCCTGTCATTATATAATTTAATTGATGAGAGCAGTGTGTATACGATGCAGGAGAATTATATTCCCAGAAATTTCCGTTGTGACATATGGCATAATAATAGCTTTCGAGATGTTTTACTCCGAAATTAAATTGTTCTTCTTTTTTTGAGAATACGCCGTACAGCATTAAAAGGATAGCGGTGCTGATAGTTTCACTGCTTTGAATATGTGAGATACGATTTTCAAGATTGTTTATGTAAAACATTATTGCATGTACGGATTTTTCAAGTGCAGATGCAAGAGAATACGGAATTTTATTTCTGTGATTCATCAGTATTTGTATAAAAGCGAAAGCTTGGAGTCTTGTTGTATGGTCATAAAAAATTTCTGTTCCTTCGACTTCGTGCAAGGGCGATAATCTGAAAAATCCGAAATAATCGGAGGTGGGGTCCATAATCTGGTATTTGAGGATTTCCGTGAGGACGTTTTTTGCAATCTCGTGTTTTTCTGAATCGTTCGATTCAAGCAGATACGATGCAAATTCTGCAGATATTGCAGGAGAGTGAAAAGGATACTGTATTTGATTTTCAAGGGGAGTGTGTCCGAGAATAGAAAAGGTCATAACAAGTTTTTTTTCTTTATCGAAATCACGAGAAAGTAAGACAGGATCGTAATTATAAAAATGGAATAAATTACTCATGTTTTTCTCCTTATGGTATAAAAATGCAACTTTAAAAAATAATTTATATTGTTTATTTATTCTGATTATATCACATTTGAATTTATTTGTCAATATTCAATAAAAAATGGTGCTTTAAAATTATTTTTTTAAAAAGTAGAAAATTGCAATTGCGTGAAAAATGTCACTTGACATCATATAATCGCAATGGTATAATTGAATTATAAAATAGAAGTGAAAGGATGTTTGTAATGAAAAAGAAAATGATTTGTCTTCTGACAGCGGTCGGCATTTTGTCTGGTACTGTTACGGTTAATGTTATGGCAGATTATGATATGTGGGACGGAACGACCGATGTTTCATGGTACAGCGATGATAAGGATTTCTTTGAAATCACTACAGCAGAGCAACTTGCAGGACTTGCAGTTCTTGTAAATGACGGAAATAATTTTCTTGGGAAAACCGTTACACTTAAAAATGATATTATTCTGAATGATGGTGAGGTAGTAAACACTGACGGGATTTATTCATTTGCTTCAGAGCAGGAATCCCTTAACGAATGGACACCGATTGGAAAAACTACAGCTTCAAAAAGATTTAAAGGTACATTTGACGGTTCAGGACATACAGTCAGCGGTATGTATATGGACGGTGACAATACGAATCAGGCACTATTTAATCTGAGTGATAACTGTACTATAACTAATCTTACAGTCAGCAATTCGCTTATCATTATGCCTGAGGGCGGTATGGCGGGTTCTGTTATTGCGGCAATGCCTAATGCAAAGTCATCTGTAAATATAAGCTACTGTGAATCTGATATCGTTATAACAGATAACGGGACATGTACCGGAACTGCTGTTGCAGGAGGTATTGTTGGTTCCGGAAGAGCTACAAGTACATATTACGGAACAACGCTTGAACTGACAGGCTGTATTTTCAGCGGTACTATTTCACTTACGTCAGGAAACGGTTCAACTGCAGGCGGTATAGTTGGTACTGCCGGTACTTATGATATAATTTCAGATTGTTATAATACAGGAAGCATTACAGCAGACACTTATGCGGCAGGTATTGCAGGGGATCTTAAGAATGATAACACAGTTCAGGGCTGTTACAATAAAGGTGATGTTACATCAGACGGTATTGCGGCAGGTATTGCGGCAAACTGCCCGGCTCTTTCAGGCGGAATAAAAGGCTGTTACAATACAGGAAGCATTAACGGCGGTGAAGGCTACGCAATTTCAGGAGCTGAGGATGCGGCTGATTTCTGCATTGGCAACCTTTATCTGACCGGTAGCGGAACTGATATAAATACAAGCGGTAAGGCTGAAGAAAAATCTGAAGAAGATTTAAAGACAGTAGCATCTCTTAATATCCTTAACAAAGGCAGTGATGTTTATGTTTTGCCGGACGGAGAGGACAATGACGGATATCCTGTTCAGAAGAGTCTTTACTACAGAGAAAAATATAAGGGTACATATACAGTAACAGATCCGATGCTGAGCGGCACAACAATGCTTGGTGATGTTATAACTCTTTCATACATTGCAGAAGGTAATGAAGAAGCACTCAGCAAGATAACTTACAAATGGCAGATTTCAGACAGCGAATCTGAAGGGTATACAGATTATCCTGAAGCTATAGGCGAATCGGTTACAGTAACAAGAGAACTGGCAAACAAATGGCTTCGTGCTGAAATCACTCTTCCTCTCGGAGAGAAGCTCTACACACCGGCTGTTTATGTTGATATTTACGATTCAGCATTTGAAGGGACAATTGAAAATCTCCGAGTAAGAGGTATATTCGAAGCAGGCGCAACTATTTATTTTGCATATGATTCCGATACTGTTACAAACGACAATATATTTGAAATCCAGTGGCTTAAGAGTACTCAGGAATTCGGAACAAATTATGAAGCTTGCGGAAACGGTGAAAGCGTTGTAACGGGTGAAGTAAATTCAAAGTATTATTACAAGGTAAAAATCACACTTATAAACGGAAATGAATATGAATCGGCACCTGTTGCGATTACACCGTATTCATCAGTAAGAGAATGTGGTGCCAATGGAACTCCGGCTCCGCTCGAACCGATGCTTACAGACACACCGGAAGAATATACATTTACTCTCGGTGGTAAGGATTTTATACTTCTTCAGGTGAACGAAACATCTGATACATCACGTTTTTACGTTCTTGCTGATGATATATACGGTTCATATGTTTTAAATAGTTTTAAAGACGAAGATATAGCTGTTCTCATGCCGGAAGGTATTACAGAATATGCTGATGTCAATGCATGGTGGTCAGGTACTACTGAAGCATGGGGAAATCATATAGCCGGAAGAAAAAGAATGTTTTATGCTCCGCTTCTTGAGGAGGTGAGAAAACATTCGGATAAGATTGGTTTGTCGGTTGACGGTGCAGATTACTGGATAACACGTACAAACTCAGCAAGAACAGCTGACGCAAGATGGGTATTTGGAGTATGCGGCAATGACTTTACAAGCGGTTCGACGGAATATACAGTCGGAACATTTATGACAAATCTTAACCCATCCGGTACTGCGGCACCTTTAAGACCTGCATTCTTCCTCAGTAAAGACTTCTTCTCAAATGTAAAAATAGAGAGAATTGGTGAAAAAGCGGCTGAAATGGTCAGAGATACAGTTTCAAAAAGTGAAATGATTAATATTTATACCAATACCGAGCTTGAGGATGTGTGGGGATATACATCAGATTTTGTTATTGAAAACACTCAGTTCTACAAGGATGGTAGCGGTATCGCAGACCTGAATTCTGCAGACTTTACGATTACAACAAATATAAAAAGTGTAATGAATACAGTTGATGTTATCGCACGTGCAACTGTGTATACAGAAGACGGAAAGCTTGTTGCGGTACAGTTCAGAAAGGTTCCGACTGTAAAGGACGAAGCTGTTTCAGTTGAATTCAATCTTTCGGAAATGCCGGAAGGTTCAAAATATGCGGCACTTTCGGTTCTCAGCAGTGATTCACTGTGGTTAGGACTTGCAGACACTGTATACTACTTTAAATAAGATGAAAGGAGCGGCCAGATGAAAAAAATTATATCATTAATACTTGCATTTGCAATGCTTGCCATGACAGGTACGGCTTTTGCGGAAGAAACAGCTCCTGCAGGAATATTGACTGCGGAAATAAATGTTAAACGTGAGCCTATTGTTCACATGGGCGTACTTGGTGCAAGCGATTTAAGCTACAGCGTAAGTGTTGCTTCGTCAAGCAGTAAAACTGAGGGTGTTATAATTAAGTCTTCATGCGGTGAAAAGGTTTATCCTGAGGAAACAATAATCCTCGCACCGGGAACTGCAATTTCAAAGGATTATGTGATGAACGACCTTTTAAGAGGTGTTCAGAAAATTAAAATTGAAGTTGTGACAAATACAGGGAAAAAACTTACGGATTATACAATGGAAGAAAAAATAATTCCTCCGAATCCTGAAAATCAGTTTCTTGCACCGTACACAAGAAAGCTTGGTATGAGAATTGGAAACTTCAATGAGTCGATGAGCTATAATCAGATTGTCAAGTTCGATGCACTTCGTGCCGAAAGCGGATGGGGAGCGTTTGAATCTCAGAAGGGTGTTGTTGATGTAAGTAATTCTGTAAATCAGCGGCTTGACGATTATAAAAAGGAGCAGTACGACATTACTTTTACCATTCCTTATAATAATCCGATTTATATGGAAGAAGGACAGGGAACAAGAACGTTCCTGACAAAAGAAAACTATGATGCATATGCACATGTTGTAGGGGAGCTTGTTAAAGAACAGAAAGACTATCTTGACTATTACGAAATGCTTAACGAGCCTAACTCAACTGATGCGGACACGACAGGTTATGCGTATCTCTCTGAGCTTACATGGTTTGATGCTCATGAGAGTAAGCCTGATATAAAAGTCGGAATCGGTTCTGTTGCAAACGGTGACGCATCTTTCGTTGAAAGGGCACTCGAGGCGGGTGTATGGCCTCACTGTGATGCTGTTACAAACCATCCTTATATAAGACCTGCTCTTGTTGATGAAGCATATTTTGATCTCGTTTCAATGATGACTCAGGTTATAACACGTTTCGGCGGATGGAAAGACCAGACAATAACAGAGCTTGGATGGCCTAACCATACAGCAGGTATCTCGAAAGAGCAGTCTGCAATTGAATTTGCAAAATCAGTAATTGTTTCGGATTATTTCGATATCCCGTTCAATTCGCTTTATACAACAGGCGATAACCATGCATACGACCCTGACAACAGTGAAGATAACTTCGGTGTTATCTGGGGATACTGGAATGTTCTGAAGCCTGCGGCATATACTCTGCGTGCTGTAACAGATGAGACAAGGGGTGCAGTGTTTGCCGGAAAAATACCGTTTAAAAACAAGGATATTGAAGCGTATCTTTATCTTCGTGACGGAACTGTAACATGTGCAATTTGGTCAAAGGGTGCTGAAACTACGGTTGATATACCATGTAGTTCAGCGGTGGATATTTACGGAAATCCTGTTTCTGTATCGGGCGGAGTTAAGCTCGGTGAAACAATCACATACTTAAGAGGTGTAAGCCGTGACTGGCTTATAAGCTCGCTTGAACAGAATATTGAAGATTATATCTACACGTATACAGATTACAGAAATGCTTTCCAGGACAGCGCTACAAACAAAGGCTTTGATAAGGCTCTTGCAACTGTTCGCAAGACAAAGGAATATGCAAGAGAGCTTGCATCACTTGGTGAATATCCTTCAGAAGAAAAAGCTTTTGAATATATGGAAAAGCATTATGCACTTAACAAAGAGCTTATCGACCTTCGTGAAAGCGGAGAAATTGAGCTTACCGACGCACAGCTTTGCGGTATGCTTTATCTTAATCAGTGGGCAGGTATGCTCTACAATGCAATTTATATAATGGCAGTTGAGGACAATACTCTTACAAACTACACTCCTGTCGGAAGAGATGCAATGGATAAAACAAGAGCATACATGGACGAAAAGAAGGGTAACGGTACACTTTCATATGCAGAAGCTATTATGGTTTATGCAAATGACTATACATCGGATGCTGAAAGCATAATGAAAACACCGGGAAACGACCCGATGAAAGCAAGAACAGCAAAAGCATGGGACAACATGGGCAGACTTCTTGCAGAGACTGCAATGTATATGGCAGAGGTTGAGCCTGTCCGTTACGATAACGTACTTGTTCAGCTTCTCAAACCTCAGAGGTATGTAAAACTTATGCAGCCTGATACAAAGGAAGTGTCTGTATACAATTTCAGAGAAGATGTTCTGAAAGGAACTGTTCAGGCTATAGCACCTAATGGCGATGTTGTAGCAGAAAGTGAAGTTCTGACGTTGAATCCGGGTGAAACTGTTGCAGCTCCCGTAACGTTTAATCTTAATACCATGATGGACGGAATGTATAAGATTGCTTTCGTTGAAAATGGTGAAAAAATCGTTGAACGTGATGCTAACCTTGTTATTGAGCCTTCGTTCTTTATAGAAATGCAGGCAAGCGAAGATGTGTTTGATAATGTTAACAATGTCAGCTTTAATGTAACATATCGCGATGAGGATACATTCAGCGGCAAGGTTACTGTTGAACCGCTTTGCAACTGGAAGCTTGAAGGTGCAGTAAATTCACCTGTTTCACTTAAAAGCGGGGTTGTTCAGGAACTGAGCTTTGCTGTCAGCGAAAAGGAAGCTGTTCCTTATCACTTCTACCCGTTTAAAATAAGAGTGTTTGATGAAAACGGAACGGAGGTTTACACAAAAACTGAGCTTCTTTCGTTCACTGTTATAAAAAAGACCGATAAAGAGCTTTCAACATCGGAATTTAACGGAGATATTACAGACTGGGCAGATGCATATCCGACTTTTGCAAGATATCCTGCAGATCCGGAACACAGAAGCGGATATCCGATTGACCCGACCGATAAGAATAACTGGTTTGATAAACAGCTCTACGGCAGAATGATGACAAAATGGGATGATAATTTCCTTTATGTACTGTTTGATGTTTATGACTGGTATCATGAAAATCTTCAGGACAGTGCAAATATCTGGAACGGTGACTCAATACAGCTTTCGTTTGATACTTTGAATGACGGTACTTCTGATACGAATTTATATGATGACAACGATTTTGAATTCGGATTTGCATTTAATGAAAAGAAAGGGAACGTTGTTTACACGTGGAAAGATTCTGTTGGTGGTAAGGAACAGGAAAAACCGTCCGATTGGGTAAATATTATCCGCAATCAGGCTGATGGAATAACACGTTATATGGCTAAGATTCCGAAAGAAGCTCTCGTTCCTCTTAAATTTACAGAGGGATATACATTCGGTATGGATGCACTTTTCAACAACTCGAACACAGGTACCCGTGTTGACGTTCTGTCGTTTGCTGACGGTATTTCACACGGAAAACAGCCGTGGAAGTTCTGGGATTTCACTTTTGTAACCGATGAACTTACATTTGATAATCCGGGAACTCCGATAATTCCTGTAACAATGGAGCCGTCTGACGGAAGTGTGACAGAGACTGATACAGTATCTTTCAAAGATATTAAAGGGCACTGGGCTGAAAGTATTATAAGTGAATTCAGCAAAACAGGATACGTAAAAGGTATGAGTGCTACGGAATTTGCACCTGACGATATGGTAACAAGAGCACAATTTGTACAGATGCTTATAAACATATCAAAAGATGCATCGGGAGCAGAAACCGTTTATGGAGATGTTGACAGCAGTAAATGGTACTACGGTGCAATTACAGCTGCTGAAAAAGCAGGATATCTCCCGTCAGAGCTTGGCGAAAATACATTCGCACCTGAAAAGCCGATTACACGTGAGGAAGCGGCAGCAATTATCGACAGATGGTATGTACCAGGAGGCGGAATAGGTCAGAGCGTCAATATTGACAGCTTTGCGGATTCTGACAGCATAAGCCCGTGGGCAGTTGAAGCTTTCGAAAACCTTTGCACAAACAGTGTATTTGAGGGCGATGAAAGCGGCAGACTCAATCCTAAAATGAATATTACAAGAGCGGAAGCGGTTGCAATCTTCAGCCGCTCCCTGAACTAACGAAAGGAGTTGGAAACATGAAAAAATTAATATCAGCATTATTGTCAGCGGCAATGCTTTCCGCACCTTTCACTGCATTTGCAGAAATTGCCGGCAGTGTTACCGGAGATGATAAAATCAAGCTTGAAATAAGCCTTGACGACTCCTTTGTGGGTGAAAGATTGTCAGTAATGGTATTCAGTCCCGGAAAAGACGAGAATGATATTTTATTAACCGGTGATGTCAGAGATGTTTTACAGTTTGACTGGGTTGGAAAGTACAGTCACGGTCTTACGCTTGATTTTGTAATTAACAGCGAAAATGTCGATTCATCTCTTGCACCTCATTACAAATTGCTTCTCACCGCAGACGGATACAGGGAAGAGAATATGCTCGCTGTCCATTCCGAATCGGAAAAAGAAGATATTCTAAGCAGAGTAAATGCTCTCAGTGAAACATCATCAGGTCTTTCAACTATAATTGATGAAGTGGTTGAAACCTTCTCACTTTACGGATTTGACCTTTATGAAAAGGTTACTGATAAAACCCTTGCAGCTAAAAAGCTTGTAAGACTCATGGATAAAGACGATGTGTTTGCAACAGATGCGAATGTCGGTGAGCTTATAAGAAAGGCTATCCTTCTTGCGGCAATAGAGGGCGGTAAAGCTGAAATGATTTCAGCTGACGGCGTTAATTACGCAAGCTATGTAAATGCAGACAGCAAGTTTACAAGTCTTATTAAGGATATTGATGAAGAGGGAATAAAATTTTTAAATGATATTATTTCCGGAAATAATTACAACAGCTCTGAAGAACTTCAGAAAGGCATACAAAATGAAATTTTAGCCGGATATGTTTATCATAATAATGAACTCGGTTACGGTCATGTTCTCGATTTGATAAAGGATTTAAAATCATATCTTACAGACGAAGGTTTTGATTCAGACGCATACAATAAGTCTGATAAAAATGCAGTTGCAAAAGATGTCGTTGCAAAAACACCAGGAAGCTTCGATGATATGATAGACAGTATTAACAGTCTTTCAAAAAAGCATGAGGATAAGAGCGGAAGCTCATCTTCAGGCGGTTCGTCGTCAAGTAAGGGCGGAAGCGGTATTGTTGTGTCAGGAGTAACCAAACCGGCTGAAAAACCGGAAACTTCTGCAGAGCCGGAAGAACTTACAGACCTTGACGAAGTACCATGGGCAAAGGATTACATAAACAGCCTTTACAAACAGGGAATAGTAAGCGGAGCAGGCGATAACAAGTTCTATCCGACAGGAAATGTTACACGTGCAGAGTTTACGAAAATGATTGTAAATGCACTTAACATTAAAGCTGACGGAGAAAATGCTTTTGCTGACGTAAGTGAAAATGACTGGTACTATGACTATGTAGTAACAGGAAGCAATGCGGGTATTATTCTCGGAGATGGAACAAACTTCTATCCGAATGATAATATAAAACGTCAGGATGTTGCAGCAATTGCAGAACGTGCTCTTAAGAGTGTTGGAGTTACACTCAGTGATACAGGCGAAGAGATGTCGTTTAAGGATATAGCAGATATTGCTGATTATGCAAATAACAGTGTTAAGCTTCTTTCTCAAAGGGACGTTATAACAGGTAACGAAAATAATGAATTTATGCCTGACAGTCTCGCAACACGCGCAGAGGCGGCAGTAATAATAAGCCGTGTTCTGACTGTAATGAAGAATCCGGGTTCTGCCTCAGGCGGTTCATCTGTGACTGTTTCTGACAGTGTTGTATCAAGACTTTTAAGATGCGGAATTGTTACTCTTCAGGATATAGCATACCCTGAATCTGAGATAACAAGAGGCGAATTTGCAAAGCTTATTCTCAGCTTTTCAAATACTGATGTAAAACATCTTACAGCGAAATCGACATTTTCTGATGTAAGTGATGACCATGAATATGCAAAATATATAAGCGGAGCTGTTGACCTCGGATTTATGCCGGCAGGTGATAATTTCTATCCTGACCGTAACGTCACTCTTGCAGAGGTTCTGCAGGCAGTCGTAAATGTTCTCGGATACGGCAATACAATGGAAGACACTTCAGATATTAACAGCTACCTGAGTATTGCATCAAATCTTGGTCTTACTGATAATCTTTCAAAATCATCAGGAGATTCAGTTATTAAAAACGATATCTTCACAGTCTTCGATAATGCCCTTGAAGCAGAGGTTATCGAAATTGATATGACCACATCGGGAGAAAACATAAATATTGCAAAAGGCGGAATGTTTATAGAAGTATTCCATGATATCGAAGTTGCAAAGGGAATTGTAAACGGAAATAATGTAACGGTATTTAATTCAAATCTTCCTGTAATTCCTGATACGATATACGTTGATTCTGTTCCGTATTCGGTTGATGCAGAGCTTGCGTATATGAATGACTGGCTCGGATACAACGTTATAGTGTATTATGTTGAGGACAAAGACGGAAGCCGCAGAGCTGTGAGCTTTGAGTCCAAAAACAATAATGAAATAGTAATAGAAGATGAGCAGTACGAAAGCTATGACGGAAGAAACCTTAAGTATTACTCAGCAACAGGCGTTACAAAAACAGCGGTAATTCCATCTGAGGCAACTGTAATCTATAACGGAGCTGTTATAAATTCATATGATAAAGACCTTTTCGATATCGAAAGCGGAAATATACGTCTTATTGCTGCAAACGGTAAGGAGTATAAGGTTGTAATCATAAATGACTATGAAACATACATTGCAACCGGTGCATCTGCTATGGATAATAAGATTTATGCACAGGCGAACGGTGTTTCCAAGACATTTAATCTTGATGATTATGATAGTATAACAGTTAAGAGTGAAATGGGTGCACAGATGAGTGTTGATTCAATTACAGCGAACAACATCCTTTCTGTAGGCGAATCGGCCGATAAGAGTACAATAAATATTATTGTTTCAAGAGAATCCGTAAGCGGAAAACTCAGCGGTTTTACAACAGGTGAGAAGCTCTTTAAGCTTGACGGAAAAGATGTAGAATATGTGAATGTCTGCAATGTTGATAAAACAAAAATAGGATTCAGTGCAAATGTATATCTTGACTATAAGGGCAGAGCAGCATATATACAGTACGGAAGCAGTGATGCTGTAAGATATGCCTATCTGATTAAAGCATTCCTTGATTCTGACGAAAATATTATATTCAGATATATGGATGACAAGGGTGCAATAGTTGTTCATACTCAGCTTATTGACGAGATTACCGTAGACGGACTTAAAAAGAGCGGCAGTCAGGTAGTCAATGCACTTAAGTATGACTTCAATGGGGAATATACAGACGAGGTTCAGCCTCAGCTTATAAAATACAAGCAGGATTCAAGCGGAAAGATATTCTATATCGATACACTTGTCACAAATCCGTCAGAGGATGATTCGGCACTTTCTGTTAACAGAAATGCTTATGCTGGGCAAAGACTGTATATGTCATCACTTTCACGTTTTGTAGAGCACAGAAATCAGTATCCCAGTTCGAATACAAGCGGTGAAAACGCAATGCGTATAGACGACAGTATTGTTATATTCCATGTGCCGACCGATGACGTAACAGGACTTCCTGATGAGGAAGAAATGACTGTTTACGGCAAGGCAGGTCTGGCGAATGAATCGCCATGGTACGGAGTTTATGCATACGATACTGACTTCCAGCAAGGTGACCTGGTAAAAGCGATACTTATTACTCAAAGTTCTGGATCGGAAAAAATTAATGGTAATAACTTGTTCCTTGTAACCTCTATCGGTGAGATGGTTGACGTGGACGGCAGTGTTCTTAAAGCTATACACGGTTATGACTTTAACACTGACAGCGAAAAGGTGCTTTATACCGAGCAGAGAAGAAATATATTTGACAATACCAAGGTCGGAGATTTCTTACTTTACAATATGTCAGGAAATTACGTAAAAATGATTATAACTATCGCAAATTCAGAAGGTGAAATCGGCAGTCAGTATGTTGCTGAAGGTAACCTGAGCTGGTCGGGTGCGGCGATGTATTCATATGCGTTCGGAGTGTTTACGCACCTGAGTGGTAATTACGTTAATTTCGCAAAACAAATTAAATACGAAAACGGTGAAGTTGTCCGTGGCGACAGAACATACGATGTATCTGAATCGAATGTAATGCTTTACAGATATGATACGGAAAACGGAACTGTAGAAAAGCTTGAAGCGGACAGTCTTGCAGAAGCAGTATATACAAATAATCCTGATGCAAAGGTGTTTGTGCGTACACAGTATGCTCAGCTTCTGAAGGCTATCATAATTGATTAATTCTTGGCAAGTACCGGAGCTGTGAGGTTCGGGCAATTCACAGCTTCGGATTTGTAAATAAATTTTAAAAGGAGATGTAATAAAATGAAGAAAAGAATTTCTTTTCTGTTAGCATTGGCAATGCTCTTTTCAATGATGGTAATGCCTCATGCTAACGCAGAGGATGCGTTGACAGCTGTACTTAAGGCGTACAACTCAGACGGACAGCTTGTGCAGAGTGCATCATCACTTACAAGTATTTCAGGTTCTCTTGAAATATCAGGTACAACCGATAAAGCAATCAGCGGTGCGGTGGCAGTATACAGCGATGGCGGTCAGCTTCTTGCTGTTGATTACGAAACACCGGGAACTGTTCCTGCAACGGTTACGTATTCGTTTACAGGACTTCCGGGAACGGCAGGACAGACAATTAAGGCATTTGTATGGGATGAAAATCAGAACTCAGTTGCAAATGCAGTGTGGTATACGGAAAACTATTATGTTTATGCTAAGGGTATTCTTGAAGAAGGTAACATTCTCTACAGTGCATATGACGAATCTGTAATTTCTGAAGACGACATTGCTTCATATGAATGGCTCAAGGAAACGGATGATGGTGAATACAAGGTTGTCGGAAATGAAAGCACATATGAGACACCTTATATTCAGGCAAATACAGGTGAGTGGGTACACGGAAGCTATTATTACAAACTGAGGATTACTCTTAAGGACGGAACAGCTTATGAATCAAAGCCTGTACGCGTTGAGGGAATGGTAATCTGGCAGAAGACACCGTCAAAGTGGGCGTCAGAAGGCAGTCCTAAGAACTTTGACGGAACAAATCCTGCATACAAGTTTGACGTTGACGGTCATGAATTCATCCTTCTTGACGTAATGGAAAATTCCGATAATGCAAGATTTAAAGTGCTTACAGAAAGTCTTTACGGCCCATATGGATTTAATGACGGTAATAATGTTAACTGCGATTGGGCGAACAGTGCAAGACTTCTTAACGAAGGAATTCAGAAAGTACTTCCTGAAAGTATTCTTTCGCACATGGCAAGCAATGTCCGTTACGAAGGCTCAAGACACGGATTCGGAGGTCTTTGTGATGCAGGCTTTACATCAGCGTGGCTTCTTTCTTGGGAAGAAATGGATGAATATTGTGATATAGTAGGTAAGACTGCATACGTGCACGGAACTGAGACTGCCGGCAATTGGCTTCTCAGAAACTCTGCAGCTAACACCGGTAACCCGTTTAAAATGTACACAATTCTCACAAGCGGTACTGTAGGCGAAAGGTTTATGGGCGGTGCATATTCAAGACCGCTGTTCTATCTTGATAAGGACTTCTTTATCGAAGAGCCTGTTGACCTTTCAAAAGCAGGTGCTGAAGTTATCAGCTTGTTGAAGAAAAATTATACAAGAGCAGAACTTCTTGCGGCAGGATACAGCGAAGAAGAGCTTTCAATTTACTTTGATGATTCTGTTCAGATTACAAATGTTGCAATCAGCGGTAATATGGAAATTGGCGGTGAGTATACAGTAACTGCTTCTGTAAGCGGTAACGAAACAGCTGCTTCTAAGGTTCTTTACAGATGGGAGCTTACTGCAGGCGACACATATGAAACTGTTGGATTCGGCACAAACTATACACTTTCAGTTGATGATAACGGAAAGAGCCTCAGAGCTGTTGCAGTTGCACCGAACGGCAGTGAAATTGCATCTGATGCAGTACTTATTACAGGTCTTGTAGACAGCGAATATAACGGAGCGATTGAAAACCTTGAAATCAGAGGTTTGTTCACAGAAGGTAATACACTGTACTACAAGTACGATTCAGTAGGTGAAACTGCTGTAACTGATGAGGATATTGTTGCTTATGAATGGTATCAGTCAGCAACATCACCTGTAAGCTATGCCCTTGTAGGAACAGACAGTTCATATAAGACACCGGCTCCTGTACAAGGCGAATTTTACAATACAGCAAAATATAATGACAGAAAATCACCGGATTACCTTTATAAGGTAAGAGTTTGCCTGAAAGACGGAACATGGTATGAAGCGCCCGCTGTAACTGTTGCAGGTCAGACTTCAACCCGCAGAGACCTCGGTAGTTTTACACTCTCAAATGCAGATTATTCAAATGAGGATTATATGTTCAATGTAGACGGACACGACTTCCTGCTTCTTGAAACGTTTGAAACTTCGGATAATGCACGTTATCGTGTTCTTGCCGAAAATACTTATGGTCTCTTTAAAGAAACAAATCCTGCAGACGTTCTTCCTGCAAGTGTTGTAGAAAATGTTGCAGATAATGTTCGTTATGCAGCATCGAGAGACGAATGGGAAGGCATCAAGTACGATGTTACAGGAACATTTGCAAAGATTTCTTCAACTGAAATGGAACAGTATAAGGATATTGTGGGTATACTTGCTAAGAAGTATGGAACAGATACATTAGTTCAGTGGGAGCTTCGTGACGTATCAGGTCGTCAGGGATGTAATGGCTGGAATGTATTTGGTATCAAAACAGACGGTACGCTTATTGAAACCGAAAATGGAAACAGTGAGTACAGACCTATGTTCCATGTTAATAAAGACTTCTTTAAGAATGTTGTTATAGATCTTTCTAAGACAGGTATTAACGTAATTAATCATATTAAGGAAACTTGTACAAGAGATGAACTTCTTGCGGCAGGATACAGCGAAGAAATACTTTCGATATATTTTGATGATTCTGTTCAGATTACAAGTGTTGAAATAGTCGGTGATCAGGCTATGGATGCAGAGCTTGCTCCTGACATTACAGCTGACGGAACAGAAGCGGCAATCGCAGCTGTTAAGTACAGATGGGAGAATGCTGACGCGGCTGACGGAGCATATACAGTTGTAGGGAGAGATAATCTCTATAAGCTGTCGTTAGATGACCATGGCAAGTACTTAAGAGTAGTTGCAATTGCTCCTAACGGTGCGACAGTTACATCAGCGCCTGTACTTATCAATATTGTTGATGAAACTTATACAGGAAAAATTGAAACCCTTGAAATAAGAGGTGTGTTCAGTGAAGGTAACTACCTCAGATTCGGTTATGATGTTGTTGACGGTACAACAGTATCTGATGAGGATATTATTGCTTACAGATGGTATCAGTCAACAACGGCCGAAGGAACATATGAGCTTTGCGGAACTGAAGCGAAGTTTGATACAACTCAGCCTACATCAAATGATTCATATACTACACCGAGCTTTTTCTATAAACTTCAGATTTGTCTGAAGGACGGTACATGGTATGAATCATCACCGATTCAGATTCAGGGAAGAAATGCATGGGGACCTAAATTCCCTTCAAACGAATGGACTCCTGTTAATATCAGACGTTCAAATCCTGAATATATGTTTAATGTAGACGGTCATGACTTCGTTCTGCTTGATGTAATTGAAAATGCAGACACTGCTCGTTTCCTTGTAGCAGCTGAAGATACATACGGTAAATACGCATCATACGAAGCTCTTTACACTGCACTCGAAACACAGTTCCCGGCAGGTATTATTAATCATATGGATAAGGAAGCTCACTTCCCGACATTCATGAATGATTACGGTGTTATATTTGACCTTGGTCATATTCCGGTAGCTGTGCCGTCAACAAAGGATATGGATAAATACAGCGAAATTCTCGGATGGGAAGTATATTCGCACGGAACAACAACTCCAATCGGACAGATGCTCAGAAATAATTCGCGTTTCAGAGATAATGCAGGATTTGTTTACGGACTTTCAAATGTGGGTGTTCCGACGCAGGGGGGTCTGAACATGGCAGAGCTCAGACCTATGTTCTATCTCAGCAGTGACTTCTTCAAGAATGTTCCGATTGATATTGAAAACGCAGGCGGAGCGGTTAAGGATATACTCAGAAGTCAGTACACTAGAGATGAGCTTATTGCAAACTACGGTGACGAAAAACTCAAGCTTTTCTATGATGAAGGTGCTGTGGTAATTGACGGCGTATATCTTGACGGAACACCGATGCTTGGCTCGGTTCTTACAGCCGACTGCGATTATTCAGTTTCAATAGAAAGTGCCGCTAAATATATTACATATAAGTGGCAGGTGTCTGATACTGCCGACGGAGTATTTGAGACAATCGCAACAGGACTTTCATATGAGCCTACACTTGATTATGACGGAATGTATCTGAGAGTTACAGCTACAGGTCCTGACGGTAATTCAGCTGTATCCGATGCAGTTCTTATGAATCTTATTGATGAAAGCTTTACCGGAACGGTTTCAAATCAGCATATCAAGGGCATTTTAAGCAGCGGACATATGCTTCATCTTGCATATGATTCGGATACGGTGACAGACGAAGATATACTTCTTTATAAGTGGTATAAATCAAAATCAGCTGACGGTACATTCGAACTTTATTCAACAGATAAGTCACCGAAAACGGAAGCTGCAGAAGGTGTTGACAAGAGATATTACAAACTTGTGTTTACCCTTAAAAACGGTGTTGAGTATGAAACTCCTGTTGTAGAAGTTGCAAAAACTGTCAGAGAAAGAGCAAACGCTACTAATCAACAGTGGGTACCGACAAACCCGGTTGTAACAGACAGTGAATATAAGTTTCTTGTAGATGACCAGGAATTTATTCTTCTCGATTCGTTTGAAACTTCAGACACTTCAAGATACCTTGTAATGGCAGAAAACACATACGGTGTAGTAAATTACGGTGCATTCTCCGATAATCTTTCTGCAATCAGTGCAAAAATTGATGCGGATATTACACCGCTTCTTCCTGAGACAGTAAGAAATCATATTGATTACAATGCTTACTGGAGGGGATGCGAAAATGCATGGGGCGGATATCATAACGCCGGTTATGCGGGAGTAATGCTTCCTTCAGCTTCGGAAATGCAGAAGTATTCGTCTATAATCGGTTTACAGGCGTTTAACTATAAGACTGCACAGGATAAGAATGCAGTTCCTGTAAGCTACGCTACAAGACAGAATGCATGTTATGAAGGAGACGGACGTTGGATATGGAGACTTATTGCTTCAGCGGATGAAAGCGGAAATTACACATTTACACCTGTAACAGGTCATCTTGATAATGTGGAAATCAGACCTATTTTCTATGTAGATAAAGATTTCTTTGAAGAAGAAAGTGTAATTTATGAAGATTTCTTCGGTGATGCTGCTCTTGAAATGATTGGCAATAAATGATTTGAGACATAATAAAACCGTCGGCAGAGGATTTTTCTCTGCCGCGGTTTGATAAATTAAATTTTAATTTCTAAAATTTAATTTATCAAACCGAAAGGGGAGAATAAAATGAAAAAAATAATTACTTTATTTATCATGCTTTTTTTACTTGCAGTTCCTGTATCTGCATATGAATTCCAATATGATTTTACCGATACTTCAAACAATCCGGTAGATAAAATTGAAGATATGAGTACTGTTAAAATTAAAACGACAGCTTTGGGTTCGTTCGAAACAGCTGTTCCTGCGAAACTGTACATAACTGTATTTAATGAGTCTGACAGGCTCGTATATGCAAATGTGTATGACTGGAATATTTATGGACTTAACAACCCGTCCTCAACAAAAAGAATATCCGGTGTTACGCTTGGTAAAGGCTACTATGCAAAAGTATTTGTATGGAACGAAAATCAGGAATCGCTCGGAAATATCGGACAAACAAGCATAGTCAAGGTTTCAGGTGCGGATTTCAGAGGAATATACAGTGTATATGAAACACTTACAGGAAGTTACAGTTATGAAGGAACACGTGATTTAACTTTCTCATGGCTTTATTCAGATACCGAAACCGGTGCGTATGCGGCGTATGATGGAGCGGACAGTGCTGAATTTACAGTGCCTGAGGAGCTTGGTGGGAAATACGTAAAATTCCGTGTTAGCGATGGGGTTACTATATCAGTAAGTGATGCAAAATACATTGAACCGTCATGGCGGAATGTTCAGCTGTCACCTGCAAAAGATACTGATTTCCTTGTTGTCAATAAAACAACTCCGGATGAGAATGTATTCAACGTAGGCGGAATAGATTTTGTATTGTTAGATACATTTGACAGTGATTCGGCTCATTATTTTGCCGCCGCAAAAACTACTGTCGGAATGGGTGTGACATACTATGCAAATTACGATGTAAATACAAAGGGATATTCTTATGAAAACATGTCGTATTATCTTAATAATTCTTTTGTAAATGACGGATTCCTCCCTGATGAAATAATTGATAATATGGACAGAAACAAGGTGTGGAAGGTCTCTAACAACAATGCCCTCAGAAATAAGGTTGACCATGTAAAAGGCGGTGTAGGACTTCTTTCACAGCAGGAGATTATAAAATATTCCGATAAGCTTGGTCTTCAGGATTCTCCGCATAACTGGTGGACACGCTCAAGCGATGCTTCATCGACTAATATAAACAGCATAATTGTTATGCCTGCAGATGATAACAAGCTTGGAACGGCTATATCTGAAAATGCGTCTTCTTATGCATATATAAAGCCGGCTGTTTACCTCAATAAGGATTTTTTCGGAAAGGTGTGTATCAATCTTGAAAAGAGCGGAGAAAACATTAAAAAAATGCTCTTTGAAATATATTCACGTGACGAATTGCTTGAAATTGGTTATGACCTTTATGATATAGAGCATTATTATGATGATGTGTGTATAGAAGGACTTTTCGAGCCATACCAGACTCTGACAGCCTTTACAGAATATGAAAATGTATCGTCATACCAGTGGATGAACGGTGATACACCGATATCAGGGGCGACAGGAAAGACATATACTGTTCCCGAAAATATGGCAGGAAAAACAATAAGTGTAAAAATAAAGCTCTCAGACGGCAGTGAATATACAAGTGTATCTCCGAAAAAGATAGACGTTGTATGGAAAAACCTTAGAATTGATCCTGTAACAGGAGAAGAAGGAAATGCGTTTGACAAAGTTCAGGCAACAACACCCGGTGATAATATTTTTACTGTTGAGGGAATTGATTTTGTACTTCTTGACGTTGCAGATAATGGGAAGTATCTTGTAATGTCCAAAAACTGTATAGGTGATGCTGTTCCGTATAATGTCGGAAGCGACGGAACGTACATATCTGTTGACTTTAAAAATATGTCTTCGTACTTAAACAGTGATGAATTTACGAGTCTTCTGCCGCAACCGATTCTCGGATATATCGACAATACGGTTGAGTGGCAGTATGAAAACAACTACTGGCTGAATCTGAAAGAAACGCACTGTAATAATGGCGGTATTGCTATTCCGTCAATTCAGGATGTAAAGAAATATGCATCGCGCATGGGACTGCAGGACGATTCTAAAACATGGTGGCTCAGAACTCCGATGAATCTTATATCAGACGGGCAGAGTATGTTTGTAATGCCGGGAGAAAAAGAAAAACTCGGAACATCATCAAATTCTCATGCTGTAAATAATAAGCGTTATATAAGACCGATGTTTTATATAGATGCAGAATTTTTTGCAAACGAAAAGATTGAATATGCAGGAGACAGTGTTCTTGATGCAATTTACAGAAAATATACACTGGATGACCTGACTGAAACGTACGGCGGAATATATACCGAAGAAGAAATTGTGTTTACATTCGTTTTAGGAACAGGATATATTAATCCTCAGCTTGACAAACAGCTTTATGATATCAACTCGACACTGAAACTTGATTTTGATGTAAACAATCATGATGAGACTGAATATGAAACACAGGTGTACTGGGGAGATGAACTGATATTCAGTAAAACAGAAGTTCTTATCGGTAAGCATGACGAGGTTATTGAATATCCTGTAACTCTTAAATACGGAGTAGATAACGTCAGAATCAAAGTGACAGAAAACGGAGAGGATAAGCTTGACTATACTGTTTATGATGTCATCTGTAAAAAAGCTTACGAACGACAGTTTATGGACAGCTTTGCAACAAAAGGTGTATGTGGCCCTGTAAGCCATTATACGCTTTTGAGAGATCTCGGTGCGAGGGTTGACAGACCTAATATCACATGGTCAATGGGAGAGACAACCAAGGGTGAATATTCTATGACTGAGCAGGAACGTAAAATACCCATGGCTAACGGTTACGGAATAGATGTCATGGCGGTACTTGCTTACGGTAACAGCTTTTATAATAACGGAAGCGTTGTAAACGACAAGGCTACTATTGACGGATTTGTAGCCTATGCAGTTGCTCTTGCTGAAAAGTACCCGTATATAACAAATTTTGAAATATGGAATGAACCTAACAGCTCCGGAGAACCGTTTGACCCGTACAATTATACTAATCTTGCAAAAATCACTGAAAAGGCTCTTAAAAAGGTTAATCCGGATGCGGTTGTTTCAACAGGCGTTGTTGCGGATAGTGACACAAGCTTCCAGGATAAAACAATTGAACAGGGCATACTTCCGTATACTGATGCATTTTCAACTCATCACTATGCATACGGTTACTCAAATAAAACGGATTTTGCAGATAATACACTGAAGCCGAGACTTAAGAACTCGTTTGGATTTATTCTTAAAAATGGTGGCTGGAGAAAGAATTTTGTAACTGAATTCGGTGTTCCGACTGAGTATAACGGTGTGGATTATCAGGCAAGAGAGATAGTAAAAGAATTTATAATTTCCGATGATTATGATGTAGATATGAATCTTCCGTATATGTTTGCAGATGATTTGAACACCGGTTGGGGACTTATAAAGTATGACGGTACTCCAAAGAAAACATACATTGCAACTGAATCACTTTTTGAACACGTTCAGGGTTCGCTTTACATCGGCAGACCGTTCTACGGAAATGAAATTGAAAGCTATTTGTATGCAAAAGACGGAGAACCTATTCTTGCAATGTGGTCTACAAGCGGAGACCAGACGATTGATATAGGTACAACGGTTTCTGTATATGATATGTATAATAATCTCATTTCGGACGATACAAGTATATTGAACCTTAATAATGAACCTGTTTACGTTATGGGACTTCCAAAAACTGTATTTTCTGATGCAGTTTCAAATATCATGGAGGAAAGAATCGACAGATATCTCGGTATCTTGTCTCTTGAAAGGTATAAGAGTCTGTTTGAGAATACTATTTCCAATGCTGTCAATAAAGTGTCTCCTGAAGTGGGATATGAAAAACATTTTGATGTGACAGACAGTATTATTTCGCTTTACAATAACGGAGAGATTACATATACAGAATGTATGGGAATGCTTTATACAACAGTTCTCAGTGGTAAGCTGTGGATGAATCTGTATGCTGTATCTTCACCTGATGCTGCATCAGTTTCAAGTAACAGCCGTATCACAGACCTTCAGAAAAAAGTTGATGAAAAAGCATCTGAACTTATCGGAGGAGAACTTTCGTTTGCTGATGCTATGCTTAAAACTGCTAAAGAATTCAGTGACGATGCAATGACTCTCAGAGATTCGGACGAAAACGGACAAGTGAAACAGGGAGTAATAAATGCATGGGATATGATGGCGAACAAAATCTGTGATATGGTTGAAAAATCATATTTGCTTGAAGAACCTGTAATGAATGATATTATAGTTCTTGTTCCTATGGCAGACGCAATACTTGAATATAATAAGACATCAGAGCTTAATGTTACTTTGTACAACTATTCAGATACAGCTCTTAAGAATGCAGAGATAAGAATTACAGACAGCTTCGGGAACGTTGCAGGTAAAGGGAATGTAAGCATTAATGCAAATTCCAATACAGTTATTCAGGTGCAGACATATATACCTGACGGAGGCGCAAATGATTCGACTGTAACGATTGAATTGATTGCAGACGGTAAGGTAATAGGTACGTACAAAGCAGTTGTAATGAAACAGCTTGAAAAGGTAGGGCATATTTCTGCTGATAAGAATATGTTTATCGAAAATACTCCTGATGAAAATGTATTTACAGTTGATGGTCAGGAATTCATTCTTCTTGATGTTACAGATGATGCCGAAAGTAAGTATATGGTCATGTCAAAGAAGATTTACGGCCCGGCAATTAAACAGTTGCATAATAACAGCCGTCAGAACTTTGATATAAACGATACATTAAGCCTGGCTTACTGGCTTAATAACAGTTTTAGAAGTAATCTTCCGGATGAGATTACTTCTCATATAGATGAGAATCATTATTATACAACTGAGGGCGGTTCAATCGTAAATGCGCATCCGTACGACTACCAGACTAAGTGCGGTATAGCTGTGCTTTCGTCGTCAGAGCTTATGAAGTACAGAGAAAAATTCGGTATTGTTGACGGACATTTCACGAATTATCAAAACTGGTATCTGATGCTCAGAACAGGTGAACAACAGCTTAATTTAGGCTGGAAATCAATGAAGGTTCATGTAAACAACAGCGGATACACAACGGCAATCGGACTTACTCATACTGATGCAAGTGCTTCTGCAGCGGTCAGACCGATTTTCTATCTTGACGAAAACTTCTTTAATGAAGAGAATGTTACTTCTATGGGAAGTGCGGTTAAAGATGCAATCAAATAATAAATAAAAAATTATTGACAAACTGTACCGTAAGTGTTATAATATATGAAAAATACAATAACGGAGTGAATGTTTTATGAAATACAAGTATTACGGAACAGCTGCGGCAGAAGGAATACCGGCATTATGGTGCGAGTGCAGAGTTTGCCGCGAAGCAAGAGAAAAGGGTGGAAGAAATATAATGTCAAGGAGTCAGCAGCTTATTGATGATACTCTTCTTATAGATTTTTCTGCGGATAATTTTATGCATACTACCATGGGATTACCTCTCAGAAAAATTAAAACGTGTATTGTAACGCACAATCACGAGGATCATTTTTACCCATATGACCTTAATATGAGATATGCGGATCTTGCATATTTTATCGGGGAAGAATTTCCATTTAATTTGTATATAACAAAGCCCGGTGCTGACCATTTCAGAAGGGTGCATCCGCAGTATCTTGATGACAGAACTCCGGACAGAGTTCATATTCATGAGATAACACCTTATGAACCGTTTGAAGCTGAAGGATATAAAATTACTCCCCTTAAGGCGGCACATGACCCGAATGCAGGAGCAGTAATATACCTAATTGAAAAAGACGGAAAGTGCGTGTTACATGCTAATGATACAGGGTATTTCCTTGATGAAACATGGGAATATCTTGAAAAAAATCCCGTTCATATTGATTATGCAAGCTTTGACTGTACCGAAACAGGGAGATTCCTTGACAACAACAAGACGTCAGGACATATGAATTTGCCTACAGTATTAAATGTTAAGTCACGTCTGGAAAAAATAGGTATGATAGACGAGAAAACAATTTGTACCCTTAATCATTTCTCGCATAACGGTCAGCATACATATGATGAAATAGCAGAAATCGGAAAGCAAAACGGATTTCTTGTATCGTATGACGGATTTGAAGTTGAATTCTGATAAAATGAAAAAAACACCTTGCGCATATAATGCAGGGTGTTTTTTGCTGAGTTATTTTGAATATTTTTCTCTGTACTGTTTAGGAGTTATGCCGAACTTCTTTTGAAAAACATTATAAAACCATGACATATTTTCAAATCCGCATTCATAACAGATTTCGGTGACAGGAAGGTTACTTGATAGAAGCAGATTTCTACAGTGATTAATACGCATATCGGTAATAAGCTGTGAGGGTGTAATTCCGTAATATTTTTTCATGCATCTTGAAAGATGCTCAGGAGTCTTTCCTGAGATTTTATACATTTTACTTAGTCCTTCAATGAAGTTTTCGGGCTTTTGCATTTTCTCGTATGTTATTTCAAGCCATAAAGGTATATCTGATTCTTCTTCAGAGTAATTGTTGAAATACTTTGTAAAAATTTCCACAAGCTTTACACGCATTTTTGTTTTCATAACCTCTGCATCTCCCGGTGTCATAAGCTCGGAAAGGGAGTTTAGCAATTTATTTTTTTCATGCTCTGAAAGTATAACAGAGGGGGAGTTCTTTGCACTCAGAAGAATATCGGATGGGAATCCTTTTCCGAGATATTTAAATAGGGTGTTTAGTGTTTCTTTTGTGAACGCAAGATTAATATGTTCAACATATGCATCTGTATCGCTTCTGTATCCATGTACATCAAAATCACGTATAAACATTAGCGTTCCGTTTTCTATAGTGTTAATGTTTCCGTTTGCATTGTAGTTTCCGCGTCCCTTCAGTACCATAAAAATTTCATAGTAATCATGATAGTGAAAAGAAAAAGCCTCATTTCTTTGCTTTATGTATCTGTATCTGAAGCCGGTGTCAGAATCTGTTTCGTTTTTAGCTTTAAAAAATTTTGGTTCCATAATTGAACTCCTTTCATGAATATCATTATAACATATAAAAACTCGAACGTCAACAATTATTTTTAAAACACCAAAAATATAAATATCAATATACCATAAAAACTAAGTCATATAAACAGAGGTTTTGAAACCTTAATTTTGATATCATATAATTAAACTAAGTACGATGGGATTATATATATGAACTACATAAAATATGTCAACATAAAACAAGGAACTAAATCATTAAGCCGTTTTTCAAACGGAAATACTCTTCCGCTGGTTCAGAGACCGTTCGGTTTTGTGAGTTTTTCGCCTCAGACGGATATCAACAGAAAATATTGGTTTTACCATCCTGAAGACATGAGCTTTGAAGGTATACGTCTTACGCATCAGCCAAGCCCGTGGATAAATGACCATGCGGCTATTGTGATGATGCCGCAAAGCGATACACCTCATCTTACTGAAAATATGAGATGGTCAGGGTTTGAAGCTGATGAGACGGTACTTCTGCCTCATTATATGAAATATCATCTGAACAGAAGCCGGTCGGATATAGAACTTACACCGACAGAATACGGTGCCTGTGTCAGGATCAAATTTGATAACGAATCTGAAAAGTTTATGTCAATCCTTCCGGTGGACGGACTTTGTGGATATGAATTTGATTCAGAGAATGACAGATTGTACTGTTTTACTGACTGTAAACAGCAAAAAGGATATGACAGCGATAAGTTCAGAGCTTATAGCGTGTTTCAGTTTGAAAAAGGGGCAATTGTTTCCGAAAAAACAATTATTGAAAACCGGGACGGAAAGAAAAACGGAATCTCAATTGAAGGAGAACATGCAGGTATACATCTATGTCTTCGTGATAAAGAAACTGTTTTTTCGATGGCTCAGTCGTATATAAGTTATGAACAGGCACTTGTCAATCTGCAAAATGACAGCGGATATGGAAGCTTTGACAGTCTTGTGTCAGTAAACGAAAAGATATGGAATGATTATCTTTCACGTATTGAGATTGAAGCTGATGAGGAGAAAATGAAGACATTTTACAGTTGTATGTACAGACTCTTCCTTTTTCCGCACAAGGCTTATGAAACGGATAAGACAGGAGAAAAAGTGCATTATGCACCTTGTGACGGAACTGTAAAAAGAGGGGTTCGTTATACAGATAACGGATTCTGGGATACTTACAGGACTGTTTATCCGTTATTTTCAATTATTGCCAAAGAGGAATGCAGAGAGTTTGCAGAAGGTTTTATTCAGGATTATAAAGACGGCGGATGGCTTCCGAGATGGACATCTCTTGACGCAAAAAACTGTATGCCAAGTACACATATAGATGCAGTGATTGCGGAGTGTGCGGTAAAAGGTATTATATCGGGAGAACTTCTTCAGAAAGCTTTTGAAGGCATGGAAAAGCACGCAAATAATGATTCGGATAATATAGCTTACGGACGAGAAGGCTGCACAGAATATGTTAATAAAGGATATGTATTTTCGGACAAACATCGCAACAGTGTGAATCTGACGCTTGATGCGGCATATTGCGACTGGTGTCTCGGTGTGGTTGCTGAAATTTTAGGATATAAAGATAAAGCAAAATTATATTTTGACAGGTCAAAAAACTTTAAAAATTTATTTGATAGAGAAACAGGGTTTATGCGCGGAAGAAAAGAAAACGGAGAATTCAGTGATGACTTTGATCCGGTAATGTGGGGATGGGATTATACTGAAGCATCTGCATGGCAGACTACTTTTGATGTACAGCATGATTTAGACGGACTTGCAGAACTTTACGGTGGCAGTGGAAAACTGATTTCCAAATTAGATGAGTTTTTTGATACACCTCCTGAATATCATGTACCGGGATTCAGGTGTGAAATTCATGAAATGACAGAATTTGCCGCAGGACGATGGGGACAGTGTGCCATTTCAAATCAACCAAGCTTTCATATTCCGTTCATATATGCATACTTTGGCGAACAGGAAAAAACAGATTATTGGGTTAGACGTCTTTGTGATGAAGCCTTTTCGTCAGCAGATGACGGATTCCCGGGGGATGAGGATAACGGCACTATGTCTGCATGGTATATATTCTCCGCAATCGGGATATATCCTTTATGTCCCGGAAAAAAAGAATATATAAAATTTGAAGGATTTGCAGAAAATGTAAAAATCCTTGGTCAGGATTTCAGAAAGGAATGTTTATAATGAAACATAAATTAATTGCATTTACAATATCGGCTGTAATGCTGTCGGGATTACATGTTATGGCGGCTGATACCGTTCTTTCGGAAAATAGTCGTCAGATTACAGTAACGGAAACGGTTACTCCTGAAACGGAAGCAATTCTGATGGTTATAAAAGCCGGAGAAGAAATTGATAATGACGATGCGCTTTACGCGATGCTGACAGCTGTTTCCGATTCGGAAGGTAAAATTAAATGGGAATTCAGTATGCCTGATGTCAGAAATGATTTGTCCACAGACGGTGAATATGATTTGTACATAAAAGTGGACGGTAAAGACATTTTGAAAGATAAAATGATTTATGCCACTGTTAGTAACAGAAACAGGGTTACTGATGCTTTTAAAAACGTGACTTCAGCTAAGGAACTTAAAGATATTATTGACAGTGCGCAAAATTCCGTTGTACTTAAGTCGATGGGGATAGATATTGATAAATATAAGGATTCTGATAATGATAAAGTATCAAAGTTCGCGTTTGAGGAAATAGGCAACTTTCAGGCAGAGGATACAGAAAAAATTATAGAAGAAATTAATACTGCTATAGTTGCTGTAGGAATAAGCAAAGAAAATGCAGAGGAATATCTGAATACTGCAAATTTTGTGTATGAGGGAAAAGCTTTTTCTGATATTGACGATGAAAAGCTATCAAAATGGCTTTGTGATATTGTGGGAAATGATGAATATTCATCATCAGCTGATTTTAAAAAGGCATACGAAACAGTAAACGTTCTGTACGTAATAAATAACACACGAGTTCAGAATATTGAAAAAGTGCTTAAAGAATATTCTAAAACACTCGGTATTACAAATGAGTCTGAGTATAAAGATTATATAAATCTTACCAATAAAACAAAAGCAGATAAGGCCATTGTTAAAAACCTTACCAACAGTCCTGCAGAGGATATTAATGATTTGCTAAATGCCATCGATGATGGTGTTGAAGCGGCAGAAACTAAATCATCCGGCGGCGGAAGCGGAGGAGGCGGAGGTGGAGGAAGTTCACCTTCCGGCACTGGAACTTCACCATACGTTGCTGTTGATAAAAGTCCGGCAGAAGAACCGGCAGTAAATAAAAAGTTTTTTGATATGTCAGATGCATCATGGGCAGAAAAGGCAGTCAATGCCCTTGCAGGTGAAGGAATCATAAACGGTGACGAAAACGGAAATTTCAGACCGAATGATGTAATGACTCGTGAAGAGTTTACAAAAATGCTTGTTCTTGCGACAGGCTCTTATAACCCTGATGCTGAATGTGACTTTGCAGATACAAACAAGAACGCATGGCATTACAGTTATATTGCAAGTGCTTTTAATAAAGGTATTGCAAAAGGAATAAGCGATGAATTATTCGGAACCGGAGAAAGCCTTACCAGACAGGATATGGCAGTACTTTGCAGAAGATGCGCAGGCGAACTCAAGAGTTTGAAAGATTCCGATACCTTTGCAGACGACAACAGTATTTCTGATTATGCAAAGAATTCTGTTTATGAACTGTACAGAGCAGGAGTAATCAATGGTATGGGCGACGGTAGCTTTTGTCCGTCAGACTTTGCAACAAGAGCTCAAGGGGCAATGATTATATACAATTTGTTTTTAAAATAAAATGGAAGGAGAGCAGATATGTTTAAAAAAATATCAATTATTTTATCAGTTCTTTTACTAACTGTTATTCCTTTTAATTCCGTAAGTGCTGATAGCATCAGTTTAGAATATAAAGAACAGATTCTTGAGGATTTAGGTGTTCTTCCTGATACAACAATGTACAAAGGAAATTTTGTGAAAGCACTTGGTGGATTTTTGTTCGACAGTCAGGAACAGTATGCTGTAGAATCTGTTGCATACCAGACCGGAATAATAGAAAAGGGTGAAGCATTTGCCGCAAAAGAAGCAATTACAGTAAATGAAGCTGTTAAGTATGCAGTTACAGTACTTGGATATAAAAATGTAATTAATGACAATAATACATACGAAAATGTTGCGGCACAGCTTGGTCTTAAAGACGGCATAACGGGTTCCGGGGATACAAGACTTAACTATAAAACAGCGGTACAGATTATTTATAATATGCTTGATGCCGAACCGATGCAGTATTCAATGGAATCAGGCGGAGGTTATGAAGTAAGAAGGGGAGGAACACTCCTTGAAATGAACCGTGGAATAGTTAAGATTTACGGCGAGGTTACTGCAAATGCCTATACTTCGGTTTATAATGAAATTGGAACAGGAGATACTGATTACGTAAGAATAGACGAAACGGAGTATCTTTCAGGAAATACTGATGCAGAAGAGCTTCTCGGTATGAACATACATGCATTTGTACGTGAGAATAAATACGGTGAATTCGAGATCGTGTCAATTACAGAAAGAGTTAAGAAAAACAATTCTCTTGAAATAGACGCAGATGATGTTGATGTTGTTTCGGATGATTTTTCGGTGATTGGTTATTATGATGGTAATAAATATGTTGAAGCTAAGATTTCAGAAGCTCCCGCAGTAATATATAACGGAATAAGCTACGGCGGATATACAGCAGATGATTTCAAGCCTGAAACAGGAAGTCTTTTGCTTATTGATAATGACAGTGACAGAAAATATGATGTAATAAAAATTACTGCATATGAAACTGTTATCGTGAGTTCGGTAGACACCGATAAAGGTCTTATAGTAAATAAATACAGCTATGACGGATGCTTAGATACTGTTGACCTTAAAACAGAATCAGACGGTACGGATTACAAAATATATGACAGTAACGGAAAGGAAACTGATATTTCTTCAGTTAAAATAAACGACATTTTAAGTGTTATGCACAGCAAATCAGGCGATAAGCCTCGTATAAGAATATATATATCGGATATGAGTACAGTTACAGGGATAGCGGAAAGATTTAATGTAGAAACGGCAGAAATTATAATCGGCGGAATTGAGTATAAGGTATCACGTGCATTTATGTCTTCTCTCGGCAGAGAAATCCCGAAGCTTGATATAGGTAAAGAGTACATATTTTATTATGATTACTTTGGAAAAATCTCGTACATGAAACGTGTAATGAGCAAGGACTATAAATTATTTTATAAAATGACGGAAAATGATGATGAGACATATAACATAATTTATATGGACCTTGAAAGTCAATGGCATACGGCTATGACAGCATCAAAAATCAATTATGACGGAACGACATTTTCTGCATCTGAAGTCTATAAAAAACTGAAGGGCACAGCTCCGCAGATTGTTCTTTTAAAAGAAAATGCCAATGGTCTTATAAGCTCTGTTGATACAGCGGAAACGGTTTCAGAGCCTGATGAAAATAATTTTACAAAAACGGAACAGATGAACCTTGTTTTCAGAAACAGTCCGAAATCGCTGGGTATGAAATATTACTTTAACGATGATGCTGTTGTTGTGATGATACCTGAAGATGTTACAGACAGAGATGCATATACGGTTCGACCGGCAATAGGAACATTTGCAACAGATAAGCCTTATACATTCACAGCATATGATTGTAACCGATTTAATTTTACATCAATCGTTACGGTAGTGCAGGATGCTGAAGCTATGCAGAATGCGGTTCTGAAAGATTTCTTTGTTGTAAAAGAAGTGTTGGAACAGGCGTTCGACGGTGAAGTTCTTCCTGTAATAAAAGGAAATCTCGGTGAGTATATAAATGTTACTCTTGCAGGAAATAAAGCAGATATGTTTAACGGTATCGAATCAGGAGATGTGGTTAATATCGGACTTGACTCAAACGGCAGAGTAAGTGCTATGACAAAAGTATTTTCCATGTCTGAATTCAGGAATATAGACATGAACGAATATTACGTTTCAGCCGGAATGGTTGCAGGTGTTGTTGAGGAGATAGACGTAGAATTCGGAGCAATAAGACTTAATTGCGGAAAGAGTAATTCATTCAGAATAAGTCCTTCAATTTGCGTAATTTTGTGTAATCCCTCAGAAATGGAAATTGAATCAAAAACTGCATCCTCACTTAAAATCGGAGATAAGGTACTTTGCAGAATGACATGGGGTAGCATTAATGAAATTGTCTGCCTTGAGGAATAATAGGGAGGAAATAGTATGAAAAAAATAAAAGCAATAATTACAGCATTTGTTCTTTTGTTTCAGTTGTTTCCGGCCTTAGTGTCAGCAAGTTCAGAGGACGGACTTGACTGGGAGTATACATATCACGGAACATATGCGGATGACTCGATGCGTGAAGGTCATGTTGCAGGAGTGTCGGAAGTTTATTCTTTTGACGGTGACCGTGCTTTGAACATTAAATGTTATACATCCGAGAGAAATGACGAAAACTATATAGAAATAAAAAATCAATTTAAAAAATCTCTTGCTTCGGGGAAGTATGTTATTGAGTTTTATGTGAAAAAGAACAACACTGCATCGGATGGTGAAATTCACATAGGCGATAAAGTAATAAAATGCAGTGAAATGGATATTGTTGCGGCTGCTGCACCGAGCGGAGAAACAAACTGGAAAAAATACAGCACTGAATTTGATTATACAGCATCGGAAAATGATTATTTCTCGCTGAGATTTTTTAATAACGTGAAAACGTATTTTATTGATAATATATCGTTTGTGGCTAATGGAACAACTGAAAATATGTTAAGTGATTCAGGGTTTGAAGAGAGAAGCGTTGTAGACCCGGACCCTGAACCGAATCCTGATCCTGAGCCTGATATTCCGCCTGTGATTGAAAATCAATCGGAATACGAGCCTGAAAAACTCATGGTTTCAAATACAAATAACACTCTTATATTAAACTGGATAAATCCGGCGGCTGAAACACTTGAAAAGATTACGGTTTATGATATAACAGATGGGGAAGATGTTTTTGTAAGTGATGAACTGAATATAACCCCGTCAAAAACCGTATATCATAAGCTTGAAAATCTTACCGACGGAAAGAAATATCAGTATAAAGTGATTTTCTCGTTTGCTGATATCGGAGATGTAACATATTTTCTTACGGGAACATCTTCGGGTTCAACAACCAAAAAATATGGTGGTTTATGGACAGGACTTGGCAATAAAGCCGGAACGGCAGGTTATTGTCCTGCTGACAGTATGATTGACACAGAGGTCTATAACAGCGGTGAAGCATCTCTTAAAATTGTTTCAAATATTGATGATTCATATTCTGAAATGGTAAGTAATATTTATTACAATCTTTATCAGACTCTGCCGCTTGAGCTTGGAAAGACATACAAAATATCATTTTTTGTAAAGACGGAAAATACAAAAAGCCATGTTCAGTCACACATGAGTTGGGTGAAATTTGATGGTCAGAATATTAATTATATTCCTGATTCAAAAGGAACAATGGACTGGACAAAAGTTGAGTATGAATATACATATTCCGAAAAAAATATATTCATGATTCTTTATGACAGGCTTTGCAGTGCGATATGGGTAGATGACTTTGAATGTTACGAGCTTGATGAAGACAAAAATGTTGTAGGCGACAATCTGTTTGTATGCGGAGATTTTGAAGGAATTATTACTGCTCCCGAGGCTGGAATTTCAGGACTTAAATCAGATGCTGAACCGGGTATGGTTACACTTAACTGGAATAAAGGTACTAATTACAGCGGAGCTAATATCTATCAGCTTGTTTCTGATAAGTATGAATACAGAGGAAAGGTGAATTCTGATATATCTGAAATAACCATTGATAATCTTAAACAGCTTGAGGACTATACCTTCAGAATTGTTCCTCTTAATACAGATGGTATAGAGGGGAAGTCTGAGGATATAACTGTTTCAATTCCAATGGCAGATTATATCGTAAATAAGCCTGTGCTGAAAAAAGACGGGATGAAAGTTGATACACTTTCAGACGGCGGAGAGTATGTTCTCTCGGTTTCCGCAAAAAACAATGCAATTAAAGATGGACTTAATTATGAAGCAGTTGCAGTATTGTACGACAGTGAAAAGACCTGTGTAAAAGCATATTCGTTCAAAGACAGCGTTGCCATATCTGATGTGAACGGTAAGTATTCTGAAAAACAGGTTACAGTAACTGTACCGGAGGGGGAAGGCTATCACCTTGAAGTATATGTTGTGGATTCAAGAAAAACACTCAACAGATATTACAGCACGGTAGTATATTAAGATCATTGTGTTCTCATCGGGCAGAGAACCTTGATATAGATAATAATGAAAGGAAAGATTATAATGAAGATAACAAAGAGAATAGTAAGTTTGTTGGCGGCAGTTTCTATGCTTCCTGTTATGATAGTTCAGGCATCTGCTCAGGAAGCAAAGTATTATGGAAGTGCGGCATTTAAGCCTGATGGCTGGACAATACAGTATAATAACCGTAATATGCTTTGGAACAAAGACCAGGACTATGCAGGTGTTGCAGTAGGTCAGGGTGTTGCAGATGCTGAAGGAAACAAAACAAATGCACTTTGTATAAATATCGAATCTGCACCTGAGGCAAACAAGTATATTTCACCTATTTCAAACTTTTCGGCAAAGCTTGCGGCAGGTTCATCATACAGAGTAAGCTTCTGGCTTAAGGGTGAGGGGGTAAACTTCCAGACAGCCTTTGACTGGAGCGAGAGAAAAAATTTCACAACTGACTATAAAGCAGTAGAAACAAAAGACGGATGGACAAAGTATTCTGTAGATGTAGAGAATGTTGCTGCTGAACGCAGTTACCTCAGATTTATATTTGAAGGTAAAATGAATTACGTTATTGATAATGTCGAAGTTTATGAGATTCTTGAAGGAGAAATTACAGGTGATAATCTTGTAACTGCATCGGGCTTTGAAGAATATGCAAGTGTATATAACTTTGATATTTCTGATGAAAAAGGAGATTATAAATTGAATTCATGGGCGGTGGGATATCACGGTCATAACATAACTGACGGTGATACAAATGCAAATAAGCACTATAACTTTGCTCAGCCTACTGCTAAATATGCAAGAACCGGTAATTATGCTCTTTATATAAAGTATAACGGTGAAATTACACCAAATACTTATTTCCAGATTAACTGTAATAACAAGGTTAATATTGAAGAAGGAAATTATAAAGTAAGATTCTGGGCAAAGATAAATACGATTAATACAACTACAGTTCCGGAGACAGATACGACAAATAAATACCCTACAATAGGTCTTGACTGGTATAATCGTACCAACGGCTCAAATTTATCTCAGTATGCTACAGGAAACGTGGATGAAAACGGCTGGGTAGAATATGAAATAGACTATACATATGCTGCAACAGATGCTAAGTTTGGTGACGGCAAAAACAAGCTCTTCAATATTCTTGTTGAAGATAAAAACGAACTTGTTATAGACGATATGGAATATTTCAAAGTAGGAGCTGAAGATACAAATCTTTTTGTAGATGGCGGATTTGAAAATGTAACTCCGGTAGCTGCTGAAAATAAATATACTTTTGGTGCATGGTCAGTGAAACAGAATATGAGAGATAATCCTACATCAAATGTTGGCGGTGAAATGTATATTGAACCTTCAGATGCTTATTCTGTAAGTGGAAAGAGTGCTCATTTTGCATATAACATGGAAACAAAAGCTCATGCGTGGATGAGTCTCGGAATACCAGTAAGCATGTCAAGTGACAAGACTTATACAATAAGCATGAAGGTTAAAAAAGTAAATACCACCAACTGCGTTAAAATTGCTACAAACTGGGCAAGTTCAAACTATCAGATTAATGAAAAAGTAGGAGATTCAGGCTGGACTTCACAGGCACTTGATGACGGATGGGTACAGTATACAAAAGACTTTACTCTTTCAGCTGATAAGCATACAGTATCTACTCTTAACTTCTATGTAGCTGAAAAAATGGATGTATATATTGATGACCTTTCAGTTGTTGAAAAGGACGGAGACGGAACAAACCTTATTTCTGACGGCGGTTTCGAAAACGTAACATCTATAAATCAAAATGTAACAACCCTTATGGGATATCCTGCAAATGCAGGTAAGGCTCTTAATATTTCGTGGTTTAACCCTGCATCTTACAGAATTGCCGGATATAAGGTTTATGTTGACGGAAAGGAATGCGCAAATGAGCCTGTAAGCACCAAGCCTTCAGCATTCAATGAAATGTACATTGACGGACTTACTAACGGCCAGAAATATGAAATCAAGCTTGTAGAAAAAGTTGCAGGCGGTGAAAGAGAATATATTACATATGCTACTCCTGACAATGCAGGTAATAATGTGAATATGGATGAATGGACATTCAACAGATTCAATATAAAGAACAGCGAGAATTATCCGATTCATTCAAATGTTATTGCATCTTTTGACAATAATGTCAAAGCTTCGGGAAATACTTCAATGAGAATTGATGCAAATATTCCTACGGTTGTTCCTAATTTCTATCCGCATATTTATCAGAATACAACTGTAACAGCGGAGAATAAGCATCAGCTATCTCTTAAAGCGAAATTTAATGACATAAATAATTTTACAGCTGTTATGAAGTATCAGCAGTTTGATGAAAATAATAATCTTATACATGATTCGTGGCTTACAATGCCTATTGTCAACAGTAATACTGCTGTAACAAAAGACTGGACAGAATATACCTTTGAAATAAGCGACAACATAAAATGTAATATGAAGCATGACGGAACAAATGTGTGCGGAGAAGAGTTCTATATTCCTGATGACCTTGATGGAATACAGTACAAAGCGATTCTTTTCCTTATGGTAGAGCGTGGTGCAGGAAGTGTCTGGGTAGATGATATAGAACTTCGTGCACTCGACTACTCAACAGGTAAACCTTTTGGTGATAATCTTATCGAAAAAGGCGGATTTGAATATACATATTCAGTTCTTGAACCGGAATATGCACTTGTTTCAGGTGAAACTACAACTGCAATTACAAATCTTCAGGCAGGTACTGTTGAGGTTACTGCAAGAATTAAAAACTACGGAGTTAAAAACGGAAGTGCGGCTGTTGTTGCGGCCCTCTATGATGGAAATAAACTTATAAATGTCAACTTCATGGAAAAAGAACTTGATATTGAACCTGTTTCACTTCCGGCAGAAGAATTTACAGTAAATCTTGTTGTACCTGAACTCAGTGAAGGAACAGATTATAAGATTAAGACAATGTACTGGGACGGCATGGGAACAATGATTCCTCTTGACGTAGCAGATATTCTTGTTCCTGCCGCTAAGTAATCGGAAAGGAATTTAACATTTATGAACAAAGCATTAAAAAAATTGATGTCAGCATCGCTTTCAGCGACAATGGCGATTGCCGGGATGACATTCCCGGCATCTGCCGCTGATATTGACGGCTGGACTGTAAGAATAAATGGCGGATGTAAGGCAAATGCTGAAGTTGATACAAAAGTTTCAAAAAGCGGAAACGCTTCAATGAAAGTTGTAAACGACAGCCCTGTTACGTCAAATGTCTACGGACAGATTGTAACTAAAGTTCCTATGACTGCAGGGAAGAAATATAATATATCTGCTCAGGTTAAATCTGAAAAATGTGTAAATCTTGCTTTTCTTGCAGAAGGATGGACAAAAAGATACAATCTTACAAAACTTGGTACAAAGTTTGACTGGAGAAATTTTGAGTTTATTTATACAGCAACAAAAACAAGCGAACAGTCTGAATTCTCAATTCTTGTTGAAGGTGTGGCAGAGGTATGGTTTGATGATATCAAAATAATTGATATGGATACAGGGGAAAACCTTGTTTCAAATTCGAGCTTTGACGGATCTGCAGATGCTTCAGATTCGGCTGTTACGGATGTTGCTGACGGAACTCTTGAAGAACTTTATAATACAATAAAAAAATCTGATAAATTTACAGAAGAAGCGATTGAAAGCGTAAGAGGTGCATTTAAATATATGCCCGTTTATAATGCAGAATCAATCAGCATAGACGGAAAAATTGATGATTGGGAGAACTATCCTGCAATCTCAATGCCTACTTTGCCGACTCAGTATCAGGTGTATATTGATGACGGAAGAAGTAAGGATGTTGAAGCAAAAGCAAAATTTGCTCAGGATGATGAAGCTTTTTATTTCGTTATAGAAGTAACTGATGATATTTATCATTATGAAGCAGGCGAAAGCAATTACTGGAAAGGTGACAGTATTCAGCTTGCGCTTTCAAACATAGATGAAGGCTATGGAAACGAGCTCGGACTTGCTTATAACCCCGATACTGAAAGGGGAGAAATTTACGGGTCGGGATTTTCTGCCGAATACAAAGCGATGATGACAATCGGAGCGTCAAAAGAAGGAAATAAAACTGTATACGAAGTTAAAATTCCGTGGAATGTAAAGTTTTCTGAGAAACCTGAACAACTCCTTTTTAACTTCCTTGTTAATGATAATGACGGTGACGGCAGACGTTACTGTGCAGAACTCGCACCGGGTATTTCTGAGGGTAAAACAAATGCAGTATTTCCGATTCTTGAAATTCTGTCAGGACAGAAAGACTGGTATGCCTGGGTAGAAGGCAGCAGAAGCTGTTATACTGAGGATGAAATTATTTATGACTATTATATAGTTAACAGCGGTGAAGAAAGGGTATTTACCGTTGAAAGCGAAATTGACGGTTCAAAAGCTGATATTATCGTTCCGGCGAACAGCGGCATTCGCGGAGAGCTCATGAAAGTATATAACGATGACGGAACAGCCTATCCATCCGCTGTTTTTACTGTCGATGATGACAGCTACAAATCACAGTTTAAAGTAAATGTTGTTAAAAAGCTTCCCACAGAAGAATATTCGTGGGGACTTGTAAAAAAGCTTGAAAAGAATGCGAAAGAGCTTAAGGAACTTATTGAAAAATGCGAAAAGAAGGATATATATCCTGAATACGAAAGAATCGACTATATGGTTATAAACCGTTTTGCAGAATACGTTACTCAGGATATCGAACATGATGAATTTACAAGAATTCATTATACAGAAGAAACTACCGACGCGCTTTATGAAAAAGCAAAAAAATCACTCAATGCATATTTAAATGGTGAAAAATCACCTCTTGCAGTGCCGAGATATATAACAAGCGATGCCACGCCGAAAGGACAGATGATTTACGCAACAACAGAGTATAACGGTGAGTATGAAGAAAGACCGGTATTTTTTGTGGGTTACGGACATTTTGATGATGCAAGAGATGATATACCTGTATTTAACGATTTTGCCGTAAATACAATTCAGAACGAAATCGGGCCGTCATCAGTTCTTGAAAACGGGAGTGCATGGAAATTCGGAAACAGCGGAGAAGGTATTGCATCAGCTGATACCAATGAAACTGCTGAAGGAAATCAGTCTTTAAAGCTTACATATAAATCAGCGCTTCAGCCGAATAAATATATGACAGTTTTCCAGACTGTTAACGTAGAACCGGGAAAAACATATGTTCTTTCAGGAAAAGTCAAGGCTGTTAATGCTAAAACCTGCTGGATTTCTGCAAACGATTACGGTGACAGAAATCAGATGGCAGGAACATACGACTGGAAGGATTTTTCTGCTGAGTACACAGCGCCGGCAGGGAAAACAAGTACAGTTATAAGAATACTTGTTGAAGATGTGACTGAAGCTATATATTTTGATGACCTTTCATTTAAAGAAAAGGATAAATCAGATGAGCTTCTTTCGGATGGAGGATTTGAGCTTTATGCAAGTACAGCAGCATATGAAATGAACTATGAATCTGCCGGACTTCTAAAGATGATGAAAACTCTTGAAATGGCTGAAGAGCATAATATTGCAGTGAGTCTTCTTTTGTCGCCTCACTACTTTATTGACCAGGTTATCACTACATTTAATATTGCATATTCTGACAATGCTTTTCTTAAATATAATGTAAATGCACCGCAGGCAAGAAGTATAATTGAGACATATTTAAGAGGCGTTGTGCCCATATTTACTCAGTATAAGTCGGTAAATAATATTGTTATATCAAATGAGCCTCATTTCCATTCCTATTATCTGCCGGACTTTTATACACCACTTTGGCAGGATTGGCTGAAACTCAGATATAACGGTGACATTTCTGCTGTTAACAGAGAGTTCAGAGAAGATTATAATGATTTCAGCGAAATCACACTGAGCTTTAGTGAAAGTGAATTCGCAAAATATTACGATTATAAGCTGTTTAATGAAGATATGTTCGGCGGATGGCATAAGTTTATGGCAGATATTATTCATGAACTTGCGCCTGATATGCCGATAAACTCAAAGATTACAGGATATACATCGTCAATTGACAGAGGATATTCAACCTTTACAGACGGTACAGGATATGAAGCATATTACGAATATCTTGATTATAACGGATGTGACTTCTGGAACTGTATAGACGATAAGCTTGAACCGCTTGTAAAAGAGATGTGGTACGACTATATGCTTAGTTTTAAAAATGCTCCCATAATAAACAGCGAAGACCATGTTGTAACGGATAAGAGTAAGATTTACACTCTTGAAGTTGCCGACTATGTTGCACAGGATATTTATATGGGTGCTATTCATGGACGTGCAATGTCTGATATGTGGGTATGGGAACGTGTTCATGACCCGAAGAGTAATCTTGGTGATTCTGTTATAAACAGACCGGACATGATTTCAAAAATTGGATATGCAACTCATGACCTTAACAGACTTGCATATGAGATTGAAGCCCTGCAGCTTGAGCCGGCAGAGGTCGGAATCATTTATTCAAATGCCGATATGATGTTTAATGATGCTTCAATGCATGCAGCTTATGAAGCATACGAAGGTACAATTTTTAACGGACAAAAAGCAAGATTTGTACTTGATATCATGCCTGAGGCAATACATGATTATAAAATGATAATTGCCCCGAATGTTAAGTATGTGACTGAAGCAACACTCTTAAATCTAAGGGAATATATCGAAAATGGTGGCAAAGTTCTTGTTTTCGGAACAGACAGTTTCAGATACAATGAGCATGATTTTGAGCATGACAGACAGCTTGTTGAATATATTCTGAATAATTCGGAAGTGATTGATTATCAAGGTCTTCCGGGTGGTATACAGAATATGACAAAAGAAGAGTTCTGCAGCTATGTAAGAGAAGCTTTAAAAGATGCCGGAGCTTATTATGTCCGGGTTCTTGATACAAAAACAGGAAAACCTGCACATAACATTGAATACAATATTGGCGTTTATGAAGGTAAGGTTATAATAAATCTTGCAAACTTCGGTGAGGAAAAGACTGTTAAAATTATTGCCGGAGATAAGAATGTTGAAAAAGCGGTAGAACTCAGAAGCTTTGAAAATGTAGAAAATGAATTTACTGTTGGTAAATATCAGGTAATTACTCTTGAAACTGATATTGACAGTCAATTTCCGGACACATATGGACATTGGGCAGAAGATGAGATAAATGCTCTTGCGGATTCGGGAATTATAAACGGTGTTTCGGATTCAAGATATTCACCTGACAGCAAGACCACAAGATGGCAGTTCCATGCTCTTTTGTCGAGAGCAAGCGGAATAACTGTTCCTGAATATGACAGTGAAAGTCCTGAGTTCAGACCGAATGATGATATCACACGTGCAGAAATGTGTGAAATGCTTGTGAAATTCTATGAAGCTTCAAAGGGGACTTTGAATGTGGCAGAAATTTCATTTGCAGATAATGAATTAATTTCGGATAAGGAACTTGTAGGAAAAGCAGTTTCGTCAGGTCTTATGGAGGGCAGAGACGACGGAAAGTTTGACCCGTACGGAAGTGCTACAAGAGCGGAAGCTGCAGCGGTAATAAGCAGATTCATTGGTTAATTAAAGTGGGGATGTAAAAAAGTCCAGACCGCAAAAGGGGATAACAATGCAGAGCATATACTGCTAAAATATTATCTCTGATGGAAATTTTTTCCTATCCCCACAAAAAGAAGGTGTAAAAAACCGAGTTTTTTACACCTCCTTTTAAGAAAGGAAAACAAAAATGAAAAAAATAACATCACTAATTCTGTCAATATTAATCTTGACAGGGAATTTATATAGTGTGTATGCAGAATCGGATATTTTCAGTGTTTCGGCAGAGAGTAAGACGATTAGCTGGAAATACAGCGATGAAGACTATTCAGGTGCAAATATTTACAGTGTTGATGAAAACGGAAAAGCTGTATTTTGCGGAACAACATCGGAATATTCTTTTGAATGCCCGGATTACGGAACATATATCGTTCGCAGAATAACAGATAGTGGTGAAAGTCACGGTAAAAGCATAACCTTGTCTGACAATATGCCTTTATCTGTTGCTGTAAACAGCATTAATGTTACTGACAAAAGCATATCATGTAATGTAGAAGTGACTAATAACAGTACCAAATACGTATCAGGTGTAACAGCTTTCAGGATAATTAACGGTGATAAAATTAATAATTATGCTTATTGTAAGCTTAATCTTGAATCGGGTGAAACAGACAGTTTTTATACTTCTCTTGAACTAAGAGGTGATTTCAGCGGTATAGAAACAGTTGTATGGGACAGTAAGGATTCGCGTAATCCATTGTCGGAAAAGGTTACATTTGACTATACGGAAACCTATGCTGTAAATCTTTCGGTTGAGCTTGACAGAAAAGCATCTGAATTGTATACACTTATTTCAGAGTGTAATGCAAAAGGTATTTCTACAGACTATGAAATTATAAATTATCGTGTAATAGACAGATTTTCTGACTATGTTCTTGATGATGTTTCGGATGGTGATTTGTCAAGAATATTTTATACTGCGGAATCAACAGATAAACTGTATAAGGAAGCTAAAGAGAATCTTGAAAGTTATCTGAGCGGATCAAAAGTATCGCTTTCTGTGCCTGAATATGTGACGAGTGATATTACGGTTGATGGTCAGGCGATGTATGCTATGACTGAAACAGAAGGAGTCGAAGAAATAAGACCTGTATTTTTTGTTGGATACGGACATTTCCAAAGTGCTAAAAACGATATTCCGGTTTTTCATGAATTTGGTGCTAATACAATTCAGAATGAAATCGGTCCTGATAATGTGATGAAGAAAGAAGCGGGATGGCGTAAAGCTGTTCAGAATAATGCAAACGCTGCTGCTGAAAGAGAGTCAGATTGTTTTAGTGAAGGTGAATATTCGCTGAAAATAACATATGATGACGAGCTTCTTTCAAACAGATATCTTACCCTGTGGCAGACGGTATCTGTTGAACCCGGTAAAACATATATTCTTTCGGGTGATGCTAAGGCAAACAATGCAAATAAAGTATGGATTTCAGCGAATGACTATTCAGACAGATATAATTTGAACGGTACGTATGATTGGAATGGATTTTCAACAGAATTTACTGCGGGTGAAGACCAAACTTCGACGGTTGTAAGAATCCTTGCAGAAGATGTTATCGATGAATTTTATATTGACGGTATTTCTTTTAAAGAAAAAGGGTCTGAAAAAGACCTTTTGTCAGATGGAGGATTTGAGAACTTCGGTGAAAAAGTCGTTTATGAATTTAATCCCGATTCGGATAAATTGCGTGAGCTTTTACAGATGCTTGAAGATGCCGAAGAAAATAATATAGCGGTAAGTCTATTGCTTTCACCGCATTATTTCATGAGTGATGTCATTTCTGAATACGGTATTGAATACTCAGACGGTGCGTTTCTTAAATATAACGTAAATGCACCGATAGCACGTAAAAATATCGAGAAATATTTAAGAGGAATAATTCCGCTTATCAAGGATTATGATTCAATTAACAATATAGTGATTTCGAATGAGCCTCATTTCCATTCGAAAGAATTGCCGGAGTTTTATACGCCGCTTTGGAAGGAATGGCTTTCTGAGAAATATAACGGAAGTATAAATACACTTAATGCCGCTTATAAGACATCGTATGCATCATTTGATGAAGTGGATTATAATATCAGCATTAGTAATATGCCGAAATATTATGACTATAAACTGTTTAATGACGAGATTTTCGGAGAGTGGCATAAGTTTATGGCAGATATTGTTCATGAACTGGCTCCGGAAATTCCTGTTAATACAAAGATAACAGGTTATACTTCTTCTAAGAAACAGAGTACATATCTTATTAACGGAACAGGTTATGAAGAGTACTATGAATATCTTGACTATAACGGCTGTGATTTCTGGAATTGTATAGATGACAGCTTAGAGCCGCTTGTTAAGGAAATGTGGTATGATTACATGCTTAGCTTTAAAGATGTGCCGATAATAAACAGTGAAGATCATATAATTACTGATAAAAGTAAAGTGTATACGCCGGAAGTTGCAGATTATGCAGCGCAGGATATATATCAGGGGGCAATACACGGACGCGCAATGTCTGATATCTGGGTGTGGGAAAGAAGTACAAATACCGAAAGCTCACTTCGTGATTCGATACTTTACAGACCCGATGCGATAAAGGCTGTAGGATATGCGGCAAATGATTTAAACAGGCTGTCGGAAGAAATAACAGCACTTCAGAGAACACCTGCTACGGTCGGAATTATATATTCAAATGCGGATATGATGTTTAACGACAATTCGATGCATGCGGCATATGAAGCATATGAAGCAGCTTTGTTTAACGGACAGAAGGTACGTTTTGTGCTGGATATAAATCCGGAAGCTATACATAACTATAAGCTTATTATTGTTCCTGATACAAAATATGTTTCTGAAAAAACTCTTACAGAACTGAAAAAGTATATAGATAATGGTGGCAAAGTTATGATTATGGGTGAAGACAGTCTTTTGGAAAATGAGACAGGTGAAGCTCATAAAACAAACATTCTTGAGTATATAATCAGTAATTCTGAAGTGGTTAATTATAGCGGTACAACTTCTAAAATGACATCATGGACGAAGCCTGAGTTTTGTGAAATTGTCAGAAATTCACTTATTGATGCAGGACTTTATAATGTCAAAGTAATCGACTCTGAAACAGGCGAGCCTGTTCATTATGTAGAGTATAATACTGCAGTTTATAATGGAAATATTATTATAAATCTTGCCAATTTCAGTGATACGAAATCGGTGAAAATATATGTTGACGGAGAAGAGATGACATCATGTACAGAACTGAGAAGTAATATAGAATATGGAAATGTTGTTACTGTTGGTAAGTATCAGTCCGTAACACTAAGAACTAATATAGATTAATAAGATAAAGCATATCTTTTGCGAAAAAAAAGATATGCTTTATTTTTTGAAACTTGACATTTAATTATATTAGTGATATACTTATTAAGTAAGAATGAAAGGAGTGTATTGGTGTGATATGTACTTTGGCATCAAAAGAAATTTTATTGAATTATAAGGATTATTATGATGAAAAAGAGCATCTTATTTGCGATCTTGTTAATTCATTGAATAATATTCTTTTTCAGTTTAAAAACGTACACGATATTCATCAATCGATTGAATATGCACTTTATCTCCTTGAAAATGATGCTGAAAATAATAAGGATACGATATGCGATATTATCCGTGCTGTACTTAAATATCAGTGTACTGATAACGGAAGCAGCAAAAACGGATGTTGGGATTATTTTCAGGAAGCTGATGTTGTCAAAGGTTACGATAAAATATATAAAACTGATGTAATGAGACAAAATGGACGAATGGCTGTTGCTCTTGTGCAGATACTTAAACATTACAGTGATTTTTTGCCGTCTGAGCTTTGTGAAAAAGTCAGAAAGAGTCTTTTAAGTACAATTTATACATTCAGAGTCAGCTATAAAGAAATGTTCAATTTAAACGGCGTTCTTACATTTGTATATCCGGCATATCTTTTTGCCTGTATGTATAAAAATAACGATTTAAAAGAGTTCGGAAGGAAGATGCTTGACGAGGTTTATTATTCGGCACTGAATAATGATTCATTTTACGAATATAATGATATGAATGCATTCCGGTATAATTCTGAATTGCTGTCGGCAATTATGAGGGATGTAGATGATAAATACTGTCTTAAATGCTGCAGATATATTTATGATATGCTCTGGAGGGATATGTCTGAGAATTTTCATAAAAATACAATGCAGCTTGCCGGGCCTTTTATGTCCGGAGATGATATGTACGGCAACGATATGCACTGTTTTTTAAATGATGCACTAAGAGGGAAGCTTTTCGGGGTAGATAAGCTGATGGGTTATCTGTCACGATGTCCCGCAAAATATGTTCATAATTTTACTAAGAATAAAGGAAGTGTTTTTTCTCAGAAGGTGATTACAAACGGTATGGTATATCCGCATTTCAGACACTCAATTGTTGCAACTACATATATTCAGGATAAGTACTGTTTCGGAAGCTTTAACTGTGAAAAGTTCTGGGATTACAGAAAACTGTTCATAGGATATTTTGGAAGTGCTGAAAATTTGTATTCATTTAAAATAGATGTATTGCATGATGGATATCAGTATGCATCTGCAGTAAATCACTGTGTTCAGTATAACGGAAGTGCTGTCGGCCATGTTACATTTATTACCGATGGCGGAGACAAGCATATTGATGTTGATGCTCCGAATCCGTTTATATACGCCAAAGATTTCAGAATTCGTTTTGAGATAAACGGTGATATAGATAACTTATCTGTTTCAGAAACGGAAAACGGAATTATAATTACTCATGAAGATATAAAACTATATTACAGAATACCTTACTTTAAATTTGATAAAACAGATGTAAGACTGGAATGTACGAAAACGAGTAACAATCTGTATTATGATGTCGTACTTTATGAAGGTAAGGAAAAGATTATAGATTTTGCCGGAATGAAATCTGCAATACTTGAATATAATTTTCTCATAACAGGAACTGATAGAAAACTTGGTGATTCTTATAGAACGGATAGTGAAAACGGAAAGATTTTATCAAAGCTTGTTACTGACCGTTGTATTCTGTCACTCAGTACACCTGTGCGTCCTGGCAGGGAGATTAACTGTCTTACAGATGATGAACAATTTATAAACGGTGTCAGAATAGAACGTCAGATTGAGTATGTGAATAAAATTATGGATAACTATAAATTTGTCGCAACGCAGTTTAACGGTGAAAACAGTGATGTTGAAAAGAGTATTCTTGACATGGCAGATTGTATAAAGAATAATTCTTTTTTAGAAAACTGCGAATGTATAACGGATATTATGAACGTTCTTTCGGGGAAAAAATACGATGATGACGTAAAAAGAAAAATTATGATTCTTGTTCTTCATAATCTGTTCGAGGTTTCGAAGTCGTATAATTTTACGTATGAAGAATTGATAAATAAAAGATTTTCAAACATATATCAGGGACGTGTTTTTATAGATAAGCCGAATGTAGTTATGAGAGATATTCTGAAAATTGCAAATCAGCTTAAATTAATCAGTAGCAGCCCAGAGGAAAAGAAATCTTCCAGAGGGCTTATTGAAGAATGTAAAAAGCTTATAGGAGAAAATCTTCTTAATCCTGAGCTTTCAATTACCTTCATAGCCGAAAAGCTTGACTGTTCAGTCGGATATCTCAGTGGTGCTTTTAAAAAACAGATGAATATGAAGTATGTTGATTATGTTCAGCAGGAAAAGATTGGTTTTGCAATTGAAAAGCTTCAGGCGGGGAACATCACGATTAAAGAAGTATCGGGTATGCTTTGTTATTCAAGTCCTAATAATTTTATGAGAATGTTCAAAAAAATCAAAGGGAAAACCGTCAGCGAATTCCTTGAATATATTAAAAGAGACTGAGCTCTCTTTTTTTATTTCTGTATTGGAGAGGTGACAGGCCATACTCTTTTTTAAACAAGTATATATAGTAACTGACATCATTGAATCCTGCATCAAAAGCAACTTCTGTGATTGGTATGTCCGTATCTGTCAGCATTTTTTCAGAATCCGAAAGCTTTAGTTTATTGCAGTATGCACGAATGGTAAGTCCATTTTTAGTTTTGAACAGATGACTTATATGTGATTTACTTCTGCAAAAATGCGTTGATAAATCTTCGAGTGTGATGTTTGTATGATATTCATTTAAAAACTGCAAAATCAGAATGTATTCATCATTAGTCATTTTTATGTGTTCAGAAAGGAAATGTTCAATTAGTGCGCAAAGAGGAGGGATGACAGCATTGCATTTTTTTACAGGCATATCCTTTTTGGGAGCTAAATACTTTAAATAATTAGAGTTTGAATCAGGCGTGTATCCGCTTACCGCAACATATCCCGAAGCTTTGCCATTGCGAAAAAAAGGATGGATAAACTCATACACCTGTGCATGACAGGCAGAGCAGAAACCTTCAGCTTTAATACATTTTGACAATATATCTTTCTGGTGCATAAGACATTTTTTATGATTGTCTTTTTTTATTGTAATGCAGTGCATATTTGTATGACAGTTGTAAGGCAGTATTTCAGAAACAAATTCTGCAGGCAATAGTTCAAAAATTTTTGAATCAAAATGAACAGATACATTAAGTTCACATTCGGTATTTAAGAATTCAAGATATGAAATTATATTTTTAATTAGTGTTTTCATGTTTGTTTGCACTTTCTTTATATTTTTCTGCATTTTATTTATAGAATTTTTTTGAAAATATAGTATAATTATAATATAATTTAAAAATATTGTCAAGTGAGAAGTGATAAAATGTTAAATAAAAAAATTGTAGAATGTGATTTATGCGTGGTTGGAGGAGGTATGTCAGGAATGTGTGCGGCAATATCTGCCGCAAGAGAAGGGCTTAAAGTAGTTCTTATTCATGAAAGACCTGTTCTTGGCGGAAATGCATCTTCCGAGATACGTATGTGGATATGCGGTGCGAAAGGTAGAGATAACAGAGAAACAGGAATATTAGAGGAAATTGCACTTGAAAATCTGTACCGCAATCCTACAAAGAATTATGCCATATGGGATACTGTGCTGTATGATTTTGTGAAACGTGAGAATAATATTACTCTGCTTCTCAATTGTACGTGCATGGATGCGGATGTAGAAAAAGGTGTATTCGGATTTGGCAGAAATACAAAAATAAAGTCAGTAACAGGCTATCAGATGACTACACAGTGTTTTTATGAAATAAAATCAAAATTCTTCTGTGACAGTTCAGGTGACAGTATTCTTGCACCCTTATGCGGAGCTGAGTTCAGAATTGGAAGAGAAAGTGATGCAGAATTTGGTGAGGATACAGCTGTTAAAGAAGCGGACAACATGACAATGGGAATGTCTTGTCTTATTCAGGGGCGTGAGACAAATCAGAATATAGATTTTATACCACCGTCATGGGGAAAAGCATTAAAGCGTGAATATCATGAAAACAGAAAGCCGGATTTGTACAATGATTATGAAAATTTCTGGTATCTTGAGCTGGGCGGAGACAGAAATACAATTGACGATACCGAGATTCTTCGGGATGAACTTGTAGGACTTGCTGTAAGTACGTGGGACTATATCAAAAATTCGGGTGAATATGATTCCGGAAAATGGGATATAGATTTTTTGGGATTTTTGCCCGGTAAAAGAGAATCGCGCAGAATGTGCGGAGAATATATGATTACACAGAGAGATATAAGTGACGGCATTGTTTTTGAAGATGAAATTGCATACGGTGGGTGGCCGGTTGATGACCATTTTCCGGGAGGCTTCTATCATAAAGGAGCCGCGAATACTGATATATCTACACCTGCACCTTATTCTATTCCGTACAGAGCGTTATATTCAAAAAATGTTGAGAACCTATATTTTGCAGGTCGTAATATTAGTATGACTCATACTGCAATGAGCAGTATCCGTGTTATGGCGACTTGTGCACTGCTCGGAGAAGCGGTCGGCAAAGCAGCGGCGGTTGCTGTAAAAAAAGAATACACTCCTCACGAAGTGTATCTTAATGATATTGATGTTCTGCAGAAGCTTCTTATGAACGAAGACTGTTTTCTTCCGTTAAAAACAAGAGAAATATCTGATATCTGCCTGAATGCTGTTTTAAGTACTGACAATGTTTTAAGAAACGGACATGACAGAGCGCACCGTATATATAAATCTGACAGTCGGAGCTGTTCGTACATAGCGTCTGCAGGCGAGAAAATCACCTATAAGTTCGATAGTGCATTTGTATCATCTGTGCATATTGTATTTGACAGTGACCTGAACCGTGATACACTTCCCGGCTCAGAATGTGAAAGAACACATTCAATGCGTGCGAATATACGTCTTGACAGTCCGCAGATGCACATGCCTGAAACGCTTTGCAGAGAATTCCGTCTTATAGGTTGCTTTGGCGGAGCAGAATATGAAATTCTGAATGTTAAAGATAACCGCAGGCGTGCATACCATGTTAATATAAATAAGCATCTTGACAAATTGATATTGATTCCGGAAAGAGTGTGGGGGGAAGGTGCTGAAATCCCTGTTATCTCTTTCGATTTCAGATAAGTTAATAGCCTTAACGACCTAATCTATACTGTTTCTGTATTTTCCCGGAGTTTCACCCGTTTTCTTTTTAAAAGTCCGTATAAAGCTTGACAGATTAAGATACCCTGACTTCAGTGCGACTTCTTCGAGTGAATATTCCGGGTTTTTCAGAAATTCTTTTGCGTGATTCATGCGTATATTTGTAAGATAATCTATGTATTTAAGATTACTGATTTTCTTGAATGCACGGCTTACTGTATATATCGACTTTTCACATTTTTCTGCAATGTATTCAAGTGACAAAGCAGAATCGCTGTATTCTTCATCAATTATGGATATTATTTGTTTTATGATATCAACATCATCTTCAATTTCCGAAAATGTAACGTAATGGGAATGAAGAAGTTTAAGTAATTCGAATACATAAAATGCAACTGTTTCCGAATCCGGTGCGGAAGAAATACGAAGCTGGTATGTTTGTGAATTTTCTGAAATAATCATTTCGAATCTTACATTTTTTTCACGGTAATATTCGAAAACATGGGATATAATTTGTATAGCTGTCCTTTTGATAAGTGAAAGTGTCACGTTGTTTTTATATAATTCTGAAAATATTTTTTTAACAATCGGAATCAGATTGTCTTCTTCTGATGATGTAATAGTGCGAATTATTTCAGTAATGTTTTTTCCCTTGCCGAGATTGATTTCAAACGGTGTATCGGGAATGTAGTCTATAACATAGGCGTACTGATGCATCTTGTTCATGTTCATAAGAATATATTTCTCAATTACATTTCCGTTAATGAATTGCCTGTTCGAAGTGTGTATGTTTTCGTGAGTGTCGGGTTTGTAAAGTGAGATTAATTTAAGTTCGGTATTTGTTTTTGTTACAAGCTTTGTAATAAGAAATTTATCCGAATATTCATTTATAACAGGTGAGTCGTATATTTCGTTGTCTGATATGCAAAATGCCCATGAAACTATTGCCTTTTTTATTTTGGTAAAATCGATTTTTTTCTGCCTTCCGTGATACAGTACTAAATCGAAATATAAATTATCTGTTGTATTTAATTCTGATTTAATATTACTGTTGTCAAATTCCGCATGGGTATATCTGAATTTTATATATGTATTCATATATCTGATATTGATTGAGTTGTCGTCATAGTTTAATATAAGTTTTGATGAATCGCCTATTACGGAAAAACGAATCCTTAAATCTTTAGCCGTAATTGTACCGTATGTTTTGTCGTATTCTATATGGCGGTCGCCTCTGTTTGTGGCAAACGTTGTATGACCGATAACGTAATTATAATCCTGAATCATCGAAAGCTGTGCGGAAGCAAAATCAAAACCATCATGAATTGCTGTTACTTTTATAAAAAACGGTGATTCTTTTGTTCCGAAGTTTCCGAGGAAAGATGCCTGTTCGTCCCAACATTCACCTCGGTTGAATGTGCCTATGGCATAATTTGGATTAAGTAGTGTTGTTGCTGTATGCGAATATAGAAAATACGGATAGGTTGAGCCTTGCGATACGATTTGCTGGATATAATTATTTTGCTTTGTTCCATCAAAATAAGGTTTGTATTTTTTAGGACATATATCACGGAAATTCAATTCTTTTGAAGTGTGTTTGCCCGGTTTGCAGGCGGATTCAACGAAATATGAATATTTTTTAAGATAACCATCATCAATATATATTCTCTGACTGGGGCCTGTGAAATTACCGGTTGAAAAATGATAGTGAGAAGCACAGTTTTTCCATGTCATGTCTTCGATGATTGATGCGTATCGGTGAAAAATTTCATTTTTTATATATTTTTTCGAAAGATTAAGAATGTAAAGGCTGTTTATGTCGTAGCTGATAGAATTGTATTCAGTGAAGCTCCCGTGCGAGAGAGTATAGTGATAAAACTGACGAATTACATTTATTGAATAGTTCAGAAATTCAGGGTTGTGAAGATATTCTCCGCAAACTGCAGTAAGAAAAGCTTCAGCGATTACTATATGAGTGCTTTGCATATGAATGTTTCTGTCAAGTATATGTAAGCACGAAATTGACAGGGAATTTTTTAGTTTTTTTACGAGGTTACCGGGAAGTAAATCTGAATATTCACGAAAAATAGTAAACATCGGAATACCTATATGTGTTGTTGAGTTTCTGTCATATACCAGTTTGTTCTGAGGTGTAAAATTGTGTTTCCCATCCCATAGTCCGAAATTCGGTGAATCGGGATTGGTATTCTGATTGTCAAGAAATGTATCAAGCATAATTATAGCGGTTTTTATATATTTTTCTTCACCTTTTTTCAGATACAGGAATACTGTGGATAAAACTTTTGTAATATATTCGGATGTTAACATCCGAATATCGTCTTTTGTGTAAGGTACATATTTAATATCAGTTTTTTCAAGAAATGAAAACATAAATTCACTACCTTTCTTTATATCTTTATAATTATATCATAAATGGTTTAAAATGTCAATGCAAAAACTGCACATTCTGCAAATATTGTAAATTGACAATCTGATATGTTCGTGATAGAATTTATTTGCGATAAATGTATACAGACAGAGGGGGAGCTTTTTATTAATGCTTTACTTGTTTAGTCAACGGAATGGTGATAAAATTTTTCTTATAGAAAGTATGTGGTTTTTTTGATTTTTATTTTAATAACTGTGTCATTTATTTTTAGTTTTATGTCAAACTACACCCAA
>JAZULT010000079.1:0-48314 GCA_045603225.1 Clostridia bacterium | reverse complement strand
TCTTGTCGATTTTACTTATTGCCTATTCAGACTTGCTAATTTTGGGAAGTAATAGTTAATAAGGAAGAAGTTGAGATTGCTTTGCTTATGCAAAGCTTATTTTTATATGTGCATCTATATCATTCGGCTTTTTATTTTTTGCTTGAATAGGGTGAGTTTTACTGATGAAAAAAACGGGTTATGAGACCGACGAGCGAGCTCGTTGGGGTTTCGTTTGCATCGCTGCCTGTGGCGTGAATTGTAATTTGTTGGTGCAAATTACAATAGTGAAATCCGATTTTCAATCGGGTGAAATTCATTCGAAGAATGAGTGAAATTGTCACCTCGTGACAGTGAAATCTGTTGCGTTGCAACAGGTTATGGTAGAAATCGCAGGCGATTTCATTGAATTAATATTTGCAAATTGTAATTTATGTATGATAAAAAAGAAACATATTTGCTCATGCGCAGATTTATCATGATTCCTCTACCAACTTACCGCAAATATGTTCCGGAGTCAATTCGAGGAGCAGAGTTGCTTTAGCAAATTTTTCGATTTCTGTTTTGATGTAATCTTCATCTTGTGTGAATTTGTAGCTGAGTTTTGCTGAAATTTCTGAAATTTTTTCAATATCATCTACAATTGCTATTTTCCCGAATACAATAACACTTTTTATATTTAGTGCCCATTCACCGGGATTTTGGTATCCCTCATCATAAGTACAGAAAGATACTTTATTATCATTTTTTAATGAATCCAGTCTGTGACCTGTTTTTCCGCAGTGAAAATATATTTTGCCATCTTCTTCGTTATAGAAATGGTTCATCGGCATACCGTATGGGTAGTTATTGTCACCTATAACAGACAGAACGCCTCTTTTTTCTGTTTTAAGAATATTGATACATTCTTCGTCTGATAATTTTTTGTTTTTTCTTGTTAATTCTCTGAACATCTTTATTACCTTTCATATACTATATTTTTTTAAATCTATTCGTCCGTTGGGTTCGAATACGATACCTTCTGATTCAAGTAGCTGTCGCTGAACTGCACCACCGCCGAATGCAAATATTTCAGCAACCTTGCCCTCACGGTTTACCACTCTGTGGCAGGGGATAGTTGACGGATCGGGGTTTACATGAAGTGCATACCCTACAACTCTTGACCATTTGGGATTACCTGCAAGAGTTGCTACCTGTCCGTATGTCGCAACCTTGCCTTTGGGTATGTTTTTGACAACTTCGTATATCTTTTCAAATGTATTCATATATTCTCCTTCAGAATTACAATCTTATCATTTATTCTTACACCAACTCATTTTTTCACATTCAGGACATTTTAAGTATCTTGATGAAAATGTATGCATACCCCATAAATAAGCACTGAATGTCGGTTTAAATATATGACCGCATTTTCTGCATTGATACGTGGAAAAATTGTAATCAATATAAATCGCAACGGCAAGACCGAGAATGAATATAACAGCAGAAATGATAATTAAAATAATTGAATTTTCAACTGAGAGAACCTCTGTTAATAAAATTCCGGTTAATAAAGGGAATAAGCTTAACAGTGTTATGAAAACGATTATCAGATTTCTGAATTTAGCAGACATTTTATATCCGTGCCTCCTCATCATTTTAAGTTTGATTCTTTATAAGTAACCTGATGCATGTTGATTATATCATACAATAAAAAAAGTGTCAAGAAAAAACAGCGAAATTTATCGCTGTTTATCTCTTCCTGTATAGTCAGCTTTTATCTTATGTGACCACATCGGGCTTAGTTTACCTTTTTGTCTTGCAGTCATTACCGCATCTGATAATGTTTCATAAATACAGGCAGTTCCTTTTGAATCAGCATGATAATCGACTGCGTGATTTTCGTCAATTCCGAATGTTTTAGCTGTTTCAACTGCGTCTATATTAGCTGCAAGAAACATGAATTCCCATCCGTATTTTGTCTTTTGTCTTTTAATTAACTGTTTTACCTGTTCGCTTGCGAATTTCTTACTTGCATTTTCCATGCCGTCTGTTGTAATGACAAAAATGGTATTGGCAGGTATGTCTTCGGGACGTGCATATTTATGAATGTTACCTATGTGCTTTATAGCACCGCCTATAGCATCTAAGAGTGCTGTGCAGCCTCTGACCTCGTAGTCATTTTCAGTCATCGGATGGACTCTATCAAGTGGAATACGGTCATGAATCACCTCTGTTTCATTATCAAACAGAAGTGTCGATACGTAACATTTTCCGTCAACCTTCTTTTGCTTTTGGATCATAGCGTTGAAACCACCGATTGTGTCCGATTCAAGTCCGCCCATTGAGCCGCTTCTGTCGAGTATAAATACTAATTCAGTTATGTTGTTTTTCATTATAAAAACCTCTCTTTCATTTGATGTGTTTATTATATCATCAATGAAGAGAGGTTTGGTCGCCCGTTATGCGACAAAATTATACACCCAGTAAATTCTGATCGAATGCGAATAGAGCCTCGTTTATTTCAAATATGTTATAATTACCTTTTGAAATGAAATATTCGATTATAAGGTCGAACTTGTTGCTGTGCGAGAGAGCAAATCCGGCTTTCATAAGCATATCTTTTGTTTCTTCGAGAGAAAGCTCAAGTGATATTGCGAATGCAAGAACGGTAGGTTTACTTGGTTTGTACATTTTATCGCTTCTGATTTTTGAAAAAAGCTTACGGTCGATGTTGGCTTTTTTATAGCATTGTGCATCTGTAATTCCTTTTTCATCGATTTTGCGAAGAAGCATTTCGGAAAAACTTTCATCAATCTGTTCAATAACATCTTCAAGAGATGTATAGGTGAGAGATGCTCCGTATGATCGTTTTGGAATACTGTATTCAGCATCATAGCTGAAGTTTCTTGCGAATCGTCTTGAATCAGGATAAGATATTCTATGCTCATCTACATAAAAATCGTCAATATATTCGGTAATATCCGCAAAAAGCTTTTCACTGATTTTATAAGCATTTTTGTCAAAGACAACAATATAAACTGTCATATCATTGTCAAGAAGAAATTCGCTGATTGTATCAATTGCGACTCTCAGAGCCTCAGCTTTCGGGTAACCGTATATACCTGATGAAATTAACGGAAATGCTATAGTTTCGCATTTGTATTCGGAAGCAATGTCCAATGAAGAACGGTAACATGATTTAAGAAGTGATTTTTCGTTGTGGTTACCGTCTTTATATTGCGGTCCGACTGTATGGATTACATATTTACATGGAAGATTATATCCTTTTGTTATTTTAGCTTTCCCTGTTTCGCATCCGCCGAGTGTTTTACACTCTTCAAGAAGACCGGGTCCTGCAACACGGTGGATGCATCCGTCGACACCGCCTCCGCCGGAAAGGGAGGAGTTTGCCGCATTTACTATTGCGTCAACTTCCATTTTTGTTATATCATGTCTTATGATTTGCAGTGGCATAAGTTAATCGCCTCCGTATTATATCAGAATACCGTAGTTCCTTTACCATTAGTCTGCCTCATCGTCAAGTGTTTCGATATAGAAGCTTACAGGTCTGAATCCGTCATTGCAGGAAATCATGGCAGATTTTTTGTTTTTCATCCATCCGTCATAAAAGTTTTCGCCGCCATGAGAGAGTGCCATAACAAATGGAGACATACTTTCCCATGCACTGTCACACAAATTTTCGGGTTTTTGCCAGCCGTTTGCAATATAAACCTGCCCTACTTTCATATCGCATGCGTGTTCGATCGGATTTTCATATTCTTTTATCAAATCATCGTATCGTGCGACTTTCATTACAGTTATTCTACATTTTTTCATCTTATGGATATCTCCTTTAGTTTTGTTCTGAGTTTTTTCCATTCAGGACATGCTTTTGAAAGCTCGTTATAAAATTCCTTTGAGTGATTTGCCTGGATGAAGTGAGTAAACTCGTGATATACTACATATTCTATACACTCCTTTGGTGCATACATAAGATTTGTGTTAAAAGTCAGAATATTCTTTTTAGGATAGCAGTTTCCCCATTGCGATACCATATTACGAAATTTGATTTGCGGGTATTTAATTCCTAGTTTTTCGTAATATGGGAAAATATTACGGCATATATCGGTTATTATACTTTGTATTTCTGTTTCATTAAAATATTTTTTGCGTTCTAAATTCTGCTTTTTGCTGAAATTAATAAGTGCTTTATTGATAAAATCTTTTTTTGAATAAACAAATTCATCAATAGCTTTTGCAGATATAAAACGGTTTGCGGATACATTTACTGTTCCGTCAGATTTAATACGCAGATTTATGTTTTTTACTTTTTTGTATTCTAAATTATACGATATACCGTTTATGTTTCTTTCCATTATCGGAAACACACCTTAACATTTTCGGGAACATTGTATCTTACTTCAGTTCCGCTATCTGTTTTTTTCCACTCAACGGAAATTTTGCCAAGAACTGTGTCAATGCTGCCTTTTGCGTATTCAAGATCGCTGAATATATATGGTGTTATATACGCTTTTTCTTTGCCTTTTTCTGAAAAATCAATGTCTATACCAACTATTGTCTGCATCATCCATGACATAAAGTCAGAGTACATATGATGATTCTTTGAATAAGTAAGATCCCAGTACTCCCAAAGAGTTGTTGCACCGTGGTCAATCCAGTCCATGAGTGACGGGAAGCCTGTTGCTGTAACAACCTTGTATGCGTATTCCTGCAGACCGATTTTGTTAAGTGCGATATAGAGGTGACGAAGTCCGACCATTCCGCAGTTGTGGTGGAAATTATGCGATTCAACTCTTTCTTTAAGCTGATTTGCAAGTGGTGCGATATCCTTATAGATGTCATGGTAAATAAGCATCGCAACAGCTGATTGCTTGTTTATGTTACAGGTTCCGTCTTCGTTTATGTATCTGTCAAAAATTCTGTTTATTTCAAGCTGTTCTTCATTTTTATATTCTGAATTGTCTTCATTGTTTTCGCTGAGTGCTGTCTGCATTATTCTTAAGAATTTAACTTTCAGTACAGCGTTTACAAAGTGAGCGGGAGTCCATGCGTTATCGTCTTTCTCAGGAGAAGCCCAGTCCTTAAGACCAAAGCTTACAACACCGTTTTCATCTGCTTGCGTGTCAAGATATTCAAGATATTTTCTGAAATACGGAATTGAATCTATAAGGTATTTATTATTTCCGGTATGCTTAAAAATTCTGTACGGAATTTCAAATAAAATTCCGTCAGCAACAGGGCCGTTACACCCTTCATAACCCCATCCGGCTGTCGGGATGATGCCGGGAAGTGCACCTTCAGCTGTCTGAGCGTCATATATGTCCCGGAGCCATTTTACTAACACTTTTTCTGTTTCAAAGTTTGTCAGAAATTGTTCGCATGATGCCTGAGCGTCGTTTGCCCAACCAAGCTTTTCGCGTGTAGGGCAGTCAGTAGGCATATAGAAGAAGTTTGAGTATGTTGCCATCTGACCTGCTTTGAACAGGCTGTTGAGTTTTTCGTTTGAGCATTCAAAGGTTGAACATATTTTTATGTCCTGATGAACAAATATGCCTTGCACATCCTCCGGAGAAGGATTTTTTATTCCTTCAAGTATTATGTATCGGAATCCGTGATACACAAATTTGGGAGACCATACAAATTCCTTGCCGCAGCATATAAATTCATCAACCATGAAGGGTGTTCCGCGATAGCATCTTTCCATATCGTTGAGATTTCTTGTGTAATCCTCATACACTTGTTCTGCGTAGCTGATTGTAATTTTATCTCCTGCATCCTGATTTGTTCTGAGTCTTATATATCCCGAAATGTTCTGTCCTATGTCAAAGATGTATTTGTTTTCGGAAATCTTAATCATTTCTTTAGTGGTATATATTTCACATTCACGTATAGGTTCGCAAAGACATTCTCTAAAGGTTCCTGTAGGTGGAGTATCGTCAATTTTTGCAAATTCCCAGTCACCGTCATCAAAATCTGTATTTTTCCAGTTTTCGTCATAGAGTCTTGAATCGAAATGTTCTCCGCTTCTCAGCTGATTATATATAACAGGAGAGTTTAAATTACATTTCCACGTGTTGTCAGTCGAAATACATTCTTTTCCGTTTACGGAAAGTGTGCATATAAACTTCGGATTATCTCTCCAGATTGCGGTTTCATAGTGCCAGTCAGTTTCTATTCCTTCGTTGTACCAGCCATTTCCGCACATTACAGCAACGGTGTTTTCTCCTTTTTTAAGAAGGGAAGTGACATCATATCTGTTATACCATAAAGTTTTTGTATAATTACTTACAGGTGCAGTAAACAAATCTTCGGAAACAGGCTTCCCGTTAATGTAGTAATATCCGTATCCGAGACCACATACCGAAATTTCTGCACTTTCAATATCGGTATCGATTGTAAATGTTTTTCTGAACATCGGTGCGTAGCTGAAATTATCGGCATTGTATTGTATATTGGCTTTTATGAATTGTGTGTTTTCAAACATTTTTTATTTCTCCTTATGCTGTGATTATCGAAATACTTTTAAGTTTATCCGGTATATTTATTTTTTGCGGACAGTTTTCGCTGCATTTACCGCATGATACGCAGTTAAATGCTTTTTTGTTGTTTTCTATGGCATTGTATTTTGAAAGATATTCTTCTTTACTGCCGTTTTGTTTGTATTCGTTATACATTTTAAACATCAGTGGAATATCAACACCTGCAGGACAGTCCATGCAGTATCTGCAGCCCGTACATTCAATCGGTTCTTTTGAAAGATATTCATTAAGTGCTGATTTGAGAATTTCTTTATCTTTATCGGTAATGAGTTTGTTTTCCGAAACCGTGTTGATATTGTCAACAGTCTGTTCAAAATTACTCATTCCGCTCAGTACAGTCATGACATTCGGCATTGATGCGACGTATCTTATTGCCCATGATGCGATTGATTTGTCGGGCTCGGCTTTTTTCAGGATTGCATTTCCTTTCTCGCCGAGGTCGGCAAGCGCACCGCCACGTACAGGCTCCATCACAACACACGGAATGTTGTTTTGTTCAAGTATTTCATACTGCTCTTTTGCGCGTTGCATATCCCAGTCAAGATAATTAAGCTGTATCTGTCCGAAATCCCATTTGTGATATGCAACAAATTCTTTAAGCAATTCCAGTGAGTCGTGGAAAGAAAAACCCAGATATTTAATTTTACCTTCGCTTCTTTTCTTTTCGAGCATTGTAATGACATCATATTCTTTTATTTTCTTGAAATTTTCAGCAGTAACACTGTGTACAAGATAAAAATCAAAGAAATCCACTCTGCATCTTTTCAGCTGTTCTTCAAACATGGCATCAGCCGCTTCATGAGAATCTGTCATCCATACGGGGAGTTTGTTTGTAATGTAAAAACTGTCTCTCGGATAATCCTCCAAAATTTCACCGAGAAAGTCCTGTGATTCACCGTCATGATACATATATGCTGTATCAAAATAATTTACACCGTTTTTGAATGCATAATCAATCAGACGTTTGCTTTCCTCGCGGTCTATTTTTCCGTCCTTGTCAGTTGGAAATCTCATACATCCAAAGCCGAGAAGTGACGGATTTGCTCCTTTTAATAAATCTTTATATATCATATTTTCCCTCCTATATACGGTGTCTGCATAAAATCATTACCAGCACACCTGTTTTTTGTATTTGTATTTGAAAGTGCGTAAATATCACTTGAAGTTATATCAATATCAAGCATGTTGTTTTTATATGCACCTATTTTTGTTATTGTTTTAATTTGTGATGTTTTTTTCATGGCTGCAAGGATATCCGTACCTTTTTTGCCTGTGGCGAGAATTCTTGCATATTCAGGCTTTTCAAAACACATATCTTTATTTATGCCGAGCAGGGAAGAAAGTACGATACGTCTTATCTTCGCTCTTGTTGTACGTTTTGAAGATGCAATATCTTCAATTCCGGCAATGGTTGAAGCTGTTCGTGATGCCTTGTAAATCCTGTTTTCAATTCCTTCTGTACATTCAAGAACGTTTTTCATACATTCCGCACCGTTTTTTCTTATGTGATATATGGCCGCAGTATCAAGATTTGAAAGTAAATGCTTATCCGCATTTTTATATATTTCAAAAGCTTCAGACGGAATGAATTTTTCTATTGCATCATAGTCGTTATAAGAGTTTCTCACAGCACTTGCGCTTGCATAATTCGTATCGAGTGTTCCGGAATTGTACCCTGCACCCTCACGTTTGTGGGTTAAAGGTTTTATGATACTTTTTGATTTTATCAGATGTCTTATATATTCAATTGCGAGAATATTGTTCGGCATTGAAAGTATTTCACTTTCTATTATACCGCTGTATGCTTTTTCTCTTGCGGCGGCAAACGGTTCTCCTTCTGACATAAGGCTTTGTATTTTTTCTTTGATTTCATCGGGTTCGTTTTCAATAAGCTCAGCGGCTTTTATAAGCTTATTAATATCACCGCATTCCGAACCGAAAGAAACTGCGTCAATGCATCCGATTGAGTTCATTATGCTTATAGCTCCGAATGCAAATCTCTCAGCGGTATTCATTGCATAAACTGTCGGAAGCTCCAGGACTAAATCGGCACCGCACAGGACAGCTGATTTTGCACGTTCCCATTTGTTTATAAGCGCAACATCGCCTCGCTGAGTAAAATTACCGCTCATTATAACGACGATACCGTCATATTTTTCTTTCAACAGGTCTATCTGATATTTATGTCCTGTGTGAAATGGATTGTATTCAGCTGTAATGGCACATATGGGCATTAAACCACCTCTCTTGAATTATTATATTATAAATTGACTGTGATGTCAATATTTTAATTGAAATATGTTAGGATATTACCAATAAAATCCCCGTTACATTTTGTTAATTCCGAGTCTGTTGTTCATTGCGCTTGAATGTGCATGGCATATTGCAGCGGCAAGACCGTCGGCAACGTCGTCAGGTTTTGGCACTGCATTAAGGTTCAGCATCATCTTAACCATCTGCTGAATCTGATTTTTGTCTGCTCTTCCGTATCCGGTTACTGCTTGTTTTATCTGAAGCGGTGTATATTCATACAGATTTACATTTTTATTCACAACGGCAGTTATGATTGCCCCTCTGGCCTGAGCAACATGAATTGCTGTTTTTTGATTTGAGTTAAAAAACAATTCCTCTACCGCAACCGCATCGGGTTTATATGTATCTATATACCGTGTAACCTCCTGGTAAATCTTTTTAAGTCTCATCGGGGTGGGCATGCCTGCTTCTGTAGTTATTGCATCGTAGTGGATAGGTCTGAATTTGTTGCCGATGTACTCAATTACTCCTATACCTACAATAGCATATCCCGGGTCTATTCCTATTATTATCATTTTTGTATCCTTTCGAGTGAATATTATTCAAAAAAATATGCATATTATTAATTTTCTAAAAAAATTTACAAAATTCTGTTTTTGCTCTTGATTTATTGATAAATATAGTATATAATAAAAAGAGTAAAATTTCAAGATATTTTTTTCATTTTTGGGAGGTTTTTATAATGGCTAAGGAAAAGGTTGTACTTGCGTACTCAGGAGGACTTGATACTTCTATCATTATTTCATGGCTTATTGAAAATTATGATTATGAGGTAATTGCTGTCTGCGGTGATGTCGGACAGGGTAAAGAAACAGAGGGCCTTGAGGACAGAGCAAAGGCTGCAGGTGCATCAAAAGTATATATTGCAGATCTTACAGATGATTATGTAAAGAATTACATATATCCGACTGTAAAGGCAGGTGCTGTGTATGAGGGCAAATATCTCCTCGGCACATCACACGCACGTCCGATTATAGCAGAAAAGCTTGTTGAAATCGCACTTAAAGAAGGTGCTGTGGCTATCTGCCACGGCGCAACAGGTAAAGGTAATGACCAGGTGCGTTTTGAGCTTACAATAAAGGCTCTTGCTCCGCATCTTAAAATTATAGCTCCATGGAGAATTTGGGATATCAAATCACGTGAAGATGCAGTTGACTATGCTGAAAAGCACGGTATTGCAATTCCTGTTACAAAGAAGGATTTATATTCACGTGACAGAAACATCTGGCATATCAGCCATGAGGGTATGGATCTTGAAGATCCTGCAAATGAACCTCAGCTTGATAATCTTCTTAAGCTGACAGTTCCGCCCGAAAAGGCTCCTGATACACCGACATATGTAACAATTTCATTTGAAGCAGGTGAGGCTGTTGCTCTTGACGGTGAAAAGCTTTCTCCGAGAAAGCTTGTTGAAAAGCTTAATGTTATCGGCGGTGCAAACGGTGTAGGTCTTGCTGATATCGTTGAGGACAGACTTGTTGGTATGAAATCAAGAGGTGTTTACGAAACTCCGGGCGGTTCTATTCTTTATGCCGCTATTCAGGAACTTGAATATCTCTGTCTTGACCGTGATACACAGAGCTTTAAAAGACAGGCTGCAATCAAATTTGCTGAGCTTGTATATGACGGAAAATGGCATACACCGCTTCGTGAATCACTTTCAGCTATGTTTGATGAAATGGATAAGACAGTTACCGGTGATGTTAAGCTTAAGCTGTATAAGGGAAGTATTTCACCGGCAGGTGCTACAAGTCCATATTCACTTTATAATGAAGACATTGCAAGCTTTGGTGACAGCCGTGAGCTTTACTCACATAAGGATTCAGAAGGATTTATTAATCTCTTCGGTCTCCCGCTTAAGGTTAGAGCAATGATGAAAGCTAAGAATAATATTGATTAATTAAGTAAGACAAAAATCCGCATTTGCGGATTTTTGTGGTTGAAAGGAAGATAAAAATGGCAAAACTCTGGGGTGGACGTTTCCAGAAAAGTACAGACAAGGCGGTTGATGATTTCAACTCATCAATCAGATTTGACAGCAGAATGTACGAACAGGACATAAAAGGCAGTATTGCTCATGCAAAAATGCTTGGCAGACAGGGCATTATTGATGCTGCTGATAGCGAAGCGATTGTAAAGGGTCTTCTTGAAATTCTTGGAGATATAAAAGCAGGTAAGGTTGAGTTTGAAATTGATGCTGAAGATATTCATATGAATGTTGAAAAGCTTCTCACCGAGAGAATTGGTGCGGCAGGAAAAAGACTTCATACGGGAAGAAGCCGTAATGATCAGGTTGCGCTTGATATAAGAATGTATTTAAAAGATGAGATTGACGAGATTCTTAATCTTGTTCTGGAAGCGAAAAAAGCATTTATTAAGCTTGCGAAGGAAAATGTTGATACAATAATGCCCGGTTATACGCATCTGCAGAAGGCGCAGCCAATCACCTTTGCACATCATGCAATGGCGTATTATGAAATGCTAAAGCGTGATACAACGCGACTTGTAGACTGCAAAAACAGAATGAATGTCATGCCTCTCGGAAGCGGTGCACTGGCAGGAACAACATATCCGCTTGACAGATGGAGTGTTGCTGATGAGCTTGGATTTGCGGAGATTACAATGAATTCACTTGACGGTGTTTCAGACAGGGATTTTTGCATTGAGCTTGCTTCATGCATATCAATTATAATGATGCACCTGAGCCGTTTCTGTGAAGAGCTTATTCTGTGGTCAACAAATGAATTTCAGTTTGTTGAAATGGACGATGCATATTCAACGGGAAGCTCCATTATGCCTCAGAAGAAAAATCCTGATGTTGCAGAGCTTATCCGTGGTAAGACTGGCAGAACGTACGGTCATCTCATGGGACTTCTTACAACTATGAAAGGTATTCCACTTGCGTATAATAAGGATATGCAGGAAGATAAAGAACCTATATTTGACAGTGTTGATACTGTTAAGCTTTGTCTTGATGTGTTCACAAAAATGATTCTTACCATGAAAGTAAGAAAAGATAATATGAGACAGGGAGCAAAGGGCGGATTTACAAATGCAACCGACCTTGCAGACTATCTTGTTAAGAAAGGTATTCCGTTCAGAGAAGCGCATGAAATAGTAGGTAAGATTGTATATCATTGTGTAAAGGAAAACTGTGCAATAGACGATCTTACAATGGATTATTTCAAGGGTTGTTCGGAACTTATCGAAGATGACGTTTATGAAGCAATAAGCATGGAAACCTGTGTAAATGACAGAAATCTTGTGGGCGGTCCGGCAAAGGAAACTGTTCTTGCAGCTATTGCGATTGCTGAAAAAGAGTTTTGATTGTTTATTTTTTGTTATGACAAATACTTCTTATGACTGATTTTGGATTTTTACCGTATTTTTTTCTGAAACATTCCGAAAAGTATGACGGTGTATTAAAACCGCACGATAATGCGATATACTTTATCGTATGATTTGACTGCATAATCATTGTGTGAGCATGACTTAAGCGGATGTCGGTAAGATATGCATTTGGCGTTGTATTGAGCTCTTGTTTAAATAAGCGTATAAGATAATTTTTATTAAGCATTACATGGTTTGCAATATCTTCAAGCAAGATTTGCTCAGCATAATTTTTATCAATGTAATCACACGCCTTTTCGAGATGAGTACGGGGAGGCGTGTTTTTCTTATCAAGCTGTGCATCGTAAAGAACAAGAAAAAGAAACTCTTTAAAATATTGTATTTTGACTTCTTCGTTCGTTTCTTTCATAATTTTCTTGTATAAATCTGTTATTTCTCTTAAGTGAACCGGGTAGAAAATTTCCGGGATTTCATCGAACAGGTCGGTGTCGGATTTTTCCTGCATCGGCGTAAAATTGCTTCTTGAATATTTTCCTGTTGGGATATCTTTTTTTTCGCTGAAATCAACAGTGAGAATATATGCATTGTAATCACCGACGGATGATACTTTCTGTCCCGGATATCTGAATACCAGAGCACCTGCTGTAATGTGATGATGTTTGTTGTTTAAGTACATTTCACGTTCGCCTTCGATATACAAATCAAATTCATAATCCTTTACTGTTCGTGTACGAATTTTCGGACTCTTATTAGTAAAGTGTAAGCATTCAAGAATTTTCATGTTATTAAACAGTTTCATTTTTTTCACCCGTACCTTTTTTTATTATTATATATCTGCCTGAAATACTTTGTCAATGGAAGTATATATTTTTGTATAAAATATGTATTTAGTTGCTTGAAATTCATAGATGTATTATATATAATAAGTATGATAGGCTTATAATGAATATGGAAAATAAACATTTACACACATTCAACTGTTCCGATGCCTGAAAGGAGTTTTAACCTGTCATGAAAAGAAATATTGATAATATTATAAAATATGTAAAGAAATCCGTAGATGAGCATTTTATTGAACCCGGAAAATATTCACGGTTTATATCGCAGCAGCGGGATATATCTTCTGAATACGGATGTGCTGATGCGGCAAATATACTCTATACAATAGGTATGTTCCCGAAAGAGGAATGTGAAAGAAAGGCGTTCGTGAATGAACTGAGAGGTTTTCAGAAAAATGACGGTTGTTACTGTGAACCGACACATCATTTTCTTCATACTACTGCACATTGTGTGGCGGCACTTGAGCTATTTGATGCATTGCCGGAATATGAACTGTCATATCATAAAGAAAACTTCGGGACTGAGAAAAAATTAGTAAAATTTCTTGAAACTCTTGATGTGGTCGGAAATCCGTGGAATGAATCACACAAGGGTGCAGGTATTTATGCGGCATTGATACTTGCCGGGAAAATGCCTGTTGAATGGCAGAATGCGTATTTTGATTATATAACCGAAAATGCAGATGAAAAAACGGGCATAGGATTTAAAAATGCGCCGGGAGTTAAACTTCCGTATGTGCATCATCTTGCCGGATGGTTTCATTACATGTTTAATTTTTATTATGCGAGAAGATCGTTTCCGTATGCTGAAAAAACGGTTGATACATGTATAGATTTATACTTAAATGATTTAAAATTTGAGAAAACATATCGTTTCGGAACGGGAATGGGTTTTGTAGAAATCGACTGGATATTTTTAATTAACAGAGCTTCCTCGCAGACAGGACATCGCAGGGGTGAAGTAAAAGAAATTCTGCGTGAATTTGCCGGGAATTATATTGATTTTCTTGAGAAAGATATCGGTAATGAATATAAAAGAAGATTCGATGATATGCATACACTGTTCGGTGCTTTATGTGCAGTTGCAGAGCTCCAGGAGGCTCTTCCGGGGGAAATTATATCAACGGTTCCGCTCAGGAATGTTCTTAACCGCAGACCGTTTATATAATTAAGATTTTTTTCGTACTTCAAAACACTTGACTTTTTCTTGATATTGACGTATAATATATTATGTAATTAAAAGAGTTTTGGGGAGAATGTTTATGAATCTTACAGAGCATATAAAGAATATTATAAAAGATAAAAAGGTCCTTATAATGGGATTCGGGCGAGAGGGACGTTCCACATACCGTGTTATAAAAAAAATCGGTGGATATGCGGAGCTTGCGATTTCCGATATGAATCCCGTAAAGGATGTTGAGGAAAAGGTTTTCAGTGGAGTTGATTATCAGAAAGCTGCGGATGATTTTGATATAATCTTCAAAAGTCCGGGTGTTGTGCTTGAAAATTCCGCCAATGTACCTAAGGTTACGGCGCAGACGGATGAAATTATGCACTGTTACCGTGACCGTATGGTTGGAATTACCGGGACAAAAGGGAAAAGTACTACAACAACTCTTATATATCATATATTAAAATGTGCAGGTAAAAACCCAATACTTATGGGAAATATCGGTATTCCGGCATTTGATGCAATTGAAGATGCTGATGAAAATTCGTTTATCGTGTATGAACTGTCATGTCATCAGCTTGAGTATGCACGGACTTCTCCGAAATATGGTGTTCTTCTTAATATTTTTCCTGAGCATCTTGACCATTACGGAACGTTTGAAAAATATCGCGCAGCAAAGGAGAATGTATATAGGAACATGAAAAAGGGCGATATGCTTTTCTGTGAAAAAAGCATTGAGGATAATAATGCTGTATGCGATACTGTTACATTTTCTATGGAAGATGATTCTGCAGATTACAAGGCTGTAGACGGCGGTGTGTTGAATAACGGCAAGGCTATTGAGTTTGGAAAACATGTAAAATCGCTGTTCGGAATTCATAACATGTACAATATTTCTGTGGCGTATGGTGTGTGCACAAAGCTCGGAGTGAGTGATGGAGAATTTATGAAAGCTCTTGAAAGCTTTAAATCACTTCCGCACAGACTTGAAATGTTTGCGGAAATAAACGGTGTACGGTATTTTGACGATTCAATTTCAACAATCCCCGAAACCACCGTTCAGGCACTTTCAAGTATTGAAAATGTAGGAACTCTTATACTTGGCGGAATGGACAGAAAAATTTCACTTGATTATCTCGTTGAATTTCTTATAAAAAAACCTGTTCCCAGAATTATTCTTATTCCTGATACAGGAAATATACTTTTTGAACAGCTTGACGGGAAAATAAAAAGCGAGCTTATAAAAGCATCTGATTTGTACGAAGCGGCACGTGTTGCAAAGGAAATTACTTTAAAAGGTGAAGCGTGTGTTCTTTCTCCGGCAGCGGCAAGTTACGGATTTTTTAAAAATTTTGAAGAGCGTGGAGACGAATTTAAAAAGACAATAAAAGGTTGTTAAAAAATTGTTCATAAAACTTTTTGCAGATGTTTACTTTTTATTCATACGTATGTAAAAAATATGATGTATGATATAGATAATTAATTGATGAAGTTTCATCGTGGGAGGTATTATTATGAGAAAATATCCTTATACAGATTCTACTGAACTGATTGTTTATGAAGACAAAAGAAAAAAGGAAAAGAAACCTAAAATCTGGGTTGCTTGTCTGAGTTCAGCTCTTGTTGCAAGTATTTTTACCGGTGGACTTGTCGGTTCAGGTATGTATTTGTTAAATAAAAACAATAATCCTGAACATTATATTGAATGGGGACAAAATATAGCTACAACTGCTGAAAATAAAGATTCAAACATTAAAGAAGATGAAGAATCCAATGTAGTAAAAACTGCAAACACTGTGTCGGGGGACAGACAGGAGCTGACTGTTACAGAAATTGCAAAAAAAGTCGGACCCAGTGTTGTTGGCGTTATAAATAAAACAAGAGTACAGCCGCAAAAATATTATGATCCGTTCAGTGGAAGATATTATTATTACGGTGATCCGAATGTCGGTGAAAATGATTACGTAGAACAAGGAAGTGGTTCAGGTATTATTATTACCACAAGCGGATACATTGTAACAAATCAGCATGTTATAGAAGGTGCTGAGGAAATCAGTGTAATTTTAAGTTCGGGCGAAGAATTTTTAGCACAGCTTGTCGGACAGGATGTGACTACTGATATTGCTATACTTAAAATAGAATCTGATGGAGAACTTCCGGCAGCAACACTTGGTGATTCTTCAGCGGTGGAAGTCGGAGAGCTTGCAGTGGCGATAGGGAATCCTCTTGGTCAGGAGTTTGCAGGCAGTGTTACAGCGGGTGTTATAAGCGCTGTAAACAGAACTATGAAAATAGAAAACAGAACTTATAATCTGCTTCAGACAGATGCAGCTATAAACAGCGGCAACTCAGGCGGAGCACTTATTAATAAATATGGTGAAGTTATAGGAATAAACTCGGTAAAACTTTCACAGGCAGGTGTAGAAGGTCTTGGTTTTGCTATTGCAATATCTGAAGTTAAAACTATAATAGACGACCTTATGGCGAATGGGTATGTAAAGGGAAGACCGCTCGTTGGCATTTCTGTTTCTGAATCGAGATACGGTTTGTTTATTGCAGGAGTGGCTGAAGGTTCAGGAGCGGCAGAAGCCGGACTTGCAGAAGGAGATATGATTACCAAAGTAGACGGTGTTTCTGTTAAAACTTCAGATGAACTTAATACTCTGAGAGATAAAAAGAAACCCGGGGACATTATGAAATTTACAATAATCCGTGATGGTGAAATTCTTGAAGTTGATGTTAAGCTTACAGAAAATAAAAATGAATAGTCAAATGATTGAGGTATATAATTAACCATCTTTTTTCATAAAAGCGGATTACATTCCGCGCCCCTCTTTTATAAAAGGACGTTGTCTCATTAGTTTGGGCAACGTCCTTTTATGTTTACTGTAATTTAATCAATTTAGGGACTGTTCGAGATAATATATAGACAAAATGCACAAAAATAAACTATTATATGGAAATAATGTTAAATTTTTGTTACTGATTTGACAAAACAACGATTTTGTTGTATAATAGAATAGTATAGTTATAAATTATATTAACAAATTGTTGCTTTAATTAATGCGGCAACCTAAACAGCCAATACCAAAGTATTTGTTGTTCAGGTCAAGGAGGAATAATATGAAAAAGATATTAATTACATTGACTTTGTTTATTGCATTTGCCGGCACTGTAAATGCAGATGAAACGTGGAGAGAATTGTTTGTTACAAGACTTATGAAGCTGATGAATTCGAGCCCCTCGTATACAGATATAGCTCTTACAGACCTTGATCAGAATGGTGTTCCCGAAGCGTTTCTTCTGAAGAAAGGTATAAATGGTGGGATTAATACAGGTATTACTCTTAAGGAAAATATGCTTGTATCAATAGAGACTCCTTCAAATGTTATGGGTGCGTGTCTTGAAGATATTACAGTATACGATGTTAACGGAGAAAATGTTTTTGTCGGTAAGGAAGTCGGAAGATATTCAGGTAATATAGAATATTTCAAATTATCTCTTTCCGGAAACGTTTTAAAGTGCGAACCTGTAAAGAAAAATGATTTTTCATCATATGCTGCTCTTCCGTATGAGGATATTTTTGATGATGATTTTTACGAAGGAGATTATCCGAACAGAACAAAGCTTCAGAACTTTATTAACAAATATGCTTTCCAGACACATATTAATGTAAGACCTGCTACTGCAAAGGTTTCTGTAGACGGAAATGCCGTTGACTTGTCAGGTATTTTTGTAAATGAAAGCAACTATTATAAGATACGTGATGTTGCTATGGTTTTGTCGACGGGAGTAAACCGTTTCAGCATCAGCTGGGATTCGGCAAGGGCTGCGATAAGTCTTACGACAGGGAAAAAATATGTACCTGTTGGCGGTGAGCTTTCAGGTGATGTCGACCTTGCAAATGCGATAGTAGAACAAACGAATGCGAAAATTATTGTAAATGGTGTTGAACATACTATAGAAGCATATAACATAAACGGAAATAATTATTTTAAGATAAGAGATATCTCAGGACTTGTCGGATTTGATGTTGGCTGGGATAATGCAACGGGAACCGTTACAATAAGCAGTAATTAATCTGTTAAAACCGAAGGGAAGAATGACATAATGCTCGGAAATTTAAATCTGACGGAAATTCTTATAAGAGTTCCTATAACACTGTTAGCTTTATCTGTACATGAACTTGCTCACGGCTGGGTTTCATATAAGCTTGGAGACCCTACTCCGAAAAATCAGGGGAGGCTTACGCTTAATCCGTTTGCTCATCTTGATTTAATCGGAACATTGCTTATGATTTTTACAAGATTCGGATGGGCAAAGCCTGTTCAGATTAATCCGATGTATTACAGGGACAGGGTAAAGGGAATGGCAATTACTGCAGCTGCCGGACCGATATCTAATTTTATTCTTGCTTTTCTGGGGATGCTTATCGGAAGCATTCTGATGCTGGTATTCGGTTATAATATCGAAGCAGTAGTATGGATTAAATTTATAACCGAAATCTTTGTTTTGCAGAATTTGTGCTTTATGATATTTAACTTTATACCGTTTCCGCCGCTTGACGGATTTAAAATATTCGGAATGTTTATGCCGCGCAGCACATACTACAAGATTCTTCAGTATGAACAGTATATTATGTATCTTCTGATGTTGCTGTGCCTTACCGGTGCTTTTTCAAATATTATAGGGATCGGAGTTAATTTCTTTTACAGAATAATACAAATAGCTGTTGGATTTATTGTAGGATTATTTATCTGAAGCTGAAAGGGATAGAAAACGTGGATATAGTCTCATACAGGCTCGATAATTTTGAAGGGCCTCTTGATTTGCTGCTTACTCTTATTCAGAAGAATAAAGTGAGTATATATGATATACCGATACTTGAAATTACTGATCAGTATATCGAAATAATTAACAGAGAAGAAAATACTGACCTTGATTATACGGGAGAATTTCTCGTTATGGCTTCTCAGCTTTTGTATATCAAGTCGAAAATGCTTCTTCCGAAGCCTGAGGATGATGAGGAGGAAGACCCGAGAGAAGACCTTGCTAACAGACTTATATTATATAAAAAATATAAGGAAGCGTCCCTTGAACTAAGGAAAGATGAGTTTGCAACGAAAAATATGATTTTCAGAGAAAGTGAAAAGATTGACTTTCCGCTTCCTCCGTACAGCAGGCACCATGAGCTTGAAGAACTTATGGATGCGTTTGACAGTATAATGTCCAGGCGTGAGAGGAAAATGAAACCTCAGAAGTCAGCGTTTGCAGGGATTGTGGGACACGAAAAAGTAAGTGTTGACGATATGGTTGAAAAAATTTGCAAAAGACTTCACGGCAGAAGACAAATAACTTTTATATCTCTTTTTACCGGAGATATGTCAAAGCCGGAAATGATAGCAACATTTCTTGCCGTACTTGAAATGATAAAACTTGCAAAAATTCATGCGGAACGTGATGAGGAAACAAGAGAACTTGTTATTAAACAAGGTGCTGTAAAGGATGATAAATCAGATGAGTAAATTAAAATACGCGGTCGAGGGAATACTTTTTGCGGCTGGTGAACCGGTGAAATCCGCTCAGCTTGCAGCGGCTCTTGACACGGATATTAAGAAAATAGAAAAGGCTGTAGAAGAGCTTAAGGATGAATATAATGAAAGCAGACGTGGATTTGCTATAATAGATATAGATGAAGGGTATCAGATATGTTCAAGACCGGAATACTATACATATATACAGGTTATTCTTGGTGAACAGAGACGACAGGCACTTTCAAATGCGGCAATGGAGACTTTGGCAATAATAGCATATAAACAGCCTGTTACAAGAAGTTCGGTTGAATATATACGCGGGATAAACTCTGACGGTTCTGTCAACAGACTTCTTGAACGTGGACTGATTGAAGAAAAGGGAAGACTTAATGCTCCCGGAAGACCTATTCTTTACGGTACTACAGTTAATTTTTTACGTTGCTTTGGTCTGAAAAGTTTGTCTGAGCTTCCGGAAATTAATCTTTCTAAAGTTACCGAAGGTGTTGACGATGTAAAACCTGAAGATGTAATGCCTGTAGAAGATGGTGCGGAAACTCCCGAACAGTAATATTTTTGAAAGGAAGTGTTTTATCTGATTTATGTTATAATAGCGATAGCAGTAATACTGATATTTCTGCTTATTGTGCCGGTTGGTGTGCAACTGATTTATAATTCGGAGATAAACTTCTTTATAAAAATAGGGTGTTTTAAGTTTTCTATAAAACATAAAGAAAAAAAGAAAATCTCGGATAATGCGAATAAGTCTGAAAAAAAGAAGCCTGAAATTAAAATCAGAAATCTTATTGCTATAAAAGATGAAATATCAGAACTTATCGGATTTATAGCCGGGAAATGTATTATAATCAGGAAGTTTGATATCATGATTGACTTCGGGTGTGGTGATGCGGCTGTTACAGGACTTTTAAACGGTGGACTTAATGCTCTTGTTTACGGACTTATGGCAGTAATCCATCACAGTACTGTCTTAAAAAAGTGGGATGTTAATATTAAACCTGATTTTAATACAGAAAAATTTGAAATGTTTTTTGATGGTATATGTACGACAAGACCGGTGCATATTATACGTATGGTAATAAAAGCTTTTAAGCTTTACAGAAAATATAAGAAACTGTAATTATACAGAGAATGGAGAAATTATGGATAATACAATTCAGGAACTGATGAATACTGCAATGGGAAATATTAAAGCTATGGTAGATGTAGATACCGTTGTGGGAGATGCTGTTACATGTGCTGACGGGACTGTTATAATACCGATTTCAACTGTTTCTTTCGGATTTGGTGCCGGTGGCAGTGATTTTGCGCCTAAAGCAGGCTCGGCAGTTAGTGAAAAGCTGTTCGGTGGCGGATGTGGCGGAGGAGCTAATGTTAAGCCTGCAGGATTTCTTGTTGTATGTGGAGGAAACGTAAGATATATTTCGACAAACGGAGATTCGGGAGCAGCTAATAAGCTTGTTGATATGATACCGGGAATGATTGATAAAGTAAATAAAGCAATCGTTGAACGTAAGGAGAAAAAACAAGCTAAGAAAGAAATGAACGATAATATAGAAATTATTGATTGAGAGGCATTTTAATGTATTTTACAGAACGTGATAAATTACTCGTACAGGTTCAGAAGCCGACCAGGTATACAGGCGGAGAGCTGAACAGCTGTATGAAGGATAAAACAAAAGTAAAAATCAGATTCGGATTTTGTTTCCCTGATTTATATGAAATTGCAATGTCGCATCTCGGAATAAAAATTCTGTATCATACTCTTAATTCGCGTGAAGATACTTACTGTGAAAGAGTTTTTGCACCTTGGACCGATATGGAAGGGCTGATGCGTGAGCGAAATATGAAATTATTTGCTCTTGAAACCGGGGATGAGATTACAAATTTTGATTTCCTTGGTTTTACACTTCAATATGAGCTTTCATATTCAAATATTCTGAATATGCTTGATTTGGCCGGTGTTCCTTTATACTCAAATGAGAGAACTGAGGAGCATCCCTTTGTGTGTGCCGGAGGTCCGTGTGCATATAATGCTGAACCGATAGCTGATTTTATTGATTTCTTTATGCTCGGTGAAGGTGAAGAAATTATTCATGAGCTGATGGATGTATATTTGAAGTGGAAGGATACGGGAAAAACAAGAAAAGAATTTCTTGAAACTGTTGCAAAAATTCCGGGAATGTATGTTCCGTCGTTTTATGATGTGTCGTACAAAGAGGATGGTACTGTCAAAGCGATAACCCCGAACAATCCGTCGGCATTGCCTGTTATAAAAAAGCGTATTGTAAATGATTTTTCGGAAGCGTTTGCACCGGAGGAAATCATTGTTCCGTTCGGTGAAGTGGTTCATGACCGTGTTATACTCGAAGTGTTCAGAGGCTGTATTAGAGGGTGCAGATTCTGTCAGGCAGGGTACGTGTACCGTCCTGTCCGAGAGAGAAAAGCAGAAAGACTTCTGTCTCTTGCTGAAAAACTTCTTTCATCAAGCGGATTTGACGAGATATCTTTGTCATCCCTCAGTACAAGCGATTATACAGAGCTTCCTGAGCTTACAAACAAGCTTATAGATATAACTGAAAAAAGAAAAATCAATCTGTCACTTCCGTCTCTGAGAATAGATAATTTTTCTCTTGAACTTATGAACAAGGTTCAGAAAGTCAGAAAATCGGGAATTACATTTGCTCCCGAAGCAGGAACACAGAGGCTTCGTGATGTTATTAATAAAAATATTACCGAAGAACATATTATAAGCTCCGTGAGAACTTTATTTGCGGGCGGTTATACAACCGTAAAGCTTTATTTCATGGTAGGACTTCCTACGGAAACTGATGAGGATGTAGCAGGAATTGCTGAACTTTCCGAAAAGGTTCTCGGTGTTTATTTCGAAACACCGAAGGAAGAACGTGCAAAGAACATAAACATTACCGTAAGTACTTCGATTTTTGTTCCGAAGCCGTTTACTGCTTTTCAGTGGGAACCTCAGGTTACACGCAAGCAGATGGTTGAGAAACAGGATATCCTTAAAGCATCCATAAAATCCAAACGTATCAGATACAACTGGCATGATAATAAGACCAGCTATCTTGAAGGGGTGTTTGCAAGAGGTGACAGAAGACTTGCTCCTGTAATAAAGCGTGCCGTTGAGCTTGGCTGTAAGTTTGATGGATGGAATGAGCATTTCAAATTTGATTTGTGGATGCAGGCGTTTACCGATTGTGGAGTTGACCCTGATTTCTACACTTTAAGACCGAGAAGCTATGATGAAGTTCTTCCGTGGGACCATATTGATGTCGGAGTGACAAAGGATTTCCTTATGAAGGAAAATGAAAGGGCAAAACGTGCCGAAACTACGGCTAATTGCCGTGAAAAATGTGCCGGATGCGGAGCGGCATCATTTAAAACGGGGGTTTGCTATGAGTAAATATGTACTTAAATATATGCGTGACGAGAGAGTCAAATATGTTTCTCATCTCGATTTTATCAGACTTTTTCACAGAGCAGTACGTCGCAGCGGTGTTGAGTTTCTGTATTCAGAAGGCTTTAATCCCCATCCTGTAATGACGGTTGCAAGACCGCTTTCTGTGGGAGTTACGGCTGACGGAGAATATATGAAGGTTGGATTTACGGATGATTTTACCCCGGAAGAAATTATGGAAAAAATCAATGACGCACTTCCACCGGGATATAAATTAACTTATATACACAAGTTAAAAGCTAAGGAAATTGATATAAACAAGATAGATAAGGCTGAATATACTGTTATGGCAGAGCTTGCAGAAGGTGCATCACCGTGCAATCCCGAAAATGTTATGGCAAATGAACATCTGACTGTTATGAAAAAAACAAAAAGCGGTGAAAAAGAGTCGGATATCCGTCCGCATATTTTCTCACTTACACTTGAAGGATTTGAAAACGGTATTGCTACGTATAAAATGTGGGTTTCATGCAGTAATGAGTATAATCTGAAGCCTGAAACCGTTATTTCTGCAATGGAAAAATATGATGAAAACTTTAAAACGTCGTTTATATGTGTGAAAAGGAATCAGCTGGGAGGAATTTAAATGATTTCCGGGAATCTTATTAAAACTATCTATGAAGCGGCTTCTATTCAGCGTTGGAATGATCACATAAGACCGTGGAGCGGATTTTCTGAGCTTGATAAGCAGGCTCATAAAATGTTCTATGCCTATGTTCTTGCAAAATGTGAAGGTGACAGTGTTGACCTTAATAAGCTTGTAGAAGGCGGAATATTTGAATTTTTTCACAGAATAATACTGACTGATATCAAGCCGCCTGTTTATCATAAGCTTATGAAGGAAAAGGGTGAACAGGTTAACAACTGGGTTCTGGGACAGCTTAAAGAACTGCTTGAGCCGATTCAGGGCGGTTTCTTTGAAAGAATGGAAAAGTATTTCAAATATCCGTCATATGCCGCAAAAGAAAAAGATATTCTGCGTGCGGCACATTATCAGGCTACATATTTTGAATTTCAGATAATTTATCCGCTTAACAAGGAAACTTACGGGATAGAAAATGTAAAAAATGAAATGTCTGTCGGACTTGCAGGCTGTGATACCTTTGTCGGTTATAAGTATTTTATGGGTAGTCCGTATCTTAAAGAATTCATGTCACTTCTCGGAAAGCTTCGCTATCAGCAGAGATGGGCAAAGGCTTCGCGTATTCCGAATACTTTTGTAATGGGGCATATGCTTGTGGTTGCCATACTTTCATATTTTGCAAGCTGTGAAGCAGATGCATGTCCGAAAAGGCTTGTAAACAATTTCTTCAGCGGTCTTTTTCATGATATTCCGGAAGCACTTACAAGAGATATTGTTTCTCCGGTTAAGGCAGGTGTAAAAGGTCTTGATGACCTTATACGCGGAATAGAAGAGGATGCTATGGAAAACACTGTTTATAAGCTTATTCCGGCAGAGTGGCATGGTGAAATGCGCTATTATACACAAAACGAGTTTTCTTCAAAAATAGTTAATGACGGTGAGATTACCGTAGTTACATCGGATGAAATAAGCGAACGCTTTAATGAAGATTACTATAATCCTGTAGATGGCGAAATTATACGGTGCTGTGACCATTTGTCAGCTTACATGGAGGCATATTTGTCTCTTGAATACGGAATCCGTCCGATTCAGCTTGTTTCCGGATACAAACAGCTTAAGGAAAAGTATGCGGAAAAGGTTGTGGCAGGTGTGGATTTCGGAAAAATGTTTGACTACTTTGACCTAAAGGATTATAATGATGATTGAAAAGAAAAATCTTAACAGGGAACAGACTAAAGAGAAAGCTCTCAGATTACTTGAATTCAGAAATCATTCTTCGGAAGAACTCAGAAGAAAACTGCGTATTGCAGGAAGTAATGAAGAAGATATTGATTACATGATTGAGTTTTGTAAGGAATATCATCTTATTAATGACAAAGAGTATGCAAAGCATCTGGCGAAGGATTTGTCGAATTTAAAAAAATTCGGCAGAAGAAGAATTGTTCAGGAGCTGAGAAGCAAGGGAATATCCGGAGAGAATATTGAATATGCTCTTGAAGATATTGAAGATGATACAGATGAGCTTGAAAGACTTGTCGAAAAAAAACTTAAAGGGAACTTTGAAAAGAAGAGCCGTGACAGGGCAATTCGTTATTTTATTTACAGAGGCTATGAGGCTTCTGATATTATTGAAACAATAGAAAGGCTAATGACAGATGAGTTTTAATATCGGAATGGTATCGCTTGGCTGTGCCAAAAATACTACCGACGCAGAAATTATGCTCGGCATTCTTGATAGTCGGGGACATAAAATTGTAAATAATCCTTCGGAAGCTGATGTTATTATTGTAAATACCTGCGGATTTATTGAAAGTGCAAAGCAGGAATCAATAGACACAATTCTTGAAATGACTGAATATAAAAATGATAGATGCAAGCTCCTTATTGTAACGGGGTGTCTTGCCGAAAGATATAATAAAGAGGTTCTTGACGAATTTCCTGAGATAGATGCAATACTGGGTGTCGGGGACTATGACAAAATAGCAGAGCTTATTGATAAAGCTTATGCCGGAGATCGTCCGGCACTTTACGGTCACATGGATACAGACGTTCCGGAAGGACTTCCCAGAATGATAACAACCGGTGGAGTTTCGGCATATATTAAAATTGCAGAGGGCTGTGATAACAACTGTACTTACTGTGCTATTCCGAAAATCCGCGGCAGATTCAGAAGCCGTCGCATGGAAGACATAATTTCAGAGGCTGAAGAGCTTGCAGGAAACGGAATAAAAGAACTGATTGTAATAGCACAGGATACTACACGTTACGGAGTTGATTTGTACGGGGAGTATAAGCTTGATGAGCTTCTGACAAAATTATGTAAAATTGAAGGACTTAAATGGGTTCGTGTTCATTATTTCTATACAGAAGCAATCACTGACAGCCTTATAGATGCGTTTGCACGTGAAGAAAAGCTGTGTGCCTATGTAGATATGCCGGTTCAGCACATTAACAATGATATATTAAGACGTATGGCAAGACGTACAAATTCCGAACAGATAAGAAAGAGAATTTCTGATTTTCGTGAAAAAGTGCCCGGAGTTGTGATAAGAACATCAATAATTACAGGATTTCCAGGTGAAACTGATGAGCAGTTTGATGAGCTTTATGAATTTGTAAAAGAAGCAAAATTTGACCGCATGGGTGTATTCACTTATTCAGCTGAGGAAGGAACTGCTGCAGCCGGCTTTAACGGTCAGATTGATGAGGAAATAAAAGAACAAAGAAGAGATAAGCTGATGACACTACAGCAGAAAATCAGCTATGAAATAAATAAAAGTAAACTCGGAACAGTTATGGATGTGCTTTGCGAAGGTTACGACGAGGAAAGCTTTATGTATTTCGGAAGAAGCGAAGGTGACGGTATAGATGTTGACGGATATGTTTATTTTGCGGCTGAAGACGAGATTCTCCCCGGACAGTTTGTGCCTGTGGAAATACTTGATTGTGATGAATATGACTTAACTGGAAAGGTTGTTGATGATTATGAATACACCGAATAAGCTTACACTTCTGAGAGTTGTACTTGTGCCGGTTTTTATGGCATTTGCACTTATTGAGGGGACAGGATTCAAAATAGCCGCATTGGTTGTTTTTATACTGGCCTCACTTACAGACTATTTTGACGGGAAACTTGCAAGAAAGAATAATATGGTTACGACTTTTGGTAAATTCGCGGACCCTCTTGCAGATAAAATGCTGACATCCGCAGCGTTTTTGGTGTTTATCTGCATGGATTTGATTTCTCCGTGGGTTCTTATGATAGTACTGTTCAGAGAATTTGCAGTTTCAGGAGTGCGTCTTGTTGCGGCCGGTACAGGCGAAATTATAGCCGCAAGCTTCTGGGGAAAACTAAAAACTGTTTCTCAGATGATTGCAATAATAATTACTTTTTTGCTTTTGATAATACCGGTCAGCGATATTTCTGTAATTATTATAAATGTTGCAGTTTGGATTTCAACCGTGCTTACACTTATATCGGGAGCGGATTATATTTTGAAGTGCAGAGGTTTACTGACTTTTAAGTAATACTTATGGAGGGATTTTGTGGCTATACAAATCGAAAAGAAAAGTTTTCCTGTAAAGCTTTTGGTGTTGATAATTACAGTTCTTATCCTGAACGGAATAATTATATACGGAGCTATAGCATGTTTTGATATGAAGAATGTATCAAAAGGCGGCACAATAACAATTTCAGAAGGAATGACTGTCGTAGATGTGGCAAATCAGCTTAAAGAACAGGAAATAATAAAATTCCCTGAAGTATTCAGATTATGTTCACGTCAGGGTGGATACGATAAATTGATTAAGCCCGGTACGGTTGAAATAAAAAAGGGTATGAGCTATACCGATATACTGAATGTTATAAAGAATTTTTCATCTTCTACGAATATTGTTATTCCTGAAGGTTATGAGATAAAGGAAATTGCGTCGAAATTTTCGGGTTTGGTATCGGAGGAAGAGTTTTATGCTGCTCTTCAGAAGGATTATGATTATAAATTTCTTGAAAATTTACCTGAAAGGGAAGCAAAACTAGAGGGATATTTATTCCCGGCAACATATTATTTTCCTGAAAATGTAACTGCAGAAGAGATAGTTAATACTATGCTTAAAACTTTTGATGAACATTTTTTACCTGAGTATTATGAACGTGCAGCAGAGCTGGGCATGAGTGTTGATGATGTAATTACTCTTGCATCAATTATAGAACGTGAGTCCAATACCGGAAATGACAGGGCAAAGATTTCAGGCGTTTTTCATAATCGATTGAAACAGAATATGAGGCTTCAGTCATGTGCAACTATACAGTATATACTGAAGGAAAGAAAAACTGTTTTATCTACCGAAGACACAAAGATTGAATCTCCTTATAATACGTATATAAATGACGGTTTACCTATTGGTCCGATATCATCTCCGGGTGAAGAATGTATTAAAGCCGCACTTTATCCCGAAGAAACGACCGCACTTTATTTTGTACTTGGAGAAGATGGGAAGCATATTTTCTCAGATACATTTGAAGAGCACCGTAATGCTAAAAACGGAGAAGGAAATGAATAATGGTAGAATATGAAAAAGATGCGATAGTAAAGCCTTATGTGACTGAATATATTCGAGGGGTTTTGAAAAAAAGAGAGGGATTTCTCGGAGAACTTGAGAAATATGCTGTCGAGAATGAAGTTCCGATTCTTCAGCCTGAATCTGCTAAATTACTTGAAACTATTGTTATGATTAAACAGCCGGAGAATATACTTGAAATTGGGTGTGCTGTAGGGTATTCTGCAATGCTGATGGCGAATGCCTGTGAAAAATCTTGTATAACAACTCTTGAGTTCAGTGAAGAATTTGCGGAAACAGCACGAAAAAACATAAAAAAAGCCGGGTTGTCAGACAGAATAAATGTAGTGTATGCTGATGCAAGGGATTACGTGTCATATATGGAAGAAGATGAGCTTTATGATTTAATTTTTCTTGACGGACCCAAGGCTCATTACGTAAATATGATAGATGACTGTATGCGTCTCCTGAAGCCGAAGGGGGTTATTGTCAGTGACAATATACTTTATAAAGGTATGACAGCTACAGATGAACTTGTTATAAAAAGAAAAATTACAATAGTAAAAAGATTGAGAAGCTTTATAGATACTATAACACACAGAAATGATATGGAAACAGCAGTGCTGTCAATTGGTGATGGAATGACTGTTACTGTAAAAAAATAGAGGGAATGGTAATTGTTTATGAATAAACCTGAATTGCTTGCTCCGGGAGGAAGTCTTGAAAAATTAAAAACTGCCATAATGTACGGAGCAGATGCGGTTTATATTGGAGGGGAATGTTTCTCCCTTCGTGTTGCTGCAGAAAATTTTACGGTTGACGAGATTAAGGAAGGACTTCAGTTTGCACATGAACGCGGGAAAAAGGTATATCTTACCGCTAATATTCTTCCACATAACCGTGATATAGATGAATTTGAAAAATACATTGATGAAATAAGACCGCTGGGGTTTGATGGCATTCTTGTATCGGATCCGGGAACTTTTGATATTGTCAGGGAGAAAGCTCCCGAAATTCCTGTTCATATCAGTACACAGGCTAATAATGTTAATTATCGCTCGGCTTTATACTGGAAAAAACAGGGGGCATCAAGAGTAGTGCTTGCAAGAGAGATGACGTTTGATGAAATTAAAGAAATTAAAGAGAAAACAGATAATCTTGAGCTTGAGGCATTTATCCACGGTGCTATGTGTATATCATATTCAGGCAGATGCTTGCTTTCAAATTACATGACGGGAAGAGATTCAAATAAAGGTGCGTGTGCACATCCGTGCAGATGGAATTATTCGCTTGTTGAACAGACTCGTCCGGGTGAATATTTTGACGTCTATGAAAATGAGCGCGGAAGTTTTATATTTAACTCTAAGGATTTGTGTATGATAGAACATATTCCGGAGCTTGTGGAAAGCGGTATAACAAGCTTTAAAATAGAGGGCAGAGTAAAAACTCCGTATTATGTAGCTGTAGTTGTATCTGCTTACAGGAGAGAAATTGACAAGTATTTTGAGGACCCTGAAGGTTATAAATTTGATGGAAAAGAACTTGAAGAACTTACGAAAGTAAGCCACAGACCGTATACAACCGGTTTCTATTTTGGAAATCCGAAACAGGATGGTCAGGTTTATACATCCAGCTCTTATATTCGAAATTACGATTTGATTGGAATAGTGACTGATTATGATGAAGAAACAGGAATCATGACAGTTTCGCAAAGAAATCGTTTCTTTGAAGGGGAAGAAATTGAAATAATCCGTCCCGGATTTCCTTGTTTTGTTCAGAAGGTAAGCAACATGACGAATGAAAAGGGAGAAAAAATCGACGTAGCACCTCATGCGGAAATGATAGTCAGAATGAAATCAGAAATGCCGGTTTGTCGGGGGTCAATGCTTAGACGAGAAATTTTGTAAGGGGAGAAATTAATATGTATTGTAAAAAATGCGGGAAGAAAATTTCCGATAAAACACGGTTTTGTGACAGGTGTGGACATCCTTCGAAAAGTAAAAGTACGGAAAAAAATTTGTCGAACTCCAGAAAACATCCGCCAAAACATAGTTCATCAAAACGAAAGCCTGATAGCTATGATATATATCGGAAAAATAAAATGAAAAGAGAAGCAGAAAAACGGCATCGCGAGAAAAGAAGAAAAAGGATATCTATGTGGTTGATTTTCTTCGCTATGATATTATCTGTCGGAGCAGGGTTTTATGCATATTACAGCACGATGCAAAATATAAATAAAGGAAAAAGCGATTTAACTGATGAGGTGAAAGTGCCTTCAAATACAAGTGGTAATACCGGAACGATGACAGAGAATGACGTCAACGAAGAAAGTAGACCTGATAAAAAGTATTTCATGCATAAAGATGATATTTATGATTTTGAATGTCCGTATCCTTCAAGATTTGAAATCGGAACAACCTCAAATGAAAATATACGTCTTTCACTTTTGGATCCTGAAGGCGATGCAGAAATGCTGATAAGCCGTAAAGAGATAGCTTCTACGCAGACTGCGAATAATCTTATGCGTGATTATGTTAAGGGTATTGGTGTTGATGAATTTGACAGTCTTGCAGGAGACAATTATTATGAGGTTACTTTTACAAGAACTGCGAAAATTAATCACCGTAAGGCAGTAATTGTGAACGAAGGAGAGGTAATATACTACGATTTTGTTTACGGAAGTGTTTCCGAGTATGCTGATGAGTATGAAGAATATATCAAATATATAGATGAGCATTTCGATAATATGGCTGCCGGAATTGAGGGAAGTGAGGATGATATTGAAGAAGTTGAGGAATAATTATATTCTTGTAGAGCTCAGAAACATAAGACTGATTAATCTTGCAATGCTTACTGTTGCCGGTATTGTAAATGCGATAGGAATAACGCTGTTTCTTAATCCCGTGAGTTTGTACGATAGCGGTATATCCGGTACATCTATGCTTCTGTCGCAGATTACCCCTGATTATTTGTCACTTTCGGTATTTCTGATAATTTTGAACATTCCTTTGTTTTTATACGGTACCGGTAAACAGGGAATATTGTTTACACTGTATGCTGTATATACTGTTTCGGTATACGCTGTTTCAGCATGGTTGATAACTGATATATTGCCGATAGACGTTAGTATTGCATCTCCGCTTGCCGGAACTGATTTGTTACTTTGTGCTTTGTTTGGCGGTGCGATATCAGGAGTTGGAAGCGGTTTAGCGATACGGTTTGGCGGTGCGATGGACGGAGTCGAAGTAATGGCAGTAATTTTTGCGAAAAAAATAGGAATTACCGTAGGCTCTTTCGTAATGGTTTATAATGTTATATTGTATATTATTTCGGGTATAATACTAAAAAGCTGGATTTTGCCTCTGTATTCTATTGTTACGTATGCGGCGGCGCTTAAAACTGTTGATTTTATTGTTGAAGGTTTTGACCGTTCAAAATGTGCTATGATTATTACAGAAAAGCCGGACGAAATTAAAACTGTTTTATCGGAAGTTTTTGAAAGCGGTATGACGGTTGTTGATGCTGTAGGAGGCTTCTCTAACCAACCGAAATCTATGATATATTTTGTTGTAAACAGATTTCAGATTTCAAAGATGAAAGATATTGTTCATAAAATTGATGGTTCTGCGTATATTGTAATCAGCGAGGTTGCAGATGTTTTTTCAGCGAATCATAATAAAAACAATTAAAGAAAGGATTTATTAATTATGAAAAAAATTATTTTATTAACAGGTATTATTTTAACAATGCTTCTTTGCGGATGTGGAAAGGATAACACATCATCTGAAGATAATCAGAATGCTACGGAACCTTCGGCTGTCGCAATACCATCAGAAGTTGCAGGTGTTATTAACGAAGGAGAACATGAGAAAGAAACAGTCCTTACTACAAATACTGAACTGGTTTCTGCTGTTCAGAAGATTAATGAAAAGGCAGTGGTTGAAGAAACAGAAGAACCGGGTTTAAAGATGTTGTCAATAAGTCTTCCTATAGCTTCAAAAAATATCGCTAAAGATTTTGTGTCACAAGTGACTAATATAGTTCAAAACTGTGATTTGCAGAATGCAGGAGATTACAGCTATTATTACTTCTGCGTAAAAAATGATGATGAAATACTAATGGTTGCCACTTTTAATGATGTTGAAGGTGCAATAAAACTTGCTGAGGTTAAGGCTATAGACAGTCAGTATTCTTCGGAACTTGAAAAAGCTGTAAAAGGATCAGATTTGTTCAACTCAAACAACTAAAACTATTGTGAATCTGTCGCATTTATACATTGGTGCGGCAGATTTGTTATACATAAAAATTAATAATTTTAAAATTTTTAAAAAAACATTTGACTTTTTTAAAAATTTGTAGTATGTTAATATATGTAGTTTAATTTTGTTTTAATATTAATGACAGGAGAGTGTAAAATAAAAATGGCAAAAAAGAAATTAATGATTGTCGAATCACCGTCGAAGGCAACCACTATCAAGAAATATCTTGGGAGTGATTATGAGGTTATGGCCTCTGTGGGTCATATTATTGATTTACCAAAAAGCCAGATGGGCGTTGATTTAGATAATGATTTTGAGCCTAAGTATATCACAATTCGCGGGAAAGGTGAATTGCTCGGTGAACTGAAAAAAGCAGCTTCAAAAGCTGATGTTGTATATCTTGCGACTGACCCTGACCGTGAAGGCGAAGCTATAAGCTGGCATCTTGCTAATGCTCTTAAAATAGATATTAATTCTCCGTGTCGTGTTACCTTTAATGAAATTACCAAAAATGCTGTGAAAGAGGCTGTAAAGCATCCCAGAAGTATTGATATGAATCTTGTTGACGCACAGCAAGCCAGAAGAGTTCTCGACAGAATTGTGGGGTATAAGATAAGTCCGATTCTGTGGGAGAAAATTAAAAAAGGTCTTAGTGCGGGCAGAGTCCAGTCAGTTGCTTTGAAAATGATTTGCGACCGTGAGGATGAGATAATTAATTTTATTCCTGAAGAATACTGGACTGTTACGGCAGAACTTGAAAGTAAAAAAACAGTTTTTAAGGCGGAATATTTTGGAGAAAACGGAAAAGAAAAGAAGCTTTCTGATAAGGAATCTGCCAAAAAAATAGTTAAAGATGTATGTGATAAGAATATGTCTGTTAAAACGGTGAAGAAAAGTCAAAGTAAGAAATCTCCGTTTCCGCCGTTTACAACAAGTACACTGCAACAGGATGCATCAAGAAAAATCAATTTTAATACAGGGAAGACTATGCAGATAGCACAGCAGCTTTACGAAGGAGTTAATCTTGGCGGCAAATTAGGGACAGTCGGTCTCATAACATATATGCGAACAGATTCTATGCGTATTTCTCCTGATGCACAGCGTGAAATAGTTGATTATTTGCAGGATAAATACGGGAAAGAATATGTTGCACCAAAACAGTATAAAACAAAACATGGTGCACAGGATGCACACGAAGCAATACGCCCTACAATGGTTACACTTCAACCTTCGGAAGTTAAAGATAAGCTGACAAGTGACCAGTATAAACTTTATAAGCTTATATGGGAGAGATTTGCAGCCAGTCAGATGACCCCTGCGGTTTATGATACTGTACAGGTCAATATGGAGTGTGGAAAGCATATGTTCCGCTCAACCGGTTCAACTCTTGTTTTTAAGGGTTACAGAGCAGTGTATATTGAAGGTAGTGACAGCAAAGAAGCGAAGGAAACTAAGCTTCCGGTACTGAATGAGGGAGATGAACTTGCAGTGGCAGATGTGACATCAAAACAGCATTTCACACAGCCGCCGTCAAGATATACAGAAGCCAGTCTTGTAAAAGCATTGGAAGAAAATGGTATAGGACGTCCGTCTACTTATGCTCCTACAATTTCAACAATTGTATCAAGAGGGTACGTTGTTAGAAGCAAAAAGCTGCTAATGCCTACTGAATTAGGTGCTGTTACCAATGATATGATGAAAGGGAATTTTGATAATATTGTTGATATTGCTTTCACAGCAAACATGGAAAATGACCTTGATAAAATCGGAGAAGGGGAGATGATGTGGAAGGACATCATCCGAAACTTCTATCCGTCATTTAAAGATACACTTGAACTTGCTCAGAAAAATGTTGAAAAGATTAAAATTAAAGATGAAGAATCAGATGTTGTTTGCGAGAAATGCGGCAGAAAAATGGTTTACAAATTAAGCAAGTTCGGAAAATTTCTTGCATGTCCCGGATTTCCTGAATGTCAGAATACAATGGCACTCAGAGAAGGGACAGGTGTTGAATGTCCGAAATGCGGTGGTGAGATTCTTAAAAAGAAATCACGAAAAGGTAAGTCTTATTTTGCTTGTGAAAAATTACCCAAATGTGATTTCATGGCATGGGATGAGCCGGTGAAGGATAAAAAATGTCCTGAGTGCGGCGGAACTCTTTTTAAGAAAAATGGTAGAAAAAAGAAAATTTATTGCATCAACGAGGATTGTGAATATGAATGTAACAGTTAACGTTATAGGCGCAGGTCTTGCCGGATGCGAGGCGGCACTTCAGCTTGCAAAGCGTGGAATAAATGTAAGGCTGTATGAAATGAAACCGAAAAAATATTCCCCGGCACATCATAGCCCTGATTTTGCTGAGCTTGTTTGTTCAAACTCGCTTAAGGCTGACAGAATAGAAAATGCCTGTGGTCTTCTGAAAGAAGAAATGCGTCTTTTTAATTCTGTTATCATGGAAGCGGCAGATGTTTCAAGAGTTCCGGCAGGCGGTGCTCTTGCGGTGGACAGAGATGTTTTTTCGGGATATATTACGAAAAAGATTAAGGAAAATCCACTTATTGAGATTGTCAGCGGTGAGGTTACAACTATCAATACGGATGAATACACAGTTATTGCTACGGGACCTTTGACATCTGATGCTCTTTCTGAAGAAATAAGAAAAATAACAGGAATGGAACAACTGTCGTTTTATGATGCAGCAGCTCCGGTTATTACTAAAGAGAGTATTGATTTCGATAAGGTTTTTTATGCGGCACGCTATGACAAGGGTACTGCCGATTACATAAACTGTCCTATGAATAAAGATGAATACGAGGCTTTTTATAATGAGCTTATTTCTGCGGAATGTGTTAAGCTTAAGGAATTTGAAAAAATGACTGTATTTGAAGGTTGTATGCCTGTTGAGGTGATGGCAAAAAGAGGAATACAGACTCTTACATTCGGACCGCTTAAGCCTGTAGGACTTGTTAATCCTAAGACCGGGAAGGATGACAGCTATGCCGTTGTACAGCTCAGACAGGATAATACTGAAGGGACTCTTTATAACATGGTCGGATTTCAGACGAATCTGAAGTTCCCGGAGCAAAAGAGAGTTTTCGGTATGATACCGGGGCTTGAAAATGCAGAATTTGTAAGATACGGTGTAATGCACAGAAATACTTTTATTCAGGCACCTGAAGTTATCGACCGTTATTACCGTTGTGTCAAATATCCGAAAATATATTTTGCGGGACAGATAACCGGTGTCGAAGGATATGTTGAATCAGCGTCAAGCGGAATTATGGTAGGATATAATATGGCACGACAGATTATGGGAGAAGAACTCTTTGAACCGGATGCAAGAACATGTATCGGTGCATTACCGCTTTATATAACAAATACCGGACTTTCAAGACTTGAACCGATGAATGCAAATTTCGGAATAATCGAAGGCCTCGATGAACGGATACGTAACAAACAGGAGCGATACGGCAAGATTGCGAATCGTGCGCTCGAAGTATTAGAAGATAAGTTAAAGGAGAAATGCTAAAATGAATAAGAAGAATATGATAATTATTTTGTGCACAGCTGTTGCTGTCGTTCTGGCAGTTGTGATGATACTTTCTTTTGCAGGAAAAGACGCTAAAAACGATATTGCAGAACAGAAAACAGAAAATGCCGATAATTCTGCTTCAGAGCAGGATTTAAATGCAGTAGAAGAGAATAATGGTAATGGAGAGAAAAAGACTGAAAACGTACCGGCTCAGGAAGATAGTCAGGCAGTTCCCGTGCAGACGGAGGAAGTAAAAGTAAATCCGACATTTATGTATTTTGTAGATAATTCTCAGGAGACTGAAACGGCAGCGATGATTGAAGAACTTAAAGCAGCATATCCGGACGTTGTTTTTGATATCAAAAACGTAGAAAAAGACCCTGAAATTCTTAATAACTTTGAATTGGTTAAAGGTAATACTCCGGCACTTATTATGCTTGATACTTCAAATAATATTTGCGGATTTCAGTTTGCATGTGCCGATAAAGCTTTGCTTGAACAAAGTATAAAGACTGCTTTAGGTGAATAAATACATATTTTGACTCCAAAGATTACGAGACTTTTATTGAAATATACTATTTTTTTGAAAAGTATTGATTTTTTTATCAAAATATGTTAGAATTAATATGTATGAAAAATACACACGTATCAGGTTTCAGACTGTTGCCGGAGCCAACCGGTTTTGCTGATATTTGCCTATACGGAGGATTAAAAAAACAGGAGGAATTTAAAATGGCAAACGTAATTTCAATGAAACAACTTTTGGAGGCAGGTGTTCATTTCGGACATCAGACAAGAAGATGGAACCCTAAAATGGCTGAATACATCTTCACAGAAAGAAACGGTATTTATATTATCGACCTTCAGAAGACAGTAAAGAAAGTAGAAGAGGCTTATTATTTCGTAAGAGATATAGCAGAACAGGGCGGAGAAGTTCTTTTCGTTGGTACAAAGAAACAGGCTCAGGATTCAATCAAGGAAGAAGCAGAACGTGTAGGTATGTATTATGTTAATGCAAGATGGCTTGGCGGTATGCTCACAAACTTCAAGACAATCCAGAAGAGAATCGAAAGACTTGCTCAGATTAACAAAATGGAAGAAGAAGGAACATTCGAACTCCTTCCTAAGAAAGAAGTAATCAAGCTTAAGGCTCAGAGAGACAAGCTCGAAAAATATCTTGGCGGTATCAAAGATATGACTAAGATTCCTGCTTGTATGTTCGTTGTTGACCCGAGAAAAGAAAAGATTGCTATCGCAGAAGCTAAGAAGCTCGGTATTCCGGTTGTAGCTATTGTTGATACAAACTGTGATCCGGATGAAGTTGATTATGTAATTCCGGGTAACGATGATGCTATTCGTGCAGTAAAACTCATCGCTTCAACAATTGCAAATGCAATTATCGAAGGAAGACAGGGAGAAGATGCACTTCCTGAAGTGGTTGAAGAAGACGAAGCTGAAGAGCAGATTGAAGAATAATAAAAAATCATATATACAGGAGGAAATATAAATGGCATTTACAGCACAAGATGTTAAGAATTTAAGAGAAATTACCGGTTGCGGTATGATGGACTGTAAAAAAGCTCTCACAGAAGCTGACGGTGATAAAGATAAGGCAGTAGAAATCCTCAGAGAAAAAGGACTTGCAACTGCAGCTAAAAAATCAGGCAGAATCGCTGCTGAAGGTATTGTTAAATCATACATTACCGAAGACGGTAAGGTTGGTGTTCTTGTAGAAGTTAACTCAGAAACAGACTTCGTTGCAAAGAATGATGAATTCCAGGATTTTGTTTCAAAAGTAGCTGAAATTATTGCAACTCAGGCTCCTGCTGATGTTGATGCTCTTAAGGAAATTAAGTTTAACGATGAGCACAATGTTGGCGAAGCTCTTACAGCTCTCATCGCTAAAATCGGTGAAAACATGAATATCAGAAGATTTGCAAGAATCGAAGGTAACGTATGTTCATACATCCATGGCGGCGGAAGAATCGGTGTTCTTGTTGAAGCTGAAGGAAGCCTTGCTGACGAAGCAGCTTATGAAGCTGCAAGAGATGTTGCAATGCAGATTGCAGCAATCAATCCTCTTTATCTTTCTAAGGACACAGTTCCTGCAGAAGATGTTGAAAAAGAAAAGAAGATTATCGTTGCTCAGATTAAGGAAGATCCTAAGAATGCAAGCAAGCCTGATAATATTATTGAAAAGATGGTTGGCGGTAAGATTAATAAGTTCTTTGAACAGAATTGTCTCCTTCAGCAGGAATTTGTCAAAAATGGCGATTTCAAAGTTGAAGCATACCTCAACTCAAAGGGCGTTAAGCTTGTAAATTATGTTAGATTCGAAAAAGGTGAAGGTATCGAAAAGAAAGAAGATAACTTTGCTGACGAAGTTGCAAGCATGATTAAATAAATAACAATACAAAACAAAAGAGGGGGGAATACCGTTGGTTAGATTGATGGTTTCCCTCTTTTTGGTAAAATGGGAGATTAAATATGAGTACAAAATATAAACGTGTTTTGCTGAAAATAAGCGGAGAAGCTCTTGCAGGTGAAAATGGTTTTGGTCTCGATGAAGAGACACTTTCATCAATATCGGAAAGTGTAAAGTCTGTTTATGATTTGGGTGTTGAGATTAGCATTGTTGTAGGCGGCGGAAATATATGGAGGGGTAGAAGCGGTTCAAACATGGACAGAACAAGAGCTGATCATATGGGAATGCTTGCCACGTCGATTAATGCCCTTGCACTTTGTTCAGCTTTTGAAAATGTCGGTATACCGACAAGAGTTCAGACAAGTATAGAGATGAGACAAATCGCAGAGCCATATATAAGAAGTAAAGCGGTACGACATCTTGAAAAAGGCAGAGTTGTTATATTTGGTTGCGGTACAGGAAATCCGTTTATGTCAACCGATACAGCGGCTGCACTTCGTGCAGTAGAAACGGAAGCAGAAATAATTCTTCTTGCGAAAAAAGTTGATGCTGTATATGATAGTGACCCTAATATCAATCCTGATGCAAAGAAATTTGATTCGCTTACTTATACTGATATTCTCAGCATGAATCTTGGAGTTATGGATTCAACAGCGGCATCAATGTGCCGTGATAATAATATGCCTTTACTTGTATTTGGTCTTAATGAGCCTGAAAATATTCTTAAAGCTGTAAAAGGTGAAGAAATAGGTACGTTTGTTTCTAATGACGGAAAAAGAAATTAATATAATAAAGAAAGGAAAGTGACCATTATGGCAAATTACCCTGAAGTAGAAGAAAAAATGAAAAAAAGAATAGCCGGACTTGAAGGAGAGCTTAAAACAATCCGTGCAGGACGTGCGAATGCATCTGTTCTTGACAAAATAAGTGTTGAGTATTACGGAACTCAGACTCCTATTGCTCAGGTTGGCTCAATTGCATCTCCTGATCCGAGATCACTGGTTATCCAGCCGTGGGATACATCTATTCTTAAGGATATAGAGAAAGCAATTCAGATTTCAGATCTTGGAATTACTCCACAGAATGACGGTAAAGTGATCAGACTTTCATTCCCGCCTCTTACGGAAGAACGCAGAAAGGAACTTGCTAAGCTTGTAAAGAAATATGCTGAGGAAACTAAGGTTCAGATCAGAAATGCCCGTCGTGACGGAATCGAAGCAGCCAAAACTCAGAAAAAGAACGGTGAAATTACCGAAGATGATGTAAAAGCAGCAGAAAAGGACATTCAGAAGCTTACAGATAAGTACATTGCTCTTACAGAAACAATTGAAGCAGACAAGACAAAGGAAATAATGGAAATATAACAAAGGGGGAGAAGCATAACGCTTCTCCCACTTTAGGAGTAAGTAAAAATGATATTCGGCAAAAAAAAGATAGCAAACGAGATTGATTTAAATAATCTTCCTGAACATATAGGTGTTATATTAGACGGTAACGGAAGATGGGCAAAAAAAAGGGGACTTCCTCGTTCGGCAGGACATTCTGCCGGTGCGGATAACCTTAAGAAAATTGTTACTGAATGTAATAAAATCGGTATTAAGTATATAACAGTTTACGCATTCTCAACCGAAAATTGGAAAAGACCTGCGGAAGAAGTGGAATTTTTGATGAATCTTCTTCTTAATTACTTAAAAAATGCTGAAAAAACACTCGCCGGAGAAAATGTTGTTATTCGTGCAATAGGTTCTAGAAAAGAGCTTACCGACGAAATACAGGAACAAATCATAAAAACCGAAAAGTTTACAGCGAATAATACCGGCATAGTAATGAATATTGCTCTCAATTACGGTGGCCGTGAAGAAATTGTAAATGCAACAAGACAATTATGTAGAATGGCAGAAAAAGGTGAGATATCGGCTGATGATATTAATGAAAAAATGTTTGATAAATATTTGTATACATCAGGTCAACCGGATATTGATTTATTAATTCGCACGAGCGGAGAGCAACGACTCAGTAATTTTTTGCTCTGGCAGAATAGCTATTCTGAAATGTGGTTTACGCCTAAGCTCTGGCCGGATTTTTCTGTGAAAGATTTGCATAGTGCAATTATTGATTTTCAAAATCGCGGACGTCGGTTTGGTGATGTGAAAGGATGATGTATCATGTTGACAAGAATTATTACTGCTTTTATAGGACTTATAGTTTTTTCTCTTGTAGTAGTATCAGGTCAGGCAGTTTTTATAGCCGCAATTGCATTTTTCACGTTTTGGATGCTTTTTGAAATCTATAATTCAATGAAAACAAATAAGCTGCTTATGGGCATCGGTGTACTGAATTCCGGATTGCTTTTATCTTCAATAATTTTTGGTGGTGTTTCACTGGAATTTGCAACTGCCGCATGTATTTGTATATATATGACTTTTACTGTGGTTTTACATGGAAATGTGGATTTTAAGAGTATAGGGGCAAATGCGCTAGTGACGTTTTTTATCACTATATTCTTTGGAACTATGATAAAAATATATAAGGATTTCGGGATTACATCAGTATTGCTTGTTTTTGTTTGTTCGTGGCTGAGTGATACGGGAGCATATTTTGTCGGAAGAGGTATAGGCAAACATAAGCTGATACCTAAAGTCAGTCCTAAAAAAACAGTAGAAGGTGCAATTGGCGGTGTGATTACCGCAGGAGTAGCTTGTGTGGTTTATGTATATATCCTTAATAGATTTAACTTTATCGTTCCGGGAAATGCAACATATATATCTTCATTTGTTCTCGGTGCGTTTGCGGCAGTGTTCTCGCAGATTGGAGATCTGGTCATGTCAGCAATAAAAAGAGATTGCAATGTTAAGGATTTTGGAAATGTCTTGCCGGGACATGGCGGGATAATAGACAGATTTGACAGTGTTATATATATAACACCTGTTATATACTATTTACTTGTATTTATTTCAAAATGAATATCGTATAAAAAAGGATGTCTAAAATCAATGTGATTTTAAACATCCTTTTTATTTTAACCGTTAAGATTTTTCAATTCATAGAAGTGACCTTTTTTAGCCATAAGCGTATCATAGTCACCACATTCTACAATTTCACCTTTTTCCATGACAACAATTCTGTCTGCATCACGTATTGTTGAAAGTCGGTGTGCAACAATGAATGTTGTTCTTCCTTTGATAAGATGATTCATAGCTTGTTGAACATGATACTCTGATATGTTATCAAGTGCCGATGTAGCCTCGTCAAGAATTAATATATCAGGGTCACGTATAAGAGCTCTTGCTATTGAAATTCGCTGCTTTTGTCCGCCTGAAAGTTTTCCGCCGTGTTCACCGATGAACGTGTCAATACCGTCGGGAAGTTCGTCGGTGAATTCGTTGATGTTAGCAAGCTTTATAACTTCCTGAAGTCGTTCTTCATCGACATAATCAAGACCGTATGTAATGTTGTCACGTATTGTTCCTGTAAATAATATACTGTTCTGAGGAACTACCGATATAAAATGTCTGTATGATGTAAGATCTACTAGTTCTATGTTTTTTCCGTCAATTGATATAGAACCTTGTGTTGGTTTGAAGAAACCGATTATAAGATTCATTATTGTAGATTTTCCGGCTCCTGAACCTCCGACAAGGGCAATACATTCTCCTTTTTCTACATGTAAATCGAAATGCTTTATTACGTCTTCGTCTGATTTTGGGAATCTGAAATATACATCATTAAAATCAATGCTTCCGTGAACATGACGGAGTTTTATTTTGTTTTTGTTATCTTCAATTTCATCAGAATTCATTATTTCTGATACTGAACGTATGGATTCTAGACCTTTTGTAAGCTCAGGGAATATGTTTACAAGCGCCTGAACATTGTTTGTTATTGAGCCGAAGTATGACTGATAGAGAACGATATCACCAACTTCAATTTCACCCTTAAGAGCAAGCAGCCCTGTAAACAGTAGGCAAAGTCCGCTGAGTGCGGTGCTCAATACCCAAGACACTGAGCCGAAATAGGCATTGGTTCTGTCTAGTATCAGACCTTCTTCACGTAATTTTTTTATGTTGTTTTCTAATTTTTTTATTTCTTCGTTTTCAAGACCGTGTGCTTTTGTGACAGGAATCATATCAATCATGCTTGAAACCTGAGCAGATATATTTTCATTTTCTTTTCTGAAATGCTGGTTGTTGCGTTTCATAGGCTTTCTGAAGAAAGATACCATGAATACGTTTATCGGAATAACAATCAGGAAAAATAATGTAACTATTCCGCTTTTTGCAGCAGACACGCTGATTGAAATTATTATGCTTATTATACAGGGAATAACACTTTTCAAGAAATGTGTGTTAAAGAATTCTATAGCTTCTATATCACGCATGAATTTCGCCTGCAGTCTTCCTGATTCGATATCTTTGTGATAGGAAATAGAAAGATGCTGCAGTTTTTTTATGACTGTGTTTCTTATCCCGGCACCTGTTGTGCGAAGCATTTTATCTGTGAATTTTGAGTAAAGAACATGAGTTGGTATGTTCTGAAAAACCAGTGCCATAAGAAATATTGTTGTTATTCCCATTTTGGCAAATGCACCTTCTCCGCCTTTAGTTGCTATGTTTATAATGCTGGCTGTCAGCAAGGGGATTATCCAGACAGGACAGTTTTTAATAATGTACAGTATTGATGAAACAATCATCCCCTTAACATTCGAACATGCTATGATTTTCAGGATTTTTAAAGGAGATTTCTTTTCTTCTTTACTGCTGAACATGTCTTCGTAATCAGGAATACCCTTTGGGTCACTGACCTGTTCGGATTCTTCTTCTTCGTGAAAAATATCTTCTACTATTTTTTTTTCATCCATAACGAACACCTCCGTTAAAATGCGTGAAAATATACTGTATTTATATTTTCGAGGACATTCTAACACATATGTTATCAATTGTCAATACTATTTTTGAAAAAAAATATTTTTTTTTCGGGTGTTTAAATTTTTAAATTATATATAATATACGTCGTTTTCAAATTGACGTGCCGATCTGTTTGCGGCTCCTCCGTCATAACGCGAATTTTTCATGAAAACAGCTGTAATTTTATTAATCGGGTCAACCCAGAAGTGAGAGCCGTACGCCCCGCTCCATCCGAATGTTCCAACAGGTAACGGTTTATATTCATCTTTTACAATAACTCTGACTCCGAGCCCCCAACGTTCAGTGCCCGGCATAATGGTTTCCGGTACATGAGCTGTAGAAATAAGTTTAACTGATTCAGGAGAAATAATTCCTTCGCCTCCGCTAAGAAGCATTTCTGCAAATTTCGAATAGTCGGAAGCAGATGATATAAGTCCTGCACCTCCAAGATAATGAGTGCAGGGATAATCTTCGAAAACACAGTTGTCAGTTGTCAATCCGATTCCGCTTTCGGTTTTATCATGCATTGTTATTATGTTTTTCCATTGTTCGGTACTTGGAACAAATGTGGTATTTATCATTCCGAGAGGGAGAAAAATTTCTTTTTTCAGAAATTCATTATAATCTGTATCAGTTATTTTTTCGATTATATATGTAAGAACATCAAATGCTGCAACTCCGCTGTACTCCTCTTTTGTAAAAGGTTCAAAAGCTGTAGGGAGTTTGCTGTAAAAATTTATTGAAGAGCTTAGAGTCTCCTTATGCTTTTTTTCAAGTTGAACTGTTTCACGGATTTTTTCTGCAAAAATACCTGAGGTATGCGTAAGAAGATGAAGAATTTTAATCTTTTCACCGTTTCTGAATTCCGGAATGTATTTTGCTACAGAATCATCAAGATTGAGTTTGCCGCGTTCAAAAAGAATAGAAGAAGCAACGGATGTTATCGGTTTTGTCATTGATGCAAGGCGGTACAAGGTTTTATCTGTTGAATTGAAATTGTTGTTGTATACTATCTCACCATGTTGTCGGACGATTGCAGAACAGCCTCCGATATTATTTTCTGAAATGTCTTTCTGAAATGATTTATCTAATCGTTTTTTTAAAGAGTTTCTGTTGAGTGTTATCATATTGATTTCTCCTCAGGTATAATTAAGTCCAATAATAAAAGGTGTTACAAAATGCAACACCCGTGGTATGCCCGATGCGATTCGAACGCACGACCTTCAGAGTCGGAGTCTGACGCTCTATCCAACTGAGCTACGGGCACATATTTAAACATTAAATATTATATCACAAATATGTTTATGTGTCAAGCTTTATATTAATTTTAATTCATATAAAAAATACTTGTATAAGTATTTATATAAATGTGAATATTATTATGTTTTTTACTACTATAATACAAGTATTTATATGTTTTATGGTATATAATTATATTAAATATATGATAGGAGGAAATTAAAATGGCAGAAAACAGATTGATTGGTGATTATCCGGTTATCGGAATCCGTCCTACAATTGACGGTAGAAGAGGACCGCTTAAGGTAAGAGAATCACTTGAAGAACAGACAATGGGCATGGCTAAATCAGCAGCTGAACTTATTACGTCAAATCTCAGATATTCAAACGGAGAACCTGTAAAGGTTGTTATTGCTGATACTACAATAGGAAGAGTGGCAGAAGCAGCGGCTTGTGCTGAAAAGTTCAAGAAAGAAGGAGTAAGTATTACTCTTACAGTTACACCTTGCTGGTGCTACGGTTCTGAAACAATGGACATGGACCCTATGACAATCAAAGGGGTGTGGGGATTTAACGGTACGGAGAGACCGGGTGCTGTATATCTTGCATCAGTTCTTGCTTCTCATGCTCAGAAAGGACTCCCTGCATTTGGTATTTACGGACATGATGTTCAGGATGCTGACTGTAAGGATATACCTGAGGACGTTAAGGAAAAGATACTCAGATTTGCTCGTTCTGCAGTTGCAGTTGCAACAATGAGAGGTAAGTCATATCTCCAAATCGGTTCAATCTGTATGGGTATAGGCGGTTCAATAATTGATCCTGCGTTTATGGAAGATTATCTCGGACTTCGTGTTGAATCGGTTGATGAAGTTGAAATCATCAGACGTATGACAGAAGGTATTTACGATAAGGACGAATTTGAAAAAGCTCTTGCATGGACAAAGAAAAATTGTCCTGAAGGCTTTGACAAGAACCCTGATTTTGTTCGTGAGTCAGATGAGAAGAAGGAAGAGTCATGGGAATTTGTTGTTAAGATGATGTGTATCATCAAAGACCTCTTTAACGGTAATAAGAATCTTCCCGAAGGCTGTGAAGAAGAAATGGTTGGACATAATGCAATTGCCGGCGGTTTCCAGGGACAGCGTCAGTGGACAGACTTCTATCCTAACTGTGATTTCCCTGAATCAATGCTTAATTCTTCATTTGACTGGAACGGCGCAAGAGAACCTTACATACTTGCTACTGAAAACGACGTTTTAAACGGTGTTTGTATGTTGTTCGGTAAGCTTCTTACAAATACAGCTCAGATATTTGCTGATGTAAGAACATACTGGAGTCCTGAGGCTGTTAAGAAAGCAACAGGTTACGATATAGAAGGCAAGGCTAAAGAAGCAGGCGGATTCATTCATCTTATTAACTCAGGAGCTGCATGCGTTGATGCGTGCGGTGACGTTAAGGATGAAAACGGAAATGCTGTTATTAAGCCATTCTATGAAATGACTGAAAAAGATATGGAAGCATGTCTTAAAGCGACTGAATGGTGTGCAGCTGATAAGGGGTATTTCAGAGGCGGTGGATTTTCATCAAGATTCCTTACAAAGAACGAGATGCCGTGTACTATGATCAGACTTAATCTTGTTAAGGGACTCGGACCTGTAATGCAGATTGCAGAAGGATGGACGGTTGGACTCCCTGACGAAGTATCAGATGTGCTTTGGAAGAGAACAGACTATACATGGCCTTGTACATGGTTTGCACCCAGAACAACAGGCGAAGGTGCATTCAAGACTGCATATGATGTTATGAATAACTGGGGAGCAAATCATGGTGCAATCAGCTATGGTCATATCGGTGCTGATATCATTACACTTTGTTCTATGCTCAGAATCCCTGTATGCATGCATAATGTTCCTGAAGAAAAGATATTCAGACCTGCAAGCTGGAATGCTTTCGGAATGGATAAGGAAGGACAGGATTATAGAGCTTGTCAGGCGTATGGTCCTATGTACAGAAATATAAGATAAAAAAATTAGTACATATTTAACTTTCTTTCGTAAAAAATAAACTGAGTGTTAAATCAATCTTTACAAATAGAAGTTGTTAATGTATAATGTGGATAAAGAGATATTAAAAAAATGTACTCCTCACTATATAACGAAAGGATTTTCTGTATGTATAAAATAAAACTTTCTGATAACATTCCTGAGCCTAATCCGGCAAAAAGTGATTGCATTGTTGCGGCTCACTATTACGGTGCATGGAAAAAAGGGGCAGCAGGGCTTCACAACGGATTCGATGATTTGCATAACTATCCTGAAAGAACCCCGCTTTGTGGCTACTATGACGAAGAAAACCCCGATTTATGTGACTGGGAAATAAAATGGGCATCCGAGCATGGAGTAAACTGTTTTATATATTGCTGGTATAGATATAAAGAGAATATGGGTAAGCCTGTGACAGAAAAGGCGCTTCGGTGTGCACATGGATTGCATGATGCGATGTTTAATGCGAAGTTTCAAAAATATATGAAATTTGCGATAATGTACGAAAACTCGGTCAGATGGGGGAATACTGACAGGGAAGATTTGTTAAATAACCTGCTTCCGTTCTGGTTTGAAACATATTTTACATGTGAGAATTATCTTGTTATTGACAATAAGCCGGTGCTTTTCATCTGCGCTCCCGACTGGTTAAACGGTGCTTTTAAAACTGCCAGTGAACAACGGAAAGTTTTTGATGAATGTAGAGAATATGCAAAAAAATACGGATTTGACGGTCTTTTGATATCTGCGGCAATATGGGATTACAAAAAAATTGATCCTGAAATATATTATGATTGCGATGAACGCGGATATGATTTTCATTTCGGTTATGATTCGGGTTATGTTCCTGAAGAAGATACTGATGATGATGACGAAATCATTAAAGGGCAGTGTGAAATGCTGAAAAGTAGAATTGCACCTAATCCCATGAGGGCAATTCCTACCGCATCTTGCTTCAGGGATGCTGAACCAAGAACAACCGAGGCGTGGAATAATCTCGGGTACAATTTTGCAGCGGAAAAGAAATATCATTTATCACCAGAGGGATTCAGAAAACTGCTGTCGGAGATGAAAGCGATTGTTGACAAGCTCCCTGATGGTGCATGGGGTAAAAGAATATTTATGATTGATAACTGGAATGAATGGGACGAAGGACATTATATTTCACCCAGCCATGAATTTGGCTTTAAATATCTGCAGGCAATACGGGAAGAACTTACGGAATGTGACAATCTTCCTGATTACAGAATGCCGCAGGATATCGGACTTTCTAATTTCAATAAGTCGTGGGGTGAGCCTGACCTTTCTGAAGAATGTAAAAAGAAGTTCGGAGTGAAATGATAGGAGAATTAGGGAAAAAGGATTCTCCTGAATTAAAAACCTTGTTTTATTCAAAAGGAGCACGGATGACGGTGCGGAAAAAGTTGTGTAAATAGTATAAAAACAGACCTCCTTGGTGAAAATTATGGTAGAAATAATTTTTATCAAGGAGGTTTTTCGACATGAAAATACCAAAGGAACTTATTAAAGAATATGTAAAAAGTGAAA
>JAZULT010000078.1:0-1643 GCA_045603225.1 Clostridia bacterium | reverse complement strand
CAACTGCTGTTGTTGTTTCAGCCTCGGCTGTTGTTGCTTCAGCTTCAACATTGGCAGTTGTTGTCTTTTCAGATGTTTCGGGTAACTGTGCGGATTCCTCAACTGCGGGACCGCAAGCTGTCATAACCATTGTGCATACTGCGAGAATTGCAAAAAACTTCTTGTTCATAATAATTTCCTCTTTCTGTAATTAAATATTTCCGATGTATTTCACATCTCATAACATATACTCACTTCAAAATTTCAAAGTGTTACAGAAATCGAAAAAATTTTTTTATGTTTTTGCAGGAGATTTTCTGACAGGAAAAATCAGTAATCCTCGTATTCGTAAACATTTCTGATGTTATTACGTTCCTCACATATCAGACGATTTTTTTCATCATATTCGTAAACAGTTCTGCCGTTATTCTCACATATCAGACGGTTTTTATCGTCGTATTCGTATGTTTTTTCTGTTTCTGTTTCCGAACCTTCGTCAATTATTTCTTTTATAACATTTCCATTACTGTCATATATTTTCATGCTCTCATAACTATATGCTTTACCATTTCTGTCATAGGCGTACTTCAAAGTTTCTGTAAGTATCTTTCCGAATTCATCATAAGTGTATGTATATTCACTTATTGAAGAATTTATCTTTGAATTTACAGGGTCAAACCAAACGTTGACTGTTTTGCTTATGATATTTCCGTTGTCGTCATATTGATATTCTGTATCGCTTTTTGAACTAACATATCCGTCTGCGTCTACTTCTGTATTTGATATCTCGTTTCCGCTGCTGTCATATTTGTATTCAGCATAAAAATTCTTTTCTAATTCAGTCTGAGCGTAATTAGAAGAATAATATATTTCATATTTCAGCAATCCGTCAGTATCATAAACATACTGAGTAAAGCCATTGGGGAAATTATTATCATCGAGATATAAATTTTCAGCGGTAATATTACCGTTTTCGTCGTATTCATAGCTGTATGTACGACGTTTCGAATATTCCACTTTATCGTTATTTATTACGGTTATTTCTTCGGTAAGAATATTGTCATACTCGTCATAAGTATATACGCACTTCTCCTCCAATTCATCATCTCTGTACTGATACTCGGTGCATTTGTAAACAGGTATGCCTACAGTAAGCAATACATCTTCTTCCGAAAGACTATCGGGCAGTTTTTTATACTGCCTCGGCACTGAATTAATATTACAGCCAGCCAATGAAATTAATATCACGGCTGAACAAAAAGCTGAAATTAGATTTAATGTCTTTTTCATTTTACCTTTATAATTCTTTGCATCTCTCTGCGAATATTATCCGCCCACTCCAAATCATCATTTGTTATATGATAAACTCTGAAACCGTAGGCAATACCGTTTTCATAAACGGATTTTTCATCATCAACGTGCAAATCAATGCGGTATACTGACGGATATTTTGACGGGAAATTCAGCCTTTCCCGTGAAACTTCCCTTTCGTGACGTTCAGCATTGACAATGCTGTCAATTCTGATACCATAGCGGCGGAATAATCTGCGGATATATCCTTGACTTCGGTTTGAAGTAGTGTATACCCACAACTCGCAGTCAGATCTATTTATTTCCTGTAAAAGCTCCACAGAACCTTTCCTCAACTTATCCTTGTATATTTT
>JAZULT010000077.1:0-10659 GCA_045603225.1 Clostridia bacterium | reverse complement strand
AATTGCAATAATTAATTCAATGAAATCGCTTGCGATTTCTACCATAACCTGTTGCAACGCAACAGATTTCACTGTCACAAGGTGACAATTTCATTCATCCTGCGGATGAATTTCACCCGATTGAAAATCGGATTTCACTATTGTAATTTGTCCCGACAAATTACAATTTATCTTCTAATTCTTTTTAAGGTCAATTATGTATCTGGCACCCCAGTCATAATCCTGACTTTCGATTTCAGCATTAATGCCGCTTTTTCTCATTATTTCAACTGCACGTCTGACTGTGTTTGAAAAAATACTCGTGTCGCTGAACGATGCGGCACGCATGGAAGAAGCAAGCTTTTCGGGGTTCTTAAGTAATATGTCATCAACAAGCTTTTCGCTTTCGGCTACAGTAAGCCGTTCACGGTGTATTCTTCTTATAACGTTAATCTGTGTTTCCTCATCGGGAAGTGCAAGAAGTGCTCTCGCATGACGTTCTGTAAGATTAAAATCACATATGAGCTTTTTCACTTTCGGTGGAAGTCTTAAAAGACGTATTTTATTCGACACCGACGAACGGCTTTTTCCTATTTTATTTGCAAGCTCTTCCTGAGTCAGCCCCTGATTCCTGATAAGATTCTTATAGCTTTCAGCTATTTCAAAAAAGCTGAGGTCTTCACGCTGGAGATTTTCAAGAAGTGTCATTATGGCAGATTTATCATCATCTGCTTCTACTATTATTCCGGGAACAACCGTAAGCCCGGCAGCTATTGCTCCTCTGAGACGTCTTTCACCGGATATCAGCTCGTACTTGTTTCCCTTCTCTCTGACTGTTATCGGCTGAATTATTCCGTATCGGGATATAGTATGTATGAGCGAATTCATTTTGAAGCTGTCAAAATGCCGTCTTGCGGAGTTTGGGCTTGGTATTATCATATCAACGGGTATGTCATATACTTCGGTGTAATAAATTTCTTCTATTACCTTATTTTTCATAATTATATAAACCTTTCGATTAGATAAAAAAGTCAGGCCGACAGAGGATACAAAAAAGTAAAGACAGACAAATCCTTGCCGGAAGCTATACAGTTTTGCATCCCCTTATCGCCCTCGGTGGGTGGAAGGTGTAAGACTGGGGGTAAGTAATTTGCGGCAATTGGGGAGATACCGCATGCTTATGTCTTACACATCCAATTATACCATAGAAAAAAAATATTTCAAGGAAATTCGTGCGACAAAAAACCCCTCATTTTTTACAACGAGGGGCGTTTCGGCATTTTATAACATGTTTCTATCGGAGCTTTTGAAATTAAAGCGGGTTTTCTCGGGAATTTAATCGGAGTATGTCGCACTTTTTTTACAATAACAATCTTGTGGTCTGCTCCGTCAACCTCAACATCAGATATCCCTTCCGTTTCACCTCCGAGAATTGAAATTGCACGTTTTGCACTTAATACTTCTTCTTCTGCGGCAGGACCTTTGAGTGCAAGAAAATATCCGTTCTTCTTCACGTACGAAAGACATAGCTCTGACAAAAGCGGCATTGCGGCAACTGCTCTTGACACTGCCGTATCAAAGCCTTCACGAAGCCCAGGTTTATGACCTCCGTCCTCGGCACGTGAATGAATAAATTCCACATCGTTTATACCAAGTCGTTCTGTTACATCTTTAAGGAAAGTAAGACGTTTATTGAGCGAATCGAGCAAAGTAAGCTTTATATCAGGCTGCATTATTTTAAGTACCAGTCCGGGGAAGCCTGCTCCCGTACCGACATCAATCACACGTCCGCAAACCTTACCTGTCGTAAGCGCTGAGGCGCTGTCAATGAAATGCTTTACTGCGATTTCGCTGTCCTCGGTAATACTTGTAAGATTAATTTTCTCATTCCATTCTTTAAGAAGCTTTGCATACTCCGTCAGCTGACTGAGCTGCCTGTCGCTGTAAGGTATATTAAGTCTGTCAAACCCGTTTTTTAAAATATCAATCATTAAATTATCCCAACTTTTCTTCTATCATATCAGCAAGCTCTCTTGCCTTTTTATTAATATATTCTTTGTCGGAACCTTCAATCATGACACGTACAAGCGGTTCTGTTCCCGATGTACGGATAAGGACTCTGCCTTTTCCTGCAAATTCTTTTTCAAGCGCTTCACAAGCCTCGGCAATTTCAGGAATTTCCATATACTTATCCTTGTTTTCGTTCTTAGCCCTTGCATTTATAAGTACCTGAGGCAATACATCGATAACACGTGAAGCCTTTGAAGTTTTAAGACCTGTCTTTTTAAGCATTGCAAGGAACTGGAGAGCACTTACAAGGCCATCCCCTGTTGTGTTATGGTCAAGGAAAATTATATGTCCCGACTGTTCACCGCCAAGATTGAATCCGCCTTCAAGCATACGTTCAAGAACGTATCTGTCACCGACTTTTGTCTGTTCAACGTTTATTCCCTTTTCGTTTCCGAAAATGGTGAGACCGAGATTGCTCATAACCGTTGCAACGAGTGTATCATTTTTAAGTGTGCCGATTTCTTTCATATGATGTGCACACATTGCCATTACCTGGTCACCGTCAATTATGTTACCAAGCTCATCGACTGCAAGCATTCTGTCTGCATCACCGTCAAATGCTATACCTACATCTGCACCGATACTTGTAACATATGCCTGCAAGCTCTCCATATGAGTAGAACCGCACATTTCATTTATGTTGATACCGTCAGGTGTATTGTGGATTGCCTCTACATTTGCACCAAGCTTATTAAGAGCCTTGAACGCAGTCTGGTAGCTTGCACCGTTCGCACAGTCGATTGCAACCTTAAGACCGTCAAGTCTGCAGTCTACGGTTGAAATTGCAAAATTAACGTAGTCCTCTACAGCATTATGATTTGCTGAAACGTAACCAACACCGCCATGTGTCGGAAGGTCTTCGATTTCCTTTTCTCCGAGGATATATTTTTCTATCTCATCTTCGATAGCATCACTCAGCTTATATCCTTCGGAATTGAAAAATTTAATTCCGTTATACTCGCATGTGTTATGCGATGCGGAAATAACCACACCTGCATCTGCCTTGTAAAGTCTTGTCAGATACGCAACTGCCGGAGTCGGCACAACACCAAGCGGAATAACCTTTGCACCAACCGAGCAAAGCCCTGCAGTAAGTGCCGCTTCAAGCATATCGCCTGATTTTCTCGTATCCTTACCTATAAGAATACGCGGGCGCTTGTTTGTCGTTTTAGTAAGAACATATGCACCGCTTCTGCCTGTTTTGAACGCAAGCTCAGCTGTCAAATCCTTGTTTGCTATACCTCTTATACCGTCTGTTCCGAATAATACTCCCATTATATATCAATTCCCTTCTTTTTTCAAGTCTGAAATCAGACACTGTCCATATGCATACATTATACATCATTATGTATCTATTGTCAAGTATATCCGGAATTAAAATAAAAATGAATTATAAATGAAATATTTAGTTAATATGAGGTTCTGTTTAATACAGCAATCTGCTGCCATTCGGGTAGGTTTATAAAGTATTCGCTGAAACCGTACAGTCTGACTGTAAGGCTTTTGTATTTGTCGGGATTAACCATTGCGTCCTCAAAAGTATTGCGGTCAACAATACTGATTCCCACGTGCAGTCCGCCCATACTGAAATATGAAAGAACAAGCGATTTCAGGAAATCTGATGAAACCTTTTGTGAAAATGTCAGATTAAGACCGCCGCCTGCCGTTCTGTCAAACGGTAGTTTTGAAATACTTTTTAACAGTGCTGTTATGCCTTTTTTATCAGCACCGTAGGTCGGTGACTGATTCTCGCTGTAAGGCTCACCGCTTTTTCTTCCGTCGGGAGAAGCACCTACTTCACCTCTCCACGTGTTATCACGTTCAAGTGAATAAAATCCCGGAATATTATATTCGTTACTACGCTTTTCAAGATTATCAACCGCATCAACCATAGCATTTCCTGCCATAACGGTATAAATGTCGTTTTCACTGTCGTTTCCGAACCTTTCATAATTCAGAATTTCAAGACGTAAATCCTCGTTGTTTTCATAATTATCATCAAGGATTTTCATAAACTCAGCATAAGTATACCGCTTTTCCCTGAACACAAGCTTATCAAGCACCATAAGCGAGTCGCCTATCGTTGCTACACCCGATAAAAACAAGTTATTCAGGCAATAAGTACGGTCTTTGTCGTATGCGTATTTACATTCCATTGCGGTGTCGGTAAGAAGAAGTGAATCAAGAACCGTAGTCTGTCGCATATCCTCTATTGACTTTATCCAGTGTTTATTTTTCATATCCTCAGACAGTGCTTCTGTATAATCCTTTAAAATTTCTTCTATTGATGCGTAATTCCTGCTGTGCAGAACTTTAAGGAAAATCTGCATGGTCGGAACATAGTATTCACCTCTCGGATTACGATAATGTAAATCAAAAGTGCAACAAGCCGAATATGTAAAATCTCTTGCAATTTCAGGCTTAACATCTCTGTTTATAAGACATTTGTAAACAGTATCGTAGTTATACACATTTACCTTATCAGTCAGAATCTCAAAAGACTTAAACACCTGTTCGGTAAACTCAGTATCTGCATCAGGCTTAAGACGCACAACAATTTCAGGCTGTGCCATATTACTAAGCTCTGCCGCTTTCAGGCACATACATGAAAACCTGTTAGGTGTTTCACCGCCAATATTGACATACTGCTTCGCTGACTGGCATAATACAGGTTTTGAATTATGATTGTGAGAACATCTTCCGCATATTTCATTTGTTTTTATAAAAAATCCTGCAAGCAGCTCTGTAAGCTCAGCTTCGGTCTTACCGTCCGAAACAGCCTTTTCATAAAACGGAAGCATATATTGGTCAAAGTTTCCGAAAGCATAATCACGTGAGCCTATGTAACAGCTGAGTATCATATGCAAAATCCATATTCCCTGCAGTGCGGAATAGAAATCGTATGCAGGCTCATAAGGAACTGTCCTGAGTGCTTTTGCCGCATCATGTAATCCGTTTATCTCTGCCGCATCCGCATAACGCAGGCAATAATCACGTACTGCTTCTGCCACAATAACAGCGTTTTCCGCAAAGCTTGCCGATTCAGCATCGCCCTTTTTCTCCGCTATGTCTTTTATTTCAGAAACTATACCTTTCAATCCGCATCTCAACACTTTACCGTAATCGGGACTAAGGTGTCCGGTTGAATTAAGAAGATAGTTTGGTGCCTGCAGACCTTCGTACAAAATAGTCATTTTCATTCACAGGCACCGAAACCTCGCTTAAAAGCTTCGAAAAAACAATAGCATATTTATCAGTTTTATCATAATCAGCCATTTCACCTTCAAGTCGCCCTAATATCTCGTCACGTTCGATAAAACAGGCTCTGTCATCTGATTCAAAAATCAATTCACGTAAGTTTAATAAATTCCCCATTAAATCATCTCCTTAAAGTTCAATCTGCGCAAGCGTTGCAGGAAGCTCGTGTGCAGTGTTTACAACAATATCACTTGTTACCAGATCAAAGCATGAAACAATAAGCTTTCCGTTCCAGATTATAGGCTCACCCGGTTGGTCAAGCTCACCGTTAAAGCCGTCTGTATCCCCGTTCTGACAAAGCTTTGTGACTGTTCCGTCAGGCAAAATTTTAACAATGGCATTTGCACAAAAATCTGCTATGTATAAGTTTCCGTCATCATCCATTATCATACCGTCTGTGCTTTCGAGATTATCTTTGTCCTGTGCCCAGATTTTATTTGACTTAACCGACAAATCCTCGTTAAATGTGATTTTATAAACTGCTCCGTCACCAAAATTGCCCACTAACAGATTTCCGTCCCGGTCAAATTCAATTCCGTCAACACCATACTGGTCATCAGGATTTTCTGTGATAAAAGTAGTGAGAATATTTTTATCTTCCAAAGTGTTTGTAATATCTATATTTTCGTCATCCAATTTAAAGCGGTAAACACAGCTTACAAGTTTTCCGGAAGGGTCGTTCACAAGCTCTAATGTGCTTTGTGTTACATAAACATAACCGTCCCTGATTCTCATACCGTTTGGATGCTCCATATTTTTTGCAACGACAGTTGTCTTTACAATAGTATCACCATCCATACGAACTCTTAAAATTCTACCTTTTCTTATAAGCTCAGGCTTTCCGGGCCACCCCTGATTGTCGCAGATGTATAAATCTCCGTCAGGACCAAACGCAATACCCATAGGTGAAGCAAGTCCTGTTTCTTCGTGTGCGGGGACATCAAACCATTTTCTTATGTTCTTGTTTTTATCTATTTTTAATAAGCATCCCGGCATAGACTGATCGCCATAATTCGGGCAAGCAAGTATAAGATTTCCTTCTTTATCTATTGCCATACCGTCGGGGGTAGCTACGTAATCGGGTAATTTTGCGAATAAGGTTGATTTTTTCATTGTAATAAGATTCCTTTATTTTTTACAATTTGAATTTAAAGATAAATATACTTTATCTAACAATCTTTTATATTCCTTTTATAAACTCTGCTTGTACATTTTTAGGCATTTCTACAAAACGTTCACTAAATCCTCCTTTACGTACAATGATATCACGATGTTCTTCAGGGTTATCATATGCTTTTTTTAGAAGTTCCGGATTAACACTGTTTACCTGTAACTGTAATCCGCCAAGTTCAAAATATGTTTTCACTAATGTTTTGATATTATCACGTTTTTCTTTTGTTTCAAACAATGATTTGTCAAAAAATAAATCAATTGGTTGTCCGCCGCTAAATCGTTCTTGACCAAGCGTGGCAGCTGATATTATTACACTTGTCGGATTGGTGGCTTTCGCAAGGGCAGACGGATTAGCATTTTTATTAACCGGAGTTCCTTTAATTCGACCGTCAAGGGTTGTATATAGGTTATAACCATAATCTATATTTACATGAATTGTGTGAAGTGACGGAATGTAATATAAATTGTTCTTATTACGTGACAAACAGCACAAATATATTTTTTCTGTCAGGCGTCTGCATATTTCGTCCGCTTTTTTTGAACCAGTACCATATTTTGGACATTCTTTTATATCGTTAAGTAGTTCCGTGTTATTCGTAAAATCAAATTTTGCCGCTTCTGCGAATTCTTTTAATGTGTATTTCTTTTTTTCGAAAACAAGAGTATTAATTGCAGAAATTGCATCTCCTGTATTTATCATACCCATATTTTCAATTGTTTCAGTATTATATTTTGCCCCAACCGCTCTGTCAACACCCTTGTCAATGCACCCCTTTGTTATAGCAGATAAAAGAGGATTAGGTGAATTCTTTTCGCAGTTAATTGCATCCAATTGTGTAAAATGTGCAATTACTTCAAAAATTTCGTTATAATACTTTCCGTATATTTCAATTAAATCGTTAAGATTGGCAACTTTTGTTGGGGGAGTTTTCAATTTAAACGGAAGGTCTCCGTGAAGAGGTTTGCCGTTGTTTATTGCAAGTTCAAGCGGTAGATGGGTATTGAATTTACAAGCCCACATATTTGAAATTTCTTCTCCTGCAATTGTTATTCCCATACAACTGTTGACTGAGAATTCAGTCGATTTTTTGTTGTCAACCCCACGGAGCTCCATTGCTTTTCTGCAATTTAATTCGCTATAAAATGTTGGCTGCCCGATGCTGAAAAGATTGAAGTCTATAAGGCTGTCAAAAACATCTTCAGGAAATGATGGGTTAATCCTTACAACAAATATCGGAGCTCTCAGTCGCATTTCTTTTTCAACTTCTATAAGAAGTAACGATAGATCGTTCGTCAAATCGTTTCCGTTATTATCCATACCTCCTATATTCAATGCACAAGCACCGTCTGCGTAAGAATCAAGAAGTAAAAAGAAATTTTTAAGATATTCTTTTATATTTTCGCGTGTATCCCCGTTTTTAAGTGATTTTTTGTAAAAAGGATACATATATTGATCAAATTTTCCAAGAGAAATACTTCCCCAGGAATGGTCGGAAATCGGAATCATACAATGCATAGTCCATACTGCTGATAACGCCTCGAAAAAGTTCTCTGCAGGGTTATAAGGCACTTTTTTCATAGTATCTGAAATTCGTGTGTATCGTTTTTTATCATCCGAATTATTTGTTTTATTTGCCATATCCAATGCGAACAAGGAAAATCGCTCGGCATATATCCGAACTGCATCTATAGAAATAAGCATAGCTTTAAGATATATATTTTTCTCATTGGTATTTTCGGATTTTTTGAGTTCTTTTTTTATTTGCTTTTCGTAACTTATAAGTCCGTTATTTATTATATTTCTGTAATCAATACACGTATGCCCTGTTGCATAGCAGGTATCAATAAGATAAGTATTATTAAGTATTTGACTCATCTTTTTTTCGTTTTCGCTGAAGGAGTCATTATATTCAAAATCCTTTATATCAGACAATTTATAATCTGAATCATTTTTACCAAACCAACCGGCAATATAGTCGTCTTTTTTTATATATTGAAAGATATTTTCAGTTGTATATTTAAAAATAAGAGCCTCACGTATTGGTGCCGGTTCGTTTTTTACTTTATCAAAATATTTTGTTTTATAATAGTTATATAGATTTTCAAACATTACTTTATTCCTCCGGAATTATTTATTATAATTGATCCCATTTGTAATATAATTTTTCTGCACCAAGAGAAAGTGATATTTCATTTGCAGTTTCTTTTAACAATGGTAGTTTCTTATGTATCAGTGAATTAATATCATCATAAATTGTAAGACTTGAAATACCAATAGTTGCTACGACGTTCCCTGCATAATCACAAACAGGTACCGCAATGCAAATTATGCCTTTTGCAAATTCTTCATTATCTATGGCATATCCGTCTTTTCTTATTCTTTCCGCCTCAATCATAAAGCTGTCAGAATCGGTTATGGTATTTTCAGTTCTCTTTTCCACATCCGGTGCGAAATAATCTTTGATTTCATTTTCATCTGAATAACATAAAAGAATTTTACCGGGAGCAGAGCAGTTAAGCGGATATTTGCCTCCTGCACAGCCGTTAATTCTGACTTCCTTTGTTGAATCGCAGTGCAGAAGATACAAAACATTTCTGTCATTCCTTATTCCGAGATATACAGCATCTCCGAGCTTTCTGTTCAGCTCATTTATGTATGGCTCTGCAATTTTTGCAATACTGTTATTTTTCATATGTCCGCTTATAAGCGAAAACGGACGAAGAGTGAGTCTGTATTTTTTCTGACCTGTATCGCACATATAAATCCAGTTTTTTTCAAGCAGAGCTTCAAGTATTCTTGAAACAGCATTTTTATTGATGTTAAGCGCATTACTTATATCTGCTATTCCGATTTCGTTGTTGCTCGATGCGAAAAATTCTATTATTTCCAGCAGATAATCTGCCGCAGGAGCTTTTGACATTCTATCACCTCATAATAAATATGTAATATCGTTATGTATATATAATATCATATCAATGCGAGTTTGTCAATATTTTTTAAATAAAATAAAACTGAAATTTTTTCTACATTGATAAATGATATAATATAACCAACCTGTTAATCAGGTGATTACAAATTCATTGGAGGTACCAAAAATGGAAGAAATTTTAAACGAAAGCATTATCCCGGAAAATACGGGAGACGAAAACACAGTTATTGCCGAAACAAACATCGGGGACAAAGATTACGAGGGTACACCCGAACCTGAAACAGGCAATGACAACGAAACAAAATATTTCAAAACATTTGAAACCAAGGAAGAGTATCAGGATAACATTGACAGGATTTTCAATTCGAGGTTCAAAGACTATAAGGAAACCAAATCGAAATACGAAAATCTTGTAAGCAATCTTAAAAGCTATTTTGATACTGATGACGATGATGCCGCTGTAAATTTGTTCTCAAATCATATGGACAAACAGCAGGCGGAAAAGAAAGGTCTTAGTCTTGAAGACTACAAAAAATATTCTGCTCTTGAAAAAAAGGCAGATATGTACGACACTCTGGTAATGCAGCAGCAGGAACAAAGAGCCAGACAGGCTCACATCGACAGTGTTCGCTCCGAGCTTACTAAAGCCGCTGACGCAATCAAGGCGGCTGACAGCAGTTTTGACCTTGTCAAAGCGTACCGCTCGGACAGCACATTTAAAAAAACCCTTGAAGAAACAGGCTCCGTTCCTCAGGCGTACACCGCTATGATGAACAACAAAAAGAAAACGCCTGCCTTCAGGGAAAACGGAAGTTCTTATATCTCTACGGGGCACATTTCAGCTACTGCTGCTAATTTATCGGATGCTGATTTTGAAGATTACATAAAAAAAATCGAAGGGAACTTATAAGGGAATGCAGAAAAATGCACAGACCGTTCAATAACTTGATTAAGTAATCGGCTTTCTCCGGTTTTCACTTTATTGAACTACGAACGAAGCGAACCGCTCAACGTACCCATGTACGACTTCGGGCATGTGGGGATGTAAAAAAAGTCCAGACCGCAAAAAGGGAATAACAATGCAGAGTATATACTGCTAAAAAATATTATTTCTGATGAAAAATCTCATTTTATTCGATTTTTCTGAGATTTTATCCTTTTTGCTATGAACAAACTTCGCCTCTCGACGTACCATCGTACGACTTCGGGTGACCTGTACATACCTGCATACATGTATGTACAGCTCAGT
>JAZULT010000076.1:0-77401 GCA_045603225.1 Clostridia bacterium | reverse complement strand
TTGTTATTGTTTGTCATGGTAGAACTCCTTAATTTGATAAGTATATTATACCATAAAAACAAGAATTTTGCAATGCTTACAGGCAATTTAATATGCAACTTAATTATTCGACAGTCTGACATATACGTTTGATATAGGTATATATAGTGGAGAAAGGTTGAATCGGATCAAAGAAAAACTTTATAAAAAGAGATTTCAAGATATGACATCAAATAATACAAATCATCCAAATGATTTTCTGGCGAGAATTTATGCACAAGCTATCCTTGAAGCTTTTTAACGATAACCATAGGTATAGTTAAACAATTTTTCATTTGAGGTGTAGTACACAAAGCGAGTATAATAGAAATAATAAAAGAGCTTACTAAAATAATAGGAATATAGGATAGTTATATTTATATAAGTATGTATTATTTACATAACCATGCGTAGCTAATCACACCGCCCTGTATAGCTTTCTCCTTATTATGATTTCAAACATAATGTTATACGGGGATGCTATGCTATTGAAAATGTAAGTATCTATAATATTGACAAAAATTTGAAGTAAGCGGGTGTTATAAAACAAAATATTTTGTGGTGCAGTACATATAGCGGGCAAATATGTGCTACACTGCATAGGTGGATAACGACCGGGGGAGATACAAAAGAGGGGAAAATATATGATAGGAAAAAAGAGAATGGATGAGTACATTTTTTATATTAAGCCGGATTTGTCAAAAAAAGCGAATTGACAAATTCGGCTTTTTTTCTTTGAATGCGAAAAATGTTAGAATAACAGATAATTCATCTAAAAGCATCGTATTTTGTGTTTTTATGACAGGAAATACGATGCTTTTTTCAATTTATACATTAAGAATTTATAATCGTCAAAATTTTTTTATCCTCTTATGCAAAAAATCTGTAAGCGTCAAATGATACACACATTTACACCGTCGAACCGCTGTGCTACAATAAGCATAGGAGGCGATGGAAATGGGTCATTCACAAGAAGAATGGAAAAAAATTATCAATCAGTTCAGAGAAAGCGGATTAAGTCAAAGAAAGTGGTGTGCAATTCACGGAGAAGACAGAAACAGGCTGCAATACTGGATATCGAAATTTCAATATCTTGAACTTGGTACAGATGTTGTGTTTGCAGAAGTTGTAACAGGAGGTGCTGACAATGCTGTAAAAACTTCCGAGTAAGATATTCATATCTTCGTAAGCGTCAAATGATACACACGATAACCACAAATTTACACCCTCAAACCCAAAAATATGCCGGATTTTTAGTTTGTTTTTTTATATTCTGACGGAGAAATTCCGATTTCTTTTTTAAAAAGTCTGCTGAAATAATATGCATCTTCAAATCCGACAGAAAAAGCAATTTCGTTTACACTATAATTTGAATTAATAAGCATGTTTTTTGCTTTTTCAAGTCTAAGATAATTTATATATTTTACCGGTGTGGTATTTACGGCTGATTTGAATATTCGTCTCAGATGCACTTCTGAAATCCCGGCATGATTTGCAATGTCCGTAACATTAATTGCCGGAGAAGAATAGTTTTCAAGGATATATGTTGCTGTTTTTGAAAATAGTTTGTTTTGTTTAACGTAGCTTTTGTTTTCTGCCTTTATTGCCTCTGCATGAAGGTTATAAAGTACGCTGAAAGAACTTTGCATATACCATAAATTCTTCTTGTTCCAAAGATAAAAAAGCTTTGTAAATTCAGATTTTGTTAATGATGAAGTTTTCTTCAGAACACAGCTTTTTTGTTTGTCGGAAGATTTTTCAAAATCAAAATCGACAAAAATGTGTTTGCACGATTTCTTAACATTTATATCATATATGCTATCTTTTGCCAAATATAACATACTGTCAGTTTCGGCTTTAATTATTTGTGTGTCGAATATATATTCTATTTCTCCTTCGATAAAATATACAAAGCAATCACTGTGTCTGCCAATTTTTTTTCTGGGAATAAACCCGGGATTAAATGCACCCTCGTATACTCCGTATATATTTGTAATTGTTAAACTTGTATTCATATTATCACCTGAATTAATTATATACCAATTATATTATTCTGTCAAGAAAAATGTTCGAAAAATCCATTTTGTTTTTATAATTCATTTACAACTATATTTTTGTAGAGTATAATATAGTCAATTATTAACCGAAAGGGTGTATGGTTATGAAATTCAAGCCATTTGATTATTGCAGAGCGAGCATGGAAAAACAGTATAAATATGTCAAAGAGGTAATTGATAAGGACGAATCGAAAAAGCTTTATAATGAAGTAAAAAAAATATATTATTCAGCGGATTCTCTTCAGGTCGGAAAAGGACTTGTGATAAAATATTTTTTTGAGAATGTTTCTTTATTCATAAATCCCGATGACGTTTTTGCAGACCTTGCAGACCTTACAAACACACCAATAAATTTAAGACATGAACAGTACAATAAATACAGAAAATTTAATGATGATTTAAGAATAGCACAGGACGAAGGTGCTTTGCAGGCTGACTGCGATTTCGGTCATACCTCTCCCGACTGGGATGAAATCTTCGCTGTGGGTTTTCATGGAATAATAAAAAAAGCTGAAAATGCACTTGAAAATCCGAATCTGACACAGTCACAAAAAGATTTTTATCTTTCTGTAAAATATGCGTATGAAGGTATAATTATATATATTGAAAGGCTTGCAAAACAAGCAGAAAGTGTCATATCTGAAAACGCGCAGTTCGCTGCAAATAATTTAAGAAATCTATCAAAAGGGAAACCGGAAACATTAGCCGAAGCAATGCAGCTGTATTTTATTTATTATGCGGCACAACATCACGTTGAAGGAGAAAATCTTCGTTCGCTCGGTGCGGTAGACAAAATTCTTTATCCTTATTACAAGCATGATATAGAAAAAGGAATATTTAATGAAGAAGAAATTCGTGAGCTTATAAAATATTTTCTTTATAAGTGGAATTCTATGGAAATACTTGCAAATATTCCGTTTAATCTTTGCACCGAAATAAATGACATTACATATATGATTATTGAGGAATACACAAAGCTTGACATTCACGATCCCAAAATGCATATAAAATGTTCAGATGATTTGCCTGAGAAGGTATACAGACTTGTAACGGACTCCATAAGAGGCGGAAAAAACAGCTTTGTCTTCATGAATAACGAGGCGGTACACAAAGCTCTGATGAGTGTCGGAATTGAAAAGAAGGATGCAGAGCGGTACACTGTTATAGGATGTTATGAGCCGTCAGCGGAGGGACAGGAAATTCCATGTACAGTAAACGGAAGAATCAATATGCCGATGGCTGTTGAAACTGTACTCAATCATGGCAGAAGGTATGGTTCCGACAAACAAATAGGAATTGATTTTGGCAATAATTTTGTTGATTTTGAAGCCTTGTATGATGCAGTAAAAAAACAGCTTGCCGTATGGAGCGAAATGGCAATTGCAGAGATTAGCGAGATAGAAAATGACTATCCCAAGATTAATCAGTCTCCGATAATATCGGGAACATATGAAAATTGTATGAGAACAGGCGTTGATGCATATTCCGGCGGAGCAAAATATAATAATTCATCAATCTGTGCTTTCGGAATCGGAACAATCACAGACGCACTTGTCGCAATTAAAAAAGCGGTATTTGAAGATAAATTAATCACTCTTGATAAGTTGACTGAAATTCTTAAAAATAACTGGAACGGCGAAGATACTCTCCGCAAGACAATGCAGGAAAAATATCCGAAATACGGAAATAACGATAATGAAGCCGATGACATTGCACTTGACCTTGAAAAGCATATGTCTGACTGCATCAACAATAAGTCGAACGGCAGAGGAGGAGTTTTCAGACTTGGCTTTTTCTCTATCGATTGGATAATAGATTATGGAAAAAAGCTTGGAGCTACTGCTGACGGAAGACTTGCCGGAGAGCCTGTTTCGAAAAACATCTGCGCAAGTGTCGGCATGGATAAAAAAGGTGTAACAGGAATCATAAACTCTGCCGCAAAATTTGACTACAGCCTTATTTCAGATGGAACTGTACTTGACCTTGCAATACACCCGACAGTTGTAGAAAACAAAGAAGGTCTTGACATAATGACTAGTCTTATAAAACTCTATTTTAAAAAGGGCGGATTTGCAGTTCATATGAATGTTCTTAGCCCTGAAACTCTGAGAAAAGCACAGCAAAATCCTGAGAAATATAAAAATCTTCAGGTTCGTCTCTGCGGCTGGAATGTATATTTCACAGACTTGAGCAGAAAAATGCAGGATAATTTGATAAAATCAATGGAGAATTAATTATGTGTGAATCACTTATATGCGATATAAAAAAATTTGCTGTTCATGATGGTGACGGCATAAGAACCACGGTGTTTTTGAAAGGCTGTCCACTAAAATGCGTATGGTGTCATAATCCCGAAAGTATTGATGCAGAACCTCAGCTTGCATATTACAGTCACAAATGCATCGGATGCGGAGAGTGTGTAAATGCTTGCCCCAATAATGCACACAAAATCGAAAATGGTATACATATTTATGACAGAGAACTCTGCAAAGGATGTGGAGCTTGCGAAGGAGTATGCCTCGGCTCATCACTTAAGCTTTATGGCAAAAAGGTCAGTGTGTCGGAACTGATGCCGATTCTTCTTGAGGACAGGGATTTTTATGAAACCTCAGGCGGCGGAGTGACAATTTCGGGCGGTGAATGTCTTATTCATCCTGAATTTTGTGCAGAGCTTCTTAAAAAGCTTAAGGAAGAAAATATAAATACTGCTGTTGATACCTGCGGATTTGTTTCAAGAAAGGCACTTGATGCGGTTATTCCGTACACTGATGTATTTTTGTTTGATGTAAAAGCGATTGACGAAGATGTACATATTAAATGTACAGGACAGTCAAATAAAATTATTCTTGAAAATCTTGAATATATTGACTCGTGTGGCAAGGATATAGAGATAAGAATTCCATATGTACCGGGATATAATTCAGACCAGATTGAAAAAATGTGTAGTATTCTGAAAAACATAAAACATCTTATAAAAGTAAGGGTACTTGCGTATCACAATTACGCAGGCTCAAAATATGGTGCATTACAAATGGAAAACACTCTTCCCGAAATTGTTCCTTCGGATAATGAAATGGAAGAAGTGAGAAACTATTTTATCAATAACGGGATAAATGTTGTAAAGTGAGGAGAATTGCGGATGTATATTTTAGAGGAAGACAGAAAAGTTATCGAAAACAAATATCACAAAACAGATGAACCCTTTGACGGATTTAATCGGATGGCATATCACGGATATGATTATGATAATACAACAGGTCTTTCAGATGATGAAATAAAAAGAGGTCTTGAAAATATAAGCAATTCTATGAACAATGAGCCTCATTCGATAATAAAAGCAAGGCTTGTGGAATATGTTCTTGACAACACACGAATTGATATAAATGAACATGATTATTTTGTCGGAATGTATTCGTGGGGGAGACTTCCGGATGAGTATACGGTCAAGCCGTGGCATAAGGAAGCGAGAGAAAAAGCACAGGGAAAAATAAGCAACAATAAAATAAATGAGTATGGTGCTTCGGGGGCGGCATGGATCGGACTTGATTTTGACCATACAGTTCCTGATTGGGAGTCTATGGCAGACCTTGGATTTGTCGGAATTCTGGAAAGACTTGAGAAATCGTATGCGAAAAAGTCTGGCAATCTCACAGAAAAACAAGAAATATGTTATCGGGCAATAAAAATTGAATACGAAGCTGTTATCAGATTTACAAAAAGACTGTACGAATATTCACTTACTAAAAAATTCGAAAAAGCAGAGATTATATCTGAATCTTTGAAAAATCTTTGTGTGGGAGCACCGAAAAACACATATGATATGCTTCAGATGATGTATATTTACTTTATGGTATCCGAAAGCATAGAGCATTATCAGGTACGTTCTCTCGGTTACGGGATTGATGCAACATTGTATCCGTTTTTTAAAAAGGATATTGATAGTGGTGTTTTCACGAAAGAAGAACTTATAAAATTTATTGCATATTTTCTTTTTCAGTTCCATGCAATGGGAAGCTACTGGGGACAACCGATGTACCTTGCCGGAACAAATGTTGACGGAACAACAAAGGTTAATGAACTGTCATATATAATTCTCGATATCATGAATAGTCTGGGAATATATAATCCGAAAATACAAATAAAAATAAGCGACAGCACGCCACGAGAATTTGTAAATAAAGCTCTTGACATGATAATACATGGCTCAACAAGTATTGTTTTTTGTAATGAGGATATAATTGTAAAGTCTATGATGAGGAGCGGGGCAACATATGAACAGGCAGCAGATTCGGTTGTTAAAGGCTGTTATGAATACGCTGTTAAAGCCGGGAGTATCGGAATTTCATTTAATACATTTAATGCACTAAAGCCGATAAGTCTTGTTTTTGACAGGGGATACGACCGATTGACCGGTACGCAGATTGGTGTTGATACGGGAGACGTGACAGCATTTAAAAGCTTTGCTGAATTTTACAGCGCATATCTTGAACAGTTTGGATATATAATCAAAACGGGAATGGAATGGATGGATTCACTTGAAGAATATATTCATGAAGTAAATCCCACTACTCTTTATTCGGGAACAATTCCGAAATGTGTTGAAATGCTTACCGATGCCAATGATTCGGGGATAAATAATGTATCTGATATGCTTCTTAACGGATTCGGAACAGCGATTGACGCACTTATGGCGGTTTATGAACTTGTATTTGAAGAAAAAGTGACAACACTTTCTGAACTTAAATCCGCTCTTGAAAATGATTGGAACGGTTATGAAAAGCTGCGTGCACAGGCTCTTTCATGTAAGCATAAGTACGGTATAGGTGATAAAATATCCGATTATTATGCAAATGCACTGCATCAGTTTTTTGCATCTCAATTTGCCGGAAGGAAAAACTGCCATGGCGGAAATTACGAATATGAGCTTCATTCCGCAAGAGCATTTATTGATATGGGTAAATTGACTGATGCCACTCCTGACGGACGTAAGAAAGGCGATATTACATCTAAAAATGCTTCGCCTACAACAGGCATGGATAAAAAGGGTGTAACGGCATTGATTAATTCAGCAACATCAATGGATTTGTCACTTTCGGATTCGGGAGCTTGCCTTGATCTGATGCTTCATCCGTCATCTGTTCAGGGACCAGACGGACTTGATGCACTTTACAGTATTCTGAGAACCTATATGAATAAAGGCGGCGCATCTGTGCATTTTAATATTTTCAATGTGGATACCCTTCGTGATGCTCAAAAGCATCCTGAAAAATATCAAAATCTGCAGGTAAGAGTTTGTGGATGGAATGTTCTCTGGAATGATATGTGCAGAGAAGAACAGGAAGAATATATAAAAAGAGCGGAAATTATATAGAAAATATTATTATTGACGGACTTATCGTAACAGAAAATGAAAATGATCCGACCGGTACGGATTATATAACAATTTATGATAAAGTGGAAAATTTAGTTCTGAAAAATGTTTATGTTTTAAAAAAACAGAATCCCAACTGAAATTTTATCCGTTTTGGGAATAAAGGTATGATAAACAATATGATTACTTCAGATTTACATATTGTTGGTGTTGAGAAAGTAATAAGTGACGAAAGTCACATAAAAAATAAATTATAATAAAGGAGTTGTTTTAAATGATGAGGAAAACTGCAATATCTCTTTCGGTTTGTATGTGCTTAGGAGTTTCAGCAAATGCAGCAGACGTCAAAATTCCTGATAATAAAAACCGTGTAGAAATAAGTGAAGCTGTGGAAAAAGATAAGTCTGCAATGCTTATGGTAGTAAAAAGCGGAGCACCGCTTAAAGAAGAGTCATATGTAACCGTAAGGGTTGCTGACTCTATTGAAGACGGAAATGCTGTATGGAATTTCGGTATGCCGGCAGATTCTGACGGTGAATATGACTGGTACATAAAGCAAAATGGAATAGAGTTTAAAAAGGGTACATTTGTTTATGCTACTTTGGAAAACAGAAGCGAAGTTATTGAAAATCTTAAAAATGTAACATCAGGTGAGTCACTTAAAGAGATTCTTGATAAAGAAGAAAACGTATATGCGTTAAAGGTTTTCGGATTTGATATGGACAGATATGCGGATTCAGATAAATTATCAGTTTCAAAGAAAACAGTCGAAAGTCTCGATAATTTAAACGATGTAAAACCGGAAGAAGCATCAAAGGTATTTAATCTTACTCTTGCAGCACAGAATATCAGTGACGGCGGAAATGTTAAAGAACTTCTTTTGTCTGCAAATCCTGAATTTGACAGTAAGATGTTTTCTGAAATTAAAGACGAAAAACTTACAGAATGGATTTGTAAAATTATAAAAAACGGCAGTTACAGCTCAGGCGGAGAACTTTCTGAAATGTATCAGGTTGCAAATATTCTGTATATAATCAATAATTCAAGAGTTAATTATATTGCCGAGAATATTGAAAAATATGCGGATATGCTCGGAATATCGAAAGATGCAGATTATAAAGAGTACAAGAATCTTAAAAATAAGGAAAGTGTAAATAAGAAAATAGTAAAATCACTTTCTTCAAATCCAGCGGAGGATGCAGACGATGTTACGGATGCAATAGGAGATGCTCTTGAAGTTTCCGACAGTAAACCTACCGGAGGCGGTGGAGGAGGTGGTGGCGGTTCTAAACCGTCCGGTGTAACAGTAACGTCACCGTCTGCTGTAAAGCCTGTACAGGAATCTGAAAAGCCTGCCGGTAAAACAGGATTTACTGATTTGGTTCAGGCGGAATGGGCAAGAGAAGCTGTCGAAAAAATGACAGAGTCAGAAATAATTTCCGGTGATGAAAAAGGAAAATTCAGACCGAACGACAATATTACACGTGAAGAGTTTGTTAAAATGCTTGTTCTTGCAACAGGAAGTTATGATAAAGATGCAGAATGTGATTTTGAAGATTCAAAACCGGGTGACTGGCATTATAAATATATTGCAAGCGCATTTAAAAAAGAACTTACACGCGGAATAAGCGAAACAATGTTCGGAACGGGAACACGTCTCACACGTCAGGATATGGCACTTCTTTGCAGACGTGCTTCGGGGACACTTGAAAACAAGCGTGAGAAGATTACATTTTCAGATGATGGTGATATAGCGGATTATGCAAAAGAAGCGGTATATGAGCTGTACTGCGCAGAGGGCATAAACGGTATGGGAGATAATACATTTTCTCCTTTATCTTTCGCGACAAGAGCTCAGGCGGCAATGATTATTTATAATTTGTTCCTTAAATAAACGAAGGGAGATAAGATATGTTAAAGAAATTTACAGCTGTTATATGCACACTGTCACTTTTGACTGTTCCGCATATGATTTCAGCGGCGGAAACTGACGGTATGAAAGAAAATATCCTTAAAGGTCTCGGGATAGTGACAGAAACAAGGATAAACAAAGAAATATATATAAATTCTCTCGGTAAGCTGATGTATGCTGATTCCTCGCTTTTTTCCGCTGAAGAAATTGCAAGGCAGTCAGGCATGATAGATGAAAATGAGGGATTTAAGAGTAGTGATTCAATTACGGTAAATGATGCCACGAAATATGCAGTTATAGCACTTGGTTATAAGGTTCAGGCTGATTTAAGCGGAAATTATACAGATGTGGCGGCACGTATAGGTTTGCTTAAAGGTATTTCGGAATCAGGAGAGAAAAGGCTGACTAAAGATATATCCGAAAAAATACTTTATAATATGCTTGATATTCCACCGCTGCAGAAAGTAATAGACGGAACCGGTGAAGGTTATTGGACAGACCCGGATTCAACATTGCTTGAACTTAATCATGACATATATAAAATATACGGCATAGTGACCGCAGATACAAATACTTCACTTTATTCCGACAACGGAAGGTATTACAGTGAATATGTTCTTATAGATGGAACTGAATATCTTGCAGGTGAAAGTAATGCAGAGCTGTATCTCGGTCATAGCGTTGTGGCATATGTAAAGGAACTGCCGGATGGAGACAAGGAAATTGTTTATATCTGCGACAGAGCAGGTAAGAACGATGTATTTGAAATTGAAGCCGATGAAATCGAAAATATTGCATCTGATTTTTCATACATTGAATATTACGAGGATGAAAAACTTCGTAAAGTAAAGATTGATGATGCAGTATCGGTAATATATAACGGAGTAAGCTTTGGCGGATATACTGAAAAAGACCTTATGCCGGACGTTGGCAGACTTGCACTTGTAGATAACGATGCTGACGGAAAGTATGATGTTATCAGTGTTACATCTTATGAAACTGTACTTGTAAGTTTCACGGACAGCATTGATTATACACTCAATAACAAATTTACTTTTGACGGAAGTACACCTGAGTTTAAATTTAATGAAGATGAAATTAATCTTACAGTATACTCGGCAGATGGTTCAAAATCTAATTTTGAAGCAATTAAATCGGGTGATATTATCAGCATTGCCAAGAGCAAGGACGGAAGTGTTGTCAGAGTTTATATTTCCGGTGACAAAGGAACTGCAGGAACTGTTACGGGTATAAATAAAGACACGGATAAAATAGAGATTGACGGAAATTCTTATTCAAAGTCAAAAACATTTGACAAGTATACTGAAAGTGTATCACAGAAGATTGAAATTGGTAAAAGTTATATTTTCTATACCGATTATTTTGGAAATATAGCATATATGGAAAATGTAAGAAGTACAGAATATGTACTTGTTCAGAAAATGTATGAGGATGATGAAACATACCGCCTTGTATATATGGATATGAACGGGACATGGTATACAACAACTGTCGGAAGCAAGATAACTGTTGACGGCAAAAGAACATCGGATGTTTCCGCTTATGATATTCTAAGAAAACAAGACCCTCAGCTTATGAAAATCACTCTTAATTCAAAAGGTGAAGTCAATACAATTGATATTGCAGAACTTTCGGATGTGTATCTTGATGGTCAGTTTACAAAAACTGCCGAAAAGCAGTACACCTACCGTACTTCACGTACATCACTCGGTATGGTTCTTTATCCGACAACAGATGCAATCGTAGTTGTAATCCCTCAGGATGAAACGGATAAAGACGGATACTACATCAGAAAATCAGCTGCATTTTTCGGAAGTGATAAGGATTACAATGTAACTGCATATGATGTTGATGATTACGGATGCGTATCGGTAATGACAGTAAAGGAAACGGAAGAGAGCATAAAATCTCTTATGAGTAAATCCATGTTTGTTGTAACGGATGTGTATGAACGTCTTGAAGACGGTGAAGTTCTTCCTGTTATAAAAGGTTATGTTGGAGTTTACAAAAATCTGACTGTTGTAGGTGCCGATTCAAAAGTGTTTGAAGGAATTAACCGTGGTGATATAATTAATATTAATATCAATACTCGCGGAAAAGCAGATTTTGTTACAAAGGTAACAACTATTAATACAACCAATTACTATCAGCGGACTCATTTCTTAAAAGCAACAGTAATTTCAACGGATTTCAAAGTGGATATGATTAAGTTTTTGAACGGTTCAACCGTATCAACACTCAGACTGCAGGCATCTGTTCCTGTTATCTTCTACGATTCAAAAGAAAATGAGTGCAGAGACTTAAGAGCCGATTCGCTTAAACCGGGTGATGAGGTTATTATGAGGTCTGATTTCGGTAATATAATCGAAATGGTCTGCATCAGATAAGGGGGGACGGAAATGAAGAAAATAAATACATTGATAATAGCGGTGGCAATGGTTTTTCAGTGTTTTACTGCATATGCAGAAGACTTTGACGGTTGGACCGATATGGTGGTAGGAGATTTCGGAAGTGCAACAGCAACAGTGGCTGTATCTCAGGATAAAGCATACAGCGGAAACAACGCTGTAAGTATGAAACTTATGAACACAAAGCCGAAAGATGAAACAAAGTATCTTGAACTTAAAAACACACTTTCTGCCTTAGCGGGAGAAGGAACATATACACTTACATATTACGTTTCAAAAAATAACATTTCAAAGGATGTTGTACCTTATCTCGGCAGTCAGGAAATAACCGTTACTGTTTCTGATTCAACGCTTAGCGGATGGAAGAAATACAGTGCAGTATTTGACTATACCGGAGAAGGAACAGATTCTTTAAGTTTCAGAATGTATGAAATAGCGAACAGTTATTTTATAGATGACGTTTCTCTTGTTTTAGGGGATTCATCTGAAAATCTTGTAACAAATCCGGGATTTGAAGGGACGCAGACAGATGAACCTGATGAGCCGGATATTCCGGATAATCCCGATGAACCGGATGTACCTGACATTCCGGACAATCCGTCAGGTTATCCCGATATCAAAACAGAAATGACTGTTTATCAGCCCGGAGCTGTATTACTTTCTTCAAATGAAAGTGCATATGTTGTAAACTGGAGAAATCCGGCGGCAAATACACTTAATAAAGTAAGTCTTTACAATATAACGGGCGGAGAGGAAATTCTTCTTTCAGATACACTTTCTGCAGTACCGTCAGACAGCGTTTATTACGAGGTAAAAAGTCTTACGGTTGGTAAAAACTATCAGTTTAAGATAGTGTTCTCATTTGATGATAATCATGACTACACATATTTTATCGGTGATAAGCTTGATAACAATAATGTGATAAAAGGTGCATGGACAGCACAGAGAATAAAAAACAAGGGTGTTAAATTCTCACCTACGAGTTTTGAACTTGACACCGGAGAGTCTAAGGACGGAAATGTTTCTGCAAAATTTATTACTAATGTGAATAAATCAGTTAAAGATTTTTCCGAATGTTATATAAGACTTAATAATACTGTTGCAGATATGGACCTGACAGAAGGAAATTCGTATAAGGTTTCTTTCTGGGTAAAGGCTCAGAATTCTTCTGAGAATATGGAAGGTCATATGAGCTGGAGTATGTTCTCTCACGGGAACTCACAAATTTCAGATACAAAAGGAACATTTGACTGGAAATATAAGGAATATATTTACAAATGCGGAAGTAATGCAAAAAATATGCTTGTGTTTACATACAGCGGATGCGTTGACAGTCTATGGATTGATGATGTAAAGATATTTAAACTTGAAAATGGAGTTGAAGTCGGAGAAAACCTCATAAAAAACGGAAGCTTTGAAGATATACTGACAGGCGACCTTTCTGTAATTGAAGAGGTTAACGCAATTCCGGGAGTAGGGGGAGTTACCCTTGACTGGAATGCCGACGAAAACTATAACGGTGCAAATATCTACACAGTTGTTAACGGTCACTTTGAATGGCGCGGCAGAGTGTCAAAAGATGTAAAAAAAATAACTATTGATAAGCTTTATCAGGATAAAGAGTATACTTATCTTGTAGCACCGATTAACGGTGAGGGTGTTGAAGGTGAAGCTGTACAGGTAACTTTCAAGACTCTTTATGAGGACTTTACGATAAGTCAGCCGACACTCACAAAAGGTGGTGCAAAAGCAGAGTCTGTTAAAGACGGTGGAAAGTACACAGTTACTGTATCAGCAAAAAACAATACTGTTGCAGAAGGATTTAACTGCAAAGTACTTGCGGCTGTATTCAATTCAGATGATGTTCTTACCGGAGTGTATTCCGCAGAAAAGAAAATAGAAAAATCATCACCAAACAGTCCTGCTGATACAATTGAAGTAGAAATGGAAATTCGGACAGGTTCATATATGCAGGTTTCCGTTATAGATTCCGTGGAATCGTTTGAGCGTTTCATGGAGACTGTTATTTACTAAGTTATCATTAGTTTCCCGGTTCGGGCAAAGGGAAACGTGATATATATTAATTTTAAAAAAGGAGAGAAAGAAAATGAAAAAAACAAAGAAACTTATGGGTTTAATGTTAGCGGTATCAATGATACCGACAATGTCTGTTGCAAATGCAGAGGGTACTGCTGTAATTAAAGGCAGTTATTCTGATTTACCGCAGGACTGGAATGTAACATACTTTACAGAAAACACATCATGGAATAATGAACAGGACTATGCCGGAATTTCTTACGGCAGCGGTGTTGATGAAAGTAATGCTCTTTATGTAAATGTTGATACACCTTCAGAAGCACACAAATATATAAAGGTTACACCGAAACTTGCAGGTGGACTTGAAGCTAATGTAACTTACCGCATCAGCTTTGACGGAAAATATGTTGATACTACAGGTGCATTTGTGGCAAGATTTAACTGGCTCCATGAAGTAAATTCAACACAGTTTATAGCAGACGGTGATGCTGGAAACGGACTTACACATTATTATAAGGATGTTGAAATCGGTGCTACCGCTCCTACAACATTTGATATTTATTTCGACAGAAAAATGGCTTATGTATTTGACAATCTTTCAATTCAGAAAGTTGTTGACGGTGTTCCTGACGGAACAGAGTTTATAGTTGGCGGAGATATGGAAAAAATAGGCTATAAATTTAATGTTTCTGACGAAAAACACGGTCTTTCAACTGACTGGTATGTTCTGTATAGAGAGGATAACGGCGAATTTGACAGAACTACTGATTATTTTATGCCTACTAAGAAGTATGCACGTAACGGTGATTATGCAATGTACATAAGTAATAAATTACCGAAAGCAGCTGCCGGAAATACATTTTTCAGACTTATCAACCGAAATGCAATCAAATTTGAAGCAGGTAAATATCATTATGAATTCTGGGCGAAAGCAAGCTTAAAAAGTAACGTATCTCTGATAAGCGGAATTCTCTGGCTTGGAGACAAACATATTCAATGTACTAATATGAATTCTGAAGAAATTGATGAAAACGGATGGACGAAATACAGTGCTGAATTTGAAATAAGCGAAGAAGAAGCTGAAACAGTAAGAACATTTTCATTTTTATCAGAAGATATTGTAAATGCTGTTATTGATGATGTCAATTTGTATAATGTTAATAATCCTGATGTTAATCTTGTACAGGATGGAGATTTTGAAAATTCAGTACGCGGCAGTGAAGCTGATGGCGTGAATGAGTTTGATACAGGAAATAAAGGAAGACCTTGGGCTATCTACGGTGGTCAGATGAATACTGCAGACTATTATGTGGAACCAAGTAATAAAGAAGCATATTCAAGCGAATACAGTGCCCATATTGTTAATCTGGATAAAGTTTATAATGGTTCAAGATATGTAAGACTTATCAGATTATTTGATAAATTGCCGAATAAGACTTATAATATAAGTTTTTATATGAAAGGCGGCGGAGAAAAAGTATGGATAGGAACACAGTGGTCAGATAACGATCTTATTTCATCATATACAAAGGGTGAAACTGATGAAAATGGCTGGGCAAAATATTCAAAAACTTATACCGGAGAAATAGACAGATTCCAGGTAGTTGCATGGGTTAATGCTAATTTGTATATAGATAATGTGGAAATTTATGCAACAGATGATGAAACAAAAACAAATCTTGTTCCTCATGGCGATTATGAAATAGATTCATTTAATAAGCTAAAGGATGAAGATACAATAATTGTTAATCCTATGGCATATTCTTCAAAAGATGGTAAAGGACTTAATATTTCGTGGACTAATCCTACAAATACCGGTATTAATGATATTGATGTGTATGTAGGTGGTACACTCGTAAAGAACGGTATAAACAGTCTGTCTCCATGTGCATTTAATGAATTATATGTTGGATATCTTGAACCTAACAAGGAATATACTGTTGAAATTGTAATGGATATTAACGGTGAAATTGTAAGAAAAGAAATAAAGGGTATTACTGACGCAGTAGCAGACCCGTTTGAAAGAGGCGGATGGGAAATTAACCGTCACCGCGGAATTACAAAGAAGTCAGCATACAGAGAAGGTCAGACATATCCTGATTATCCGAATGTAAATATCAATCTTGATGATAAAGTATCAGTAAGCGGAAGCTCAATGAGATTTGATGTTAACCTTCCGGCAACAAAGGCTAATTGTTATCCTCATATTTATCAGTATGTAACTGTAAGAAGAGATACACCGTATCTGTTCAAAATGAAGTATAAGACAGACTTTGAAGAATCAGTTTCACCGTTATTCGGTATTACAATTGAGTTCTGGGATCGTAACGAAGACGGAAGTGTTGCAAATAAATCATGGACATCTCAGTGGATTAATCCGAGTGCAGACTGGACAGAATTTGAGTTTGATCTCAGCAGCGTTAAAAACGCAGACGGCTCATATGCATTCTGTGATATTAACGATACGACAGGAAAGACATATGAAATGAGAGTTCTTATCAATTGCCAGAAGGGTATAGGTTCTCTGTGGGTTGACGATGTTGAACTCTATCCGCTCCTCAAGGAAACAACAGATTCACCGGATTACATGATTTTCGGAGATAATATGTATACAAACAGCGGATTTGACTATACATACGAAATCGGAACTCCTGTATTCAAATCTGGAAACACAGTACTTAAAAATGTAACAGGCGGAAAAGTTGATGTTACAGCTAAAATCAAGAATTATGCCGTAGATAATCTTAACGGTATGGTAGTAGTAGCACTTTATAAGGACGGAAAGCTTGTAAATACAGCTCTTGTTGAAAAGGAAATAAGCATAACACCACTTGTAATTCCGGCAGAAGAAATTACGCAGAATGTTGTTCTTCCTGAAGACCTCTCAGACGGTGAATATGAAATAAAAGTATTCTGCTGGGACGGAACAGGAAGTATGAAGCCATTCGATGTGGCAGATGTACTTGTTGAAGAATAATAAAAATTACTCGGAGAACGGTTTTAATACCGTTCTCCGGTAATGTACATTACGAAAGGACATTTAATTTAATGACTAAGTTATTCAGAAAAATATTATCGGCAGGACTGTCTGCATCTATGATATTTTCCATGGCTACACTGCCCGTAAAAGCGGCGGAAGAAATTCCGGGCTGGACAGTTAAGCTGATGAACAACGTTGATGCAACAGTCAGTATTGATACAGAGGAAAAATATAGCGGTGAAGCATCTTTGAAAATAGTTAACCGCTCTGTGTCCATGCCGAATGTGTATCTTATGGTACAGACAACAGTAGCTATGGAGGCAGGCAGACAATATAATATTTCAGGTATGGTAAAGTCGGAAGCCTCCACAAATCTCCAGTTTGTTGTTCATGAAGGTGGCTGGGAAAGAGTTTCACTTACACCTTTCGGAAAGACTTATGGCTGGACAAATTATGAATATACATATATTCCAAAGGAAACAAAGAGCTTTACGTTTTCTTTACTTGTTGACGGTATAACTAATGGAGCATGGTTTGATGATATTCAGATAACCGATATAAAAACAGGGCAGAAGCTCATAACAAATTCAGGATTTGAGGGAGCATCTTCAGGTGTATCCAACGAAGGTGATGCTGCAGATGCATCGCTTTATGATACTTATAAAAGAATTATATCATCTGATAACTTTTCGGCGGATGATATGACGAAGGTACGAGGCGGATTCAAGTATATGACAGTATACGGAGCTGACGGGATAAAAATTGACGGTGAAATGTCTGACTGGGATAAATACCCGGTGCTTGCAATGCCGACACTCCCGACTCAGTATCAGGTATATATTAAGGATGATAAGCCGAAAGATGTGGAAGCAGAGTGTAAATTTGCTCAGGATGAGGAAAATTTCTACTTTGTGATAAGAGTAAAAGACGATGTGTTCAAGTATTTTCCGGGGGTTGATGAATACTGGAAAGGTGACAGTATTCAGATGGCTATTTCAGACCTTAACGAGACTTACGGAACAGAAATGGGATTTATTCATAATCCGGAAACCGGAAAAGGTGAAATATACAGTACCGGTTTTACATCAGAGCAGATGGCAAAAATGGATATCGCTACATCTCAGGACGGCGAATACACTACCTATGAAGTTAAAATTCCGTGGGAAGTGAAATTTTCGACAGGTAAACCGAATCAGTTCCTGTTTGACTTCCTTGTAAACGACAATGACGGTACAGGAAGAAGATACTGTGCGGAGCTTTCTCCGGGTATTTCGGAGGGTAAGTCAAACAAGCTTTTCCCGACACTTGAAATTCTTGAAGGTCAGAAAGACTGGTATGCATGGGTGCAGGGTGTAAGAACTGCAGAAACTGAAACGGAATATACATATGAATATTATATAGTAAACGAAGGTTCAGCAAAAAGTTTTAGTATTGTAAATGAAGCAACGGGTGTTTCGGAGACTGTAACAGTTCCCGAAAATTCCGGTATAAGAAAAACCTTTTCCAAAACTTTTGATGCGGCAGGAGAGGAAATCTTATCTGTTAAAATATCTGCAGGAGAAGAAACAGCGGTTTCAAATATTTCAGTTAAAGTGACAAGAAAGCCTCCTACGCCGGAGTATACTCAGAAGCTTGCAAATACACTTCGTTCTCAGGCAGGAACAATTAAGTCTTTAATTGATAAATGTGAAAAGAAAGGTATTCCGACTGACTATCAGATGCCTGATTATCTTATTCTCTTAAACTTTGCAGATTACATGGAAGAGGATATAAAAGACGGAGACCTTGCAAGAGTTTATTATACAGAAGAAACTACAAAACAGCTCTTCGAAAAAACAAAAAAAGAACTTGAAGATTTATTATCCGGTACAAAAGAGCCAATATATGTTCCGAGATATGTAACAAGTAAACCTGTTATTGACGGATATTCAGAAATTGCAACGGTTGAATATAAGGGTGAGTTTGTCGAAAGACCTGTGTTCTTTGTAGGATACGGTCACGGTAAGGAAGTTCTTGACATGATGCCGAATTGGAGTCAGTGGGGCGTGAATGCAGTTCAAAGTGAAATAGGCCCTCGAAATGTACTTGAAAGACTTGGCTCATGGACAATGTTTACAAAAGGTGACCATGAATTTGACTTTAAAATTAACTCCGAAGATAAAAAAGACGGAAATGTTTCTTTAGAAGTTAACTACTACGGACAGAAAGAACCGGAACATTATCTCAGTTACTACCAGACGGTTCCGGTAACACCGGGCAAGTCGTATGTTCTTACAGGAAAGGTTAAGGCAGAGCACAGCGAAAGCTTTACTGTCAGTGCAAGTAACTGGAGTAATGCAGTTAATCTGAAAGGTGATTACGACTGGAAGGACTTCAAAATTGATTATACAGCTCCTTTAGATGCATCATCAACCATAATCAGAATAATTGTGGAAGATATTGCTACAGGACTTAAGTTTGATGATTTTTCATTCAAAGAAAAGGATTCAGATAAAGAACTCCTTTCTGACCCGTCGTTTGAAAAAATGAGTTTTGAAGTTGATAATTATAATTTTAATGAAGAAGCTGTACAGTTTACAATGAGAAGAGATGCACTTGAACAGGCAGTAGACAATAATGTTGCATTCAGCTTGCTCGTATCTCCGCACTATTTCCTTAACGAAATAGCAAAGCTTAATAATCTGAATATAAAAACAGATGGATTCCTTGATTATAATATAAACGAACCCATTGCACGTCAGGTTATAGAAAAACATCTTCGTGAGCTTGTTTCGCGCGTGAAGGACTATGAGTCCCTTCATGACATCTGTCTTTCTAATGAACCGCAATTTGAAATAAATAACTGCGGTGATTTCTACATGAATGACTGGCATACGCATCTCAGAGAAATTTACAATAATGATATAAACGAACTCAATAAGGCTTACGGTACAAATTATACAGCATTTGAAGAAGTGGATATGAAAAACGATTTCAACACTCCGGCAAAACAGTATGATTATAAACTCCTTAATGACCGTATTTTTGCTGAATGGCATCAGTGGATGGCAGAAATCATCAGGGAAATTGCTCCCGATATTCCGCTCCACTCAAAGATAATGGGTTATACAACAAGTAATTATAACAGAACATTCCTGCAAAATAACGGTACGGGATATCATGGGTATCAGAAGTTCCTTGACTATCACGGCTGTGATTACTGGAACTATGAAGCTGATGACACAGTAAAACCACTTGTTAAAATCATGTGGTATGACTATATGACAAGCTATGGAGTGAAGCCGGTTGTAAACTCGGAAGACCATATTCTTCCTGACCGCGGTACAAACTATGAGCTTTGTGTAAGTGATTATGTTTCTCAGGATTTGTGGCAGGGAGCAATTCACGGAAGAGTTTCATCTGTAATGTGGATATGGCAGCGTTCTGCAAATACATCTTCTGACTCAAGAGGAAGCGTTCTTTACCGTCCGGATACTCTTGCAAAAATCAGTGATGTTGGATTTGACCTTAACAGATTTGCATATGAAATTACTGCACTTCAGAATCAGGCTCCTGAAATTGGTATAATCTGGTCAGAAGCTAATATGATAAACAATCTTAATTCAATGGTTCCGGTATATGAGTCATATGCAGGTGCTGTTCATAACGGTAAACGTGTAAGATTCATTACAGATTACAATACTGCAGGTATTCATGATATGAAGCTTGTTGTTGTCCCGAATGTCAGATTTATCAAGGGTGAAACTCTTGCAGAGATTAAGAAGTTCATAGAAAACGGCGGGAAAGTAATTGTTATAGGAGAAGATACACTTACACTTGATGAACATAATCTTCCGAATGACTCTGAAACAGTAAACTTTGTTATGAACAATTCAAAGGTTGTACCTCACATTGAGGACAGAATAACACCAATTTCACCTACACCGGATGAATATACAAACATAATCGGTGATATGCTTTCTGAAATGAATATTGACTACATAAGAGTGGTTGATGCAGAGTCGGGTGAAAGAGTAAATGATGTTGAGTATAACTCGGCAGTTTATAACGGAAAAGTTATAATAAACCTTTCAAATACTTCTGAAGCTAAGAATATCAAAGTATATGCAGGCGACACACTCGTAACCGGAGCAAAAGAACTCAGAACGGGTGAAGTTCTCGGTGATGTAATTGAACTTGGTAAGTATAAGGTGGCACTTCTTGAAACATCACTTGAAAATCCATTTATTGACACCTACGGACATTGGGGAGAAAATGAAATTCTCGGTCTTTACAAAGAAGGTGTTGTAAACGGAAGAAGTGAATCAATCTATGACCCCGAGGGAACAACTACAAGATGGGAATTTCATGCACTTTTGTCACGTGCGGCAGGAAAAACACTTTCTGATTATAATCCCGAAAGTGAAACTTTCAGACCGAACGATAAAATAACACGTGAAGAAATGTGTGAAATGCTCATAAAGTATTATGAAGCGGTAAAAGGCGAAATAACAGATGATAAGACTGTTACATTCAAAGATATTGTAAATGACAGTGAAAGTGTTTCAAAAGCAGTTTCTGCAGGACTTATGCAGGGAAGAGCAGACGGAACATTTGACGGCAGCGGTAATGCTACAAGAGCAGAGGCAGCAGCTGTAATAAGCAGATTTTTAAAATAAGGTTGGTTGGTGGTGTTGCTTGATGCAACACCACCTCAGGAGAAAAACATGAACATAGAAGAATTGAAAAAGCACAGACTTGCACTTGAAAAATACAGCGAAAGATTTGATGCGGAAGAAAATCTCATAGGCTGTACAATAGGTATCCATGCGTACCATACGGCGCTTGCAGGGAAGAAAGCTCACGGACTTCGTGAGAGTATGGAATATGCAGCTGCACTTCTTTATGGTGAAGACGAAAAATATACGGAAAGAGGAGTTGCGATACTTGAAAAAGTAGTTGATTTTCAGGATAAGAATCCCGAAAGTCCTACGTTCGGATTATGGCAGTATTATGCAGAAGAACCGTTTGATGAAATGATGAATCCTGACTTTAACTGGGCAGATTTTCTCGGGAAGAAAATAATTGAAGCTTTGTATGTTCATCGTGATAAACTGCCGGAATACCTGATTGAGAAAATGAATAATGCCTGCAGATATGCCTGTGAATCTGTCATAAGACGAAAAGAAGGCGTTCAGTATACAAATATAGCATTTATGGAAGCACTTTTACTTATTTCAACAGGTGAGTTGTTAAACGAGAAAAAGTATCTTGACTACGGATGCGAACAGCTTGGAAGATTTATAGGATTTTACAAATATCAGGGCGGTTTTTTTGAGTATAACAGTCCTTGCTATACACCGCTTATTACAAGAGATGTGGGTACATTTCTGAAGCTTATAAAAAATAAAAAGGCAAGAGAATATGCAGAAGAAATAAATGATATGTGCTGGAAAATGATTGCAGAGCATTTCAGAGCTGATATGCTTCAGCTTTCAGGGCCGCATTCAAGAGCATACGATAATTTTCTGAATGATGAATTTTTGTATGATATAGAGCTTGCGTGCGAGGGTGAAGTTGATTTCGGACGTGATAAAAAATACACCATAGAAACATTTTGGACAAAAGCATATTGTCCAGAAAAATACAGAAAGTATTTTAAAGGCGAGGTATTACCTGAATCAACTGAGCAGATTATAATAAGAGGATTTAATCATCCGTTTTTTGCATTTGCACAGACAGCGACAACTTTTCATGATGAAAAATTCTCTCTCGGTACATTCAACCGTGAGGAATTCTGGAATCAAAGACGTCATTTTATAGGATATATAAAAGGTGAAACAAATCCGTACTGCTTCAGAGTGCGATGCCTGCATGACGGATATGATTTTTCATCCGCAGCACTTCACTGTGTTCAGGAAAAATCGACTGTTCTCGGTATTGTTAATTTCTCGTCAGACCGTGGAGATAAGCATATAGGCATGGATAAGGCAGCGGATGCACAGTACGAAAGCCTTGAACTTATTTTTGAAGTGACAGGTGATATGAATAATGTGACATACAAACATAATCAAAGTTCATGTTATATCAATGTGAACGGTGTAAATATAAATATCTGTGTCCCTGAAGTTAAGTTCGGAGACAATATAATAACATACAAAGTTGTAAAAGAAGATAACAGACTTGTTTTCAGTACAATTTTGTATGAGGGAGAAAAAAGAAAAATTGATTTACCGTCTTTTGATGCGTCATACGCTTGCTTTAACGTTTCGGTCAATTCGGATGTTTCGGAAGCGAAATTTTCGGAGGATGATAAGTATGTAACTGCTGAATGTGAAAGCTTCGGCAGAAAACTCGGAGTTAAAACACTCAAGGCTGTACATCCTTTTATGAATATAATGTATGATGATTTAATTACAAAAGACGGAAAAAAACTTGAGAATATACTGTAAGGGGGAGTTGTCTTGAAAAAAATATGTTCAATTCTTGCTTTGTGCATGACGCTCGGCTTTGTTCCAACGGTGCATGCAGTAGAATCTGTTGACTACTCTGAAGAGATTTCAACGTTAAAATCACTTCTTGACAGATGTAAAACGGCAGGGATACCGACAGATTATGAAACTGTAAATTACAAAACAATTGAACGTTTTGAGGGATATATAAACGATGATATCAAGAATTATCCCGGAAGCAACAAGGACGAAATGATTGCATATAATATTTCGTGCATGGATGAGCTTTATACCAAAACAAAAGCTGACCTTGAGGCGTACCTTAACGGTGAAAAAACGGCATTTTCAGTTAAAAGACCGGATATGATGAATTTGACGGCAAGCGGAACGATGCTTAAAAGCGAAGCAGAGCCTGTACTGTCAATCGGTTACGGACATGGCGGAATGGCTTTTAACGATATTCCGAACTTTTACGGCTTTGGTACAAATAATATTCAGATGGAGATAGGCCCTACACACGTATATTCAAAAAAAGGTTGGAATAAGCTTATAAAGAACGACCCGGTTTGTACATATGAAGTAGACGATACGGTTTACTATGACGGAAATAGCTCTGTAAAGATTACTTTTTTATCCGAAAAAGAAGATGACCATTATATTCTTCTGCATCAGTCAGTAGCCGTTACGCCGGGAAAAACATATGTACTTAAGGGTATGGTAAAGGGTGAGAATGTTGTTAATGCGTTCATGAATGTAAATACATGGTCAAGAGACTGTAAGTTTAAAGAAGGTACATACGATTGGACGGAATATACTCATGAGTACACCGTTCCGGCAGGAACAGACTATGTTACTGTAAGACTTTTTGTTGACGGACTTGCCGATAGCATACATTTTGATGGATTCACGTTCTGTGAAAAGGGTACAACGGATAATCTTCTCTATAACGGAAGCTTTGACGAGTTTGAATCGGTGGAATATTATTGCAATCCATCTTCGTCAAGTATAGCAAATGTAAAAAACGTTCTAAAAAAAGGAGAGGAAAACAATGTAGGTGTAACGCTTCTCATATCACCTCATTATATGATTGATAGTTTGTCGTCAGAGGTATATAATTCAAATCCGCCCGGATTCTTGAAATACAACATAAATCATCCCGAAGCATTGGCAGTTCTTGAAGCGTATCTTGATACTTTACTGCCTCAGCTTAAAGGATATCCGGCACTTACAAGCATATGCCTTTCAAATGAACCGTTGTTTGAAACTACTGACTTTTATCTTTTTTACAATGATAAGTTTAAGGAATATCTCAAGTCGGTTCACGGAACTATTGAAAATCTCAATGCAAAATACGGTACAAATTATCCGGGTTTTTCATGGGTTAATATGCCGGTAAATAATCTTTCATACCGCAATGCTCTTGCGTACGACTGGATGATGTTTAATGATAAAGTTCTTGCCGACTGGCATAAATGGCTTTATGATATTGTAAAAGAGCATCTTCCCGATGTTCCTGTCCATAGTAAGATGATGGGATATTTCAGAAAATCAAATGAAGAGGAAACAGATACAAAGTGGATTGCAAGAGGCACAGACCTTGAGCTTCTTGGCGAATCGTCTGACTGGGCAGGAAATGATACATGGGACTACATTGACGAGCCTAATCGCTATTTTGAATCAATGTTCCTTTATGATTATCAGATGTCTGTTCTTGATAAGCCTGTTTATAACTCGGAAGACCATATCATATATGACGGTAATACGGAGTTCAGTTATAATCAGAGAGTACATCTTCGCAATAATCTCTGGATGGGTGCCGCACACGGAAGAAGTATGTCAACCATATGGATATGGGACAGAGTACAGAATGAAAGTTCTTCATCCTATAACAGTATTCTGTTCAGACCTGATGCTGTTGCAGAAACAGGAAAAACAAGTCTTGATCTGATAAGACTTAATGCCGAAATGAGTAAAATTCAGCAGGCACAGCCGAAGGTTGCAATTTTCTATTCAAAGTCATCAAGACTTTATGATTCATACTATCTGAAAACATTGTTTGATACATATAAAACTATTTTAAACAGCGGTCAGAAGGTTGGAGTTGTTTCAGACAGAAGCATTGAAAAGCTTTCAGAGTACGATGTTGTCGTAATGCCTGATGTGGCATACGGAACCGATGAGACATTTGAAGCACTGAGTAATTTTGAAGGCAAAATAATTTACAGCGGCGAGCTTCTTGCTTATAATGAGTATAAAAACAGCCGTGACAACAGTGTGCTTGTGGCTAAAAGCTATAAGCTTGATACCAAGACGGTGAGCGATTATTTTGCAGAGTTTGGTATTTCTGAGGTTACACTTGTTGATGAAGCAACAGGAAACGCACCGACTGATATGGACTGGTCATATGTTATAAATAATAAGGAAATACTTCTTAATGTTTCAAGCCTTACTTACGATAATGTAAAGAATGTTGCAGTGTATTATAACGGTAAAAAGTGTACGTCAATGATTAACCTTATTACAGGCGAAAAGGATATTGCTACACTTTCTCTTGAAGGACATGTTCCTCAGCTTGTGAAAGCATATATAGGCGATAAGGAAAATGCTGAAATTGATTCGATATTCCTTGACGAGAGTGCGAAAACAATTAACTGGACGTATTCAACTGACAGTTACACTCATGCAAACATCTACAGAATTACACCGGCAGGAGAAGCATCACTTATTGCTAAGGAAACAGGCACAAGCTATACTTATTTATCAGCAGGAACGTATCTTGTACGTGCAGTTTCAGAAACAGGTGCCGAAAGTGCAGGAAGAATAATAACTGTTGCCGAAAAGCTTCCGTTTACAATATCAATTGATGAAATGTCGCTTGATAACGGATATGTGAACGGAAAGGTTTCTGTTACAAACAACGAAGCTACATTTACAACCGGCGTGGTTGTAATACGTGTTGTCAGCAGTACGGGAGATGTAAGCAACTATTTCTATGACTATCTTACTATGCCGCCATACATGAAAAATACAATACGTATATCTATGGATGGAAGAGGAAGTGTGGAGGCTGTAGAAGCTTATGTTTGTACTGATTTAATTTCTCGGAATCTTTCTTCTGAAGTTATAAGATATGTCGAATCGAATTGACAAATCAGACTTTTCGGCTTTATGTGGCGAAAAATGTTAGAATAACAGATAATAAATTAAAAAGTTTCATATTTTGTGTTTTTATGACACAAGGTATGAAGCTTTTTTCTTTTTATTACATGAGGTATTACAGATGACGCAAGGTAGAAAAATTGCAATTTTTGTAGAAAAATAAAAGTTTTTGCATTTAACTGCAAAAAACTTGACTTCGTGGAATATTTCTGCTATAATTATTTTTAGAAGCAGAGATTGATATGTCCGATAATTTAGGGTATGTCCCCGATTTTGTGTAAACTCCAAAATGATAATATAATCTAAGTGTTGTTAAAGGGATGAAATCCGTATTTCAGGATTTTGTCCCTTAGCTACAATATAACATAAAAATGCGAGCATGTCAAGAGCGCTCTCCTACGTGAGGACGTGCATTTACCCTTGACGTGGTCGAGTTTTTATGTTAATTCCTAAAATCTGTATTCAAAAAATATTTTAAGTCTCGACAAACACCATATCGCAGGGCTTTGATGAAGACCTATTCACTAACATGGTTGAAGAAAACAATTTCAATTGTATCAAAGAATATGTATTAATAATTTTGCCAATTTGTATAGGTGTTATAAAATTCCTATATGCAAAACAAATTGCTGTATTCTACTAAAGTTGCAGAACAGACAAATATAATGAGACTTTTAAAACAGCCCCGGTTTGCGTTTGCAAATAGACTCACCTATACTTTTGACAAAATTTATGGTTATTTTCATACTATTTAGACACTTTATGCCGAGATAGTAATTTTCTGAAAGTAGTCTGCTCAACATTATCGTTTTCGTTGGAACTTTTTGGGAGTACTTCCGGTGTATCGTTTGAACGAATCACTGAATGTGCGGAATGAATAATATCCGCACAATTTAGGTATATCTTTAAGGTTAGTTCCTTCGGAAATAAGTGATTTTGCCTTTTCAATACGGATTTTTAACAGATAAGCAGTATAGCTTTGACCTATAGTTGAGTGAAATTCTCTGCTTATATATGACTCTGATAAATTAAGTCTTAATGAAATTTCCTGAAGTGATAGATAAGGCTTTTGGTATTCTGAGTGTATTATTTCAATAATTTTATTAATGTTGTCTGATTTTTTTGTTGATATCTGGAACTTATTATAATCAGTTATAATTTTTTCTACAGTATCTGAAAGGATTTTTTTCATCTGGCTTTGTTTTGTTGTGTAACTTATTTTATCGTATATGTGAGAATATTTTTTTTCTATCAGATTTTCAAAACGTACATCATATTTTTTTGCTGCGTCAAAAAGCTTCATAAGAATATGAACAGAATAACGCTGTGCGATGTTGATTGAATAATTATTCAATTCATTAAGAGTTTTACTTAGTGATGAAGATATTTTCTCAAGAGTTTGTTGGTCAAGAGCATCTATTTTTTTCAAGAAAGCTTTATTTTCGGTACTTTCGCCTATAGGAATAAGAGGCATTTCAGACGTATTGTTTTTTGCGATAAATCTGTGTTGCCCTGAAAATTTCTTTGTTTTGTCTGCGTATGTTTCTATTCTTGTATTATTAATATATTGCCTGTCGCGTGAAAAAATAATTTCTATAGGATTTGGTTTTGAGGGGGTTTCGAGTTTTATGGATAAATCCTTGAGAAAGCATTCTGAAATGAGTAAATTGTTTTCATTATATGTTCTGACGTCAGGCATATGATAATTTTTATTTGTTCCCATAGACAGAGAAAATGCGGTGATTGCTTCATCAATTTCACTTAAATCCAGATCTGTTTCTTCTCCGCTGTACAGAATTATATCAATGCAGAACGAGTTTTGCAATGTAGTAATCTGATAATTTGCTTTGTGTCCGTTAAACTGTGCGTAGTGCAATCGGAATATAATTGAAAGATGGTTGTACATAACAGAGATTGTCTCATTGTTTTTTGAATAGTTAAGAACTGATGTATTTCCGTCAATTTGAAGACGTATTCTCAAGTCACGCATTTTATAGATTTTTTTGCAATCCATATCAAGGTTTTTGAATCCTCTGTTTGTTGAAAAACCGATATGTCCGAGCAGACTACCTTTGTGCTGAACGGAATGAAAAGCACCGGAACTGAAATCTTCATTATTAAGCATACATCTCATGTATATGCAATACGGTTCTTCGGGAGTGCCGAAGAATCCGATACACGGTTTTCGTCTGCTCCACATATCATCATGGTTAAAGCTTCCGAGCGAATATGTTGCAGTATTGTATGAGGATGCAACAAGGCTGAACTTCCAATGAGGATATGAAAAACCTCTGGAAGTAAGAGTCTGAACAAATTTGTTTCCGCTGGTAGGGGAGAAATGATAGTAGTCTTTCGGAATCCTGAGACCTTTTAAATTATTCTGATTTGTTATAGATTTTATTCTTTTTATGTAATCATCGGAAAGAAACAGTGAATTTTCTATTATTGATAAAGGTCCTGACCATTGCATCAACTTTGGATTGAAATGAGTGTAAAAACAGGTAAAGATACTGTTTTCCAACTCCTGTATCCCTATAAGACTGTTCGTGTCTTTTATATACTGTTTGAAGTAATTAATTCCTTCGGCAGAAGTAAGGATTTTTTCGGGGTGATTGTATTCCATAAATGAATCGTTATATAATGTAAAGTATACGAGGGTATGGAGTTTATGAATCCCGGCGTTGAAAATTTCCAGGTTGTCAAAATTTTCTCCGATGCATATCAGACATAGAATTTCAAGAACTATATTATGAGTATCAATATAATCCTGAACATAAGTCAGAGCGAATGCTGTAGTAAGGCATGCATTTTTAATCTTGTCTGTAATTTCTTTAGGCAGGATGCTTCCGAATTCAAAGTAAATTTCAATAAGAGGAACGAGGATGGTGGCTTGATAATCGTAATCGGGAACGTGAAAATCTTCGGGTGATTCGTAGTAATCGTATGGAAATATACCGTAAAATTCGCTGTTAATATCATTAAATCTTGCAGACAGTACTTTATCTATTATATCGATTAACATATCTTTATTATCGTACTTATGTTCTTTCAGCATTTTGAGTACGGTATTTATGACTATGCCAATATTATGTTTTCTCTGAATGGTGTTTTTTAAATGTGAAGGTAGTGGACCTATTCTTTCAGCTATAGGGAATTCATCGTTTTCGGAATATTGCAGAGCAGACATCGGTTCCTGAGTAAAAAAAATCATAATTCAGTTCCTCCATATATTTTCTTCATTTTACTATAAATAATAATAAAAGTCAATACGTTTAAAAGAAAAAACATAAAAAAGGCGAAAAAACGTAATTTTTACTTTTATAATTATTGAAAAATAAGCATTTATTTTATCTTAATAAAAAAATTGTGATTTTCTGATGCTTTCTAAAAAGTAAAAAATACGTAAAAACTGATTTTTTTATTAAACATCAGTAAAATTTTAACACTTGAAAATATATGAAAATATGCTATACTTTAATTACAAGACGATATTGAGATATTTATTTTGAAAATATTAGTAATGGGGAAGTAAGTATGATTAAAACAGAAAGAATCGAAATAATAAAAGATGACCGATTATTTTATACTTCAGGATATTATGTTACAAATAAATGGATAGACAATGATACATTTGTAGCTGTTCGTTCTGAAAATGAAAGAATGAACTATCCTATTGATAAGAATGAGTATTATGACGCTGAAATAGTAAAAATATCACTTAAGGATAACAGTATAACATCGATTGCAAAGGTAAACCATATAATGACATTTGTGGAAGTGAGAGGTAATTTTGTTTACTATACAACTACGGATGGGGTGTTTTCTACTGATGTTGTTTCCGGTGAGACGACGTGTATATACGAAAACAATATTTATATTACAGAAGATGGATATTCGTTTGGAGACGGAGAAAGAAAAGCTGTATTTGACGGATTGCATTTGACGAAATCAGGAGAATATGCTTCGTTTTTTGTGGCAGGTAATAACAGACCTACAGTTTTTTTCAGGCTTAATATGCAAACAGGAGAGGTTGAAAAGTTATATGAAGTAATGTTTGCAAAGCCGTTATATGAGGCGGATCATCTTATGATATCTCCCCTTGATAAAGATTTATTTTTCTTTGCTCATGAAGGGGAAACGTTTTACATACCGAACAGATTGTGGATTTATAATCACAGAAAAAAAGATGCATATAACATTGCAAAGCAAAGACTTGACGAGAAAGGGAATGTTGGTGACTGTTTCGGGCATGAAATGTGGTCACCTGACGGAAAAGGAATCTATTTTGTAAAGTATCCTGTATCTTCGTTGAAGCCGACAGGTATATGTTACGCTGATGTACAGACTGCAGAATATGAATTGTTGTATTCGGAATTTAAATATTGGCATGTCGGTGTATCTCAGGACGGAAGATATCTGCTTGCAGATACACAATATGCACCGTTTCAGAGCGAGGTTGTTGTTATAGACAGAGAAACAGGAATTGAATCAGTGATTGATATGCCGCACATGACGGCAATACACCCGTGTCATCCGCATCCGCAGATGTCTCCTGACAATAAAAAGGTGATATATACTGCTCTTGATAAAGAAGGCGGACGAACTTGTATTAAGGTTGCATACATAGATAACGTGAGACAGTAAATACTGCTTAGCAGAAAGGATTGATTATATGTGAAAAAAGTTATACTTGCCGGATTTTTGATGAGCATCATGTCTGTTACAGCGTATGGCGTTGAAGTATCTGATTTTAATGCTTTTAAGGATAAGCTTTCAGTTCTCAGAACATTAATTGAATCTTGTGAAGAGAAATGTATTCCTACGGACGAAGAAAAAATCAATTATACTGTTATTGAAGATTTTATTAAATACGGAAATGAGGATTTGTCAAACGGATGTAATGAACGTGCAGAGTATGTATATGAATGCTTAAATGAATTGTATGAGGAAGCGTATAAAAATCTGAACGGATATCTGGACGGAGAAAAGAAGTCAATAAAAACATATAAATATAAATCAGGGGATATTGCGCTCGACGGAACCTCGTTTATAACAAATCGTGATGATGGTAAAGGCGGAATGTTCTTTGTCGGTTATATGGGCGATGTTGAAAATATTGATAAAAAGTTGGTTAATCTTGGTACAAATATAATTACTCTTGAAACCGGAGTGTGGAATGTTATTATTCCACCGGGAGAAAATATTTATGGTGGTTGGAAGGTAGATGCAGACGGAAATGGCGCATTGGTACAAAGAGAAGAAAAAGACGGACAGAACGGAACTGCAGGACTAAAATTTGTGAATAACAGTGGCAGTGTGCGAGTTACAAAAACATTGTATATAGAACCATATACGGAATATGAAATCGGTTGTGTAAGCAGAAATATAAGCGGGGGTGGAATTGAGTTTTCAAGCAACCGTACTGCTTCGTCGGTACTTAAAAATACATCTTCAAGATTCGCTACAAGCAAGTTTTCATTTTCTTCCGGAGGGAATACATCGCTTACTATAGAATTTTTATCGGAGTCTGTCGGAGAAAATATAATTGACGGTGTTTTTGTACGTAAAAAAGGTACATATGATAATATTCTTACAAGTGGAGATTTTGAGAAGGATGTGATTCATAAGGACGGATATGATGTTGACGCAGGAGCTCTGGATGAAATAATCCGAAGTGCAGAGACGGCAGAGGAAAATAATATTTTTGTTAATCTTCTTATATCACCCCATTACTTTCCGTCGTTTATTGAGTCGGAAAGTGGAGCATACACTCATGGTGGAAGCGGATTTGGTGGCGGAGGTATTGAATGGTCAGAGCAGCGCATACAGGATGTAATGCGTGATTATGCTTCTGCAGTCGGAGAAAGTATTAAGAATTGCAACGCTATTAAAAGCGTTTGTCTTATGAATGAACCTATGTTCAATCTTATGTACAGTAATTCGGCTAAAATTCAGCCTTTGTGGAAAAGCTGGCTTGAGGAGAAGTACGGAACGATAGGAAATCTTAATGATAACCATATGTCGTTACATTCTTCATTTTCAAGGATACCCACGGTTACCGGTATTTCGGCAACTCAGGCATTTTATGACTGGAAGCAGTTTAATGAAGAATATTTTGCAGGGTTTCATAAGATGCTTGCTGATGAAATAAAAAGTAAGGCTCCGAAGGTTATGATTCATTCGAAAATGGTTGACTATATGTCAAGGATAGACAGTAATTATGAGTATAAATTTATGTTGGCCGGGACTGAAGCGAATTTGTTTTCGGATTTCTCGGATTTACACGGGAACGATGCTCATGCTTATATAGGCGAACATATGTATCAGATGGAAAGTAAATTGCTGTGGTACGACTATCTTACCACAGTAGATGAAAAACCTGTTTTTAATTCAGAGGATCATATAATTCAGGATAAATCTAAAGATTATTCCGAAAAACAGGCGATTCATGTGGCATGCGATATATGGCAGGGAGCACTTCATGGAAGAGGGGCATCCACTATATGGGTATACAGAAGGACGTATGATGAATCAAGTCTTGTTATGGACAGCATACTTCACCGACCTGATTGCATGGCAGCTGTTGGCAAAACAAATCTTAAACTGAACAGTGTGGCTGATGAAATAAATAAATTACAAAATGCCAAGCCAAAGGTCGGAGTTGTTTTCAGCACAGCATCAAGAGTCTATAACAGAAATTATATGAATTGTCTCTATAAGGCATATCAGGCAGCTAATTACAGTGGTTACCGTGTGTCAGTTCTTGACGAAAAAGCGCTGGCAGACGGAAAAGCTGACGGGCTGAAGCTTATAATTCTTCCCGATACGAGATATATTCCGGTTGAGGCCGTTGAAGCTCTGGCGGAGTACGTAAGTAACGGCGGGAAAATCATAGCACTTGGAGACAGCTGTCTAAGGTATGATGATTATAAGAAAGGAATTTCGTCATCATTGAAATCTGCTGTGCTTGATAATGCAAAGCGTTTTTCAGTAAGCTACAAAGGATATGAACTCATTTCTCCTTCTGCAGATGAAATACTTGAGAGCATAAGGGATATGACTCCTAATGAAGTGGAGATAAAAGCTTCATCCGACGGAAAAAAGCTGTCCGGTACTGAATACAGATGGATTGACTGCGGCAGAGGAAAGCTTCTTAATATTTGCAGATATGAATGGGAAGATTTATCGGATATTGATATTTATATCGGAGGAAATAAGGCTACATATGTGTACGATATGGTAAAAGGAGAAGAACTCAGCCGGATATCTCTTAAGGGATACACACCGCTTTTGCTTTATGTTGAAACAGGCGGAGTTATAAAGGAAGAAAACGGAGTTGTGTATGCAGAAAATACGGAGGCTTCGGACAAGATTATACAGGCATTATATGATTCTGACGGGAAGCTGATTAAGTGTGAGGTTGCCGGAGGCAAAGAAAGAATTACTTTGTTTGGAAAAGAGGAAAATCAGGTTATAAAAATAATGATCTGGGATAAGTTGATGAAACCATTATCGGTTGTTTCGGATTTTTAAATAAATGAAATTTAAGAAAAGGGTGAAAAAATGAGAAAACTAATTGTAGGTATTTTATGCGGAATGACAGTTATAGGAAGTTCTGTTGTTTTTGCTGATGTAACAGATGTTAAGCTCGTTGGTAATGAATGTGTTGCGATGGGAACGATAAATGAAGGTGAGCCTATAAGCGTCGTTGTTACAAAGGGAGGTGCACCCATTGCAGATTATAGCAACGTAATTACCTTTGATTCTACTTACAGGATGAGTGCCGGGGAATTTACCTATCCTGTGAAAATGGAAGAGAGCAGAATAGGTAACAGCTCTCAGATAAGTGTTTTTGTGAAAGTCGGAAGCAACAGTGAAAAGGAATTTATTCTGGAATATGTATCACAAAACGATATCGAAGAACTTATAAACAGGCTGAAAAATGCTTCCGATGCAGATGAGATCAAATCAATCATAAATAATTCGGAAAATGAGAATATTCTGGAAGGAATGGGCTGGGACCTGACCGGCTGGAATAAATGCGACAAGGATAATGCATCGGAAATTCTTTATAATATGAAAGCTGTATTCAGCGGCAGTTTGCCGGAAATAGAAAAAGCTTATGAGTTGTCCGTTAGCTTAAGTGCATTTGAAGGTGATGTCGAAAAGGTCAATGCACTTTCCAGAGTTTTCTGCGGAGAAGTAACATGGGAAAGTGTTAAAGGCGATAATGAAAGAGTAAACTACATAAGCGGATATATGAAATCAAGAAAAACATATTCCGGAATTGAGGATTTTAATGAGAGCTTTGGTCTGGCAAATGTATTTTATGAAATACTGAACGCATCGGATTATGATGCCATCAGCGAAATTGTTAATGATAACAAAAAGCTTCTTGAGATTGATGAACAGGATTATTATTCATATTACAGAAATAATGAAAACAAGGTTCTGAAGCTGTTTATTTCAGATGCAAAGAAAAACGGAATTTCATCACTAAAGGATTTTCATAAGCTGATGGACAAAGCGGTTGATGAATGTAAGAAAGATAAAAACAACAGTAATAAGGTAAGCTCGTCAGGCTCAGGCGGTGGCGGAAGCAGAGGCGGAAGTGTAATGATAACCACTCCCAAAACTGAGGAGAAAGAAAACAATGCGAATGATTCGGAAATTTCTGCTATTGTATTCAGTGATGTCACCGGAAGTCATTGGGGAGCGGGAGAAATTGAAGAGCTTTATGATATGGGAATTATAAACGGATATGATGATGGAAGCTTCAGACCGGATAATAAAGTAACAAGAGAAGAATTTGTAACAATGATTATAAAAGCTACCGATACGTTACTTTTAGGTGGTACAACACCGTTTCGCGATGTGGAATATGCAAAATGGTACACTCCGTATGTTACTACTGCGTATCGTGACGGTATGGTTACCGGTATTGGAAGAAATGAGTTTGGTATTGGGAAAGAAATTACAAGGCAGGATGCAACTGTAATTCTTTCAAGACTTACGGATGAAACACTTGCACCTGTGATGGAGTATGCGGAATATAATGACAGTGAAAGTATCGCAGATTATGCAAAAGCCGGAGTACGCCGTATGACAGAACTTGGAGTTATAAAAGGCTCAGACGGAATTTTTCGACCGGGTGATTCTATAAGTCGCGCGGAAGCTGCTGCAATAATCCGCAGATTTATGAAATTAAAATAAGGAGGAGAAGAAATGAAAAAAGTTATAGCATTAATACTTTGTCTTGTATCGGTTATTGGAATGCTTTCAGCGGTATCGGCTTCCGGGGATAATGAGACCATTTCGTATGAAGCTTCTGTTATGAGAGGTCTTCACGTTCTTGACGAATCGGATGTTAATAATCCGGGCGAAGAGGTTACCCGTGGTGAATTTGTACGGATACTCATGGAAATGATTGAAGCGCCGTTTTCCGCAGTTTCCGGAGAAAGTACATTCCCTGATTTAAAAAGCGGAAAAACCTATACAGAAGCTGTGATTTATGCTTTGGACTCAGGATATATAAAAGGCTATGGTGACGGGAAGTTTTATCCTGAAAAAACAATTACTGTTCAGGAAGCGGCAAATGTTATTCTGAACGTGTCGGGGTATGGTGTTCCTGCAAATACAACAGGTAATTATCTTCTGATTGCACAGAGTGAAGGTCTTTTCGACGGAATCACAACCGGAGCAGAAAGCGCACTTACATATGAAAATCTTGCTAAGATTTTGTATAATACTCTCACGGTGGAGCTGATGTCCACAGTTTATACAGGTAATGGCACCGGACTTGAGAAAAGTGACGTTCTCTTTATGGAAAAGTATATGAAGCTTGTAAGATACAGAGGTATTGTTACAGCTACTTATTTCACATCTCTTGACGGAGAACAGGGATGCGGTGAGGATAATGTGGCAATTGGCGGTATGGTTATAGGAAGCAATTATGAGAAAATAAATAATTATCTTGGCTATAATGTGGAAGCATACTCGAAACAGATTTCCGGAGGCGTGGAAGAAGTTGTTTTTGCTCTTCCATATAAGACAAATGTAACGGAGATAAACGGAGAAGATATAACGAATAACGTTACAGAAATCAGCCTTCGCTATCAGAAGGAAACCGATTCATCGGAAAAGAGCATAAAAATCAGTCCGTCAGCTTGTAAGATACTTAATAATGTTTCTTCGCCTGAGTACAACATGGATGAGCTTGTTGGAGATGCTGACACGGTAGTACTTGTGGATAATAATAACGATAAAATTGCAGATGTTGTTTTTGCATACAAATATAAGCAGATGTATGTAAGCGGAATATCTGTCAAGGATGAAGAAATTTACGGTAAATATTCATTTGACGGAGCAATTACAAAGCTTGAGCTTGAAAATGCAGATAAGCTTACGGTGACAAGAAACGGACAGGAAGCCTTGTTTTCGGAAATAACCGATAACGACGTTATTACCATATTTGATACAACCTCTGACGGGGTACGCGAGGTGACCATTGAAATCAGCAGTAAAAAAGTAAACGGCGTTGTAACCGGATTGAACAGAGCTGAAGACCTTGTGTATATCGACAATGTAGAATACAGAAAGTCGAAGCTGTACAAGGCGGCAGTTTCAAAAAATGATATAAAAGCTAAAGATGTTGAAGTCGGAATGACCGCGGTATTTTATCTTGACAGTAACGACAAAATCGTTGCTCTTGAGCAGGTTTCCGGGGTGAAGAAATATGGATATTACAAGAAATTTTATGTGAATGAAGATGTTGAGAATGACATCAGCATAAAAATTCTGGGCGAAGACGGGGACTGGCAGCTTTATAAGCTTCGTTCAAAGGTTAATACGGACGGAATTGTTCTTCCGTCAGCGAAGGTAGTCAGTGAAGTAGGAAAAGTTCCTCAGATTATAACCTTTGAACTTGACGGAGAAGGATTTGTGAAATCAATTGACAGAGCAGAGCTTTCAAATGATTATACGAGGGATGATTTATGTTATCGTGAGATTAATATGCAGACATACCGCCGTGCGAATCAGTCATTTGATTCGAAGGTGTACGTGTCGGGAGAAACTGTGAATTACAGTATCCCCACACTTTATACAAACGAAAAAGGCACAAGTTCAAGATATACAGACGAGGAAATTTCGCAGGTGGATGACAAGTATTTCTCTGTTGAAAGAGGTTCAATCTACAGCGACTGGAAAGCATATACGCTTAAGGCTTATGATGTGAATGAGTTTGGTGAAGCAAGAATTATCACACTTGATACAACTATTGAGAATGTAGGACAGTTCGATACCGGAAACTTCCTGTTTTCAAAATCAAAATATGTAATCAGTTCAGATGGAACAGAGCAAATGGCAATTGAAGGGCTTCATGGAACAAATATAAGCGCAACAGCATACGTTGCTCTTGATGTTATGGTATTTGATGAAAACGGTAACAGAGTAACAACAGATTACTTCGGAAGAGGCGACCTTCTCAAGCTGTACTTTGACATTGACGACGAGGTTTACAGGATAGACGTTGTGTATAAAGCAGAACCCGGTAAAATGAGTAAGTATAATGATTCACTTCACGATGAAGTTGTAGTACTTTCCGGTAATGTTGTAAATATTGATAAGGAAAAGGGATATATCATTCTTGATGACGGATTGTCAGAGTATAAAACACAAAAGGTATTTACCGATATGATTTCGGTTTATATATGTGATATGGAATCGCAGAATGCAATAGAGGTTGGTAATATTAGTAATATTACTGTGGGTGACTATATAATAATGAAGGGTGGACAATCAACCTTTGACTTTATCGTTATATATGAATAATGTACTTTTTAAGGTATGACCTTATAAGATATTTTAAATTTTAAGGAGGGCATTAATATGCTGAAAATGAAAAAACAAATTAGTACATTGCTTGCAACAGCCATGACTTTTGCAAGCGCAGGAATGCTTAGTGTTCAGGCAAATAATTATGTTTATGATGACACTATAGCAGAAGTAGAAGGAGTTGAGGTTTTCAAAGAAGGGGCAACGAATTGGCTTTCGAACTGGCAGGGGAATGCACTGGCGGAACTTTATACTACACACGAAGCATATGAAGGAAGCGGAGCACTTGTAATTATACCTCCCGAAGGAGACGGAAAATGTGCATATGTAACAAATGACCAGACTACGAAAGATTATCTCGTAAGTGGCAAAGAATATAAAATGGTGTTTTATGTTAAACCTATAAGTGAAATAAACGGAGAATATTTGATGCCGCTCGGATATCGTTTCTATAACGATTATAACGATTTTGGACCTGCAGCAGTATTTTACGATGCGGTGACAGGTGAAAAGGTAACAGATAATTTTGAAAGAAAATGGTACAGAGCGGAGCTTGAATTCACAATGACAGATTCAGGACTCGTAAACAGACCTGCATTTGCAATCAGTATAGACACAGGAAGATGTTCAGCGTTTGTTATGGATGAATTCAAATTGTATTCAAATGAGTCGTCAGGCTGGGTATATGTGGACGAGCCATCAGGAGTAAAAAATGGTAATCTTGAAGATGGTGTAGACGCGGTAAATGGTGTAAATCCTACAGACGCATCCGCAGCTATAAATGGAGACGAAGTTGTTGTGACATGGAGTAATCCGCAGGAACAGGTTACAAACATTTATAATGGTGAGGAGCTTCTTGCAACAGCACAGCCGGGAGAAACAAGTGTAACAATTACCGGGCTTGATTTAACACAGAACCAGATACTTACATTAAAAGGAAAGCTTACCGGAGAATCTTCAGGGGTTTCTGTTAAGGTTGCGGTTGTTTCTTATAAGTATTCCGATACTATTTCAAAAGTGTGCGGAGTTGAGGTGTTCAAAGAAGGTGCAACGTACTGGCTTGAAAACTTCCAGGGTAATTCAAGTGCGGAATTATATACAACACATGAAGCTTACGAAGGAAGCGGTGCTCTTGTAATCATTCCTCCGAAAGATAATGGAAAGTATGCATATGTAACAAATGATCAGACAACAAAAGACTATCTTGTAAGTGGCAAGGAATATAAAATGGTGTTTTATGTTAAGCCTATAAGTGAAGTAAACGGTAAATATTTAATGCCACTGGGATATCGTTTCTATAACGATTTTAATGATTTCGGACCTGCAGCAGTATTTTATGATGCAGAAACAGGTGAGAAAGTAACAGATAATTTTGAAAGAAAATGGTACAGAGCAGAACTTGAGTTTACAATGACAGATAAAGGACTTGAAAACAGACCTGCATTTGCAATCAGTATAGACACAGGAAGATGTTCAGCATTTATCATGGATGAATTCAAATTATATTCAAATGAGTCATCAGGCTGGGTATATGTGGATGAACCATCAGGTGTTAAAAACGGTAATCTTGAGGATGGAGTTACAGCTGTAAACGGAATCAATCCTTTAGAGCCTTCTGCAGTAATAAATGGTAATGATGTTATTGTAACATGGAGAAATCCACAGGAACAGGTAACAAATGTATATTATGGAGATGAGCTTGTAGCAACAGCTGCAGTAGGTGCAACAAGTGTAACTGTTACAGGACTTGATTTTACACAGAATATTACACTTACATTGAAGGGTATGCTTACAGGAGAATCATCAGGTGTAAATGTTGAAATTGAAGTGATTTCTTATAAATATCCGGATACAATCGCAGAGGTATGTGGAGTTGAATATTTTGAAGTTGGTGGAGGTTCATACTGGCTTTCAAACTGGCAGGGGAATGCGCCGGCAGAATTATATATGACTCATGAAAGCTATGATGGAAAAGGTGCTCTCGTAATTATACCTCCCGAAGGTAATGGTAAGTGTGCATATGTGACAAATAGTGAGACAACAAAAGATTATCTTATAAGTGGAGAAAAATATAAAATGGTATTCTATATTAAGCCTATAAGTGAAATAAACGGAGAATATTTGATGCCACTTGGATATCGTTTCTATAATGATTATAACGATTTTGGACCTGCAGCAGTATTTTACGATGCGGTGACAGGTGAAAAGGTAACAGATAATTTTGAAAGAAAATGGTACAGGGCAGAACTTGAATTTACAATGACAGATTCAGGGCTCGTAAACAGACCGGCATTTGCAATCAGTATAGACACAGGAAGATGTTCAGCATTCATTGTTGATGAATTTAAATTATATTTAAATGGAGAATATGTAGAAGAACCTTCAGGTGTAAGAAATGGTAATTTTGAAGAAGGAATTGTAATTGACAACACAGCTCCGTATGAAGTTGAAAACTTTAAGGCTGTTAACGGTGAATCAAGTGTGACACTTTCATGGGATGCTATAGATGAAACAGAGGTAGATGATTTTGCAGGATACACTCTCCTGATGAATGGCGAAACAGTAGCAAATCTTGGTAAGAATGTTACTTCTTACACAGTAACAGACCTTGAAAAAGACGTTAATTACACATTCGTAATTAAAGCATATGACATCTGGAACAATTCTTCAGAGGGAACAGTTCTTAACGTGATACTCGCTTCACCGAAATATGTTGTAGGTGAATTTGTGATGGGTGAAAAGGTTGTACAGGGGACAAATTCTGTTTCTGTAACAGTTGAAAATGTAAAAGTTGCAGAGGGACTTTCAGCACAGCTTATAATCGGTCTTTTCAAAAAGAATGGCGGACTTATTGAGGTTGTGGCATCAGAACAGGAAACTATTTCAGCAGGTGCATCAAAAACATTCAACAAATCAATAAATGTGGCTGATATCACAGCTGAAGATTATGAGTTGAAGGCATTTGTATGGAATTCCTTCGGTGGAATGGAACCTCTTTGTGAAAAAGCAGTAATAGGAGAGTAACCTGAATTAGTGAATGGAGAGGATAAAATGACAAAAATATTAAGAAGGATTATTTCGGCAGTTTTAACTGCCGGAATAATTTCCGGATTTTTAATTCCGGTTTCGGCAGCGGATATCTATACTCCTTCTGGATGGGAAATTGCTAACAACGGTGACCAGGATTTGACGACCGTGCTTGATACGGAAGTAAAACATAGTGGAAACGCATCCCTGAAGCTTTCATATAATACAGAAGGCGGAAACAACGTGTATGCTATGGTCAGAAGGTACATTGATGTCCAGCCTAATACGTTATACAAATATTCCATGTGGGTTAAGGGAAATAATGTGTCCGGAGTTCAGACAATGGTTTCGTGGGGAACGAGATACGATATAAATTCTCTTGGAAAGAATTTTGACTGGAAAAAGTTTGAATTTTCATGGTACTCCGGTGACCGTACAAGAGCAGAATTTCAGTTTATACTTACAGGCAGTATAAATGAAATTTGGATTGATGATCTGACATTTTGCAAGGATGGTTCAGATAGAAACGAATTTGCAAATCCTGGATTTGAAGATGATGTAAAGACAAGCGAGGTTGCGGCACCGGAAGTTATTCCGGAAAGTGCATTAAAGCCTGAGTTTATAAAAATAGAGGATGCAGGCAAGGTTTTTCATGAAAACAGATATCTTCCCGTTTTCAAAAAAAGCGGAATAACAGTTGATGGAAATGCATCTGACTGGGGAAGTATTCCCGGTGTTACAAACGGTAATGAAAAAGTAAATGGTACATTCAAGATTGCCTACGATGAAGAATATTTTTATCTTATTGCCGAAACTCCTGATATGACCCACAGGGCTATAACCGAAGGTACGGGTAACTGGCAAGAAGACAGCATACAGTTTGTAATAGGTTCTGAAAGCGAACCTTATGGCAGGGAAGTAAACATTTCCTTTGCTGAAAACGGACCTATGTATTTTTATTCTGAACAATGGCATCATGATGATTTTCTCAAAATAAAGAGCTTCGGGATTCATGACGGCAGTAAAACTGTGTATGAAATTGCTCTTCCATGGGAATTAACAGATACCAGTTACAAGAATAATGATTTGCTTTTCTGTCTTCTCATTAATGATGAAGACGGAAACGGAAGAAACTATTATGAGTTTACTCATGGTATAGGAACAACCAAAACAAATAAAGATTTTATTAAAATAGATTTTGTGGGGGATGAAGAAATCAACGGCGCTGTTTACGTGCCGAATGATGCAAAAACCGATAAAAATTATATTTGTAATGTTCTGGCTGTCAATAATACAGATTCAGCGAAAAATTCTGTTATCACAACACCTGCCGGTGCTAATGAAAGAAAAATTCCGGCAAACAGCATTTGTGTTGAGAAGTTCGTTCAGAGATTTAATGAATGTGGAGACATTGAAACTAAAGCGGAAATCAAAACAGATACCGCCGCAGTCGATGTCGTTAAAACAACGAATGTTGTAAGAACAACCGACAGAATTATGAAAGATTACAACAGAGTAAAAGAGGAATTCATTCCCGAACTCAGAAAGCTTATTGAGGAGTGTCAAAGTAAAAATATTCCTGTGGACTATGAGCTTGCAGGCTGTGCAAACCTTGAATTTTTTATAGAAAATGTTCCCGAAGACCTTTATAAAGGAGAAGAAGAGAGAGCAAATTATATTCTTAACTGTCTCTTTGATACGTATGCTGAAACAAAAGGAAATCTTGGAGCATATCTTTCGGGACAGAAGGAAGCAAAGGAAACATATAAGTATGTTACGGGCGATCATGATGTTCAGGGGCAGACAATCTGGACAACCATGAAGAATACCAAAACGGGAGATATAGAAAAGAGACCTGTTTATCAGATGGGGTATAACGCATTCGGTAATGGTGACCCGGTAAACTATTTCGGTGATATGGGTTTTAACTCTCTTGCAATAGAAATAGGAATTGATGACTTGATTGTTGAAAAGGGTAGCTCGTTCGGCTGGACAGAGCTTAATCGTAAAGACAATACAACCTGTAATATTGTATTTGAAGATGAGTCAAAAAGTAATTCGGTACTTAAAATAGTATCTGCTACGGATGCAGAATCGGGCAAATATCTGCAGTTCTATAAAGCATATGAAGTTAAGCCGAATACTACTTATGAATTCGGCCTTCGTGCTAAAGGCACAAATGTTCAGGGTGTATGGTTCTCAATTAATGGATGGGGTACAGAAAGAAAGTATGTTGATGAAGGTACATACGGTTGGAAAAACTATGATTTTGAGTACACTACCACCTATGAAGATGATACAGTTTTTAACTTCTTCGTATTTGATGACGGTAAGGTTGACGAAATATTGATAGACGATATTTACGTTCGTGAAAAGGGTACAAAACAAAATCTTATAGAAAACGGTAACTTTGAATACGGCAGAAACGAAGAAGAATATGACGGTATGATTTATACGGAGGATCCTCTTAAAAATTACCTTGATATTCTTGATAATGCCGCTGAAAAGAATATTTCTATTCAGTTCCAGATTGCAACTCACTATTATCCTAACTTTACTCTTAACGGATATGATAGTAATGAAGTTACCTGTGATGGACACTTTACGGGACACATCAATTATACCCATGACAGAGTAAGACAGGTTACGGAATACTTCCTCAGAAATCTTATGGAGAGTGTAAAGGATAAACCGGCATTTGATGGTGTTATTCTCGGTAATGAACCGGGTTACTGTACTATGAATAATCCGGAATTCTATGAACCTCTTTATGCAGAATATCTGAATTATATTTACGAGGGTGATATTTCAAAGCTTAATAAAAATTACGGAAGTAATTATAAGTCGTTTGAAGATGTAACTTTCAAGGAAGTACGTCAGGGAGATACTCAAAGCTGGCTTGATTTCGGAATAGAACTCAGTCACATAGAAAAGACACCGATGTTCTATGACTGGATGAACTTTAACTATGAAGTGTATGCAGACTGGGCGGCATTTATGTATTCTACCGTAAAAAAATATGCCCCTGATGTAAAGGTTCACATAAAACAGCTTGCCGGAACATGGAGATATGAGCATAACTATTTCAGACAGTGGCTCAGAAATGGTGTTAAACCTGAAAAAATTGCACCTTTTACAGACTATAACGGAACAGATGCTCAGGGTATTCTGAATAATGAAGAACAGAGTATTCAGACAAAAATGAGATGGTACGATTATCTTACATCAATAGATAATGCACCTGTTGTAAATTCTGAAGACCATTCAATCCCCGATAACTCTGATAACTATACTCCGCAGGTTGCTACATGGGCTGCGGCAACAACATGGCTTGGTGCAGTTCATGGCTGTTCAATAAATGACACATGGGTATGGGCTAAGTCTTATGATGTGTCATCACTCCGTGGTTCGATTTACGTAAGACCGGATGCCGCTTTGAAGCAGGCAACTTCAACACTTGACCTTAACCGTCTTGCACTTGAAGTGAATGCTTTGACTGACTCTGAAGCAGAAGTGGCTGTTATGGATTCTCTTTCATCGCAGGCGATGGACAGAATATTTGAAAATGTTTCGTTTAATGCATGGCAGTCTACTACATATAACGGACTGAGATGTGATTTTATAACGGAAAAGCAAGCTTCGGAAGGCAAACTTAATCAGTATAAAGTAGTTATACTTCCGAAATGTGACCGTGTGAATATTTCAACAATCAATGCTCTCAGAAGTTTTATTGCAAATGGTGGCAGAGTTGTAATGTTTGGAGAAGATTGTCTTAAATTCGACGAATACGGCAATCCATATGAAGAAAGTGTTTATTCGGATATAAGAAATGCGTCAAGAATAGTTCCTATTACTTATCAGGGACTTTCTATGACATCACCGACAAACGAAGAAATCCGTGATATGCTGAAAGAAGAGTATGACAAACTCGGAATTACCCATGTGAAGCTTATCGACACAGCAACGGGCAAGCTTGTGTACGATGTGGAATGGGAGTCAGCTGTATACAATGAAAACACAATTATTAATATAAATAATTATAACTGGAGTAGTCTTCCGACTGTTGCGGTTGAAGTTAACGGAAAGAGAGTTTCCGAGTTTAAAGAACTCAGAAGTGGAGAAGTTAAAAACGGAACAATTGCGCTTAAGCCTTATGAACCTGTACTGCTTCAGGTACCGGAAACTTATTAATTTTTAAAATCAGCTGTCGGCACATTTAATGCCGGCAGCTGATTCTTTGAATAATTCATGGAGAGGAAATTTTATGATAACTATACTTATAATTTCATATCTTGTTTTTTTGTGCAGGGGAGTACCTGACTCAATCATAGGTGCCGCGTGGCCGCTTATGTATCTTGAGTTTGGTGTGTCGGAATCGTTATTGAGTATTCTTACAATAGGGGTATCTCTTTTTACTGCATTTGCCAGTATGCTTTCGACTAAGATTATAATTAAATTCGGCACATTCAAAACTTTGGCGGTTTCATTGCTTTTTATGGCACTGTCGGTGCTTGGATTCGGTCTCGGCAACAGCTTTCTGGTGCTGTGCTTTATATCTGTTCCTCTTGGTTTCTGTGCAGGTGTTTTAGACTGTACATTGAATAGTTATCTTGCTATACGATATAAAGCGGTGTTCCTGAATCTTCTGCATGGGTTCTATGGAATAGGAGCAATTCTGAGCCCTATGCTGGTGTCTATGGCAATATCATATAAAAATAACTGGCGTGAGGGGTATTTCCTTGCATTTTATATCCTTTCGGGGGTATGGATTGTACTGATGTTATCTCTTCCGATGTGGAAGAAAGCATCATCTCATAAAAACGATGATAACATAGCTGAAACAAAAAAAGCTGTCAGTATTTCATTCATGGAGCAAATCAAACGTAAACCGATTGCGTTTATTTATCTGATTGCTGTTGCTACAAATGCGCTTGAATACTCTCTTGGAGTATGGGGGAGTACATTTTTTACAGATGCGCGTTCCATATCACCTGCAATATCGGCTTCGCTGATAACAGCACTGTATGCCGGGATGACTGTCGGAAGACTTTCAGGGGCGTTTTTGTCAATAAAAGTTGACTGTAAAAAGCTTTTGAGGATTGTAATACCTGCTTTATCAGTTATTTGCATGATGTTATTTTTCAAGTTAAATATAATTGTTTTATATGTATTAATGTTTGTGTTTGGAATGGCAAACGGCCCCATATATCCTCTTATGCTTTCAGCTACGCCTGAAATAGTCGGAGAAGAAATATCTCAAAGTGTAATCGGCTCTGAAATAGCATTTGCATATATCGGCTGTGTGCTAACCCATGTAATACTCGGATTCCTTGTTAAGTATCTATCAATAGCCGTTTTACCGGTTTATGTAATAGCCGCATACATTTTGATGGTTGTGATGTTTGTTTTGTTTTTAAGGAAAACTAAAGAGGAATGCTGATATGATAGCTGTACTTATAATTTCATATTTGGTATATATATGCCGCGGAGTTCCCGATCCTATTATCGGGGCGGCATGGCCTCTTATATATACGGAGTTTGGCGTGTCGGTATCGCTTATCAGTGTTATTACCATAATTATTGCAGTTTTTACTGCTATTGCCTGTTCAGTTTCTTCTGGGATTGTTGCTAAGTTCGGCACTTTTAAAACCTTGTCGGGTTCTTTGGCTGTAATGGCACTGTCGGTTCTGGGATTCGGGTTCAGTAATGATTTTCTTACGTTATGTCTGATTTCTGTACCCTTTGGATTTGCTACCGGAGTTATGGACAGTGCCCTTAACAGTTATCTGGCAGTGCGGTATAAGGCGATTTATCTTAATCTTCTCCATGGAATAGGGTGTATTGGAGCGATACTTAGTCCGATGCTTGTTTCTGTTGCTATATCGTATAAAGATAACTGGAGGTATGGTTTTTTTCTGACGTTTTGCGTTGTCGCATCAGTCTGGAGTGTTCTTATGTTTTCCATGTCTGCATGGAAGAAATCTTCATGTTCCGGAGATAAATCTGAAGAGGGAGTCGTTATATCTCTGAAGGAACAATTTAAAAACAGAAATTTGATTTTTATTTGCATGATAATTGCATGTACAAGTATTCTTGAATATGCTGTGGGAGTATGGGGCAGTACGTTTTTTACGGACAGTTGTATGATATCACCGGAAATCTCGTCGTCTCTGGTGACATCTTTTTATACCGGTATGGCTGTGGGGAGATTTTTGATTTCTGCCTTTCTTGTAAAAATTGATTACAGAAAATTACTGAAGGTTATGATTTCGTGTATGTCGGTTCTTTGTGTTGTGTTGTTTTTCAATCCTGACGTGGTTGCGTTGTTTGTATTAATGTTCCTGTTCGGTATGACAAACGGTCCGATATTTCCGCTTATTGTCTCATTCACTCCTGAGATTGTCGGCAAAATCAAGGCTCAGAGCATTATCGGAACGGAAATTACTTTTGCATATGTCGGATGTCTGTTTACGCATATAAGTCTCGGCTTTCTTGTTAAATATTTTTCAATCGGAATTTTGCCAATTTATGTGATTGTGTCTTATATTTTAATGGTTGTTGTATTTTACTTATTTGTCAGACAGACGGACAGTAAGTGAGAGTATATAACATAATAAATATTGAGACTTGATTAAAAAAAGTAAATTAAGTCATTCAGTAGTTTTCTCGGATATGAACGCGGTGATGACGGTCAACCGAAGGTGGTTGAAAAAGAAGCAAAAATTGTAAGGATGATATACAGAATGTTTCTTGAGGGCAAAACAAGTTCGTGAGTGTTATGAAAAAGGTGCATTGGATGAAAAGAATCTAAAATCTATTTTTATACAAGAGGAGAAACAAGAAAAGCTTTATCTGGATTTCAATAAATTAAAGTCATATTTTCCAAAAGGCTATACAATGCAGCAGTGCGAGGATGCCTTGATGGAGATATTGGATAAATTTTAATGATGACAATATAAAAATAACGAAAAGAATTGGGTTGGCTTCATTCAATGCCGACCTTTTTTTTGATTTTATGTAAACGTAAATTGGTTATAAATCAGTTTATATTTGTAGAACCATAATTGCAGTGGGTTAATGGGACGTTTTTCATAAAATAGTGATTATCATTTGTAATTCTAAGGAGATACTATTAGCAGAATGGTCTATTTGAGTTTAAAAATGGACAATGATATTGAAGAATGGACTAATGACAATGAGAGATTTTTATTATATAATATAATCATGCGAATGCATAATTTATAATCTAATAAAAAGGAGTTATGGTTATGAAAAGAAATATGTTGAAGAAAGTAGCATTAATTCTTTCGATGGCAATGATGACAACTATGATGTCAGCATGTCAAAAAAACACAGACAAAAACAACGAAGAGGTAACAGTAAAGATTGGTTTCTGGGCGAAAAAAGAAGATACTGAGAACTATAAGATGCATGAAAAGTATCTTGCGGCAATGAACGAGAAGTATCCAAATATCAAAATTATTCCGGATGAATACGAATATACAGTTGATACCTTCCTTCCTACAGCGGCAAGTGGACAGCTTCCCAATTTGTTCAGAGTACCATTTACGGAAGTTAAGAAAATAGTAGATGCTGGTTTTGCAGCTGATCTTACAGAGCAGTTCAAAGAGTCAGGACTTGAGGAAGCATTAAAGCCGTCTGTACGTGATCTTGTAATGGTTGATGGTAAATACTATGGTATTCCTTACAGTGCATACATAATGGGCATGATTTACAATGTTGAGTTGTTCAAGCAGGCAGGATTGGTTGATGCTGAGGGAAGACCGATATATCCAACTAATTTTGATGAGCTTTTACAGACAGCTATCACAATCAAGGAAAAAACAGGAAAAGCCGGATATGCATTTCCAACAATTGACAAACAGGGCGGATGGATGTTTATGAGTATGGCTTGGTCATTCGGTGTTGATTTTATGGAACAAGATGAAAAAGGAAAATGGAAAGCAACATTTGATAGCCCTGAAATGGTAAATGCATTGCAGTATATCAGTGATATGAAGTGGAAGCACAATGTTCTTCCTGAGAATATTCTTCTTTCAAGAAATGACCTATATCAGCTATTTGCAACTGATCAAGTTGCATGTATGTATGCGGCGGGCGACTGGGCAAACGGTATGATTTCAGCATATGGACTTGATAAGGACAACGTTTCAAACTCACCTGTACCGGCAGGAGCAAATGGTCCTTGTGCACAAATTGGTGGTGATATCTGGATGGTGTCTGCAGAAACGACACCTGAACAGATAGATGCTATTTTAAAGTGGCTTGATATAAGAGGACATGGTCTTTTACTTGATGAAGATGTTGTTGAACGCAAAGCAGAACAGTATAAAATTAACAACGAAAAGGGATATGCTATCCCTGATGATGAATTTTCGATTTACGAAAAGGCAGAACGTGATGAACAGCTCAAACAAGTAAGAACGCCATATGTTAATGTTGACAAAACAATATGGAACACATCTTTTTCTGATGAACTTACACTAAAAGCTGAGGAGCCTGTTGAAGCACAGCAGCTTTATGCAGCACTTTCGCCATTGATTCAGGAAGTTTTAATGAACGAAAATGCAGATATACCTGCACTAGTAAAAACAGCTAATGAAAACTTCCAGAAGGACTTTCTTGACAAAAATTAATTTAAGTGGGGAGATGTGTTATTAAATGAGGACAAAGAACGCAACGAAGAAAATAACTATTCCCGAACGAACGATGCTAATTAAAGGCAGTGTTAAACGCAATATTACAGGGTGGCTTATGATGTCACTTGGAATAATATGTTTTTGGGTGTTTGTAATACAACCCATATTTGTAGGGTTATATATGTCATTTTTTGAAACAAAAGGCTTTAACACGGTAGAGTTCATAGGACTGAAAAACTATAAAGATGTAATCACTGATTCATTGTTTTTAAAGTCTGTAATCAACTCATTTAAGTATACATTTTGGTCAGTTGCAATCGGCGGTTTTACACCGCTGATTGTGGCTATTATGCTTAATGAGGTTGTGAGAGGAAAGGGATTCTTCCGTTTTTCAGTATATTTTCCGTGCATAATCCCGGGAATTGTTACTGCAATTATGTGGAAGGTTCTTTTTCAGCCGGATATGAATGGATTTCTAAATATGATTTTAGCTAAAGTCGGTATTGGCCCGCTTTCGTGGTTGCAAGATGCGAAAATGACAATACCGTTAATTACAGCAACAATGACATGGGGAGCATTTGGTTCAACAACCATAGTATATCTTGCGAATCTTCAATCTGTTGACCATGCCTTGTATGAAGCTGCGGAAATTGATGGATGTACATTTTGGGGAAAGTTAAGATATGTAACAATACCTCACGTATCCGGGCTTTTCAGAATGATGATTATTATGCAGATTATGGGTGTATTCAAAGTGTTCCAGCAGCCTTTGGCGATGACAGGCGGAGGCCCGTCAAATGCTTCCATTTCGCTTATGATGGCTGCGTATAATTATGCATTCTCATATATGGAAGTTGGAAAGTCAACAGCTGTGGGAATGATAACTGCAATTATTCTGTGTGCATTGTCAATTGTCTATTTCAGGATAACAGGCAAAAAAGAGGCATGAGGAGGTTGACATAATGGGAAGAAATGGATTAATAAGTGATATTGGATATAAAGAATTACCCAATAAAATCATATATTGGACGATTATTGCTCTGCTATGTATTTTAGCAATAATATGTATATTACCGGTTGTATGGGTGCTTGTATCGTCCTTAAAGAGCATTGATGAATTTTATAGTGTCCCTCCTACACTATGGCCGAAGACATTTCATTTTGAAACAATTCCTGAACTTTTTAGTAAGTATAACTTTACAAACTTGTATATCAATACAATAATAAACTGTGTAGGTGTTATAGCTTTTTCGGTAATAGTTAACGGGCTTATGGGATATGCATTGTCTAAAATGCGTGTCAAAGGTGGGAAAATAGTATTTTTGGTTATTCTTTCGACTTATATGTTGCCTACAACAGTTTGTATGGTGCCGATATATAAGAACATAATTGATTTTCCGGTATTAGGAATAAATTTACTTAATACAAATTGGCCTATGTGGCTTATGGCTGGAGCAAATGCATACTATGTGATAATTTTCAAAAGCTTTTTTGATGATATTCCGCAATCGCTTTTGGAGGCGGGAGAATTAGACGGATGCAGTGAACTTCGAAAATTCACGAAAATTGTATTTCCATTATCGATGCCGATTATCTCAACTATGGTTATATTGTCATTTAGCGGAGCGTGGGGTAACTTTTTCTGGCCATATATGGTATTAAGAGAATCGAACATTCAAACAATTATGGTAAAAATATATACTATGCAACAGGATAATACGATCGGAATTAACACACTATTGCTCGCTATATCGTTTTCAATTATTCCGCCTGCAATACTGTTTGTGATTTTCCAGAAGAAAATAATGAATGGTTTTGTAATGAGCGGCATTAAGGGATAATCTATGATATGAGAAAGGCAGAGTTTAATATGAAAAATAAAAGACTAATACATATTTTTTCGGCAATTTGTCTTTTTTCTGTTCCCTTTATGAGTTCTATAGCATCAGCACAGATAAGTAAGACTACAGAAACTTTGGTGTTGAACGGAATTGTCAGTTTTTCGGGAAAAACAGAAATTCAAGCAGGAAAAATAATGTATATTGTGAAACCTCAAGGGGCTCCCGATGAGGAGTTTGTGGCAATAGATGAATTAACTGCTGACTTAGATGGAAAATTTAAAATAGAGTTAGGATTTAAAAATTCAGGTACATATGTTCTTGATATAAAGGATTCAAGCGGAGCAACATATAGCGAAGTGATAGATTATAAGACTGCCGTTGACAGACAGGCACAGATTTTACTTGACATAAATACGGGCACTCCTGATGAAGTGAAAAAAGCATTGTCAGAGCTTAATTTTGAGTATAATAATGTTAAATTCAATGACCTTACAACAGATGATGCTAAGAACTGGATTGTAAAATATATTCAAATGTGCAGACCATATGAACTTATGTCAGATGTTGAGGCAGAGTACAAAAAGCAGAATGCACTCTATTTAATAAACAGTGCAAAGGTTACAGGAATAAGAACAGAAATAGGGAAGCATCAGGTATTGCTCGGACTTTCCGGCAACGGTGAGGTGAATAAATTTATTTCCTCATCAGGTACTGCAAAGCCGTCTGCACTTGTGACAAGTCTTTCTGCAAATCCGGCTTACAAAGCGGACTTGCTTGTGGCGGCAATCACAGAAGCTAACAAGGTGAAAAATAGTGACATAACATATCCGTCAGGTGGTGGCGGAGGAGGCGGTGGCGGAGGAGCCACAAAGCCGTATATAACAAATATTGTCGAGAATCCTAATCCTACACCATCTGAGGATACAAGTGTGGAAACTAAAGTATTCCCTGATATGGATGGCTCAGAGTGGGCGAAGGAAGCTGTTGAATCTCTTGCAGAAAAGGATGTAATTTCCGGAGATGAAAATGGCAATTTCAGACCTAATTCGAGTATAACTCGTGAGGAATTTGTGAAAATGGTTGTAGTTGCTTTTGGAGTGAAGGAAGCGGAGAACAATTTTGTATTCCTTGATGTTTTCGATAGTGACTGGTACTTTGAATATGTAGGAGCTGCTTATGAAGCGGGAATCGTGCGTGGTATATCCGAAGACTTCTTTGGTATTAAAAAGCCGATTTCAAGACAAGATGCAGCAGTTATTTTAAAACGTGCCGCAGATTATGTCGGAACAGAGCTTAAAGCAGTAAATGAGTACAGCGGATTTTATGATGGTAACGAAATTTCTGATTATGCTAAAGAATCTGTAACTGCTCTTTATAAAAGTGGCGTGATAAGTGGAATGCCGGATGGAAGTTTTAAGCCGGCAAGCACCTGTACTCGTGCGCAGGCGGCAAAAATGATTTATGAAATTGTAAGGAGGTAGTTATGAGCAAAAGAATATTTCTTTTGGTATTATCAGCTATATTATTGATATGTCCGATAGGTACATACGCTGCCGATACACAGAGTGTTGAGGAACAGAAGTTTACATTTCTTGAAGCTCTTGACATTATATGCGGTCTTGAGTATAATGATAGCTTGTTACAAAAGGAAATTACAAAGGCAGGCTACATTAATTTCATAATGAATATAGCGACCGATAAAAAGTATACAGAATACTATGATGAATCAAGCCTTCAATTTGCACAAGATATGGGACTGATTGTTTCCAAAGACAGCGTTGGTGAAAATGATACATTAAGTGTAAGTGAAGCCGCTACTATTGCGGTACGTCTTTTGGGTCATGATCTTGAGGCACAAAACAAAGGCGGTTATCCAAGAGGATATGTGGCTGCTGCAAGCTCGCACGATTTGCTGAAAGGAGTCGCAAGCGATGGTAATCTGACATATTCTCATATTATAAATCTATTATACAACATAACAGAGGCTGATTGTTCAAAATTCAGGCTCGTAGGTAAAGACAATATTTTAAATTACTCAGAAGCAGTAAATGCGTTAGAGTATTTTAGAGAGATTTATCAGGTTAAGGGTGTTGTTACAGATAATGGAGAAAGCAGTCTTTACAGTCATTCAGGAGTTGGCGATGATGAAGTGAAGATTGGTGAAAATGTCTATCTGAAGGGAAATTCTAAAATTGACAAGCTTTTAGGACATTATGTGCTAGCGTATGTAAAAGAAGGCGATGATGAGGATGAGGTTGTATATGCTTGGGACAAAACAAAATCAATAATTACTATTGATGCCGAAAATGTGAAATCTGTTACTGGGAATTTAACAGTCTTGAGTTATTATAAGGAAAAAGATGACACAACAGTTAAAAATATAAAAATAAAACCAGACGCAGCATTTATGTTTAATGGTATAGCTTTTTCAGGAATAACTGAAGATGATTTCAAAAAAGAGGGAACAAACATTATTGCTATTGACTATGACGGAGATAATGATTATGATTTTGTGAACCTTGAAAGCTATGACACGATTATAGTAGAGGCAGTATCTGTAAGCTCTAAAAAGATTTATAATGAATATACCTTTGATACCGGATTGAGTGTGCTTGATTTAAGCGAGTACGACGAAGAAGATATTACATTCTACAAGAATGGCGAAAAAGCAAACATCAACGATATTGAAATGGGTGATGTGCTGACAGTTTTCAGAGGTCCAGATGTGATGTCGGGAAAAATTGACATTTACATAAATAATGATTCTATCGAGGGCGTTGTACACGGGTTCTCTCAAGTTGATGGCGAAATTACCATAGATGATAAAAAATATGAGATTTCTGATTTATATTTGAAGGCAGTTGCCGAAAACGATTCGTCAGCAAAAACAATTTCTTTGGGGAATAAGTATATCTTCCGTACAGATATGGATGGAAAAATCGTGTTTGTTGTAACATCATCAGAAGATGAATGGATTTATGCTTACCCTGTGAGTTATAAACCTTATTGTGATTCAGAAGATTATTATATTATGAATTTATTCACCGAGGATGGTACATGGGAAAAGAAAAGGCTGGCCGAAAAAGTGAGAGTCAATGGAGTTACACGTAAGTTCGATAATTATGATATTAACGGTGAGATAACAGCAAGCTTAAAAAAGGATATTATTGGAATTAAGTACAATAATAAAGGCGAAATAAGCCATATTCAGACACCTACAGATTACTATTCAGGTATAGATACAGAGCTTCTTAACCGTGATAAAAACGTTACTGGTAAAACTTTCAGGTATAATGATACAACATTTTCGAACTACTACTATATGGATGGAAATACTAAAGTATTTATAGTTCCAAGTGACGACACAGATAATAAATCACTCTATCGTATCGGTTCAAATTATTCATTCAAGTCTAATAACACACCATCAGGCACAGTTACAGGCTATAATCGTGATGAATATTATAATCTTGATATGGTGCTGTGGAGTAGTAAGGCAACAGATATACAGACAGTCGGAACTACTCTATATATGGTAAAGAAAAAAGGAGTAAGAGTAAATGTTGATGGTGAGCCGGTGCCATATGTAAATCTTGCTTCTGAAACCTACGCAGGTGTCTCTTTTGAGGGTACATACGAAAATTCTGGGCTTGAAAATGTAGATGCAGGAGATATTATACAAATTCATATAAATAGCGATGGCTATGTGGATAACTGCACAGTATTATATGATTTATCTGCCGAAGACACTGATAAAAAAGCGATTAAAGGTTCTTTAGGCGGTGAAGATTATACTATACAGGGATTTGTCAGTAAAAAAGACAGTGAAAAAGGAAGAATCCTTGTAGACACTATACAAGAAGTTGCATTTAAGCTTCCTGCGTCAAAGCCTGTTCTTATTTATGGCAGCGAAGAAATGGAAAAAGTAGACATAGGTACAATTGATGATATCGACAGAGGAGATTTTGTGGTTGTTAATATTGTTAAAAACCAGACATCCATTGTAGCTGTATATAAGAATTGAGATGGTGAGAGAAAACGATATGATTGTTTTGGAATTTAACAAAGAACAATCCAAGCCGAAAAAAACGGAGGTAAAAAATGAAACATAGAAATAAATTATTTGCAGCTTTGACAGCCGTTGCTTTGACAGCTGTATCCTTTGCTATGTTGAGTATATCGGCGGAAGATACAACCGGTGCGATTGTTACAGAGTTGGGAAGAACAGAAGCAAAAACGGGACTTGAATATTCAACCACAGAGGCATATGAAGGTACCCGATCAATACATATAAACTCGTCAGCTTGGACCTCTTATTCAAGTACAGATATGCTGGGTATGACCAATACCGGAAAAAGCTATAATGTCAGCTTCTATATAAAAGGAACGGTAGGCAGCGGTTTTATTATGGGACAGGATTATCTTAAGATAAAGGATAATGTCACCACAGGCTTTAGTGAGCTTCATACAAGTAGTGGACCTACAATTACAGATGCAGGTGATGGCTGGTACAAGATAGAGTCAACATCGGCATGGGAATCGCCTGCTACAAATAAACTTCTGTTCTATGTAATAGGACAAGCGGTAAATGTATATATTGATAATTTAAGCATAACTGAGACAGATACAGGAACTGAAATTATAACAAATGGAGGGTTTGAGGATGTAATGACACCGACACCAACACCGACTCCAACGCCAACACCAACACCAACGCCAACACCAACTCCGACACCGTCGGGAAGTGATACAACAGGTGCGGTTATCACAGAGATTGGAAATACAGAGGCAATTTCAGGACTTGAGTATTCAACCATAGATGCATATGAGGGTGCGAGAGCAATTCATATTACATCCGGTGGAGAAATGACAACTCCGACAAAGCTTGGTCTGACAAGCGGAGCGACATATAATTTCAGCTTTATGATAAAGGGCGTATTAACTACATCAAACGGAATGTATTTAAGAATGGGCTGGGGCTATGCTTCCAATGCGGCAAAAATAAAAAGCGACTCAAGCGGAGTATTTACTGTACCATCAGGTGCAGGTGATGGAATTTTGCAGATAACTGCGGACGCAGACGGTTGGTACAAGGTAGAAACAACTACTCCGTGGACTTGCTCTGAGATGAACATAGGATTTTTCAATGTGCAATCCGGTGGAGGAACGGTAAATTTCTACATAGATAATCTTAGCATTGTTGATTCGGAGACGGGAACGGAAATGATATCAAATGGTAGCTTTGAGCCGCCTGCAGTTGAGATTGGCGAATTTGAAATGTCAACGACTCCTGAGGGCAAGCAAAAAGTTTCTGTTTCGGTTACGAACAACTCGGCAGGTAGTGACATCGGTGCAATACTGATACTTACAACTGTAAAGGATAAGATTATGCAGCAGAAGAAAACTGATTTGCCGGATACCGGAAGTAAAATGATTTCAGAAGGCAACAGCGAAACTCTGGAGGCAGAAATTACCGTTAATCAGGGAGAAACTCTTAAAGTTTATCTGTGGGATAGTCTTGGCGGAAAGACACCTTGGCGTAATGCTGAGGTGCTTGAAGTAATACAAAACAATTAAGTTAACATTAGGTGTTATAAGTAAGAAAGGAAGTATTTTTATGAGAAGAACAAAGAAAATATTAGCATCTATTATAGCTGCTATGATGACTGTTTCATCCTTTGGAATGGTTTCAACAAATGCAGCCGTTGATGGACCGGAAATGATAACAGGCGGAAGCTTTGAAATTAACACAACAGGAGCTGTTGTAAAAGAGCTTGGTAATACCGCAGCAGTGAGTGGTCTTGAATATTCCTCAAACGAAAGCTTTGATGGAGTGGGTTCAATTCATATAACAGCGGCAGGCAGTAAGGCAACTACACATAAGCTTGGTTTAGTTGCAGGGGAAAAATATAATTTCAGCTTCTACATAAAAGGTGAACTGCCCTCAACAAATGGAATGTATATCAGAATGGCAGACTACAACACATCAACAAGTGCAGCAAAACTAAGATGGAATGAAGAAGATGGATTTTATCTTGAACAGGGTACGGATATATTGAGTGTTACTCCTGCTGAAAATGGTTGGTACAAGGTAGAAACAAAAAAGGCATGGGTTTGTGGTACATATGATGCGAACGATACTGCTGCTACAAGCATGCTATATCCACAGAACTGGGTAGAAGGCTCTGATGTCCCGGTTCAACCTAACTTCTATATTGATAAATTCAGTGTTACAGATGAAAACGGGAACGAAATGGTAACAGGAGGAAGCTTTGAGCCGGACACAACGGGAGCTGTTGTTACAGAGCTTGGTAATACAGCAGCAATAGCAGGACTTGAATATTCAAATGATGTCGGATATCAGGATAACAGCTCAATCCATGTTACAAAGAGTGGACAGTTTACAACATGGTCAAAGCTTGGTCTAACAAGCGGAGCGACATACAATTTCAGCTTTATGATTAAAGGTGACTTGCACAATAACGGAATGTATATGAGAATGGGTGGATGGTCATATACATCCAATGCAGCAAAATTGACAGAATCAAATGGTGTGTTTACTGTTGCTTCAGGTGCAGGCGATGGTATTTTGAAGGTAACAGAAGCAGGTAATGGCTGGTATAAGGTAGAAACAAAAACACCGTGGACATGTGGAAGCGGAACAGATGCTTCAGCGACTCTTTTATTCCCGCAAAACAGTGCAGATTTCTATATTGATGATTTTAGTATAACTACTGCATCAGCATCTGATACAAGCGGTGCAGTTGTTACACAGCTTGGAAATACTGCGGCAATTTCAGGGCTTGAATATTCAAATGTAGACGCATATGATAGTAATAATTCAATCCATGTTACAAAGAGTGGACAGCTTACAACATGGTCAAAGCTTGGTCTAACAAGCGGAGCGACATACAATTTCAGCTTTATGATTAAAGGTGACTTGCACAATAACGGAATGTATATGAGAATGGGTGGATGGTCATATACATCTAATGCGGCTAAATTGATAGAAACAGATGGCGTATTCTCTGTTGCTTCCGGTGCGGGTGATGGTATTTTAAAGGCAGAAGCTGCCGGTAATGGCTGGTATAAGGTAGAAACTATAAAACCGTGGACATGTGGAAGTGGAACAGATGCTTCAGCGGCTCTTTTATTCCCGCAAAACAGTGCAGATTTCTATATCGATAATCTAAGTATAACAGAATCAACGACAGGAACAGAAATGGTAACCGACGGTGGTTTTGAAACTGCTGTTATAGCAGGTAACGAGCTTATAACAAACGGTAGTTTTGAAGGTGTAAGAACAGAGTCAAATGGTGCAATTATCACCGAGCTTGGAAATACTGCAGCAGTTGCAGGTGTTGAATATTCAACAGCCGATGCATACGAAAGCAACAGAGCAGTGCACGTAAGTGGTTTATCTAACTGGACAGCACTCACAACAACAGGTAAAGTGGGCATGGAAGCAGGAAAAAGCTATAACTTCAGCTTCTATGTAAAAGGTATAATTGCATCTACAAATGGAATGTATATAAGAACAGGTGAAACAAATCTGAATGTAGACCAGGCAAAGATAAAGAGTGATACAAACGGAGTATTTTCTGTAGTCGGCGGTGCTGATATTATAAGTGTTACAGCTGCAGAAAACGGATGGTATAAGGTAGAAACAAAGTCAGCATGGACATGTAATTCTACGGATAGCAACTTCATTTACCCAACAACAGGCGGCGGAACAGTAGACTTTTATATCGACAATCTAAGTATTACAGAAGTTCTTCCTGACGAAGAAATCGGGGCATTTGTTATGACAGGCGATACTTCTGAAAAGACAGTTACAATTACTGTTACAAACAATGGTCATACAGACGGATATGATGCAATCCTTATCCTTGCAACATATAAGGGCGAGACTATGCAGGATGTTGCATTTGCAGATGCGGTAACAACTGTTGAAATGGGAAAAACAGAAACTCTTACAGAAACTATTACAGTTGGCGAAGGTGAAACACTTACAGCTTTCTTGTGGAACGGTGTTGATTCATTAGAACCGATTGTACCATCTGTGGAATTAGTTTCAGCAACACCTGCAGTTAATTGATTATAGTATAGAAAAAAGGAATATTTATGAAAAGCTATGAGATAAAACAAAAATTATTATCCTTTGTTATTGTACTTGTATGTTTTCTGAATATGTCCTTTACCGTTTGTAATGCGGCGGCTATTGACGAGAATGTCAATGCCGTCGTAAGCGACGGAGGAGGAATAGTAACAGAAAGTATAACATTTTCGCAAAATACGGTTGAAGTTTCCGGTACAAGTACATTTCCAGAAGGTAAAACAATCGCATATACTGTCTACAAAGATGACGGAACTAATAAGGCAACTAAAGCCAATCTTGTGAAAATCGGAGAGACTAAAATCCAGTCAGACTCTGTGTTTTCAATTAAATTTGGAATAAAAGAACAAGATATATCTCAAAAATTTGTTCTTGAAATGAAGGCAGAAAAGCAGACTGAAAAAGCCAAGATAGAAATAACTATAGTTGGCGAAGAAGTAGTGCTTGCTGCAAAAATAGCAGAGGTAGAAGACCTTATTGCTGAATGTGAAAGCAATGGGATTTCTACAGATTATGAAAGAGTAAAGTATGGAGTAGCAAAAAAAGTTTTAGCTATGCTTCCGACATTTACCGAAAATGGCGAAACAGAAAGCTATGACTACAATTTGAACCTTGCATATACTCTTATAGATGAAGCAAAAACAGCACTTCAAAGCTACCGTGACGGTACAAAAACTCCTAAGGCTGTCATAAGGACTATGCCTGAAATTACTGATATTAACGGAAAAAGCTTTTACAGCAATACAAATAAAAAGAATGTATTTTATGTCGGCTACGGACATTGGGGTCATTCTGATTTGGAAATGTATTCTGATTTAGGTGTTAATCTATATCACTATGAAATAGGACCTAAGAATTTGCTGAAAAAAGCAGCCCCTGTTAAAGATTGGGAGCTTAAAGAAGTTCATTCAAACAAGATTACCTATCTTGTTGAGCATAGCTCTGAAAATGGTGGAAGTGTGAAATATCCTTCCACAAGCGGCTCAGGACAAATATGGCTATCGCAGACAGTTGCAGTCCAGCCGAATACCACATACAGCTTTGGTGTAAGCTTCAAATGTGCATCAGCAAGCTCGCTGAGAGTCCAAGCAGGAAGCTCAATAAAATGGATTTATGATGCAAATAATGATAACGAAATTGTAAATTGGAAGACAGGTTCATCAACATATACAACAGGTGTGGATGAAACCGAACTGACATTCTCAGTTGTTTTACATAATAATTCACAGGATTTATTCTTCGATAATGCTTATTTAAAGGATCCGCAAGGAAATAACCTGTTAAAGAATGCAGACTTTTCTGATATAAATACAGAAATGTTTACTGTAAATACTGATACAGCAAATACTATTAAAACAGTGTTTGAATGTGCAGAAGAAAGCGGTGTCAGTGTTGTACTTTTAACTGCAATGCATTATTTCCCTGAATATATGTATACTTATGATGCTACCATTGCAAATGGTGATGTAACGAAGTTCCCAACATTTATGCCGTTTAATCCAACGCATCCGGAAGTAAAAAAGGTAATTGATAAATTCTTAGAGGAGCTTATTCCTTTGGTTAAGGACAGTAAGGCACTTCACAGTATAGCATTATCAAATGAACCGCAATTTGAGGTAAACAAGTATCCGGATTATTATCTTGATAAGTATCATACGATGCTTAGCGAAAAGTATGAAACTGTTTCGGCAATGAACAGTGCTTACGGTACGAATTACGGAAGTTTCGGTGCTGTAAGTATGCCGAGTGATACAGGCAGAAGAAGCTCTGATAGAGATAAGCTTGCCCATTTTAATGATTACAGATTATTTAATGAGTCTATAGTCACTGATTATCACAAGGCAATTTATGATAAGCTTCAAATTCTTGCTCCTGATGTACTATTACATACTAAAGGAATGGCATCCATGAATGCTATTGGTACAAGTGGCAATAGGATTCAGCTTGGCGTTAATAATGAGGAACTCTCAAAGTTTTTAGACTTAAATGGTTGTGATGCATGGGCATATTACGGTGATGAAAAGGATACCTTGATGGGTAAAACAATGTGGTATGACTACCTGACATCTGTTAAGGAAGCTCCTGTAATCAATACCGAAGATCATATTTTAAAGGATTCTTCAACTCTTTCAAGAAGTGATGCTGAGTTTAAGTATAACATGGCAGATATCTGGCAAGGAGCGGTGCATGGAAGAGGAGCAACAACGCTTTGGATTTATGATAACAGTGATAGAACTAAAATGGGTACCGGTTATTATAATGCTAATCTTACCAGACGTGCTGATTACCTTGCAAAAATCGGTGAAATATCACTTGATTTAAACCGTTTGAGCGAAGAGGTTTCTGCTATAAACAATAAGGCTGCAAGAGTTGCGATTCTGTATTCAGATTCTTCGCTTGTAAAAAATCCTTATGCACTCAATGCTTCATATATAGCATATCAGCAGGCAATGTTTAGCGGTGAAAAGGTATTCTTTGTTAACGAAACAACCCCTACAACACTTAATGAGAAGAATATAGAGCTATTGATTGTTCCTTGTAGCAACTATATGAAAGCGAAAACTCTTTCAGAAATCAAAAAGCATATTGATGATGGGGGCAAGGTTCTTCTTTTAAATGCAAACAATGCATCATGGATGGATGAAAATGGGAATGCTCATGATACTGAGCTTTTACATAGTGTGATAAGCAGAAGTGAGTCAGAATCATTCTACCTTGGTAGCGACATGTACACTTATGATATAGGGTCTGCGGTTGTAAATAAAATAAAAACAGAGCTTTCAAAATTGAATCGTCCTATTATGTTAACAGCTGATAATAATAACACAGAGTGGCTTTTCGCAGATTATGAGGATGCTTTGATTGTTAATATCTGTAATTACGGAGATTCGGACACAACAATCAATATTTCTGATAATAACGGATTCGATGTTGCAAATGCATATGATTTGATTTCAGGAGAAGCTGTTGGTGAATGCTTTACTATTTCTCCAAATGAACCAAAGCTCCTGAAAATAGAAAACATAAATGGTTTTAAATTCTATAATGTTGATGAAAATGGAGAAAAAGAAGAAACTTCGGAATTGACAACAAGAAACATGTCAGTAGAAGCGACGTATTTTGGTGCAAATCCAAGTGAAGCATTTGTGCAGATAGTTGCGGTTTATGAAGATAGTCAGCTGAAGCAGGTGTTTTATTCTCCGGCCGAGGCATGTGCGGATACAGATGGAAATATAACATCTGAAATTTCTGTTAATATAGATGCCGGAATAGACCTATCAAAATGTACCGTTAAAGCGTTTTTATTTGATGGTTGGAGCACTATTAAACCATTTATGGCTGCAGGGATTCTTTCAAAATAATTGATATTATAGTGATAAGGAGGTAAAGTGGTGAGAATATTTAAAAGGACAGCAGCGGTTTTTGTTGCAGTCATGTTGCTTTTAGAGTGTGTTCCATCATTCGCAGCAAATGATACGACTTCTGTTCCGGGTTGGACAGTTGAAATAAGCGGTGGAATAGATGGAGGAGCATATGTTGATTCCACGGCAAAAGCAAGCGGTAAAAACTCAATGAAGCTTTACAATAATACGACGAAGACGAGCGATACAACATTTCTGCGTGCATCTTATCCTGTTGCGGTAAAGCAAGGAAAAAGGTACAGTTATGGGTTTAAGGTAAAAACCAAGAACGCAGTCAATGTGACTCATCAGATGAACTGGATTACTCCAAGAGCAAGCCTTGTTCCGGCAGGAGGAACTTCAGAATGGAGAGATTTAGAATTCAGGTATATCCATACTGCTGAGGATGGAACAGCATATCTTAGAATTATTCTGGATACAAAAACTGATGCTGTGTGGATTGATGATTTATACTTTTATGAGATTGGTGATGATACTAAGACAAATCTTATAAAAAATCCCGACTTTGAGGAAACTGTTGCAAAAGAGGTAAGTACGCAGGAGATGGCAGACGGAAGAAAGCTTATACCTGTATACAATAAGAATATTTCAATAGACGGTAATCTTTCAGATTGGGATAATACAGAGGTAATTGAAATCGATCAAAGAAAAATCTATGCTGAGCCTCTTACTGTTGAAGCTAAAATAAGATATGCTTATGATGATAAAAACTTCTACTTTGCAATTGAGGCAGAGGATGAAACTCATTATCCGGTTATGAACGGTTCTTATTGGAACGGTGACGGACTTCAGTTTACGCTATGTGGAGTAAATGATACTTTTGGTAAAGCATATGCATATTCCTATGACATTGAAACAGGCGAGCAGTTTGTCAGTGGTTCAGACAGGATAAAAGGTGCTTTTGAAAGAAACGGAACATCTTCAATCTATGAAATTTCCATCCCATGGGATGATTTCTTTAAGGATGGAAAGCAAGAGGCAGCACTGTTTTGTTGTATAATTAATGACAATGATAATGATGGCAATGGAAGAAAGGGCTGTGCAATGGTTTCTGAGGGTATCGCTTCTTATAAGGGAAGCGGGCCGTATCCTCTTATGCTCGTGATTAACAATGAAACAGATTTTGATGCTTGGCTTTCCGGCTCTAAGGAATGTTATGCGGGTCAGAGGGCTGAATATTATCTTGACTTGTTTAACTCTTCAGATAAAGAAATGCAAATCAGCATAAAGTCTAAAAAGGCAAAAATTGATGAAACCATTTCAGTACCTGCAAATTTGAGCTATAAGCATAAGTTTGAAATTTTGTACAATGATATGGGTGATGAGCTTGTAGATTTAAAGGTTTCAGATGGTAAAACCGAAAAGAACTTTGAAATTCATACAACAGTTTTTGCAAATGCTGAATTAACGGAAAACATAATTTTGAAGCACAAGGAAAACTATAAAGATATTACTCCATTAATGAATGACTGTAAAAGTAAGGGATTGCCTTTAGATTATGAGGAAATCTACTATAACATTTTAGGGCATTTTGTGAGTTATATGGAGCTTGCACTTGAAAAAGATGATTTTGTGAGAATACATCATCAGGACAAAGTGCTTACCGAAATTTACGAGTATCTTAAAAAGCAGCTTAAAGCATATCTTGATGGTATCGATACTCCGATTGCAGCTCCAACATATGTAACCTCTGATATAGAGATTGTAGATAAGCATTTTGAAGCAACTGTCGATATTGAAGGAAAACAGGAAAAACGTCCTGTGTTCTTTGTTGGAACAGGACACTGGGCTCCGTCATTAGAGGATATCCAGATTCTTCCTAAGTTTGGATTTAATGCTATCCAACCGGAATTTGGCGGATGGAACTTTATGAAAAAAGCACGCTCAGTACGAGACTGGACATTTGCTTCAAGAAATAATTATATGTCTACCGATGTAGCAGATTCTTCGGAAAAGCACGCAGGAAAGTATGCATTAAAAATTACTGCAGATGGAGCACATGAATCAAACCATTATTGGTATTTGTATCAAAATATTAGTGTAAAGCCAAACACAACATATGAATATGGTCTGTGGGCAAAGTCAAATGATTCAGGCTTTGCATGGTTTACTACAGATAAGAGTATGTCAATGGGAAGACGACAGTGGCTTAGTGGAACATATGATTGGAAAGAGGTTAAGAATGAATTCACAACCGGGCCTGATGAGACATCAATTTCATTTATGATATTTAATGAGGATAAAACAAACGGATTGTGGATTGATGATTGCTACTTAAATGAAAAAGGTGGCAGCAAGAATCTTCTAAAAAACAGTGGCTTCGAAAATGTGAATAGATCAGGTGAATATTTTGAGATAAATGAAGAAGGCGTAAGCAACTTGGCGGCAAAATTTGATGAGATGGCAAAATATAACCTTTCAGGTGTATTCTCAACAGCACCGCATTATATTCCAAATGAATTTTATAATGATCATCCTGAAATTGCCAGCGGAAATGCTGAATATGTAAAATTCATACCTGATCACCCAACATCGATTGAGTATTTTGAAAAATATTACAGAACTATTATGCCAAGAATAGCCGGTAAGGAAGCCTTCGACAGCATAATTTTAATGAATGAGCCTACTTATTATACATATAAGACACCGTATTATTTACCAATTTTCCAACAAGAAATGAAGGAAAAATACGGAACAATTGAAGCTTTAAATAAAAAATGGGGCACAGAGTATCAAGATTTTGGAGAAATAGAAATGCCGAATGAGGCAGAAGCAACACCAAGATTCTATGATTGGCGTGTATTTAATGATAAGGTGTTACCTGATTTTAATACAAGAGCTTCAAGTCTTATAAAGGAATATGATAAAAATGTTCTTACTCAGACAAAGGTTATGCAGACAACAGGTGTGAGCACCGGCGGAAGAGTTACGGGCAGCAACAACTGGGAAGAAATTGCACCTACGATTGATATAAACGGCTGTGATGGATGGTCGTATTATAAATCGAACACCCTTGATATAAGAGCACAGAATATCTTCTATGATATGCAGACTGATGTAAAGAATGCTCCAACGTATAATACCGAAGAACATATTATTCAAGATGGTTCAAATATGATTTATAACTATGATGAACTGAAGTATAATATTGCTACAATGTGGCAAGGAGCAGTTCATGGCAAAGGCGGTTCAATTGTATGGTTCTGGGATAGAGAGGCACGAAGTGAAAGTGGTAACTATCTTCATAACCCACTTCTTCAGGAAAGACCTGATACTGTTGCAGCTCTCGGCAAGATGACACTTGACTTAAACAGACTTTCAAAGGAAATTGTAGCCATTCAGGATGCAGAAGCAAATATTGGAATGTTATATTCAATCAATAGTATACCTTATACAAATGATTGGATGAATGCCATCTATACTGCATATTCTGCGGCGGGAGAAAATGGTCAGAAGGTTAGGTTTATAACCGAATCTAAATTAGAGAAACTCGGCGATGTGAAAACCTTGATTGTCCCACATTGTCCAAGTGTTACCGATGCTACATTTGAGGCTATTAAGAAGTTTGCAGAAAAAGGTGGAAGAGTTCTTGTTATTGGCAGTGATTCTTTAGGTAAGAATGAATATGGCGAAAACCGTAATAAAGATGCTGTTGACACACTTTTAAGAGAAACTGAAATAGTTGAGGTTTCTCTGGTTGGTACAGATCTTGATGCTAATAGTGTAGATGCTGTTTATTCCGCAATTTCAAATATAATAAAGGAAGAAAAATACAGTATTATAACCATAATAGACAAGAGTACAGGAGAGCCGGTAAAGGATATAGAGTATCTTTATACAGAGTATGAGGATAAATATATTATAAATATTTGTACATATCGTGATGATGACGTAAATGTACAAATACTCTTGAACGGAAAAACTGTTGATAATATGACTGATATGGTTGAAATGGATAATTATTCTGATACAATCACTATTTCGTCATATACGCCCGCTCTTATTAGTATAAAAAAATAAATATTAGCTCTTGTGAGCAGGTAGTGATTATCTGCTCACAAGAATATTTTGCCATATACAAAACTGCAAAGTTATGTTAAAATAAATACAAGATTTCTTTTGAAAGAGGTACAGAAAATGAATTTAAAGAAAAGACTAAAGCAAAAAAAGTATTATACTCTACTTATCAGCTCATATGTTGCATTTATTTTAATATCACTTTGTATTGGCATATGGTATTATTCTAACATAAGAAGCAGCACATCTGAAATTGTATTAAATTATAATCAAAGTATGATTAACCTTATGAAGAGTAATGTTGATCGTACCATAAATGAGGTTAATTTTATAGATCACTATATACAAATTGATTCTACAACTAAAAAAATAATTTCAGGAGATATGACAGATAAAAGAGAAAAATACAATTATATGCATCTTTTGAATTCTTTGAAAAAAGACAGTAAGCTGATTGATGATGTGTGTGTATATTTAGAGAACGAAGATATCGTAGTGTCATCAAGGGGAGTTCATACATCGCAGATGTATTTCGATATTCAATGTAAGGTATCAGGCTATACCTACGAGGAATGGAAAGATAGGTTTTTACTGCAGCCGAAAAACAGAGATTTTTATCCTGTAGAAAGCATAGCATTGTCAGAGAATGTAATCCAGAATGTGATTATTTATAAAAGAAGTCTTTATGCAGAAAACAAAAAAACGCCTAATGCTCATATTCTTATGATGCTGAAAGCAGATGAGATGACAAAGCATATCGAAAAAATGAGAAGTGTTATAGGAAGAGAAGGTATTATCATTGACAAATTGGGTAATGTTATTTTTGCAACAGATAATAGCATAAAAAAGCATACTTTTGATATGGCGTATTTGAATGAGGATAATCGACTTAATGAAAATACAGGAAAAATAGAGGCATATGAAGAGTCTGACAACTCAAACCTGGTATATGTTTCTTTGTTTGATAAAGATATTGTCTTTAAGGATGTTAATGGCTTTGCCAAGATAGGAATTATTTCTGTTGTTATGTATCTTTTGTTCACAATTGTGTTTTTGCTTATTTCGAGCAATATGGTATATAACCCGATAAAAAGTGTTTTAAAGAAAATTGGAAGTGAAAATAATGGTGATAGTTCCGAAATAGAAAGAATAAGCACAAAGATTGACAATTTGCTCACTAATGAAAAGAATTATTTGTATCAGATAAGGGAGCTTTCGGAACACAAGAGGAAATCTCAATTGCGAGATTTGCTTACTAAGAATATTTCAAATATTGACACTGAATTGCTTAAATGGCAAGATGAGTTTTTTATGGTTATGGTTGTCCAGTTCGGATTGCATAGCAAAAATGATGACGATGAAGTTCAAGGTGTACCACTCATAAAATATGCAGTTTTAAATATCGCTGAGGATATATTTGCCAAGTTAGTAATGACTGAAGTGATTGAACTTGAAAATAATTGTATTGCAGTTGTTTTCAATTTAAAAAATGAAGATTATGACATCATCTTGGATAAGATATATGAAGGAACAAGGATTTTGCAGGATGTTTTTGAATTGGAGTTTTATGCCACTGTTTCAATAGCTGTAAGTAGCTGTCATAAAGGTGAACATAATCTGAATTTATGCTTCAATGAAGCGATGCAGGCTCTTGATTTTAAAGTTGTTGATTTTGGTAATGAATTAGTAAGATATGATATGATTAACCAAACTAATAAAAAAGGCACGGTGTGTTATTGGCCGTCTGACCTTGATGAAATGGTTAAAGGCTTAATAAATAACGGTGACTATAATGGTATAGAAAGCCTTATAGATGAGATTATAAAAACAAATTTAGAAACTGTAAATGTGACAAGCAGTGTAAAAGATTATATTTATTACAATCTGCTTGGTGTATATATTCGCATAGCATCAAAAATGATGAATTATACAATGATAAAGAATATTGAATATGATAAGAAAAAAACATGGATAGAAAACATTGAAGATATAAAGAATGAGTTCAGGCAGCTTTCTTCCATATACAAAATTGATTCTCTGGACAATATTAAGCTGTTGAAAAAAATAGAGCAGTATATAGATGAACATTTTGGTGAAAATAGCTTAGATCTTGTCCAAATTGCAGAGAGTAATCATGTTTCTGTTCAATATTTGACATCATATTTTAAGAGGCATAAAAAAACCACTGTGCTTAAGTATATTACTCGAAAAAGAGTTGATTATTCAAAGAATCTTTTACTGGATACAAATTTAACTATTAATGAGATTGCATTAAAAGTGGGCTATACCGATGCCAGTGTATTTACAAAAGTCTTTAAGAAAACTGAGAACATAACACCTGGTATGTATAGAACATTAGTAAAGAACAGTAAGTAAGCGAGGAAGTTTTATGAAAGTATTTTTTTTGGGAACGAGTCATGGCATTGCAGAAAAGGGTAGATTTCGGACATCTATGCTTTTAGAAACAAACGAGGCTTCATACATTATAGATTTAGGGGCTCCGATAGGAACCCTAATGAAAAATTATGAATTATCTTTTAAAAAGGTTCGAGCCGCATTCATAACCCATATGCACGGTGATCATGCCAGTAATATAAGTGAATACGTTGATTGGTGTAATTTTGTTGATGGAAAGAAAAGCTTATATGTTCCGGAAAAAAATGATATAAGATATGTTGAGGACTGGATATATGCTATGCATAGTGAAGAGCTTTATTCAAAGGGTAATTGCATTCTGAAAAATGTTGAGCTTGGCGAATTTTACAATGACGGAAATGTTAAGGTTACATCAATTGCCACTCAACACTTAAAAAGGGGAAAGTCTTTTGCATATGTGGTTGAAGGAGAAGGGAAAAGAATTTTGTTTACAGGAGATTTACAGGACTCTTTTGCTGATTTCCCGATAATTGCAGAAGAAGAGGACTTTGATGCTGTTATTTGTGAGCTTACTCATTTTGATGTAGGGGAAGCACTTTTTAAGCTGAATAATTCAAAAACTAAGAGAATTATATTTAATCATGTTCGTGATGATAAAATGGAAATGCTTAAAAATAGTAGTGAAAAAGTAGAGTTTGATTATCATATCGCAAATGATGGCGATATAATCGTAATATGACTTTTTTAGAAAGGAATGTTTGAAAGTGAACGAAGGAATAATATGTGAAAAAACAATAAACAGCGACAAATTTCAAAAATATGAGTCAATAACATGCCTTGGAAATGGGTATATCGGTGTCAGGAATTCTCTTGAAGAGGATTATTTGAACTCTCATAGAAATACCTTTATAAATGGAGTATTTAATGCACCAATGGGCGAGGTTTCAGAGCTTGCATCATTGCCTGATGTTACGAACTTTGAAATTTATGTGGATGGTGATCGGTTTGATATGCTCACTGCTGATGTGACCAAATATGAAAGAAGCTTTAACATGGAAAACGGTGAAGCTTTGAGAAAGCTTGTATGGAATAAGAACGGCAAGAGAGTAAAGCTTGAATTTCATCGGTTTGTGTCATATACAAAAAAGCATATAGTAGCACAAAAGGTTATAATTGAGTCATATGACGATATAGTATTGAAGGTAAAAAGCGGTATTGACGGAAAAATAACCAACACGGGAGTTCAGCATTTTGGACCTGTGCAATTAAGAAGTTATCCTGACGGAATTATAGGACTTTATGCAAAAACTCTGCAGTCAGATGTGGAAGTGTCGGTAAAAAGCACATTAAAATGTAATATAGATAATAAGTGCTACATTACTACAGATAGGCGAAGTGTATTTTTTAATATGGAATTGTCAGTTAAGGCTAATCAAAAAGTGGAGTTTGAAAAGCTTTCAGCCTATGCAACTTCAAGAGATTTTGAATATTCAGGAACATCGGTTGATGCCGAAGCTTATCTTGATGAAGCCGGAAAATATGGTTATGACTTATTATTTAAAGAAAATGAAGAAGATTGGCACAATTTCTGGAATCAAAACAGTATCATAATTGAGAGTGATAATAATTTTTATCAAAAAGCTGTAAACTTTGCACTGTACCACCTTAGGATAATGGCAAGAGGTGAAGATAACAGATTAGGAATTGGTGCAAAAGCACTTAGCGGAGAGGGCTATAAGGGACACTCCTTCTGGGATACAGAAATATTTATTTTGCCGTATTACATATATACAGCACCACAGACAGCAAGAAAATTATTGGAGTATCGATATAAGCTCCTTGACGCAAGCCGGAAAAAGGCAAAGGAATACGGTTATGAGGGAGCAATGTATCCATGGGAGGGAGCATGGATAGATGATGGTGAAGCTTGCCCGTATTTCGGTGATATGGATTTGGAAACAGGTGAACGCAGACGTAATATGATGGGAGAGGTTGAGGTACACATTAATGCCGATATAGCCTATGCGGTATGGCACTATTATAAAATGACCGAAGATAAAGAATTTATGTACAAATATGGCTGTGAAATCATTTTATCTACGGCAGAATTTTGGCTGTCAAGAGTAGAAAAAAGAAACTCACGCTATGAAATTTTAGATGTAATAGGTCCTGATGAATATAAAGAAGGCATAAATAATAATGCTTATACAAACTATATGGCTCATTTCAATTTGGTTTTAGCACAGGAAGTATTGAAGCACTTACCTGCTGACAAAACGGAACAATTAAAAGACAGGGTTAATATTACAAAATTACAGGAAAAACTCGACATTGTTATCAATTCACTTTACCTTCCGCAAGCGAACAGCGAGGGAATTATAGAACAGTTTGATAATTTTTCAAAGCTTGAGAAAGTTAATACAGACTTATATAAAAATCGTGATAAGGTATGTACCATTTTTGAGGATTATTCTTTTGAGAAAATTAATAAAATGTGTGTATGCAAGCAGGCAGATATTGTTATGCTGTTTTATACACTCGGACAATACTTTAATAACGATATAGTAGAGAAGAACTTTCGATTTTATGAAGATTGTACGCTGCACGATTCTTCGCTGAGTATGTGTATACATTCATTGGTTGCAAGTAGAATCGGTATGTGTGATGAAGCACAAAGAATGTTTTATAAATGCTGTTGTGTTGACTTGGGAGATGAAAACAATAATTCGGATAACGGCATACATTCAGCTTCTGTTGGAGGTATATGGCTTTCTGTCGTTATGGGCTTTGGCGGAGTGCGTATGACGGACGATGGTTTGATTATAAATCCTGTTTTGCCGAAAGACATAAAGGCATATTCATTTTCAATTTGTCATAAAGGAACGCTGCTTAATGCTACCGTAAACCGGCAAGGCTGCAGTGTGCAGAGGAAAAACGGAAACCCTATTGAAGTAAGTATAAATAATGTTAAACAGATTATATAGTAAAATATTAGAAGAAATTGGAGAGTTAATATATGGTTTTACGGGATAATAAATTCATAGAAAATTATATTCCTTTTTGCGGAAATAAATATTTAACGGGAAATGGATATTTTGGTATTCGGGGAACCATGGAGGAATATAAAAAAGACAGTATGCCCTGCATTAACCTTGCCGGAATATATGACAAGGTAGGAGATAAATGGCGTGAATCGGTAAATGCACCTAATCCTCTTTTTACATATGTAAAGATTGACGGCAGAGAATATACTCTTCCTGAAACAGAGCCATTTTCTCATGAGCAAGCTTTGAATATAAAAACGGCAATTCATACAAGAAACACAGTATGGAAAACCGAAAAGGGAAAAGTAACTGTTATTTGTGAAAGATTTGCAAGTATGTCAAATCAGCATTTGGTTTGTATGAAATACACAGTAGCAGCAGACTATGCATGTGATATTGAAATCATTACTGCTGTTGACGGAGATGTTTGGGATATTAACGGTCCGCATTTTGTCAAACTGATTCCTGAAACTGATAAAGTAAAAGGAGTAACGGGTGAAAAAGGTATAACTGTAATTACAGAGCAAAATGTATCTTTTGATTTTGAATGTAAATGTGATAAATATACAGATGAATTTTCTGCATATACAGAGCTGAAGGTGTCTGCAAAAGCCAATGATTCATATACCTTTACAAAGATAGCCTGTATTTCAACAAGCTGTGATGATTTTGAAAATGCCGATAGTATTTATCAATTAAATTATGAAGAAGAAAAAGAAAAGCATATTTCTGCATGGGCTGGAATATGGGATAAATCTTATGTAGAAATTGACGGTGATGATGAGGCAGAATTTGCACTCAATTATTCTATCTATCATCTTAATTGCATTGCTCCGAGAAATATGAAAAATAAATCTATTGCAGCTCGTGGTCTTTCGGGACAGGTGTATAAGGGAGCAGTTTTTTGGGATACAGAAATGTTTATGATAGATTATTATATTCATACTGAGCCGGAAATCGCAAAAACTCTTATCGGCTACAGAATTGATACCTTAGACGGTGCAAGGAAAAAAGCGAAAGAATATAATCTTGACGGGGCATATTATGCTTGGGAAAGTCAGGAAGGCGGCTTTGAGGGATGCTCTGACTATAATGTTGTAGATGTATTCACAAAACGACCTATGCGAACACATTTCCGAGATAAGCAATATCATGTGTCAAGTGCCGTAGTATATGCTATTGTCAAATATATAAGAGCAACAGGTGATACAAGTATCTTAAAAGACGGAGCAATGGAAGTGATAATTGAATGTGCTAAAATGTACCGTTCGTTGCTTCTTAAAAAAGCTGACAGTGATAATTACGAAATATATGATGTTGTCGGTCCTGACGAGTACCATGAAAGAGTCAACAATAATGTTTATACAAACAAGATGGCACAGCTTACATTCAAGACTGCTTATGATATGATAGGTGAACTTGACAGTGATACATATAGAATACTTTCCGAAAAGTATGATTTGGAAAACTTAAAGAACATCTTTAAAGATTCATATGAAAATATAAAAATCAATCAACCGAATGAAAATGGCATTATAGAACAGTTTGACGGATATTTTGCCCTTGAAGATACAAATGTGAACACAGTCCGTTCAAGACTCCTTGATGAAAAGGAATATTGGGGCGGAGCATATGGAGTTGCAAGCGGGACTCAGGTTATAAAGCAAGCTGATGTTATCGCAATGATGAGTATATTCAAGGATGAATATACAAAAGAACAGATGCTGAAGAATTGGGAATATTATGAGCCGAGAACTGAACACGGTTCCTCTCTTTCTGCGTGTATGTATTCTTTGGTTGCTTGTCAGACGGGAAAGACAGATAAAGCATATCCGTTTTTTATGAAATCCGCAAAAGCGGATTTAACTCCCGGCGGAAAGGAATGGGCTGGTCTTATCTATATTGGTGGCACACATCCTGCATCTGAGGGTGGTGCCTGGATAGTTGCTATAAATGGTTTTGCCGGAATAAGTATAAAGGATAGCAAGCTCGTGTGTGAGCCTAATATGCCAAAGCACTGGAATGGTATGAAGTTCAAACTTAAATTTATGGATAAGCTTTATAAAGTAACGATAGATAAAAATAATGGAAAGGTAGAAGAGGTATGATAAAAGCAGTAATATTTGACCTTGATGGTGTAATTGTGTCAACTGATGACTGCCACTATGAGGCGTGGAAGAAAATGGCTGATGAGGAAGGGATATATTTTGACAAGATAATAAATAACCGCCTTCGTGGAATAAGCCGTATGGAAAGTCTTGAAATTGTTCTTGAAAGAGCAGAAAAGACTTATTCTGATGATGAAAAAATACAGCTTGCAGAACGCAAAAACGTTTATTACAAGGAGTTTATTACAAAGCTGACACCAAGTGATATTTTACATGGAGCGAAGGAAACCCTTGAAGAATTAAGAAATAATGGGATAAAAATCGCAATAGGTTCTTCAAGTAAAAATACCCCTACAATATTAAAGCAAATCGGGCTGGAAAGCTATTTTGACGTGGTATCTGATGGAAACAATATAACAAAATCCAAGCCTGATCCTGAAGTTTTTTTGAAGGCTGCCGAAATGCTGAATATACCTGCGGAGGAATGTATGATAGTTGAGGATGCCGATGCTGGTATCGAGGCAGGCAAGCGTGCAGGAATGAAGACATTATCAGTTCATGGTGCAACAGGTGCAGATATTTCTGTTGAGGATTTAAGCGAAAATATTTTTGCAATTTTAAACAAATAACCATTGGGATTCTAGTCACGATTAATGAGGAATGGTTAGTAAGACGGCTTGAATATACCTTTTCAAAAAAGCTGTACTTTTGTGAGAATTAAAAGAAATGGAGAAGAACAACTTTCTGCACCAATAAAAATCTCCGCATGGAGGGCTCCTACTGATAATGAAAGAAACATAAAGCAAAAATGGGGTTTGTATAATATTTGGGAAGGTGAAACCCTTGACAGGCAGTTTGAGTTTGTTTATAATTGCCGGTTAGATGGAAGCAGTGTTACAGTTTCGGGGGCTTTGGCAGGAGTTTCAAAAACACCGTTTTTTCACATATAAAGTCAGTTATTTTGTGAATGCTGTCGAAGAAATAAAAGTTTAGCTTAATGGTAAGGTAAAAGAAAAATGTATATGACTTCCAAGACTGGAGTTTGAAATAAAGACACCATACGAAAAGGGTAAATTCAAATACTATGGTATGGGACCGCACGAAAGCTATTGCGATATGTGTCGTTCAGGGAGGGTTGATTGGTTTGAAAGAAAAAGATATAAATTTTATATTTTATATTTAAAGAAAATAGTTTAATACTGGAGATGTTTTATATGAATTTAAAGGTAATAAGTTTTAATATCCGTTGTTGTGATGATGAAAATGGATACTCTATTAAGGAGCGTGCACCGAGGCTGAACAAGATTATGTCTGATTATTATGCAGATGTAATAGGGTTTCAGGAATACACACCCACGTGGGAAAAGTACATAAGAAAATATTTTGGTGATAAATTTGAAATTTTTAACAAATACAGAGCCGAATCAGATACAGAATCTACACCGATATTGTGGCGCAAAGATAGGTTTGAATGTATCAAAACGGGATATTTCTGGCTTTCTGATACACCGGAGATTGAATCAAGAGGCTGGGATGAGATATATAATTGCCACCGTATGTGTGTATATGTTATTCTGCAGGATAAGGAAAATAAAAAGAGGTTCACTCTTATGAACACCCATTTTGGCTTTGGGGATGACGGTCAGATTAAAAGCGTAAAGCTTATTGATGAGTATTCAAAAAAAATATCTTCTTATCCTACAGTGATAGTTGGAGATTTTAATATGAACCCCGATACTCCTGCATATGCCATAATGTCAAAAATTTTTACAGATGTAAATGCAGCAACAGCGAATGATTTGAGAACAACATATCACGGTTATAATCCTGAAAAAAATATGGATTCACATATTGATTTTTGTTTTATTAATAAGGATGTGCGTTCTGTAAGTCAAAAAATAATTGATGATGTGGTCGATGGCAAGTTCCCTTCAGACCACTACGGATTGTATATTAAATTAGAAATATAATTTTCTGCCAGATTTAAACGAAATCTCTTTTAGAGCTTATATAACGTGGGATGTCGAAGGTATATTAACTGGTAAAATTATGTTTAAGGTATTAAAGTGTTTTTTTGAGGAGATAAAATAATGGATTTTACTAATAAAACAGCTATATCAACAGGTGCTGCTTCTGGAATGGGACTTTTGTTTGCGCAAAACTTTGCAGTTTTGGGCGGCAATGTTGTAATGTGTGATGTCAATGAGGCTGTACTTGCTGAAAAGGTAGAGGAAATTAATTCAAAGGGCAAGGGTAAAGCACTCGGAATAATTTGTGATGTGCGAGATTATAATCAGGTGTGTACTGCAAGAGACAAAGCAGTTGAAGCTTTTGGCAGTATTGACATTATGGCAAATTTTGCTGGCGGAACTGCAGTAAGAATGAGAAATATTAACAGAGAGGAATATCCTGAGTTTCCAGATGTTCCAATTGATGTGTATGATTGGGGAATTGATGTAAATCTAAAAGGTCCATTTTATTTTGCTCATGCAGTATTAAAACAAATGCGTGAACAAAAAAGCGGACTCATAATAAATATTGGTTCAATAACAGGTATGGAG
>JAZULT010000075.1:0-65836 GCA_045603225.1 Clostridia bacterium | reverse complement strand
TCTTCGTTATTCTCCGAATTAACTGTCATAAAAAACTCAATAGTTCTTCGACAAGTTTCGCACTGTTTATTTTTCAATGTACAACTCTGTCTCTTAAGGACAGCTTATTTATATTACCACATTTGAAATCATTTGTCAAGTACTTTTTGAAAAAAAATTAATTTTTTTTTGAACTTGTTTTTGACCTCATTTTGCGGTGCCGTCTCTCGCTGACGACTAAATTATTCTACCACACTGTTTTGCAAAAGTCAACACTTTTTTTTATTTTTTTTTATTATTGTTTTAAATGCACAACAAAACCTCAGATTATTTATTCAGACGTTATACAAAACTTTCAACAATCCTGTCATGGATTGATTTTAAGGCGAAAATATGATAGAATTTTTATTATGAACGAATTAAATATATATTATATGAAAGAAGCTCTGAAGCAAGCAAAAAAGGCATATCGCATCGGCGAAACTCCGATTGGTGCAGTCATTGTCAGAAACGGAGAAATCATTGCCCGCACACATAACAAACGGGAAACAAAAAAATGCGCAACGTATCACGCAGAAATACTTGCAATAGAAAAAGCATGCAAAAAGCTCGGAGGCTGGAGACTTCCCGGATGCGATTTATATGTTACCATGGAACCGTGTCCGATGTGTGCAGGTGCTATCGTGCAGTCACGGATAGATAATGTATATTTCGGTGCATACGATTATAAATACGGATGTTGCGGTTCAAAAACAAATTTATTCGAACCCGGTCTCTTCTATTATAATGTAAATTGTGTCGGCGGTATTCTTGAAGCCGAAAGCAAAGAGCTTATACAGTCTTTTTTTAAAGAACTAAGAAAAAAGAAGCGGAGTGACAAAAATGAGATTCAATGACAAGCAGAAAAAAATTATATGTGTCTGCCTCGCCGTAGCCCTGATTGTACCTGTAGTAATCAGTGCAATAGCGATTATTTCGGGAATGTAAAATGCTAAATAATATAAATAATGTATAGAATTAAAATTTTAGTTTGACATTTCGGAATATTTGATGTAAAATAATAGTAGAAAATACGAAAGGATGATAATAATGAAAGGAAGGCTTTTTACTTCTGAATCTGTTACAGAGGGGCATCCCGACAAAATATGCGACCAGATTTCAGATGCCATTCTTGATGAAATAATTAAACTTGACCCCATGGCACGTGTTGCCTGCGAGACAACCTGCACAACCGGTCTTGTTTCAATCATGGGAGAAATCACTACATCATGCTATGTTGATTTTAATAAGGTTGCGAGAGATGTTGTTCTCGGAATTGGATATGACAGAGCAAAATACGGTTTTGATGGAAATACCTGTGCCGTAGTAACATCTATAGATGAGCAGTCACCCGATATTGCTCAGGGTGTAAACTCAGGTATCGAGAACAGAGAGCACGGCGGCAGTGATGTTGACAATTCAACAGGGGCAGGTGACCAGGGAATGATGTTCGGCTATGCCTGTGATGAAACACCGGAGCTTATGCCTCTTCCGATTTCACTTGCACATAAGCTTACAAAAAGACTTACCCAGGTAAGAAAAGACGGTCTTATTGACTATCTCCGCCCGGACGGAAAATCTCAGGTAACAGTTGAATATGAAAATGATGTTCCGAAAAGAATTGATACTGTCGTAATTTCAACACAGCATTCAGATGCCGTTTCTCTTGAAACTATAAGAAAAGATATCAGAGAACACGTTATAGACCCTATTCTCCCCACTGAACTTGTTGATGAGAACACAAAATATTTCATAAATCCGACAGGCAGATTTGTTGTCGGAGGCCCCCAGGGCGACAGCGGTCTGACAGGCAGAAAAATCATTGTTGATACTTACGGCGGATATGCACGTCACGGTGGCGGTGCTTTTTCAGGAAAGGACCCCACGAAGGTTGACCGTTCTGCAGCATATGCCTCAAGATGGGTTGCAAAGAATGTCGTTGCAGCAGGACTTGCAAAAAGATGTGAGGTTCAGCTTGCATATGCAATCGGTGTTGCGAACCCTGTATCAATCATGGTTGACACATTCGGAACAGGCGCAGTAAGTGATGAGCTTATTGAAGATGCTGTTGAAAATGTATTCGACCTCCGCCCGTATTCAATAATCAAAGAGCTTGATTTGAGAAAACCAATCTATAGACAGCTCGCATCATACGGACACATGGGACGTACAGAGCTCGGTGTTAAATGGGAAGAATGTAACAAAACAGATGAGCTTATCGCTTATGTAAATGAAAACAAATAAAAAACATCGCCTTCAACATTCCTGAAGGCGATGTTTTTTATTTGTTTTTACACATTTTCTTTGCTCTCCTATATAAAGAACGCTTTCTAAGGGCTATATGAAGTCCGTTTACCGCCATGGCAAAAGGTATTAACAAGCCTAATATAAATACACCTATAACAGCCATGCAAAACAATCCGGTCAAATCCGGATTAAACTGATTAACCAAAAAATCGCAAAAAGTATATATAAAAGGCTGAGCAACCCATCCCATAGCAATTACCTTAATAATACGGCTGAAAATTTTAAGCTTTTTAGGATGGCATGCTGATAAAACGTATTCAGGAGAACACATTCCTTTTTTTATACGAAGCAACTGTTTTGAAAACATTTTTCTGTATTCTTTTCTTTTCACAGCTTTTGCCGCACCACAATGATTACATACCAAGCTGTGATATCCGGCAACAGATACTACCGGAATTCCGAAAATTCTTATTTTTATACCATGGTTTTTCAAGTTGAATAATCTGTTCGCTCTGCAGTTCGGACAATAACCTTGTTCGGTATAAATTTCATCTTCTGTAATACCGTCAATTGAAAATCTTAAAAAAAACATATTTTTCTCCCTTTATTTATTTTAAAAAAAACACAATGGTAATCTTTTCGTTCTCTACTGAAATATTTACATTATTATTACCGGCAACAGCCATATATCTGTCAGATTCCTCATTACTTTTTTCTGCATCGTAATATTCAACCGTACTGTTGAACAATTCCGGACTGTAAGGAAGATATGTAACAACACCTGACAACACATTTTCGCTCATGATGTAAAACACATCAATATCACCCTGATACAGACCATCGATTCCGTCATACTTATATACTATCCCCTTTTCGTTCTCGGAAAGTAATATCCCTTTTGCCTGAGCTTTTACGCCCTCCACATCTGAATCCCAATTCACGGTGTCTGAATAAAAACAAGTTTCCCTACGTTCTTCCTGTGGTACGCCCTGCCACTCATCATATTGCTCACCTGCAGCAGTCTCAGCCGTCGGTTCGGGTTCTCCCTCTTTTTTCTCATTTCGGGAATCAGACAAGGCATTCATATAAATTATGCCAAAAAAAAGCAATGATACCAATATAGGTAAAAGCCATATTTTAAAACTCAGCTTTTTAATTTCTTTTTCATTTATATCATCTTTAACAGAAAATACGTCACTATGTTCATGATTTCCGCATACCACACAATAATCTGTACCTTCTACAATTTGCGTGCCGCATTTATTGCAAACTCCCATATTTACCTCCACAAATTAAACTCCGGATTAATACAAGCCTGAATTTTTATCAATATTTTATATCAACAGTTCCCGTGCCTCCTCAGCTCTTACAGGAAATATGCTCTGCTTCCTATAATCACAGAAGCAACATCCCGGGAAATTTCACACGTATAATTTCTCAGAACTGAAAATACCAGCGCTGATATAAAAACAATAATCAGACAAATACTTTCTATTTTCCCATAAGATGTTTTTCCCCTTTTTACGTAAATCACACCACGGTAAATCCCCCATGCCGCCGCGGGCAGCAGCAAAAATAACGCAAAAGCATTATATTCCATCGCTGATTTAATATCCAGACTCGCCAGGGACATAATCATTCTTGTAATTCCGCATCCTGCGCACAATTTACCTGTTATCAGACTGAAAACACAAGGAATTCCTATATTCGCAAATTTAACAAAACAAAAATATATAACACCAACCAAAAGAAAGGTCATTGTTTTTTTCAATAATTTTTTCAATCGTATATTTTGCTGCGAGTCCATAATATCAACGCTTTCTCCTATATCATATTCTGCATTCACTCAAAAGAGGATACTGCTCAACACAATACCCTCTCACATATTTATTCAAAATGTGTATTACTTGCAAACCAATTATACATTTTCGGCGTTACCCAGAATCCGTAAATTCCGCATGTTACCACAGTAAGAAGCAACCATACAATCCAGTTACCGAAAAGGCTTCCTCCTGTTCCGTCAAAACGCAGTTTCTTTCCGTCAACAACCGTATGACTGAGTATGTAATTATAAAGATAGCATGCAGCCCAAGGTGTAGCGATTCCACATGTAAGAGTAATCATAAGTGAAGCCACAATCGATGCACATACTGTTTCAAGAACGCCACCGTTCCAACCGGAAGCCGGACCTCCTCCCATATAAGCTCCTCCGCCTACAGGGCTTGCAACCCTTGCTCCGCACGACGTACAAAATGCTGAACCATTTGGCAGACTACTTCCGCAATTCGAACAAATAGCCATAATAATATTCTCCTTTCAAATTCAATCAATTGAATCGTTTTATCTTGTGTTTTTCTTGTCAACAAAATCAACGTTCCGAAATATTATAACATATGTTCATTATTAATTCAATATAATAATAAAATAATCGTTATTTTTAATAATTTTTTTAGTCACATTTGATTAAAATGACCATACTTCTTTTTTTGCTTATTTTAGAAAAAAACTTCCGTTGATGCAATCAATTCACGGTTTGCGGAATACACATTGAGAATAACAGATCTGAAATCCGGATAAACATTTTTCATTTCCTGCCAGTTTGCTTCTATAGTATCACATGAATAATCAATTCCGCATAAAATTATAAAATATGCATATCCTGAAAAAAAATTGTTTTATAAAAACATACAAATCTACATATTTTGAAAAATTCCCCTTGTAAAATTCATCAAAAAATTATATAATATATAAAGTTGTGCGAGATTTCGCACGGATTACATATTTGTTGGGAGTAATTCGATGATTGAAAGAGAAAATATAAGAAATATTGCAATTATAGCTCACGTTGACCACGGAAAAACTACTCTGGTTGACGCAATGCTTGCACAAAGCGGTACATTCCGCGCAAATGAGCAGGTGGAAGAGAGAGTCATGGACTCAAATGACTTAGAGCGTGAAAGAGGTATTACAATTCTTGCGAAAAACACCTCGCTCATGTATAACGGAGTAAAAATAAATATAGTTGACACTCCGGGACATGCTGATTTCGGAGGAGAAGTTGAAAGAAGTCTTGAAATGGTTGACGGTGTTCTTTTACTCGTTGATGCATTTGAAGGATGTATGCCTCAGACAAGATTCGTTCTTTCAAAGGCTCTTGCGCTCAATCTTCAGCCGATTATTGTGGTGAACAAGGTTGACAGACCGAATGCACGTCCTTACGAGGTTGTTGATGAAGTTCTTGAACTCTTCATAGACTTAGGTGCAACAGAAGAACAGCTTGACACACCGGTAATTTACGCGTCAGGAAGAGACGGATGGGCAACAGCGGAATATAATCCTGAACAGCCGAATTCTGACCTTACCGAGCTTTTTGAGCTTATAGTAAACTCTATTCCGTGTCCTGACTGTGTCGATGACGGGCCGTTCCAGATGCTTGTTTCAAATATAGATTATGACGAATACACAGGCAGAATAGCCGTGGGCAAAATACAGCGCGGAAGCGTTAAAACAGGTGACAGAGTTGCAATCTGCCGTGAAAACGGAAAAACCGATTACGGAAAGGTTACAAAGCTTTATACATTTGAAGGTCTCGGAAAAGGTGTCAGAGACGTTCTGTCAGCAGGAGACATGGCAGCAATTTCAGGTATCGCCGATGTAAACATCGGTGAAACACTTTGCAGTCCTGATAATATCGACCCATTACCTTTTGTAAAAATAGATGAACCCGTTCTTTCAATGACATTCAGCGTAAACGACAGTCCGTTTGCAGGAAAAGAAGGTAAGTTTGTAACTTCAAGACATTTGCGCGAAAGACTTTTCCGTGAGCTTGACTCAAATGTTGCTCTGAGAGTTGCAGAAACAGATACAACAGAGTCATTTACCGTATCGGGCAGAGGCGAGCTTCATCTCTCGGTTCTTATAGAAAATATGCGCCGTGAGGGATATGAATTCCAGGTTTCAAACCCGGTTGTTATTTATAAAATGATTGACGGTGTCAAATGCGAACCTATCGAAAGAATGACTGTTGACGTACCCGATGAATACACAGGTGTCGTAATGGATGGTGCCGTTGCAAGAATGGGACAGATGACAAATATGGAGCCTACTGCTCAGAATTACACAAGACTTGAATTTCTTATCCCGTCAAGAGGGCTTATCGGTTACAGAAACGAGCTTCTTACAGCCACAAAAGGAACAGGAATCGTAAACAGCATTCTTGAAACCTACGAACCTTTCAAAGGCGAGTTTACAAGCAGAACCAGAGGTGCTCTTGTTGCATGGGAAAACGGAACAACAATCACATACGGACTTTACAATGCCCAGGAGAGAGGAACACTCTTCATCGGAGCAGGCGTTAATGTGTACGAAGGCATGATAGTTGGAGAAAACGCAAGAGTTGACGATATAACCGTTAATGTGTGCAAGAAAAAACACGCAACAAATACAAGAGCTTCAGGCTCTGACGATGCTCTTAAGCTTGTTCCGCCGAGACAGCTGAGCCTTGAGCAGTGTCTTGAATTCATAGCAGATGATGAGCTTCTTGAAATCACACCCGAAAACCTGAGAATGAGAAAAAGAATACTAAACACTGAGCTTCGCGGAAAAGCCCGTGCCAAAAACAAGTGAGGAATAAATAATGGAATATGCAATTAATGTCCTGACAGGAACAACGATAATGTTTCTGCTTATCCTTGTGGGATATTTCATGTACAGAACCGGTATATTAAACAATGACGGAAAAGCACAGCTTTCAAAAATAATGCTGAGGCTTGTCTGCCCCGCACTCGTCTTCATGTCATATCAGGTAGATTATCAGCCGGAGCTTTTATCAAACATTGCATGGTCATTCGGACTTTCCGCATTATCTATCTGGCTGACAATAATAATTACAAGATTTGTTATATCTCCAAAAAATCAAAACCGAGCCATTGAACGCTTCAGTATAATATATACCAACTGCGGATTTATGGGGATACCGCTTGTTCAGGGTGTTTTCGGAGCCGAAGGCGTGCTTTATGTCACAACATATCTTGCTGTCTTCAGCATCTTCGGCTGGTCTCACGGTGTGATGATGATGAGAGAGGAAAAAGACTTTTCCGGATTTTTAAAGGCAATAAAAAATCCTACAATCATTGCCGCAATTCTCGGTCTTATATGTTACCTGACAGAAATAAGACTGCCGAAAATCCCGGCAGATACACTGAACTTTGTAGCAGACCTTAACACTCCTGTTGCCATGTTCATTGCAGGTGCAACGATTGCAGAATCAAACATAACAAAAATTATTAAAAATAAGTCAATATTATGGAACTGCTTTTTGAAGCTTTTAGCTCTTCCGGTTATTATAATGATTGTATTCAGATTTCTGCCGGTTCCGTCATCTATGGTATATTCAACAGTGCTCATTGCAACTGCGTGTCCGTCAGCATCGCTCGGCACAATGCTTGCTATTGAATACAAGAAAAATGCAGTATACTGCGCAGAAATATTTGCAGTTTCCACATTGTTGTCTATAGTAACTCTTCCTGTAATAGTAATACTGTCACAGTATCTGTACAGTATATGAAAATAGGGTATCCGCCTGTATGCATCACAGTGCGATACCCTATTTTGTATTTTTTTAGCTTTTATCCTTGTAAAAATACATAAATATTATAACTGACAGTTTTACTATTCTGTTAAAACGTTGATTTTTTTAATAAGGATTTGACAGACTGTTGTTTTTTTGGTATCATTATAATAGAATAGGCAAAAATAGATTATAAGAAGGATGGAGATATAAAAAAAGTCCAGACCACAAAAAGGTAATAACAATGCAGAATATATAAAAAATCTGATTTTCCGAGATTTTATCCTTTTTGCTATGAACAAACTTCGCCTCTCGACGTACCATCGTACGACTTCGGGTAACCTGTACATACCTGAAACAGGTATGCACAGCTCAGTTTGTCCATTCTGAAGCATTTTTTCCTAACTCCACAATGGATTTATTATCCGTGCGATTTTTTCGGCCTGTCAGACGAAAACGCACATATACATAATTTCCATTATACGCCTTGTCAGTCCACAAACAAGGTTGTATATACTTTTTCTCATTACTATTTGTGGACAGAAAGGCATGGAAATTACTATGAAAGTTTTATTTGCATCTTCCGAAGCGGCTCCGTTTATAAAAACAGGCGGACTTGGCGATGTTGCCGGTTCACTCCCCAAGACACTTTGCGAAAAGAATGTTGATGCGAGGGTTATTCTCCCGCTGTACAAATGTATTTCACAGGAATACAGAGACAAAATGGAATATATCACAAATATCTACATTGACATTGCATGGCGTAAACAATACTGTGGTATTTTCAGACTCGTTCACAATGATGTAACTTACTACTTTATAGATAATGAATTTTATTTCAGCGGTGATAAGCCTTACGATTTTATACATCTTGATGCAGAAAAATTCGTATTTTTCTCGAAAGCAATTGTTTCAATACTTCCTACTATAGATTTCAGACCTGATGTTATTCACTGCAACGACTGGCAGACAGGGGCTGTACCTGTTATTCTTGACACTTGCCGTAACAATGAGTTCTACCGCGGAATAAAAACCGTTATGACAATCCATAACCTTAAGTTCCAGGGCAGATGGGGCATGAAGGAAATAAAAGACATACTCGGTATTGACGATTATTACTTTACAGATGATAAGCTCGAATACTATACAGATGCAAACCTCTTAAAAGGCGGTATGGTATATGCAGACAAAATAACAACCGTAAGTGAAACATACGCAAACGAAATCTGTACTTCTGAATACGGCGAAGGTCTTGACAGTCTTTTAAGTGCAAGACGAGGCGACCTGTGGGGAATTGTAAACGGTATCTCATACGAGGACTGGAACAGCGGTACGGATAAATTCATATATAATAACTACACTGCACATAATATTGTAAGCGGTAAGCAGAAGAACAAGACTGCACTTCAGAAGGAACTCGGTCTTGAAGTAAATCCTGACAAGATGATGATTGGTATTGTTTCAAGACTTACCGACCAGAAAGGTCTTGACCTTGTGGCATACGTTATGGACAGACTGACAGAGGGCGGAATCCAGCTTGTAATTCTCGGAACGGGTGATGAAAAATATGAAAACCTTTTCCGTCATTACGCTTGGCAGTGTCCGCAGAATGTTGCATCATGCATCTATTTCTCAAACGAAATGTCACATAAAATATATGCAGCTTGTGATGCATTCCTCATGCCGTCAAGATTTGAACCCTGCGGTCTTTCACAGCTTATCAGTCTTAAGTACGGCACAGTACCGATTGTAAGAGAAACAGGCGGTCTCAAAGACACTGTTATTCCTTATAATGAATACACCGGAGAAGGCAACGGCTTCTCATTTACAAATTACAATGCGGACGATATGCTTCACGTAATTTATTATGCTATGGATATCTACTATAACCGCAGAAAAGAATGGAACTCCATAGCAAGAGGCGGTATGAAATGCGACTATTCATGGAATACATCTGCGGAAAAATATATTTCATTATACCGCGAAATAACAGGTATATAATCCGCTTAGCGGTTTATTTGATATATATTATATAACTTTGAAGGGAATGAATTTATATTGGCAGAAACAAAGAAAAAAAAGCTTAATTCAGAAGAAACAGCTTTAAAAAAGGAAATAGTGGGAAAGGTGGAAAGACATTTCGGCAAAACTCTTGAAGAAGCAACACCTAAAATGATTTATACAGCATGTGCACTCACAGCCCGTGACAAAATCATGGAAAAGTGGTCAAAGTCCCACAAGGCAATTAAGCGTGACGGTAACAAAAAACTTTATTATCTGTCATTTGAGTTTTTGATGGGAAGACTCCTTTCCACTAATATACTCAATCTTATGCTTACAGACGAATATAAGAACGTGTTAAACGACCTCGGATATTCAATCAATGATGTTGCAGAGCTTGAAAACGATGCCGGTCTTGGAAACGGAGGTCTCGGCAGACTTGCAGCCTGCTTCATAGATTCGCTCACAACACTTGACCTTCCGGCTTACGGATGTACAATCCGTTATGAGTACGGTTTGTTCAAGCAGAAAATTGTTGACGGTTATCAGACGGAGCTTCCCGACCCATGGCTTGAAGACGGTAACGTGTGGGAAATCCCTCGTCCCGAAGAAACTGTTGAAGTTAAATTCGGTGGTCAGGTTTACACAGACTGGTATGACGGAAAGTTCTCATTCAGATATGAAAACAGTCATACAATCCTTGCAATGCCTTACGACGTACCCCTTTGCGGATACGATTCAAAAATTGTCAACAAGCTCCGTCTCTGGAGTGCAAAATCTCCCGAAAGCTTTGACATGATGGCATTCAACAGCGGAAACTATGTACGTGCAATCGAAGAAAAACAGCTTGCAGAGGTTATTTCAAAGGTACTTTATCCTGAAGATAACCATAACGAAGGTAAGGAACTCAGACTTAAACAGCAGTATTTCCTCGTATCTGCAACACTTCAGTGGATAGTACGTGAGTTTAAGGACAGAAACGGAAGCGACTTCTCAAAAATGCCTGAGAAAATCGTTATCCATATAAACGATACACATCCTACACTCGCTATCCCTGAGCTTATGCGTATTCTTATGGATAACGAAGGTCTCGGCTGGGATGAAGCATGGGAAATCGTAACACACGTATTCGCATATACAAACCATACAGTTCTCAGCGAAGCTCTCGAAAAGTGGCCTGTTGATATGTTCAAGACAGTTCTTCCGAGAATATATATGATTGTTGACGAAATGAACAGACGTCTCATGGAATACCTGAATGTTGTTTACCCCAACGATCCGGGCAAGCATAAGTATATGGCAATCCTTGCAGACAATCAGGTATTCATGGCAAATGTCTGCCTCGCAACCTGCTTTGCCGTAAACGGTGTATCAAAGCTTCATACAGATATACTTGTAAACGATATTTTTGCAGATTACTACAGACTTAACACAGGCAAATTCCATGCAATAACAAACGGTATCACATTCAGAAGATGGATAATGAACTGTAACCCTGCGCTTTCTGAGCTTATCACAAAGACAATCGGTAAGGGCTGGACCAAAAATGCCGATGAGCTTAAAAAGCTTGCAGAATTTGCAACAGACAAAAAATTCGCAGAAGAATTCGGTGCAATCAAACGTGCAAACAAGGCTGTTCTTGCAGAATATATCAAAGAAAACAATAACATCGACGTTAACCCCGATTCAATTTTTGATGTTCAGAGCAAAAGACTTCACGAATACAAACGTCAGCTCATGAATATTCTTCATATTATGGCAGAATACAACAGACTTGTTGAGAATCCGAATCTCGATTATTATCCGAAAACTTATATCTTCGGTGCAAAAGCGGCTCCCGGATACAAGAGAGCTAAGCTTATCATCAAGCTTATAAACGCAGTTGCTGAAAAAGTAAACAATGATTCTCGTATTCAGGGTAAAATCAAGGTAGTATTCCTTGAAAACTACAGTGTTTCAATTGCTGAAAAGCTTATCGTTGCGGCTGATATTTCCGAACAGATTTCAACTGCAGGGAAGGAAGCATCGGGAACCGGTAACATGAAGTTCATGCTTAACGGTGCTATTACCATAGGTACTCTTGACGGAGCTAATGTCGAAATGCTCGAACAGGTCGGAGAAGATAACATTTATATATTCGGTCTTAAAGCTGACGAGGTTGCGGCTAAGGTAAGATACAACGACAATACAGAGGTTCAGAATATTTACTCTCAGAACACTGAGCTGAGAAAAGTTCTTGACCAGCTGATCGACGGCACATATGCCAACGAATCCACTCAGCTTTTCAGAGACCTTTATCAGACACTTGTATTCGGAGATTACGGCTACGCAGATAACTACATGGTTCTCCGTGACTTTGCTGAATATATGGAAACGCAGAGAGATCTTTCAGAGCTGTATAAGGACAGAGACAAATGGCTCGAAAAGGCAATCATGAATACAGCCATGTCAGGCTTCTTTGCAAGTGACAGAACAATCAAAGAATATAATGAAAAAATCTGGAAACTTACACCTATGAAATAAATTACATCAGGGACGGCTCACAGCCGTCCCTGAAATATGATTAAAATAAGGATTGATTCAGTTTGTTTATAGAACATAATTCTCAGGAATTATTTTACAGAACACCGTTCGGAGCTGTTCCGTCAGAAACGGAAATCGAACTCCGCATAGCCGTATCCGGCATCGGAATACCACACGGTGTAAAATGTGTTATCTGCAAAGATGGAGACGTAAACGACTATATTGATATGTCGTACACCTTTACACTGTGTGAAAAAAGCATTTACAGCTGCAAAATAATAATGCCTGACAAAGGAAGTCTTATGTGGTACTGCTTCTGCATTGACCATGACGGCGGATGCATTTGGTACGGAAACAACAAAGACTGCCTTGGCGGAATCGGAAGTATATATGAATCAGAGCCTGTACAGAAATTTCAGATTACAGTCTATGACAAATCCTACATTACTCCCGAATGGTTCAGGAAATCTGTTGCATATCAGATTTTCCCCGACAGATTCTATAACGGAAACGACGACGGAAGCTTTTGCGGAGACCGTACAGACATTATAAAAAGAAACTGGAATGATACTCCCTATCATACACCGGAGCAGTTTGGCGGTGAGTATCTGTCAAACGACTTTTTCGGCGGTAATCTTAAAGGAATTATAAAAAAACTCCCTTATATAAAGGAACTCGGAATATCCGTTATATATCTGAACCCTATTTTCAAAGCATACTCAAATCACAGATATGATACGGGAAATTACGAAGAAATTGATTCCACACTCGGAACGGAAGAGGATTTTAAAAAACTCTGCCACGAAGCCGGAAAGCTTGGAATAAAAATAATTCTTGACGGTGTATTCAATCACACAGGAAGCAACTCAAAGTATTTTAATAAAAACGGAGAATATGACAGCTTAGGTGCATATCAGAGCAAAGACTCCCCTTACAGAGACTGGTTCTGCTTTGGCAAAACACGTGACGAATACGACTGCTGGTGGGGCATGAAGACTCTGCCGCATACTAACGAAAAAAGTGAAACCTTTCAGAAATATATCCTGTCAGGCAAAGATGCAATTATAAAAAAATGGCTTCGTCTCGGTGCATCGGGATGGAGACTTGATGTTGTTGATGAGCTTCCGGGATTTTTCGTAAAAATGCTTCGTGAAAATGTAAAAGAAGTATCTGCTGACAACGTTATTATCGGTGAAGTGTGGGAAGATGCTTCAAACAAAGTAAGCTACAGCGAAAGACGTGAATATTTTCAGGGGAAAGAGCTTGACTCGGTTATGAACTACCCGCTTCGTAATGCTCTTATTGATGCGGCACTTATGCGTATCAGCACCGATACCCTTAACAGGCGTATAATGAGTCTTATTGAAAACTATCCGAAGCAGTCCCTGTATTCATGCCTTAACATGATATCGGGACACGATGTTGAAAGAATACTTACTCTTATGGGCGGTGGTGCTGTTCCCGAAACAAGAGAAAAACAGGCGGATATGTACCTTGACGGTGAAATACTCAGACTTGCCGAAAAACGGACTCTCGCAGTTGTTGCCATGCAAATGACTCTGCCGGGCGTACCTTGTGTGTACTACGGTGACGAAATAGGTATGCAGGGCTGCGCAGATCCATTCTGCAGAAAAACCTTTGACTGGAACAAAGCGGAAAACGACTATTCTCAGCAGTTTAAAAAATGGATAGAGCTCCGTAACTCCTCAGAGGTATTTACAGACGGTGAATTTACACCACTTTATACTATCGGAAATATCTATGCATTTGCAAGGTATACCGATAACCAAAAATATGTTATCATCGCAAGCTTTTCACCAAAATCTGAGCAGATACGCCTTGATGCCGCAAGGCTCGGTATAACTCACATGGAAAGCGTGTTCGATGAAGAAATAAAGGATTCCGCAAACGGAATTCATATAATTGATATGCCCGAATACTCTGTTAAGGTTTTTGAGGCATAATATTAAGAAAGAAGATGAATTAAAATGAGTACATTATTATCAGTATCAATAGCTCTTTTATCAGGACTAATTATGACGAGGTTTTTTAAGCCTCTTAAGCTGCCGTCAGTAACAGCGTATCTTATAGCCGGTGTCCTTATAGGTCCTTATTGCATAGGACAGCTCGGAATAAGCGGTCTTGGATTCGAAAACATGGACGCAGTTCACGCTCTGTCACTCGTATCTCAGGTCGCACTCGGATTTATTGCTTTTTCAATAGGTAATGAGTTCCGCATGGAGGATATAAAAAAAATTGGTAAACAGGCATTTGTAATAGGTGTATTTCAGGCACTTGTCGCAACGGTATTTGTTGACATAGCACTCTTTATCATACATAAGATGATGCCAAATGTTCTGTCAGTTTCCCAGGCAATAACACTTGGTGCAATTGCAACAGCAACAGCTCCGGCGGCAACTCTCATGGTTGTACGTCAGTACAAGGCAAAAGGTCCGCTCACTGACCTTCTTCTTCCGATTGTTGCACTTGACGATGCTGTCGGTCTTATCGTATTTGCTGTATCGTTCGGTATTGCAAAGAGTCTCGGCTCAGGTCAGGTTGATATGATATCAATACTCGTGAACCCATTGATTGAAATAATATGCTCTCTCACTCTCGGTGCAATAATGGGATGGATACTTACACAGCTTGAAAAGATGTTCAACTCAAACACAAACAGACTTAACATGACAATTACATTTGTATTCCTTACTGTATCACTGTCTATGATTAAATTCAACATAGGCCCTGTTCATGTGGGATTCTCATCACTTCTTGTGTGTATGATGCTCGGAACGGTATTTTGCAACATCTGTCCGCTTTCACATGACCTTATGGAAAAATCGGATAAATGGACATCTCCGCTGTTTGCGCTGTTCTTTGTAATAAGCGGTGCAGAGCTTGAACTGAGCGTATTCGCACACTGGGCAATTGTTGTAATAGGTATCGTATATATTATATTCCGTTCACTCGGTAAATACTTCGGGACATATTTAAGTGCAAAAGCAACAGCTTGTTCACCTGAAATATGCAAGTACCTCGGTATTACCCTTCTGCCTCAGGCAGGTGTAGCACTCGGTATGTGTACAATTGCCGCAACTGAATTCGGTGAAGCCGGTGTACTCATACGTAACATTACACTTTTCGCAGTACTTATATACGAACTTGTAGGTCCGCTTCTTACACGTCAGGCGCTCCAGGCTGCAGGAGATATCAAGCCAATACCTGAAGAGGTTAAGATGCGTCGTCATCATAAGCTTGAAGCCGCAAAAAATAATAAGTAATGGTGGTTATACATGAAAAGAACTGTTATCGGAATTTTAGCTCATGTTGACTCCGGTAAAACAACCTTGTCCGAAGGACTCCTTTATAATGCCGGAGCTATAGGCAGACTGGGAAGGGTTGACCACGGTGACGCATTTCTCGATACAAATGAGATTGAGCGTGACAGAGGAATAACTATTTTCTCAAAACAGGCAATGCTTAATCTGCCCGACAGCGAAATAACTCTTCTTGATACTCCGGGACACGTAGACTTCTCCGCAGAAGCGGAGAGGACACTTCGTGTCCTTGATTTTGCTGTACTTGTAATCGGCGGACAGGTTCAGAGTCATACGGAAACACTGTGGAAGCTTCTCGATTACTATAACGTCCCGACATTTGTTTTCGTAAACAAAATGGATTTACCGAGCTCGGATAAGGCTGAGATTTTAAAGGAGCTTCATACACGTTTTGGTGACGGCTGTGTGGATTTCACCGACGCAAGCTATGCAGAAGAAGCAGCAATGTGCGACGACAGTCTCTTTGAAGAATATGACAATACCGGAGACATTTCAGACGAATCAGTTATTTCTTCCGTTATCAGCAGAAAACTGTTTCCGTGCTTTTTCGGATCGGCACTGAGAAATGAAGGTGTTAAAGAGTTCCTTGAGGCACTTGACAGATTTACCGCAGAAAGAAATACAGGTGCTGATTTTGGTGCAAGAGTCTTTAAAATCTCAGAAGACGAAAAAGGACAACGTCTTACACACATGCGTATTACAGGCGGAAGTCTCAAAGTAAAAACCATGCTTCCCGAAATTAATGAAAAAATCAACGAGGTCAGAATATATTCCGGAGCAGGATTTATTTCCTCGCAGGAAGTCTTTGCCGGCAATGTATGCGCAGTCACAGGACTTACAAAAACATTTCCCGGACAAGGTCTCGGCACCGAGAAAAATCTCGGAGAGCTTCAATCGGAGCCCGTATTTACTTATTCGGTAAAACTCCCTCCGGAATGGGAGCTTCGCACAGCACTTCCGATATTCAGAAAGCTTGAAGAGGAAGAAACCCAGATGCACGTAACTCTCAACGAATATCTTCAGAAAATAGATGTTCAGGTTATGGGCGAAATACAGCTTGAAGTTCTGAAACGCATTCTCGAAGACAGATTTAGCATGAATGTTGAATTTGAGGACGGAAGCATTATATATAAAGAAACAATATCAGGCAGAGTCGAAGGAGTAGGGCATTATGAACCGCTCAGACATTACGCAGAGGTACATCTTATACTCGAACCCGGAAAGCCGGGAAGCGGTGTAGTGTTTGATACAAAATGCAGCGAAGATATACTGGACAGAAACTGGCAGAGACTTATTCTCACCCATCTTGCCGAGAAAGAACATTCCGGTGTCCTTACCGGCTCACCTATAACCGATATAAAAATAACACTCATAAACGGAAGGGCGCATCAGAAGCATACTGAAGGCGGAGATTTCAGACAGGCAACATACAGAGCCGTAAGACACGGTCTTATGAAGGCTGAAAACATTCTTCTCGAACCATGGTACAGTTTTTCGCTTGAAATACCTATGGAAGCCACCGGACGTGCAATGACAGACCTTCAGCAGATGGGAGCAGTATTTGATGCCCCCGACACAAAAGACGAATACTCTGTAATAACAGGCAAAGCTCCTGTATCACAAATCCGAAGCTATCAGAAAGAAATAATATCATATTCAAAAGGAAAAGGCAGATTAAGCTGCAGCTTCTGCGGTTATGAGCCATGCCCTGACAGTCAGAAAATAATAGAAGAAATAAATTACAATCCGGAATCGGACGTTGAAAACACACCGGATTCAGTATTTTGTTCTCACGGAAGCGGATTTGTCGTAAAGTGGAATCAGGTTCACGACTATATGCATATACCTCTTCAGAAAACAGTAGAAGACGGTGCTCCGGCACCGATAAAAACCCGTGAAGCAAGAAAGCTTATCGCAGACGAAGAGGAGCTTCTGAGAATATTTGAGCAGACATACGGTAAGGTAAAAACAAAATCCCCCCGTCCGATGAAAACCCGGAAAGCGCCTTCAGTAAAAACAAAATCAAAACCTCTGCCCACAGGTCCGTCATACCTTCTGATAGACGGATACAATATCATATATGCATGGGAAGAGTTGAGTGCTATGGCAGAAGATAATCCCGATGATGCACGAGAGCTCCTGATAAACAGGATATGTAACTATCAGGCTCTTAAGCAAAACAACGTAATTCTTGTTTTTGACGCATATAAGGTAAAAGGCGGAAGGAGAAGCATAGAAAAGCATCACGGAATAACGGTAGTATACACAGAAGAAGCTGAAACCGCAGATTCGTATATCGAAAAAGCAACACACGAGCTTTGCAAAAACTACCGTGTAAGAGTTGCCACATCCGACCGACTTGAACAAATAATTATTTTCGGTCACGGTGCATACAGAATTTCAGCTTCTGAATTCCTGCACGAAGTAAAAGAAGCAGAAGAAGAAATGAGAGAAATAATCTCATTAAACAACAAAAATAATTTGTAAAAAATATTGACAAATAAAAAATAATATAGTATAATAGTCTCAGATGAGTTTAGATGAGATGAGATTAGCAAAATTGAACATTTTTTTGTGTACTTTTTAGCTGGTTTTTCATGTCTGAAAAGTTTTTTTAGTTTAGAAAGGAAGAGATTAACATGAACATTAACGGAATTGATTTTAATACCTATTTTAAAAATTATCCCGACAAAGACGGATTTTTCGGAAAATACGGCGGCGTTTATATTGACGATAAGCTGAAAGCCGCAATGGCAGAAATTACAGAAGCATATTACTCAATTTGTCAGTCAAGAAAATTTATTGCTGAGCTTCGCAGAATCAGAAAGGAATTTCAGGGAAGACCTACTCCTGTAACTCATCTTGAAAGACTTTCGGATGCTCTCGGCGGAAAGGTTCAGCTTTATGCAAAGCGTGAAGACTTAAACCACTCAGGCGCTCATAAGCTTAATCACTGCATGGGTGAAGCACTTCTCGCAAAATATATGGGCAAGAAAAAGGTTATCGCAGAGACGGGTGCTGGACAGCATGGCGTTGCACTTGCCACAGCAGCTGCGTATTTCGGTCTCGAATGTGATATATACATGGGAACTGTTGATATCAAAAAACAAGCACCGAACGTAGCAAGAATGAAAATTCTCGGTGCAAACGTAGTTGAGGTTACCCACGGTCTCCAGACACTTAAAGAAGCAGTAGATGCGGCATTTGACGCATACAGCAAAGAATATAAGGATTCAATTTACTGCATAGGCTCAGTCCTCGGCCCTCATCCGTTCCCGATGATGGTTCGTGATTTCCAGAGCGTAGTCGGAATAGAAGCAAGAGACCAGTTTATCGATATGACGGGACATCTTCCCGATGCAATAGTAGCCTGCGTAGGCGGAGGCTCAAATGCAGCAGGTCTTTTTGCCGGATTCTTAAATGACCCGGTTGATATTTACGGTATTGAGCCACTTGGAAGAGGTCCAAAACTCGGTGACCATGCGGCAAGCCTTAAATACGGAACAGAAGGTATAATGCATGGATTTAACAGCATTATGCTGAAAGATGAAAACGGCGAACCCGCACCTGTTTATTCGGTTGCAAGCGGACTTGACTATCCTTCATCAGGCCCTGAACACGCTTTCCTACAGGAAATCGGCAGAGTTAAGTATGACGTAATAGACGACGAAGAAACAATTGATGCATTCTATAAGCTTTCACGTCTTGAAGGTATAATCCCGGCGATTGAAAGCTCTCACGCAGTTGCATACGGTATGAAGCTTGCAGAAAGAATGGACCAGGGCTCAGTTCTTATCAATCTCTCAGGCAGAGGCGATAAGGATATGGACTATGTAATAGAAAAATACGGTATCAGATAATCATCAATATATTTACCACCGGGTGCCGGAAACGGTACCCGGTTTAAATTTATAATATTAAAAAATATTGTAAAAAAACCTTGATTTTTATGTCGTATTATGGTACAATATAATTATATAATATTCGAAAGGATACATAAAATATGGATAACGAAGAAATGAATATATCTGCCGCTGAAACAGAAGCAGCGGCTCCGGTAAAAAAAGACCCTGAAAAGCTTAAAGCGATTGATGATGCTATTGCAGGAATAAGAAAAGCTTACGGTACGGGAAGTATCATGAAACTCGGTGAAACACCTGATATCAAGGTTGATGCAATACCGACAGGCTCGCTTATGCTTGATGTTGCACTCGGTGTCGGAGGTATTCCGAAGGGCAGAGTAATTGAAATATACGGACCTGAATCTTCAGGTAAAACAACGGTTGCACTTCATGTTGTTGCCGAATGTCAGAAAATGGGTGGAGATGCGGCATTTATAGATGCAGAACACGCTCTTGACCCTGTATACGCAAAAAATCTTGGCGTTGATATCGACAGTCTTATAGTGGCTCAGCCTGATACAGGCGAACAGGCTCTTGAAATTGCGGAAGCACTTGTTCGAAGCGGAGCAATTGACATAATCGTTATCGACTCAGTTGCGGCACTTGTTCCGAAAGCAGAAATTGAAGGCGAAATGGGTGATGCGCATGTAGGTCTTCTTGCAAGACTTATGTCTCAGGCACTTCGTAAACTGACAGGTATCACTGCTAAAACCGGTACATCCGTTATCTTCATTAATCAGCTCCGTGAAAAGGTCGGAGTAGTCTACGGCAACCCCGAAACAACTCCCGGCGGCCGTGCTCTTAAGTATTTCTCATCAGTTCGTATTGATGTAAGACGTTCGGAACCGATTAAAAACGGCAGTGAAATTATAGGTAACAAAACAAAAGTAAAGGTTGTGAAGAATAAGGTTGCTCCTCCGTTCAAGGAAGCAGAATTTGATATCATGTACGGAACAGGTATTTCAAAAGAAGGAAATATTCTTGACATGGCAGTAAACCTTGATATCATAAAGAAAAGCGGTGCATGGTTCAGCTATGAAAGCGAAAAACTCGGTCAGGGACGTGACACTGTAAAAAAATATATGTCGGAAAATAAGGAATTTACCGACATGATAAGTAATATGGTTCGTGAGAAATTGGCGGAAGGTGCCAAAATAAAGGTTGGTAAAAACACCGAAAAAAAATAGACTCCATAATTTTAATTTTGGATTGTTTACTGAAATTTACATTAATGCTCAAAAAACCATTGACGTTGGGCATATAATATAGTATTCTATATGTATATAGTATACTTTTCATACTTGTGTAAATTCAGTTATGTCAAATATATCGGACATGTTGATTGTTATGAGTATTTAATAATTTTAGGGGGGCATTGGTAAGTATGTATTCTAAAGAAGTTGTTGTCAGAAATCAAGTTGGATTGCATGCAAGACCGGCTACGTTCTTTATTCAGAGAGCAAACGAGTTCAAAGCAACTGTATGGATTGAAAAGGACGCACGCAAGGTTAATGCAAAAAGCTTACTCGGCGTTTTATCATTAGGAATTACAAAGGGTACATCTGTCAACATTCTGGCCGATGGTGCTGATGAAGAAGATGCGGTTAACCGTCTTGTAGACTTGGTAGAATCAAACTTTTCTGAATAAATGAAAATGTTTACCGATAAAGGAGCCCTGTGGCTCCTTTTTTGCGTAGGAGTGGACTATGAATAAATTAATTCTTGAAAAACTGTTACCGCTGACAGAAGAAGAAAAAATTATATTAAACAGCGGCGGAAAAATAAAGAGAGATATTTATACAGAAGAAAATAAGTTTATAATTGACAGTCACAAGCTCCTTGAAAAAGGAAAGCTGATAGATATGCGTCCGCATACACGTTTTGCGCATTTCCCGAAACATACACATAACTATATCGAGCTTATATACATGTGCAGCGGCAGTACAACACATATCATAAACGGAAAAACAATACAGTTAAATCAAGGTGAAATTCTTCTCCTCAGCCAAAACTGCGCTCAGGAAATACTTCCCGCAAGCGAAAATGACATTGCGGTCAATTTTATAATTGTTCCGGAATTTTTTGTTTCTGAATCATCATTCCCGGCGCACGAAAGTATAATCGGAGACTTTCTGATAAACTGTCTCACGCGCGGAAACGATTTTTCTGAATATATGTATTACAAAGTAGCCGATAATCTTCCGATACAAAACCTTGCTGAAAATCTGATATGGACAACGCTTAATCCTCATCCGTTCGGCAGACGTATTCTTGAAAATACAATGAACCTTCTTTTTCTTCAGCTTGTAAACAGCACAAATCTCATAAAGGAATCAAAATCAGATTATGATAAACAGCTGCTATTCAAGGCACTTCATTATATTGAAAACAATTATAAAACAGCGTCACTTACTGAGCTTTCAAAACAGCTTAATCAGAATGTATTTTTAATGAGCAGGCTTATAAAACAGTATACGGGTAAAACCTATAACGAGCTTCTTAAATCGAGAAAACTCAGTCAGGCAGTGTATCTTTTGACACATACAAAGCTTGATATTGCAGGAATTGCCGCAGATGTAGGCTATGAAAACAGGAGTTATTTTTATCGTATTTTCAACGAAAAATACGGTATGACACCAAAAGAATACAGAAATAAATATTTTGCAAATAAGGACACATTTTAGTCAAAATAGGACATTTGAATTATAATAATAAGTGATACAATAAAACTATATTAAAATACGAAAGGAATGTTATTATGTCTAAAGAAAGATACGAACAAGCGAAACAAATGTATGCTGCAATTGGTGTTGATACTGATGCCGCTATTAAACAGCTTTCACAAATACCTATATCAATGCATTGCTGGCAAGGCGATGACGTATGCGGTTTTGAGGGCGTTGAAGAGCTTTCAGGCGGTATTCAGACAACAGGTAATTACCCCGGTAAAGCAAGAAATCCCGAAGAGCTTATGGCAGATATTGATAAGGCTCTCTCTCTTATCCCCGGCACACACAGAATAAATCTTCACGCTTCATATGCAATTACAGATGAGGACGTTGACAGAGATGCTCTTAAGCCGGAGCATTTTGCAAAATGGGTAGAATTTGCAAAAGAAAGAAATCTCGGTCTTGACTTTAACCCTACATATTTTGCTCATCCGAAAGCTGACGATGCTACACTTTCAAGTGAAAATGAAGAAATCCGTCAGTTCTGGGTACGTCACGGACAGACCTCTCTTAAAATTGCAGAATACTTTGCAACAGAGCTCGGAAAACCAAGTCTCGTAAATATATGGATTCCGGACGGTTTCAAGGATATTCCGGCTGACCGTATGGCTCCGAGAGCAAGACTCAAAAAATCACTTGACGAAATCCTCTCAATTGATTATGACAAATCAAAAGTATATGTAGCAGTAGAATCTAAAGTATTCGGAATCGGTATGGAAAGCTGTACAGTAGGCTCACATGAATTTTACATGAACTATGCCGCTGAAAAAGGAATTCTCTGCCTTCTCGATAACGGTCATTATCATCCGACAGAAGTTGTTTCGGATAAGATTTCATCAATGCTTCTCTTCTCAGATAAGGTTGCACTTCACGTTACAAGAGGCGTCAGATGGGACAGTGACCATGTTGTTATATACGATGATGAAACAAGAGAAATCGCAAAAGAAATCATAGTAAACGGTGCTGATAAGGTTCTTATCGGTCTTGACTTCTTCGATGCGAGCATTAACAGAATTGCCGCTTGGGTAACAGGTATGAGAAATATGCAGAAAGCACTTCTGTCTGCACTTCTTAAGCCGAATAAAGAGCTTTCAGAGCTTCAGAACGACAGAAACTTTACAAAGCTCCTTGTTATGCAGGAAGAAATCAAAACATATCCTGTAGGCGATGTATGGGATTACTTCTGTGAAATCAATAATGTACCGGTTGGTATTAAATGGTTTGACGAAGTTGAAAAATATGAAAAAGATGTTCTTTTAAAGAGATAAAAAATGAAACGGTGGTTTCCGAAAAGGGAATCCACCGTTTTATTTTTTGTATAAAAACAGTTGCAATACCGCAAAAAATGTGGTATACTTAATGTATGCTTATGAATTATTCAACAATAAACTTCTTAAGTTCGTTAATGAATGCATCACAGTTATCGTCATGAACAGTAACTTTGATAGGCTTTGAAAGGTCAAGGCTGAATATACCCATAATTGATTTAGCATCAACTACGTATCTGCCGGATGTAAGGTCAGCATCAAAATCGTATTTGCTTACGATATTAACAAAATCCTTTACATCGTTAATTGAATTAAGTAATAAGTTAAATGTTTTCATAAATATTCCTCCTTATAATGAGTGTGTGTTTTTAAACCACATTTATATAATACACGGATAATATGAATAAGTCAAGAGATTTTTAAAAATTCGGTAATTATGCCGAATACTACTAAACCCGGAAAGGTATCGAAAATGAAAAAAGCAGCATTTTATACTTTAGGATGTAAAGTAAACCAGTACGAAACAGAAGCTATGTCCGAGCTTTTTATAAATCAGGGATATGAAATCGTGGATTTTACGGAATATGCAGATGTATATGTTGTAAACACGTGCAGTGTCACCGCAATGAGCGACAGAAAATCAAGACAGATGATAAGACGTGCAAAAAAGAAAAATCCGTCTGCTGTCGTAATTGCGACAGGATGCTATGCACAGGTTGCACCTGATGAGGTTCTGAAAATCGAAGATGTCAATCTTATAATCGGGACAAATGACAGAAATAAGATAGTCGAAGTGGCAGAATCCATAACTCCTGAGGATAAGTTTTCTCTGGTTGGTGACATACTGAAAAACCATACATTTGAGGAAATGAAGATATCCGATTACAAGCACATGACACGTGCATATATAAAAATACAGGAAGGCTGTAATCAGTTTTGCAGTTACTGCATTATTCCATATGCAAGAGGCCCGATACGCAGCCGTAAGCCTGAAGATGTAATCAGCGAAGTGGAACGTCTTACAGCTGACGGATTCAGCGAAATAATTCTTGTAGGCATTCACATTGCCTCATACGGTCTCGATATTAAAACAACATCCCTTGCTGACATAATACTCAGGGTAAATGACGTTCCGGGCGTAAAACGTATCCGTTTAAGCTCAATTGAGCCAATGACGTTAAACCGTGAATTTATTGAAAAAATAAAGAATGCTGATAAATTATGCGACCATTTCCATTTGTCTCTTCAATCCGGCTGTGACGATACCTTAAAACGCATGAACAGGCGATATACAGCAGCGGAATATGCCGAAATCGTATCGGCAATCCGCGAAAACTTCCCCGGTGCCGCAATTACTACAGATATAATGGTTGGTTTCCCGGGCGAAACAGACAGAGAGTTTGAAGAAAGTGCAGAATTTGCACGAAAAATAAAATTTGCAGATATGCATATTTTCCAGTACTCAATCCGTCCCGGCACACCTGCGGCTGAATATCCGAATCAGCTGTCTCCTCAGATAAAGGAGCAAAGAAGTAAAATCCTCGAAGAAATACGCAAAAAAAATACAGACGAATTTCTCCAAAGCATAGTCGGACAAACCGTTGAAGTTTTATTTGAACAGGCAGTTAAAGATAAACCCGGTTACATAGAAGGGAAAACAACAAACTATATCAATGTATATGTAAAGTCTGACGAAGACCTTTCGTTCAGATACCGTAATGTTACAATAGATAAAATAGAAGATGGAATTGCATACGGATTCATTAAAAAAAGATAGGCTGACATCATGCCTATCTTTTTTTAATCATCGGTTAACAGATAATTTGCTTATAGTTTTCCATAAACCGAGAATACTTTTATTATAGCACTTCTCGGCTTAATATTCAATATTACAAAATAAAATTTATCAACTTTAAAAAAGGCCAAAAAAACAAACTCTAAAATTTGTCCCATTGCCCTCCGCATGAAAATATACTGTTCGGAAATTTATCTATAATATGTCCCGATATTACAAATTTCGACAAATAAGTAAAATTATTCATGTTTTTGTTAATTCTGTACAATCAATTGTATATTTATTCAAATTATATGGAAAAAAATAAATCGTATATATAATCTCCTTTTGAACAAAATATGAGTGTAGTCGATGAGAGTCGACACATTAATATAGATATTTTAAAAAAAGAAGGAGGTTTTTACGATGAGTAGAAACAAAATCATGGTTCCCGAAGCAAAGCAGGCAATGGAAAACTTCAAAATGGAAGCAGCCAAAGAAGTTGGCGTAAACCTTAAGCAGGGTTACAACGGTGACCTCACATCAAAGCAGGCAGGCAGCGTTGGCGGTCAGATGGTTAAGAACATGATTAAGGATTACGAAAACAAGGTTAAAGCCTGAATATAATTCTATAATCCACGAATGAAAGTACGGGTAATTGCATAAGGATTGTGCAATTACCCGTATTTTTGCACACCTTCTATTTATAAGATTATATCATATATTAAATCAGATTTCAAGACTAATTTTGCTTTGTCAGTTATTTCCATCATTGATGATAAAGACATATCATCAATGATGATGTATGATTATCCATGAGGTGATTAATATGGATAAATTAATGTATAATTTCCCGGAAAGACTAAAAGAATTAAGAGAAAAAATGGGTATAACTCAATCCGAATTAGCAAAAAGATTGTGAATTACAAGATCAAGTGTAAATTCATGGGAAATGGGACTGTCTGCACCGTCAACACCGTTTCTTGTTGAGCTTGCAAAGATATTTCATGTTACAACCGATTATCTGCTCGGACTTGATGAATGTGTAACAATACGGACGGATAACCTGACGGATAGAGAAGTGTCAGTAATACTTAATACAGTCGAAGCATTTAATGAAAATAAATTGTAATTTATCGGTGTTTGAAACGGAACGACACGCAGGTCGTTCCCTACGGTGTATTGAGATTTTTTGTAGGGAACAACCTATGTGTTGTTCTGCTGAATTGCAATAATTAATTCAATGAAATCGCTTGCGATTTCTACCATAACCTGTTGCAACGCAACAGATTTCACTGTCACAAAGTGACAATTTCACTCATCCCACGGATGAATTTCACCCGATTAAAAATCGGATTTCACTATTGTAATTTGTCCCGACAAATTACAATTTACCTGTTAAGTTAATGACAATTATATAATCCCATTTGGATTATTTAAAATCACGATTAAAAAGGTTGTTTTTAAACATAAGGAATAATTTCTTTTGCAATAAACTCCTTCTGCTCCTGTGTCGGTTCTCCGAACGGATGACGGCAGATTCCGAAATCCATTCCGAGCTGATTCATTACTTCCTTTTCAGCAATCATTACGCCCACCTTACAGAGTGCCGTAATTATTCTGTTTGCTTCCTGCTGAACTTTTCTTGCCTCTTCCATTTTACCTGATGCAAAAAGCTCCGTAATTTTAACGAATTTATCAGCCATAAAGTTATATGTACTTCCGATTGCTCCGTCAGCTCCCATAGAAAGACCTGCAAGGCACATTTCATCATATCCGTTATAGACTATCTTATCCGGAAATGCTGATTTACATTGTTCCATTGTGAAAAAGTCGTTTGACGTATACTTAATTCCCGCAAATCTGTCATCTGACAGGAAGTTGCTCATTTCACTGATTCCCATACTTACACCTGAGAATGCAGGAATATGATACACGAGCATAGGAAGCTCCGATGCATCTGCGAGTCTGCAGTAATAGTTCTTTATTTCATCAAATGTAAACTTGTAATAGTATGGTGCAACTGAGGAAACAAGATCGTATCCAAGCTTATTTGCATGTACTCCGAGTTCAAGTGCTTCCGCTTCATTTACAGAACCAATATGAGCAATAAGTGTTTTATCGGGAGCGCAACTTTTAACCACTTCCATAATATGCTTTCTTTCTTCAGTTGAAAGCAGAAATGCTTCGCCCGTACTTCCGCACACATAAAATCCCTGAACACCTTTGTTTACATTATACCTGATAAGCTCTTCAAGCACCCTGTCATTTATCTTATTATTCTTGTCAAACGGTGTAAGAAGTGCCGTAAATATTCCTTTGAATTTGTTATCCATTTTAAAATACTCCTCCTGCATTAGTTTCGGTCTGTGGAAGTTCTACATCCTCGGGATAGAAGCTGTATCCTCTTATATGTGCCTTGTCCGCATCGTCCTTTATATAATTTACCACGTAAATCTCGCCATCTTCAAACTGCGTCCAGCCTGTATATCCCAAATCGGGAGCAGGGTTTCTGTCATAGTCGAGAGGCATTATACGCACAAACTGATTGTTTCTTTCTGTCTCTGTCAGCTGTTCTTTTTTTAGAAATGCCGCAAAAACATTATGCGTTCCACCGGGTATAAATCTGTATGTCACCATAACGGTACCGTCCTGCAGAAATCCCGAAACAGGTCTGTGACCGCAGTCCATCGGTGTATTATATACATCTGACCATGTCTCGCCATTGTCATATGATATAACCTTCATAGTATCATAGCCCCTGAGTGAATTTTCACGAAGAAATGCGACTAATGTATTATTTTCACATTCAAGAATCGAAACTTCGCATAAGTTATATTCGGGATGTGCCGCAACAGTAACACGGTCAGACCATGTTTTACCGTTGTCATCACTGTACCATAAATACTGTTCAAGCTTGTCGTTTTCTTTATTTTTAAAATGTGCCGCAATTATCAAGCGCCCGCATTTGAGCTGTTTAAGCTTATCGGGAACAATGCCGCAGAAAGGATATACAATCGGATCTTCCCAGTTCAAGCCTTCCCCGTCTCCGTACCAGACATGAATTTCAGAACCATCATTTTCTCCGCCTTTCACCCTGTCGCAGATAATAGCCAGTCTGCCGTCGTTCAGCTTCGAAATCCTTGCACAGTTAAAGAAATCGTCCTTTTTCCCTTTTTCGGTCAGATGCTTTTTCTCAGACCATGTTCTCCCGCGATCTGTGCTTTCGCATATAACTATTCTTGCATTATTTCTGTCAAGATGATGGTCACACTCCGAAAAAACACATATAAGCTTTCCGCCATCCGTCTGAACTACATCCGGCCACGCCTCATATATAGATTCATCTCTCGATACAATAAATTTTTGAATCGCCATATTTTCACCTCATTTTTTTAATTTAATCTTACCATATATTTTTATGATTTTCTATATAAATATTGCTTATTTTTTTACTTCTGTTGCTTTTTTCTTACTAATAATTCATCATTCAAAGCAATATTCACTGACATGGAAATTACGGAATGTAAATGGTTGGCACACGATGGTCAGCAACCGGATTCAGAATAATAAATTGTAATTTATATACCGACGCATAATCCTCTACTACGTACTAAGTCCGATTTTTTCGAGCACTCCGGGATTAATGGATTGACAATTAAAAATCTTTCTATATAAATCTTGAGGTTTCTTTCAGCGATGCTCCGTTATATCTTTTATACATCTTAGAAAAATAATTCTCATCACAGAATCCGGTTCTTTCCGCAATTTCAGCCGTACTTAAATTCTGACGATACATTTTTTTTGCCTCTTTAAACCGAATACGGTTGCGGAACTCTATCGGTGACATTCCCGTAAAGTCAGTAAATATTTTACGAAAATAGCTTTCGCTTAAATTACAAACATCTGCATACTCTTTTACAGGCAGGTTTTCATTATAATGCTTTGTGATATAGTCAATCGCAGGCTTTACGAGGCTGTCTGCCTCCGGATTAAATAAATTATAAAAAAGCTGATAGAGCATAGTTTTCAGTTTGAAAACCGGAATCGGTACTTCCCTGTGTGCCAATTCCATATTTTCAAAAATTTCGGATATCTCATTTCCTGTATCATTATATTTATGGTAAACATTTTTCTTTATAATATTGTCCGGAATATCCGTAATATCAAATATAATACCTATACCCGAACATGTCTCACCGTTTCTTTTTACCGATTTCGTGATATATTCCGTCTTATCGGGAATAAATATAACCTCTCCCTTTTCCACTTCAAAAACACGGTTATTTACTTCGTACTCTCTACCACCCGATAATATAAGATGCAGAAGATAACTATCCCTTCCGCAATTCATATAGTTTATAACCTGATTTTCATCAAAGTCCGTTTTCATAACTGTAATATTTTTAAATTCCATATCATGGAACATCAATCCGTCAATCATAACATCCCCTCCGATAATCAAATTATACCACACAATACTCTACCTCGTCAATATATTTAATATTTTTTTGCAATTAAAAAGTCGAATCATACTGTAATTACATCAAATAGTACCTTGATTTATATGTATGATACTGATATAATTAAGAAAAACGTAAACAGGAGGATTGTTATGTCAAAAAAAATTAATGTAACAATATGGAACGAATATTTCCATGAACAGGAAAACGAAAGAATACGTGAAGTTTATCCTGACGGAATACACGGTGCAATAGCTCAAAAGCTTTCTGAAATGGGTGACTATAATATCACAGTCGCAACACTTGATATGCCGGAGCATGGTCTGACAGATGAAGTTCTTGATAATACCGACGTCCTCCTGTGGTGGGGACACGCAAAACACAATGACGTTTCTGATGAAATTGCGGAAAAAGTTAAAAACAGAGTTCTTGACGGAATGGGATTTATTCCACTTCATTCTGCTCACTTCAGCAAACCGTTCAAGCTCCTGATGGGAACGGTCTGTCGTTCAAAATGGCGTGAAAATGACGAAAAAGAAAGAATATGGGTTATTGAACCGTCACACCCCATTGCCGCAAATCTACCCGAATATATAGAGCTTCCTCAGGAAGAAACATACGGCGAACGCTTCGAAATACCTACTCCTGATGAACTGATTTTCATAAGCTGGTTCTCGGGCGGTGAAGTTTTCAGAAGCGGCTGCTGTTACAAACGAGGGCTCGGAAAAATCTTTTATTTCAGACCGGGACACGAGGAGTATCCCACATATTACCGTGACGATATTTCAACTATACTTAAAAATGCCGTGGAATGGGCGGCACCTGTCAATTTCACACGTCCGACACTTGGATTTTACGACGCTATAGAAAATGTAAAGGACAAATTTGAAGGAATGGACGAATCGCTAAAGAAGCATGAATATATTAAATAAAGGAGTGTAATTTTATGCTGAAAATAGGAATTATAGGAGTAGGCGGAATATCCGGCGCACACATAAACGGTATAAGCAAAGTACCTGAAAAGGCAATTATCACTGCAATCTGTGATATAGATACAGATAAACTGAAAGTTGTCGGAGACAAGCTCGGCATTCCTGAAGAATACAGATTTGAAAACTATATCGACTTAATAAACTGTCCCGAAGTTGATGCAGTCGAAATATGCACACCGAACTACCTTCACATACCCATGGCAATCGCTGTGGCAAAAGCAGGAAAGCCTGTGGAAGTTGAAAAGCCTCTTAGCACAGATTATAGCGGGATTGATAATTTGCTTGATGCGGTTAAAACTGCAAATGTGCCGAATATGATATGTTTTTCATACCGTTTTAAGCCGGCAGTACGATATGCAAGAGATTTAATAAGTCATGGAAAGCTCGGAAAAATAATAAATGTAAATGTAGAATATCTTAAATCTAGTGCGCTCTGGAACGGCAGAGAGCTTGAATGGAGATTTATAAAGGAATACGCCGGAAGCGGTGTGCTTGGTGATTTAGGAGTGCATCTTATTGACATGACAAGATTCCTTGTAGGTGATTTCAAATCCGTATGTGCTCTTACAAGTATAGTGGTTGAAGAAAGAAAGAAGCAAAACAGCAGTGAAATCGGAAAAGTTGAAACAGATGATGTAACTTCATTTATTGCGAAGCTGGAAAATGATGTTATTGCAAACTTCATGATTACAAGATGTGCAATAGGAAACGCAAATACAATCAAGTACGAGATTTACGGAACAAATGGTGCAATATTGTTTAACCTGAACAATCCTGAAGAAATCACACTGTGTATAAATGACGGTGACGTTACAAAAGCTGAACTTCAGACAATTCCTGTACCGAAAGAATATTTTGTCGACCAGGAAGAAACATTTATTGATGCGGCAATGGGCAAAAAACAGGCACATTTCCCTGATATAAATGAAGGTGCAGAATGTCAGAAAATAGTCGATGCAGTGCTTGAATCCTCGGAAAAAAATTCAATTATAAATATTAAATAGTTGTGGAGCTATTATGAAAAGAAATTGGAAAATTATATATTCAAACTACTCAGGAGCTGAGAAAAAAGCAATAGAACTTATAAGCAAGGAAATGGGAAGCCTTATACTGAGAGACCCGAATGTATACACAATCCACGTGCTTGCATGCGAAAAAGCAGATAATACTGTAATCGACAAAAACGCTGTAATAATCGGTACATACAGTGAAAATAGATTTATCAGAGACTACATAGACATTTCGGAAATTCCCCAAGACGGTTATGTCGTAAAGGTATTCGACAACCCGAATCAGCCTGAAAACAAGCTTGTTATTATCACTGCATTAAATGCTGTGGAAGTTTTTTACGGTGCAGTGGATTTTGTTGACGACTTTTTCGCATATGCTGTGCCGCGGAGAAACATTCTTGAATTTCCCGATGAGCTGTTTACACAAAAGCTTCCTGATTACTACAGTGCATCAGCACCTGTATTCAAAACAAGAAATATATTTACCTGGGGACATCCCATAAACGACTACATGGATTATATCGATAACATGGCAAGAATGAAGCTGAATGAGCTTATTCTTTGGAATGATTACGTTCCGCTGAACGCAAAAGAAGTTGTTGATTACGCACACGAATACGGAATAAAGGTTATATGGGGTTATGCATGGGGCTGGAGCAGAAAATGTGCTGAAATTAACTTTGACAAGCTCGATGAACTTACTGACAGCATTATAAAAAAATACGAATATGAATATAAAGATGCAGGATGTGACGGAATTTATTTTCAGTCATTTACAGAGCTGGGAAGTGACTACATAGGCGATAAGCTTATAGCCGAGGTTGTTACCGATTTTGTAAATAAGACAGCTGACAAGCTTCTTGAAAAATATCCGAAGCTTGATATACGTTTCGGACTTCATGCGCTTTCAACAAAAAATCATCTTGAATACATAAAGAATGTTGATGAGCGTATAAGCATCATTTGGGAAGACTGCGGTTCATTCCCATACCACTACAAACCCGAACCCGAAAGCAATGAAGAATATGAAAAGACTGTTGATTTCACAGGCAAAATACTTACTCTGCGTGAAAATGCAACAGACGGTGTACTGTACAAAGGTTTAGTTACGATGGACTGGGAAGGCGATTATTTTGCCCATCAGAGCGGTCCGTATATTATGGGAAAAGCATCGAAAAAGACAATCGAATCTGATAAAGCTCAAATAAAACCAATATGGAAAAAATATCAAAGCAGCTGGCTTCAGAATGGAATATATGCGTATAATATGACAAAGCATATACAAAGTCTTTGCGGCAGAAATACCACAGTCGGAATAGCGGGACAGCTTTCAGGCGGAATATGGTTCCCTGCCGCATTATGCGCCGAAATTTTGTGGAACTGTGAAAGACCGTATGAAGAAATATTAAAAAAGGTAAATATGCGTAAAAGCGTGGAAATGGTATAAACATGGGATATTTATTTTTAACAGCGGCTCTTGCCGCAGGCTTAATAAAAGGTTTTTGCGGAAAAACCATAAGCGGAAAAATAATTGACAGTACAGATTCCTTCATTATTAATTTTATGAGAATGATTCTTTGTACGGTAATTGGATTTATCCTTGCATTAGCATCATCGGGAAAAATAGACATATTCAGAGCTGATGCAGGATTTCTGCTTCTCTCGCTGATGTCAGGGGTTTTCTCTTCAGCATTTATAATAACATGGGTTCTGTCAGTAAAAACAGGCGCATATGCTATGGTTGAAACATTTATAATGGCAGGAACTGCCGTGCCGATGATTGGTGCATCTCTGATTTTCAAAGAATCGGTAAGTCCTGTTCAGTGGGCGGGTTTTACAATCGTCATAGCAGGAGTTCTTATACTATGCTCATATAATAACTCAGTAAAAGCAAGGATTAATTTAAAGTCTTTGCTTCTTCTGCTTTCAGTCGGGCTGTCAAACGGATTTGCAGATTTATCACAAAAGCTGTTTACAGGAATGTATCCCGATGCCAACAATGCAGTTTTCAATTTTTATACATACGTATTTTCGGCACTGGTTATCGGTATTCTTCTTGCAGTAAAACGAGTGAAGATTCCACACGTGAAATCAAAAATCACAGAAACAGGAATATATATAATTGTAATGGCAATTGCGCTTTTCGCCAACTCATATTTTAAAGTAGAAGCCGCACGTCTTATAGATGCCGCAAAGCTTTATCCGCTTAATCAGGGAGCGGCTCTTGCACTGTCAACAATAATGGCATCTGTATTCTTCGGTGAAAAAATAAAACCGAAATGCGTTATTGGTCTTGTTCTCGGCTTTGCCGGTATTTGTATTATGAACATGTTTTAGTGCGAAAAAGATGAAGAAATACTTTATCTCCTCAGTATATCCGCGTAAAACTTCATGCAATTTATCTGTTCCGAATCAACTTTTTTCTGTCTCGGCAAGCGGAGGTGTAAAAAAACTAAGTTTTTTTACACCTCCTTTTTTTCACTTTTCACAAAATATGCAATTTTTGTTGATTTTTCTGTAATTTAGTGATAAAATTAAAGTGGAGGGTTTTTTACCCTTAAGACGTAACATAAAGGAGTGTTTTATATGTCATATGCAGAAAGAGTTCTCGATCAGTTGAAAAAGAAAGATGCAGATCAGCCGGAATTCCTTCAGACTGCTACAGAAGTACTGGAATCACTTGCACCCGTACTTGAAAAGCATCCGGAATACGAAGCTAATGCTCTTCTTGAAAGATTAGTTGAACCGGAAAGACAGATTATGTTCAGAGTACCTTGGGTAGATGATAACGGTAAGGTACAGGTAAACAGAGGTTTCAGAGTACAGTTTAACAGTGCTATTGGTCCTTATAAGGGTGGTTTGAGATTTGCCCCTAACGTATACCTTGGTATTATAAAGTTCCTCGGATTTGAACAAATATTTAAAAATTCGCTTACAGGTCTGCCTATAGGCGGTGGTAAGGGCGGAGCTGACTTCGATCCTACAGGTAAATCAGACGGTGAAATTATGAGATTCTGTCAGTCATTCATGACTGAGCTTTATCGTCATATCGGAGCTGAAACAGATGTTCCTGCCGGTGACCTCGGTGTTGGTGCAAAAGAAATCGGATATATGTTTGGTCAGTACAAGAGACTTAAGAACCTTTACGAAGGCGTTCTTACAGGTAAAGGTCTTGCATATGGCGGTCTTAACGGCAGAACAGAAGCTACAGGTTACGGTATAGTATTCTTTGCAAGAGAAATGCTCAAACACTTTGGCGAAGAGCTTAAGGGTAAGGAAGTAGTTGTATCAGGTTTCGGTAACGTATCATGGGGTACAGTTCAGAAGCTTAATCAGCTCGGTGCAAAGGTTGTTACTATTTCAGGTCCTGACGGATACATCTACGATCCCGACGGTGTAACACCGGGCGAAAAAGAAGATTATCTTCTCGAACTCCGTGCATCAGGTAAGAATATCTGTGCACCTTATGCTGAAAAGTTCCCGAATGCTACATTCTATCCCGGAAAGAAGCCTTGGGGCGTAAAAGCTGACTTGTACATTCCTTGCGCAACTCAGAACGAAATCACAATTGAAGAAGCAAAAGAAATGGTTGCTAACGGTGCTAAATTCCTTTGCGAAGGTTCAAATATGCCTACAACAAATGAGGCTATTGCATACCTTCAGGAAAATGGCGTAGTAATCGGTCCTTCAAAGGCAGCAAATGCCGGTGGTGTTGCTTGCTCATGTATCGAAATGGGTCAGAATGCAGGTCATACAGTATTCTCACCTGACCAGGTATATGCACAGCTCGAAAACATCATGGTTAATATCCATGACAGCGCTGCTAAAGCATCAGAAGAATACGGCCTCGGTTATAACCTTATCGCAGGTGCTAATATTGCCGGATTCCAGAAGATTGCAGATGCAATGATGGCTCAGGGTATTGTTTAATAGTATTACATAAATAAAAACCTCTGATTAAGTGTAATAACACTTTCAGAGGTTTTTTTGATAGAAAAACAGCACGCCCCGGAGAGCGTGCTGTAATTTATCAGGTCAATCATTTAATTTATCGGATAATTCATCGAACAACTCTACATGAATAGTGGATATACGTTTGTATATTTCTGTTGCGTCTGTCTCATCATAAATATGCGAAGTAGAATCTCTGTCTCTTAAAAGTTGTAACCATCCGATATCATTAGTAATTAACTTATTTTTATATGCTTCTACCAAAACATTTTTCGGACTGTTTATATCTGTAACTTCCTCCAGAATTAAATATTCTCTCATGGTTTTCCATGCAAGTTCTGCAGTAAATTCAAATCGTTGTATTGCACCATCGCGAACGGTTAAACTTTCACTTTGAGCCACCTCTTCAATTGCTTCATGCAAACGCAATAATGCCTTGTTATAGTTATTCAGCTTTATCTGAAATTTATCCACTAGAGTAATTCCTTCTTTCATTATATTTTTATATATTTCGGTATTAATATGCCGCTTATCTATAAAAATAATATCTATCTTGTTTAATGTATTTACTTCATCAATTTCAGATAAAAATAATTCTTTATCTCTGTCACTCAATTGTTCTGCAAATACCGCTATATCATAATCACTAAAATTAGTATTATCTTTCCTTGCACGTGAACCGAAAAGTATAATTTTTTTTATTTTGCTGAATCTTAAAGCAATTGTTTTGATTTCATTTAAGATATTATTCATGCTATCACCATATAGTATTTTCTAATACATTTATTATACTTTAAAAGAAAAAATATGTCAATAGTTTCCCAAAAAATATTTGAGAATTTTAGTCTTTCACATCTTGGACGGTGTACTGATATTATAATACTTCAAAAAAATTGTCCATTATATGAAAAACAGCACGCCCCGGAGAGCGTGCCGTAAAGTTTTAATTAAGCAAAAATCTTTGAGAAATCTACTTGCTGAACGTTCTTTTCATCCATTCCTTCTCCATAAACAGGAGCTGTGCCGGGAACTGATGCAGTGATAACATCTTCAACGTCAAATTTTGTAATATTCATTTCGGGTGCTATATATTTTTTCATAATCTAATAACCTCCCTATATTATTCAGCGAATGCAGCTGTCATATCCCATGCAGCTGTTACTGTTTCACCATCAGGTACGTTAAGTACGTTAACTGCGAATTCGAATGAAGCAAAACCTTCAACAGGAGCTGTCCATACGATAGGTTCAGCTGTCTTAGCAGCCTTTGTAGCACTAAGAACAACCTTAACTTCGCTTACGATCTGGTCGTTAGGTGTTACAGTAGCTTTGAAGCCCTGTGTATAAAGACCATCAACTACAGCATTAGCTTTTGATTCTGGTGTAATTGTAGCTTCTTTCTTATCTTCTACAGGAGGTGCAGGATTTACTCCACCTACTATAGTAGTTTTTGCACTCGAAGCCACTTCTCCAGTAAGAGTACTACCAGCAGCATTTGCTGTGTTTTTAGCATCATTTTCAAGAGTAAAATTATATTCTCCATTTACAATTGTATCATTTGCTTTTAATATAACTGTGTAAACATATGAACAATCTACTGTTACTTCTTCATAATATTCATTGAAATCTGTCTTTGTAGGCATATGGTCTGTTGCGCTTCCATATACAATACTAAGTTCGCCAGGAGTAGGAACATCATGTACAATTGTTCCTGACATATCAGCTGATTTATTTACAGCTAAAACAGTAAATGAGTCCGCATCATATTTTAATACGTTTTTGAAACCAGCAAATCCATTAGGAGCAGTAATTGTAACATTAACCACTACATTTTTAGATTTAGATACATCGTTTTCTGCTTTCAAAGCAGCAGCTGAAAAAGTTACGTCTGCTGCTGCATTTACAACAGAAGTAAACATTGTAGCTACCATAGCAATAGTAGCAAGAATACTAATTATTTTTTTCATAATAATATAATTCCTTTCATTTTATAACTTTCAATTTTTGGGTCCCATAACTACACTGTCATTTGCAATCTTCTGAAGAATCAAGATAGCATCTGTTGTTAATATAGAACCGTCTCCGTTTGCGTCGGCACCTTTCTGTACAACAACCGATGAATTTGCTATATGCTGTAATACAAGAATAGCATCTGTTGTTAATATAGAGCCATCTCCGTTTGCATCACCATACATGATTTCTTCAAGTGCTTTACCAGTGATTTCGTATACATAGTAATCATTAGCCAACGCTCCGCCAATTCTTACCTCGTATGTATTTTTAGCAAAATCTGCTCCGTCTTTAACCTTCATTTCTTCAATAATAGCTTCGAATTCAGTGCCTGCAGCACCCTGGTTAATATAATAAATATTATGTGAAATTATTTTGTCGAATTTTTAAGCATTTTAAAGAATTCTAAAAGATGTAAAAATGCGTTTTTTTCTTAAACAGTCAAAAATAACAAAAGGGTCGTTACTAAATTGTAACAAGTGCCGAAAATATAAAAATATATAAAGTTTTACTTGAAATGGTGAGCATTCTACGTTATAATTATGATGATGAATGAAAATGGCGATGCTTGTAGTGGAATTTATTCCCCCGGATTTGCCCGAGTCGGAGGAGTGGAATATAGAATTACGCTGTGGGCAAGCACTAATTCAATGAATTTGGAAAGGAGTTAAACAAAAATGAAAAACATGAAAAAAATTATTGCTGTACTTATGTCTTTGACAGCAATCACAATGACAACATCTGCATTTGCTGCTGAAGGAAAAGGAACAGCAACATATGATGAGGGTGCTGTAACATTGTCAGCAGAAGGTCTTCCGACAGATGCAAATACACAGCTTACAGTTGTTATCGTACCTACTGGTCTTGGTGAAAAGGCTATTACTTCAGGTGATATTTATTATATTAACCAGGGTGCTGCAGGCGAAGAATTTAACGCAATTATTGCAGAAATGAAGGTTAAAGACGGAGCTGATTTTGCTACTAATACATACGAGGTAAGAATCGGTGGAGCGTTGACTGATGATTACTATGTATACACAATCACAGGCGAAGAAGCTGAAGAAATTCTTTATGGCGACGTAAATGGCAATGGATCAGTTAACGCATTGGATGTACGTGATTTAAAGAGACATCTCGCAAGCTGGGAAGGTTATGAAGCAGATGTTTTGAACATGGCTGCAGCTGATGTTAATGGCAATGGTTCGGCAAATGCTTTGGACGTGCGTGATATTAAGAGACATCTCGCAAGCTGGGAAGGTTATGAGACATTGCCCGTAAAATAATTAGTTAAAGGAGAAGATTATTATGAAATTAAGAAATAGAATTATGTCAGCTGTTATGGCTATCGTTGCTTCAATGACATTCATTAGTGCAACAGCTTTCGCGGCAGAAGGTGCTGTTACTCTTACACCTTCAACAGTTGAAGTTAAAGCAGGCGAAACATTTACAATAGATGTAGATGTTACAAAGAACTCAGGTTATTGTGCACTTGGTTTTAAGGTTACAGGTCTTACAGAAGCATTTAAATTAACAAATGTTGAAGACACAGGTCTTTACACAGGCAAAACTCATGGTAATAAGCTTGATGTAACTAACTATAGTCTCGCTTGGTGGTACAGTGATTCATTCGAAGCAGAAGATACAAGTGTTGGTGTTGCTGCAAAACTGACATATACAGTTAATGCTGATGCAGCAGTTGGTGCATACACAATCACATTGAAGAACGATGCAAACACATCTATGAACATGGATGGCGATGTTGTTCCTTTCGCTGATGCTACAGTTACAGTTAACGTTGTAGCAGATGCTCCTGCAAAGACAGAAGCTACACTTGCTACAGAAGAACTCAACAACAAAGCTGATGCTGACTATTATACACAGGGCTTCAAAGCTACTGTAACACCTAACGATGATGTAGTAACAGCTGTTAAGGCTGTACTTGCAAACGGTACAAAGAGTGCTGACGTTGAATGGACAGGTTCATACGAAGGTGCAACACCTATCACATTTGCTATCAACGTTATCAACGTTCCTGCTACTGAAACAGTAACAGCTGAATGGTCAATAGTTAAATAATAAGGGGAGGTTATAAGATTATGAAAAAGTATATAGCACCCGAATTAAACGTAACTAAGTTCGACGTTGAAGATGTTATCACAACATCTGTTAATGCTACAGCTCCGGTTTACGGCGCTAATGATGCTGACAACGTTAAAGAAGTAGATTTCGCTACAATCTTTAAATAAGTTACACTTAAACAGCACGCTCTTCGGAGCGTGCTTTTTTATGGAAAAATTTTATTTTTTACTTGCATTTCATTAATTAATATGATATAATATAATTATTGATAGACTTCATGTATAATGCAAACATCTGACCGTTAGAATATTTTATTAAAATTCTGTCATATTATATTATGAGGTGGATATATATGTCTAAGATGTTTGATACAAATAAACGTAAAGGAGAACAAAAAATGGCAATTTTAACAGCAGATTGTGACAGATCATTTGTGGTATCACCTGATAAAGCAAAGGAATTTAATAGTTTAGAAGCAAAATCCGACTTGTTCAATAAAATTGAAATGGCGTCAAAGAAACTTGAGAAAAATCTAAAGGTGGATATATACAAAAAATGAAATCATATAATTATGGTGTTGATTATTCTATCAAACTACGAAAAGTAGAATATAGGGATATGGATATGTTATCCGAATTTAAATGCGAAAAGCCGTCTATAAGAAAATTTATTCAAAGAGGATGTCTTACGTCCCGTGAAAATGTATCTTATATTTTTTTAGATGAAGAAAACAATGCAATAATAGGTTTCTGTTCTATTCGTTGTGGTGGTATATCAACAATAAAGTATGATGAGGAAGATAACGAATATGTAACATCCCTTCCATCGGTTGAAATTACATATTTTGCAATTGATGAAAGATATAGGAGCTTACGTTTTGATAAGGAAAGTAATAAATATCAAACGCTTAGTCAGATTCTATTTTTGAAGATGCTCGAAATAATTTCAGATATTTCTACAAATAACATTGGTGCAACGCACATCTGCCTTTATTCCGTTCCTGAAGCGGAAAACTTTTATAAAAGATGTAATTTTGAATCATTTAAAAACTATATGAAAAGGGATGAAAAACCATACATTAAGGATTGTGTACCTATGTTTACTGTATTGAAAAAATAAAATTTTAAAAAGTTCTTGACAAAACCATAAACGGTTATGCCAAAAGAAATGTTAATAAAAGAATAACGCTAACTTTTATCATGAGTTGGCGTTATTTTTTATAGAAATTACAACGAGTAACAAAGTTATCATAAAACAAATTATGTATTCTTGTCCATAACATTACCTCTTTCATCGGAGATGATGGGATAGTCGCTCAGTTCAGTACTGTTTTCAGTCTTACCTTTTTTTGCCGAATCCATCCGACTTTCTTTCTAATTATATTTAATCGAAAATTTCAATATTTTTATTTTTAAATTATTCTTACATTTTTATATTTTAGAGACAAATATTAACAGTTGACATATTTGAATATAATATCATTTTCAATATTATTTCTTTCGAAAAAATACAAAAATAAAATTCTATAAAATCAAAAAAACCGCATAAAACCTAATGTTTTCAGAATTTTAATTGTTCAATAATATTTATTATATTAACCAGGGTGCTGCAGGCGAAGAATTTAACGCAATTATTGCTGAAATGAAGGTTAAAGACGGAGCAGATTTTGCTACAAATACATACGAGGTAAGAATCGGTGGAGCGTTGACTGATGATTACTATGTATACACAATCACTGGCGAAGTACTCGAACAAATCATGTATGGTGATGCAAACGGAGATAAAAATATTCTCACAACAGATGCTATCCTTGTATTACAACATATAGCAAATTCATCAGTTGTTGTACAAAAGGGTGCCGATGCAAATGGAGATGGCTCTATATTAACAACAGATGCTATCTTAATTCTTCAGAAGATTGCGGACGACAGTGTTGTTATGGGTCCAAAAAAATAATATTGAAAGGATAATAGGATTATGAAAAAAATAATTAGTGTTTTTGCTACTATCGCAATGGTAGCAACAATGTTCACCTCAGTTGTAAATGCAGCAGCAGATGTTACATTTGCAGCTGCAGGCGCAAAAAATACATATGATATATCATCAAATAAAAACGTTATGGTTAAGGTTACAATTGAAGCTCCTGCTGGATTTGCAGGATTTAAAAACATTATAGACTATGATGAAGAAGCATTTACTTATGTATCTGTATCTAAGTCAGCTGATTTATCAGCATTACTTGAAGCATCTGACAAAGATGGTGAAGTTGCATTTGTATATGCAAGTGGTTCTGATCATATGCCTACAAAAATGGTATTTAACGAGGAAACATTTGAGGATGAAGAAGTAGCTTGTTCATATTATTATCAAATCAGATTTATGGCAAAAGATACAACTGAGAATGGTGAATATGATTTTACACTTACAAACGATGCCCCTAACTTAAATAACGCAGCAGGTAATCAGCTCACAGGCGAAGTTTTATCAAGCGCTAAAATAACAATTACAGGTGGAGTAGATCCTGCTCCTTCAATAGTTGAAGCTAAAATCGCTGCTAATGATTCTATTGATGGCGACAAAGTAGAAAAAGAAGATGGCAATACATACTTCACAAAGGGTCTCAGTGCTACTCTTACACCGGGAACAGAAACAGTAACAAAAGTTATAGCTACACTCTTTAACAAAGCAGGTAAAGAAGGTAATGAAAAAGCTGAATGGGAAGGAACATACAAAGGCGAAACACCTATCACATTCTTCATTAACGTTCTTAATGTTCCCGATGGCGAAGATGTAACAGCTACATGGGACATAGTTAAATAATAAGGGGAGGTTATAAGATTATGAAAAAGTATATAGCACCCGAATTAAACGTAACAAAGTTTGACGTTGAAGATGTTATCACAACATCAGTCACAATTACAAAGACTGAAACAATATATAATGGTGACAATGTACAAACTGTAGACTTTGCAGACGTTTTTAAATAAGTTACACTTAAACGGCACGCCAATCGGCGTGCCGTTCTTTAAATATTCAAATTGAAATAACTTTGTATTCTTTCTGCTTTTTTCATGGATAATCCTGCTTCCTCAGCAACATTTTTCCATTCCGAAACAGCTTTTTTAATTTGACTGATACATTTTTCTGCTTCTGTTTTTTTAATTCCGGATTTTTTTGCTACTGACATAAAATCGTCCTTTGTAATTCCGTCAGATTTTCCGTTTATGAGCATTTGATGCGCATTTACCCATGTACTGTTTTTATTATATGAAAAAGTTACATCATATGCCGGGGATAAACTCCATACACCCTTTTTATTCATCAAAAAAGCTATGTTTTTCGTATGATCATCATAATTTTTCGCACACTCATTGAAAATCATTCTTTTATACAATTGTACAAAGTCATTATGTGGAAGATTCAACTGTCTCATTACATCGAATGCATCTTCATATGAATACATTCTCGGAGAATTAAAATCCATATGTGCAATAGCGCATAAACTCTGCATATGAAGTTTTTCTCCTGTAGCACCATTTCGATCAAATCTTTTAGTCATAAAATGAGCTCTGCCATTTTCTCTTAGTAATCGACATTCGCTCATTTCAATTCCTGCATTTTTAGCCATAAGATAATATGCATATTCTATTCGAGTGTATTCTTTATTATCCGGTTTTTTATCCTTATCTCTATTATTAGCAATATCATCAAATTTTAACAGCCAATATTCAAAACCTTCTCCTGCGCTGATTTGTCCTGACCTCACATCATTTGTTTCAGGATTTAATGCAATAAGTGTTTTTGCCCTTGCACCACCAACAGATGAGCTCCCCTGCATTAACTGTGCTATCATATTATCATTATATTTTAGATTCAGATTTTCTCTTTCAGATAAAATATCCGCAGCAAGTTTTGTAAGTGCATCAATATCAATTTCTTCATCCACATCAACAATATCTGTTGCCGGCTCGTATTCAAGTGCACCCATTCCCCTTTTCCCGGTATAACACAATTTTTCAAGTACTGTGAGACTATCCTCTGTTCTTCCTTGACTTTCAAGATAATGTTTAATAACGATATTACCAAATTTATCGGGCAACGAATCAGCAAGCATACCGGGCAATCCGCTAAATGTTTCCTCTGGCAAGGTTGGAAAAGAATAAGTTGCATTAGAAAGCGGCATCTTCAAAGGAGAAATCTGTATACCACTTGGTATAAAATTTTCATCATACTGAAATCCTATCATTTCATTATCTTGTCTATGAAGGTAACCAATTGTTGTACCCCACAGTTTAACTTTGACAGTTCTTATGTCCACAATCTACACTCCTTACTTATCTTCTTCCCATACCCAGGTTGATTTCGCTTTGGTGCTACCGGATCTGACTCGTCGTCTCGGCTCTTTTTTTTCAAATACTGCTTTAAAATCAGGCTGTGCCTCAGGAATTAACATATCTATATTTTGTGTTAATCCCAATCCGTTCAGAATTTTAATGTAATTAGAAAATATAGAATCATCCCCATTTTCTATACGAACAACTGTGCTTGAAGAAATGCCACATTTATTTGCAAGATTATTTTGGGTAATATTTAACGATATTCGGTATTGTTTAATTCTCGAGCCAAGTTCCTTAAGAATATATTGTTCGTTTTCATCCCCTATTATTTTCATATCATCACCATTTTCTTTAATTTATCAACTTTGCATTATTATAATAACATAAAAGATTTAATTTGTCAAGTATGATATTTAAAATAAAATTTTAATTGTTTAATAATATTTATTATATTAACCAGGGTGCTGCAGGCACTGAATTTGCTGGAATTATCGAAGCAATGAAGGTTAAAGACGGATTCGCATTTGCAGAAAACAAATATGAGGTAAGAATCGGCGGAGCGGTTGCTGGTGATTACTTATCATATATTATTACAGGCGAAGAGCTTGAAACTATTATGTATGGCGATGCTGATGGAAATAAAGTAGTTGAAGCATATGATGCAACACACATTGCTCAGTATTTAGCAGGATATGGTAATGAAATTACTAAAGGTGCTGATGCAGATGCTAATGGTGTAGTAGAGGCATATGATGCAACACATGTCGCTCAGTATTTGGCAGGATACGGTAACGTTCTTGGTCCACAGTAAATTTTAGGAGGAATATTAAAATGAAAAGATTATTTAGTGCATTAATTGCTCTTTCATTAGTAGCATCTACTGCAATAACAGCATTTGCAGCAGAAGTAACATTTAAAGGAGCAACAGATAAAGAAAAATATCAGCCTGGAGATACAGTTGTTGTATCAGTTGAAACAGTTGGCGATCCTTTTGCAGCAGCAACCCTCGAATTGAAATTTGATAAAACTCAATTCACTTACGTAGGTGCTGAAAACAAAGGAGCAGGAACACCTTCTGCTATAACACCAGCAAATAGAGCAAATGGTTTTTCAAGAGTAGTTTTTGGTGCAACAGATAATATTCAAGGCACTATTAAAATCGACTTTACATTCACAGTTAATGAAGGATTAGCAGATGGTACATACAACTTGCCTTTTGGTGCTAATGGTGCAATCAAAGACGACTGGGGAACAGAACTTGCTGTAACAAATATTGAAATTCCTATCGTTATCGGTAAAGATGCTCCTGTAGATGATAAGACACACGCAGTAATTGATAAAACACCTTGTGATACAATTCCTGCTGTTAACGGTTTCTATTCAAAGGGCTTCAAAGTAGATATTACACCTAATGATGACACAATTACAAAAGTGGCTTACGCTCTTGCATGTAAAGACAAAACTTCTTTAGAAAAAGCTTCAGGCGCTTGGGAAGGTCTTACACTTACAGGTAAAACACCTATCTCTTTTGCAATCAATGTAATCAATATTCCTGACACTATAGTTGCAGAAGATATTACAAACAACTGGACAGTAGACGTAACAGTTGCTGAATAATATAGGGAGGTTATAAGATTATGAAAAAGTATATAGCACCCGAAATGAATATTACAAAATTTGACGTTGAAGATGTTATCACTGCATCAGTTCCCGGCACAGCTCCTGTTTATGGGGAAGGAATGGATGAAAAGAACGTTCAGCAAGTAGATTTCTCAAAGATTTTTGCTTAATTAAAACTTTACGGCACGCTCTCCGGGGCGTGCTGTTTTTGTATCTTATAAAAGGTTTCCTCATCCTCCGTTTAGGCTAATGAATCATTAATTGAAATATTTTCTCACAAAATTTATGATACAATACAAAAAAACGCTCAAACTACTAAAGCGAATAATTTGATTTATATAACTAATGTTTTATTTTTTCACATCATACTTGACATACATAAAACCACATGATAAAATGAAAGATACCCCCATATTGTATTTCAATATTACAAACAGATTATATTTACATTACACAAACTCTGACAAACCACAATATATAGTGGTTTTCGAGTGAAATATAAAAGAAATACACCTATATATTGTAAATTACCCCTTGACAAAACTATATTTTGTGGTATAATAAGATATGGTCAATAAATTCGGCCACATCATTTAATAACAATTTATTTTTTCAATACATAATCCAGACTAAATAGGAGGTTAGAAAGATATGAAGATCATTAAAAGAAGCGGAATCGAAGACATATTTGATCCGGCGAAAATCGTTGTCGCTGTTACAAAAGCAAATGATACTGTTGTCCCGAGCGCAAGAATGACACCTATACAGATTAAAAGAATTGCCGAAGACGTAGAAAGCGCTGCAACAAACATGAACCGTTCACTCAGTGTAGAAGAAATTCAGGACATGGTTGAAGACCAGATAATGAATCAGCGTGCATTCGATGTAGCAAGACAGTATATTACTTATCGTTATAACCGTGCACTGGTAAGAAAGTCAAATACAACAGACGAACAAATTCTTAGTCTTATTGAGTGTAACAACGAAGAAGTAAAACAGGAAAACTCGAACAAAAACCCGACTGTTAACAGTGTTCAGAGAGACTATATGGCAGGCGAAGTCAGCAAGGATATAACAAAGCGTGTACTTCTCCCCGCTGAAATTGTCACAGCTCATGAACAGGGACTTATTCATTTCCATGATGCTGATTACTTTGCTCAGCACATGCACAACTGTGACCTTGTAAATCTTGAAGACATGCTCCAGAACGGTACTGTAATAAGCGGTACTCTTATTGAAAAGCCTCACAGCTTTTCAACTGCATGTAATATATCTACACAGATTATCGCACAGGTCGCATCATGTCAATACGGAGGTCAGAGTATAAGTCTGACTCATCTTGCACCGTTTGTCGATGTAAGCCGTAAAAAAATCAAAAAGCAGGTAACGGAAGAGCTCAGATCTATCGATGAGAAGATTTCTGAAGATACAATCAATCAGATAACCGAAAAGAGACTTCGTGAAGAAGTTAAAAACGGAGTTCAGATGATTCAGTATCAGGTTGTAACACTGATGACAACTAACGGACAAGCACCGTTTGTAACAGTGTTTATGTACCTTAACGAAGCAAAGAACGAGCAGGAGCGAAAAGACCTTGCACTCATAATCGAAGAAACGCTTAAACAGCGTTATCAGGGCGTTAAAAATGAAAAAGGTGTATGGATTACCCCCGCATTCCCGAAGCTTATTTACGTGCTTGAAGAGGATAATATTCATCCTGACAGCAAATACTATTACCTGACAGAGCTTGCAGCTAAATGTACAGCAAAAAGAATGGTTCCCGACTATATATCGGAAAAAATCATGCTTCAGAACAAGATTGATAAAAACGGTAACGGAAACTGCTACACATGCATGGGATGCAGAAGCTTCCTGACACCTTATGTAGATGAAAACGGACAACCAAAATACTACGGACGTTTTAATCAGGGTGTTGTAACCGTTAACCTTGTTGATATCGGACTTTCAGCAGAAGGTGATATGGATAAATTCTGGGAAATTTTTGATGAACGTATGGAGCTTTGTCACCAGGCACTCCAATGCCGTCATGAACGTCTCACAGGAACACTTTCCGATGCCGCTCCGATACTCTGGCAGTACGGTGCTTTGCTGAGACTCAAAAAAGGTGAAACAATTGACAAATACCTTCACGGCGGATATTCAACAATATCTCTCGGATATGCCGGATTATGGGAATGTGTATACAGTCTTATAAACAAAAAGCTTACTGAGCCCGAAGGCGAAGCATTAGGACTTGAAATCATGAAAAAGCTTAACGAATATACAGCTAAGTGGAAAGCCGCTGAAAATATTGACTATTCACTTTACGGAACACCGCTTGAAAGTACAACATACAAATTTGCAAAATGTCTGCAAAAACGTTTCGGAATCGTCAAAGGTGTAACTGACAAGAATTACATTACAAACAGCTATCATGTACACGTAACAGAAGATATAGACGCTTTTGAAAAACTTGCTCTTGAATCAAAGTTCCAGGCACTCTCTCCGGGTGGAGCAATCTCTTACGTGGAAGTGCCAAACATGCAGAACAACGTAGAAGCAGTTCTTTCACTTATGAAATTTATCTATGACCATATCATGTATGCAGAGCTTAATACAAAGAGCGATTTCTGTCAGATTTGCGGATATGACGGTGAAATAGAAATAGAAGAAGATGCTGACGGAAAGCTTATCTGGCGATGCCCGAATTGCGGCAACACCGATCAGAACAAGCTTAACGTTGCAAGAAGAACATGCGGATATATCGGAACGCAATTCTGGAACCAGGGCAGAACACAGGAAATAAAAGAAAGAGTATTACACTTATAATAATGAATTACGCAGTAATTAAAAAAAATGATATAGCAAACGGTGTTGGTGTGCGCGTGTCGCTTTTCGTAAGCGGGTGCCGCCACCACTGTAAAAACTGCTTCAACAAAGAGGCTTGGGACTTCGGCTACGGAAATCTTTTTACCGACAAAACCTTCGAAGAAATAATGCAGGCACTTGACCATGATTATGTTGACGGTCTGTCATTTTTAGGCGGTGAGCCTTTTGAACCGGAAAACCGACCGGATTTAATAAGACTATCAAAAGAGTTCCATAAAAGATTTCCGGATAAAAATTTGTGGTGTTATACAGGATTTACATTTGAAGAACTATTCTACGGAGATGACTCTGCAAAGGAATTGCTTTCAAATATTGATGTTCTTGTAGACGGTAAATTTGTTGATGAACTTAAGGATTTGTCTCTCCTTTTCAGAGGTTCATCCAATCAAACAATAATTGATGTTAAAAAATCGTTTACAGAAGGCAAAAAAGTACTTCTTGACGGTAAATGGGAACGAAAAATGGGTACAGGGAATATATATGAAGGATAAAAATATGAAGAAAGAAAAATCAAAATTTGCTGTAAACTGTAATTCTATACTCAAAATATTGCTTACAATAGCAACAGCTGTATTTATATTACAACTTTCATTTTTTATCCATTCCTCCGTTTCTGTAAAGAACAATCAAAACAAAATAAAACAAATTACCGGAGATATACTGATAATAAGAGATAAAATTAACACTGCAAAAAACAAAATTGCAGAAATAGAAAGCCGATAAACATCGAACCTGACAGTCGCACTCTACCGGAGTGCGACTGTTTTAAAAAAAAAGAACCTCATCTGAGATTCTTTTTATCAGTTGGTGCCGATGGTGGGGGTCGAACCCACACGGTATCGCTACCACGGGATTTTGAGTCCCGCGCGTCTGCCAATTCCACCACATCGGCAAATTATATTCTTTATTATACTACAAAATACTAATTAAGTCAAGATAAATTTTATACAAATCAATACTGTCATTTTTTTTTATGTTAGGATATTTTAACAAACTTCCTTTTTAATTATTACTTCTCATTCTTCTGTTTCGCCTTCCAGAAACCGCTGTATGAATTATATCCGACAATAGAAGCGATTTCGGAACGACTGATTTGTTGTGTTTTCATAATATGCTCAGCCATTTCCATACGTCTGTTTATAAGCTCTTGCTTAAAGGTTTTTCCGGTGTATTTGACGACCAGCCTTTCTGTCTGCTTTTCGGACAGGTGCAGTGTTTCCGCAAGGTCAGATATAGATACATTATTATAATAATTATTTGCAAAGAATTCATAAATCTGAAATCCGTAATTCATTTCTTCCTTCTTTTCTTCTCTGATTTCATCAGCAAAATAAGAACATATAAGTGTCAGATAAGCATTCACCTTTACATAATTATCGGTATTAATACTTTTTCTGATTTCACTCGAAAACAGTTTCAGTATATTTAACGGAAAGTTTATTATATCAAATTCAGTTAATTTCATATCAACCTGAAAAGCCTGATCCGAAAACTCAACAAATTCTATGAATTTATGTATTTTCCCCGGGGGGATAACAAGTATATCTCCTGATTGAATATGATACTTTTTACCATCTACATAAAGTTCGGCAGTACCGTTGCTGATTACATGTATCTCCGCATAAAGATGTTTATGAAATTGACTTGACGGAAGATAGCTGTAATAAAATCCCTGCTGTAAAAATACCTTTATATCGTCTTTTCCTACCTTAATAGTTAATTCATTTCTCATAACATTTCCCAAACAGACATTTTTCTCTTAAAATTGTCTACCCTGTAAATTGACTTTCACCTTTATTTATGGTAATATTATAGCATTAGTTTTAAAAATTGTCAAGGGTAAAAAAGGAAACATAAAAAAATGAAATTTGAAGGAATTATGCCAGCGCTGTTAACACCACTGAACAGCGACAATAAAACAGTAAACGAATCCGCCGCAAGACAGCTTATTGATTTACTTCTGAATCAGGGAGCAAACGGATTTTATATTCTCGGTGGAACAGGCGAAGGACTTGTAATGTCTGCGGAAGACAGAAAGGAAATGTGCGAAATAGTTGTAGACCATGTCAAAGGCAGAAAGCCTGTTATAAACCATATCGCGGCTGTCAATCTGAATGAAGCTGTTGACCTGGCAAAGCATGCCGAAAAAACAGGTGCAGATGCAATTGCCGGAATTCCGCCTGTGTTTTTTGCATACAGTGAAGATGATTTATATAACTATTATAAAAAGCTTGCCAGCAACGTAAATATTCCGCTTATCATATACTATCACCCCGGTGCTCAGAAGAAAATGTCGGCAGAGCTTATTGCAAGGATTTTTGAAATAGACAATGTAACAGGCGTAAAATGGAGTTCACCTGATTTGTTTGAGCTTATGAAACTTAAAGATATAACAAACGGCCAAATGAACATAATAAACGGACCTGATGAGCTTCTGATTTCAGGACTGAGCGCAGGCGCAGATGCCGGAATCGGCTCTACATATAATGTAATGCTTCCTGATTATGTGAAGCTTTATGACTTCTTCAAAAAGGGAGACATTCCATCAGCTCAGCAAACTCAGTACAAGGTAAACAGAGTTATAAATGTTATCTGCAAATACGGAGTAATCCCTGCAGTTAAGCAAATGGCAGAATTTATGGGTATAAACGCCGGAAATGCCACATATCCTATGACACATTATACCGATATACAAAAGGAACGGTTCAGAAAAGAACTTAAAGAAGCCGGATGGGATTGTTGTGATTTTAAAATGTAAATTGTAATTTGTCGGTATTTTGAAACGGAACAACGCAGGTCCCCTACAGATTCAGCGGATTTTGTAGTGCCTTGTAACGCCTAAAATTTTACATTTCTTCGAAGCCTTCTCCTTGAGTAAATAATTATTATTACAATTTATCTATCAAGCATTTGTCTCTTCCATACCCCTGTTTTATAAACAATTAAAGAGAACAACGCCTCAGTAACCCACGATAATATCCAACCTGCAAAAAATCCGTTCATTCCATACTTATTTGCAAATATAACCGTAAATATCAATCTCGAAGCCGAGCCGATAAATGTAGATAAAAGCAAAAGTATCATACACCCCGTTCCGCGGAAGAAATGATGAAAAAGATTATTAAGCATATTAAAAAACAAGAACGGAAGACAGATTTCTATAAAATCTACCGAATATGTAAGAGCATCACCTTCAAATCCGGAAGGAAAAAACATTAGGCACACGGGCTTTGCAAATATTATGCAGGCAAGTACAACAGGCATCATAAGTATAAATCCCTGAAGGGCTCCGACACGGACGCCCTTTTTTATATTTTCAGGTTTTTTTGCACCGACAGACTGCGCAATATAGTTTCCAACAGTTTTTGCCGAATTCTGATATATTCCGGCATTGATATTGTAAACTCTGTTTATTACGGTAAAGCTTGCGGTCGCCGCCATTCCTATTCCATTTACAATCGGTGATATAAGAAGCGATGATGTATACATTACAGTCTGCTGAACCATAACTGTAACTGAATACACAAACGAGTTTTTCAAAGTCAGAAAACCGTATTTTACTCTGTATTTATTGACTCTCATTTCCTTAAAAGATTTTCTGAGTTTTATCATATAAAGCATATCTACAACAGCCGCTGATACGACAGACGAAAATGCTATTCCGGCAACCCCCATATCAAGTACGGTTACGGTAAATATATTTCCTGCTATATTCATTGCAGCGGATACAAGCGACATAGTAAATGTATACGCACTTATTCCGAGTGAATTAAGAATATGAACAAACGTTGTATTAAGCAAAATGAACGCAAAACCGACAAAATAGACCGTCATATACACTTTTGCATTTTCGTGTACGGCACTGTCAACTTTTAATAAATTCAATATCGCATCACCGAAAACAATAGAAATTATACCTATCACCGTAGCTATAAGTATTATAAAAATCAAGTTATTATATATAGCTGTTTTCAGTGTTTTATAATCCTTCGCTCCGAACAGACGTGCAGTATATATCCCGAGACCACCGCTGTATCCCCAGAGAATCGAACTCGCAAAAGTTATGAATTCAGCCGATGCACCTGTCGCAGCAAGACCGCTGTCACCAAGATATTTCCCTGCTATTACGGTATCAATAATATGATATCCCTGAGAAAGTATTCCGGCAAAAACAAGCGGAACTGCAAATAGTATAAAATTTTTATAAATATTCCCCTGTGTTAAATCTTTCATTTAAACACCTCAAAACTCTTGACATTTTGTCTCAAAAAGACTATAATGTATTATATAACATTTTTCAACATTTTGCAATATACGTTAAGAATATTGAACATTTCTCAACATTTGTCAAAAAAGGAGACGTTATTATGCATCAACAGGAACGAATAAAAGCTATAACCGAAATACTCAAAAAGAATGGCTACGTATCGGTAAAATATCTGACAGACGAGCTTCACTACAGCAACGCAACAATCAACCGCGATTTGAATATTATGAAAAAACAAAAGCTTATAAAGAGAAGCTACGGCGGTGTTGAGCTTTTGAAAACACAAGCCATTCCCCTTGTATTCCGATACCACAAAATGCGGCCACAGAAGAATATTATCGGAAAGGCTGCAGCTGAATTTATCGAGGACGGAGACACAGTTTTTATTGACGGTACTACAACTACGCAGTGTATAGGAAAATACATAACCGAAAAAAAAGATTTGACTGTAATAACAAATAATATAGGTCTTGCTGCTTTTTTAAGCGAATATAACATCAATGTGATATGTCTCGGCGGAAAGGTTGTTGAAATCCCGGACATGGTTTATAGTGACATTACCGTACAGAATGCATCAAGATTTCATGCAGACAAAATGTTTTTCTCCGTAGGCAGTGTCAATGAAAACGGCAAAATCGGTCCTTCGGGATTGTACTCGCTCATGCACATTGCAATGATGGAAAATTCCGATAAGGTTTTTCTTCTTGTTGACCATGACAAAATAAACAGACCGATGAAACAATATCTGACTGATTTTAATAATGTGGATTATGTAATATCGGATTTCAATTTTTCGGATGATACTAAAAACAAATATAAAAACACTGAATTTATCAACACAAGTGAACGTTAGCCTTAACAACCAACACTAAAGACGCATGAAACAGCGTAATTCCGCCATCTTTCAGCTTGTCGTCTTCGAAAGGCGAAAGCATTCCTTCATCCTCCGCGCTAAAATATGACTGAAATTCCATCCGTTTCATGTCTGCAGAGTTTAAAAATAATAGATTTTTGTTCCGGCAAGGCAAAAACGCAGGGAATACTCTCGTATTCGCGAGGATTTTAACACAAGTGGAGCGAGAATTTATATTTTTAAACCGCCTTTAATATTGGTCGTTAAGGCTATCCAACGTAAAATTATGAATAAAATGTTAAAATTAGCACTCTTAGGTTAAGAGTGCTAATTTACACTTGACAAAACAGCATATCAGTATTAAAATATTATTTAATAACTAATAAGGAAAGAGGACTGTAAAAATGGCAAAAGGTAATATTTCAGTAAATTCGGAGAACATTTTTCCGATAATTAAAAAATGGTTGTACTCCGACAAAGATATATTTTTAAGAGAGCTTGTCTCAAACGCTTGTGATGCTGTTACAAAGATGAAGAAGCTCGCAGGAATAGGCGAAGCTGACCCCGGTACAGATGACAGCTACAGAATTGACGTAATTGTTGACGAAGAAGCCGGAACACTCAAAATCTGCGATAATGGTATCGGTATGACTGCAGAGGAAATTGACAAATACATCACTCAGATTGCTTTTTCGGGAGCAAACGATTTCCTTGAAAAATACAAGGACGAAAAAAATCCTGACCAGATTATAGGTCACTTTGGTCTCGGTTTCTATTCCGCATTCATGGTTGCAGATAAGGTTGAAATTGATTCACTTTCGTATCAGCCCGGTGCAAAGGCCGCAAAATGGGTATGCGACGGTGGTCTTGAATATGAAATGACCGACGGAGAAAGAGAAACACGCGGTACAACAATCACACTTTACCTCGGAGAAGACGGAAAAGAGTACAAGAATGAATTTGAAGTACGTTCTATTCTTAATAAATACTGCTCATTTATCCCGGTTGAAATATTCCTCGATTCAGTAAAGAAAGAAGAACCCGAAAAAGAAGAAAACAAGGACGAAACACCGGCAGAACCAACACCTATTAATGATGTAAATCCGCTCTGGATGAAGAAACCGTCTGAATGTACCGACGAGGAGTACAAGCAGTTCTATACAAAAGTATTTATGGACTTTAACGAACCGCTGTTCTGGATTCACCTTAATGTTGACTTTCCGTTCAGACTGAAAGGTATACTTTACTTCCCTAAAATCAATCACGAATTTACTGTTAACGAAGGACAGATAAAGCTCTTTAACAATCAGGTATTTGTTGCTGATAATGTAAAGGAAGTTATTCCTGAATTCCTTATGCTCCTTAAAGGCGTAATAGACTGTCCTGACCTTCCGCTTAACGTTTCACGAAGCTTTTTACAGAATGACGGATACGTTAAAAAGATACAAGCTCACATCACGAAAAAGGTTGCGGACAAGCTTACAGGAATATTCAATAAGGACAGAGAAAACTTCAACAAATACTGGGATGACATCAATATATTCATCAAATACGGCTGTATGCGTGACGAAAAGTTCTATGACAAGGTTAAAGATATTCTTATCTACAAAACAACTGATGGTGAATATCTGACACTTGATGACTATACAGGTGATAAGGAAAAGAAAGATGTATATTACACATCTGACAAGAATCAACAGTCACAGTATATAAATCTGTTTAAAGAACAGGATATAAAGGTAATCGAGCTTGAAACCATGATGGACACACAGTTTATGTCATTTGTTGAAATGAAAAATCAAGGTGTGAAATTCAAGCGCGTTGACTCAAACGTGTCGGACCTTTCAAACGATGATGAAAACAAGAATGAAGACGAAAACAATAAGCTTATTGAAATTGTTAAGAAATCTGTTCCCGAAGAGACAAAGGTAGAAGTTCAGAACCTTAAAAATGCTGAAATCCCTGCTGTAATGCTTCTTGGCGAAGAAAGCCGCAGAATGCAGGAAATGTACAGAGCATACGGCCAGCAGATGGCGGCAATGGCAGGAATGTTCAAGGATGAATATACACTTATCCTCAACGCCTCGAACTCGCTTATTAAAAAGCTTCCTGAGCTGTCTGACGATGATGCAGCACTTGTATCAGACCATATATATGACCTTGCAATGCTTTGTAATAAACCGCTTCCGGCTGAACAGATGACAAAATTCATCGAAAGAAGCAATAAGATAATGGAAAAAATTGTTAAATAATTATAACATTATTAATCAAAAAGGACCTCCGCCAAAGAGGTCCTTTTTGGATGGTATAAAATATATTATTAATACATTCCGCCCATCGATGGATCCATGCCACCGGGAGCAGCTTTTTCAGGTTCCGGAATATCAGTAACAAGACTTTCTGTTGTAAGAACCATGCTTGCAACACTTGAAGCGTTCTGAAGAGCACTTCTTGTAACCTTAGCAGGGTCTACTATACCTGATTTAATCATGTCTACATATTCGCCTGTAAGTGCGTTGTAGCCGATACCCTTCTTCTGAGCCTTAACCTTATCAACAATTACAGAGCCTTCAAGACCTGCATTTGCGGCAATCTGCTTAACAGGTTCTTCAAGAGCCTTAAGCACAATCTGAACACCTGTCTTTTCATCGCCTTCTGTTTCGTCAAGAAGCTTTTCTACTTCAGGAATTATGTTGATGTAGGTTGTTCCTCCGCCTGCGATGATACCTTCTTCAACTGCCGCCTTTGTAGCAGCAAGAGCATCTTCTATTCTGTACTTCATTTCCTGCATTTCTGTTTCTGTAGCAGCACCAACCTTGATAACTGCAACACCACCTGAAAGCTTAGCCAGTCTTTCCTGAAGCTTTTCCTTGTCAAAGTCAGATGTTGTTATTGCGATAGCTGCTTTGATTTCTTCAATTCTTGTCTTAATAGCATCAGCATCGCCTGCCCCGTCAACGATAATTGTATTTTCTTTCTGAACCTTAACCTGTCTTGCGCGTCCGAGCTGTGCAAGAGTTGCATCCTTAAGGTCAAGTCCGAGTTCTTCGGAAATAACCTCTCCGCCTGTTAAAATTGCAATATCTCTGAGCATTTCCTTTCTTCTGTCGCCAAATCCCGGAGCTTTAACCGGAACAACAACAAATGTACCTCTGAGCTTGTTGACGATAAGTGTAGCAAGTGCTTCACCTTCAACATCTTCAGCTATGATAACAAGCTTCTTTCCTGCCTGAACGAGCTGTTCAAGAAGCGGAAGGATTTCCTGTATGTTTGAAATTTTCTTGTCTGTAATAAGTATATAAGCATCATCAATAACAGCTTCCATCTTAGTTGTATCCGTAACCATATACGGTGAAATATAGCCGCGGTCAAATTGCATACCTTCAACAACTTCGCTGTATGTTTCTGCTGTTTTTGATTCTTCAACAGTAATTACACCATCTGCTGTAACCTTTTCCATAGCGTCTGCAATAAGCTCACCGATTGTTTCATTAGCGGCTGAAACAGCAGCAACTCTTGCGATATCGTCTTTTCCATTTACTTTCTTAGCTCCTGAAACAATTGACTTAACAGCAATGTCAACAGCTTTCTGAATACCGCGCTTAACAATCATCGGATTTGCACCGGCAGTAACGTTCTTTGCACCTTCGCGAATAAGTGCCTGAGCAAGAAGAGTAGCAGTTGTTGTACCGTCTCCGGCAACATCATTTGTCTTTGTTGCAACTTCCTTTACAAGCTGAGCACCCATATTTTCAAACGGATCTGAAAGTTCAATTTCCTTTGCTATTGTAACACCGTCATTTGTTATTACAGGCGAACCGAACTTCTTATCAAGAACAACATTTCTGCCTTTAGGTCCAAGTGTAATTTTTACGGTATCAGCCAACTGGTCAATACCTCTCTGGAGAGCCTGGCGGGCTTCTTCTCCGTATTTAATCTGTTTTGCCATAATTATCTACCTCTCTGAATAAAATATTTATTATTCAACGATTGCAAGAATATCATTCTGTCTTACGATAATATATTCTTCGCCGTCGAGTTTAACTTTTGTACCTGCATATTCGGAAACAAGAACCTTGTCACCCTTTGCAACATTCATAATAATTTCTTTTCCGTCCACATTTCCGCCCGGACCTACTTCAAGAACTTCAGCTACCTGGGGTTTTTCTTTAGCGGCATTTGTAAGAATAATTCCGCTTTTTGTGGTTTCTTCGGCTTCACACATTTTAATTACTACTCTGTCAGCCAATGGTTTGATTTTCATTATAATTCCTCCTGTTACAAACATCTGTTAGCACTCAGCTCTGTTGAGTGCTAATACTATTATGAACCTATTTTACGAAATAGGCAAATTCTGTAAGAGAGTGTTGACAGCAATTGAGTTGAAATACAGTTAAAATTCTTTGTTTTTCTAACTCAATCGCTTTATTTCGTTCGTTTTAATCATTCCGATAAACTTTCCCAGTCCATGAGTGCTTCTTCATAAGTTTCATAAACTGATCCTGACTGCAGAGACTCTATATCTATAAAAGGATAAAGCTCGGGAGAAATCATTGTTGAACGAATAATTTCATCACCTTCAAACAGCTCCAGAGTTGTTCCGGAAAGCTTGATTCTGAACACTTCTGATACAGGCTCATCAGCCTCAGGTACTTTTGTGGGAACAGGCGTTGGAGTGAACTCAGTTTTAACTATATATTCCTCATTTTTACCGATAATCATATATCCGAGTACAGCTGAAAGAATAAAAATTGAAATTATTCCCGATATAATTATAATTTTATAACCATTATTCATAAATTTCACCTCATTTTTTCATGCAAAAAGAATAATTTGTTTGTATTTTTTTTCAAAAAAGGCGAAATTATGCGTATTTTATTAATTTTTTAAAAAAACACTTGAAAAATTCCTGAATATCTTATATAATATATGTTAGGTATGTATAAGCATAAATTGAACGGAGGGTAAATACATTGGATTATAATGATGACAGAGCAAGCAGATACTTTCATTCTCCCGAAGACGAAGGTGAAATTAAGCGCTCAAGAAAAACTATCCCTGAAAAAAAACCGACATCTCCACATATACAAAAGAAATTAAAGAAAAGAGAAAAACGTCGTAAACGAAAATCAATTTTCAGAAGCCTGTTTACAGCATGCCTTGTCATGGTGATTATATTTACAATTATCGGTACCGGTGTCTGTATTGGTATGTACACCGCAGTGTCAACAGAAATTGCAGATATGAACCTTACAGCTCTTACGTTTAACAACGACTCGTTTCTTATGTACTATGACGAAGAGGGTAACGAACAGGAGCTTCAGAAAATAAGCAGTGCAGGAAATGAAAAAAGCAAATGGATAAGCAGTGAAGAAATAAGCCCATATCTCAAAATGGCTGCCATAGCTATTGAAGACGAAAGATTTGAAAAACATCATGGTGTCGACATAAAAAGAACATTGGGTGCAACTGTCGGGTTTATAAGCAGTAAGCTGGGATTTGGCTCATCTAATTACGGAGGAAGTACAATCACTCAGCAGGTTATAAAAAATATAACAAAAGAAAACGACAGAAGCGCAACAAGAAAACTGAAAGAAATCATGAGAGCAATTGCTCTGGAACAAAATCTTTCTAAAGATGAAATTATTACGGTTTATCTTAATATTATTGCATTGGCAAATAATATTAAAGGTGTTGAAAAAGCCGCAAATATATATTTCGGAAAGCCTGCAAGTGAAGTTACGATAGCCGAAGCAGCGTCAATTGTCGGAATCACACAGCGTCCGGAGGCATTTAATCCTTATAAAAATCCGAAAGACCATATAAAGAAAAGAGATAAAGTTCTTACTAAGATGTATGAACTCGGATATATAAGCAAAGACGAATATAAAACAGCCAAAAATACCGAGTTAGAGCTTGTTGATAACGAAAACTCCGAAAAGAAAGAAATTTCTTCATATTTTGCTGACCAGGTTATAAGAGACGTAGTATCCGATCTTCAGTCAAAAAAAGGATATTCTGAAGACCTGGCAAATCAGCAGGTTGTAAACGGCGGATATAAAATTTATACCACCATTGATGTTGAAATTCAGGATAGTATTGAAGAAGTTTTTGAAGATACATCAAACTTCCCGGATAAAAATGCGCAAGCCGCTATGGTTGTAATTGACCCGCACACAGGAGAAGTAAAAGGTATGGTTGGCCAGATTGGCAAAAAAACAGATGTCATGGGGCTCAACCGTGCAACACAGTCTTACAGACAGCCGGGCTCATCTATAAAACCGATTTCAGCTTATGCTCCGGCAATTGAACAAAATAAAATTGAAGAAAACACAATAATTGATGATGAAAAGATTAAGATAGACAATTGGAGTCCAAACAATTCGAACGGCAAGTATTTAGGAGAAATGACAGTTAAGGAGGCAATTGCACGTTCTACTAATACAATAGCCGCAAAAGTCGTAGAGATGATAGGTGTTAATAAATCCTATTCATATCTCGAAAACAATTTCGGAATAACATCTCTTGCAGGAGACGCGGATAAAAACTGTGCCGCATTGGCTCTGGGAGGTCTAACAAAAGGTGTAAATACGGAGCAGATGGCTGCAGCTTACGCCACATTTGCAAATGGCGGTAAATATTATAAGCCTATAACCTATACAAAAGTTGTTGACGGTGCCGGAAACGTTGTTTTGGAGAATAACGATGAACCAATCCAGGCACTCAAACCAACAACAGCATATATTATGTCAAATCTTTTAAGAGCTCCTATCGAGCTAAGCATGGGCACAGCAAAAAGTGCCAGACTGTCAGGAATGACAACATACGGAAAAACAGGTACTACAAACGATAATAAAGATAAATGGTTTGTAGGATTCACACCATATTATGTAGGTGCTGTATGGTACGGATATGATACACCAAAACCAATATCCGGTTCTAATCCGGCTACAGGCCCATGGAAAAAGGTTATGTCAAAAATTCATAAAGACCTGGAAAATGCAAAAGTCAAGCAGCCGTCCGGACTTGAAGAAGTAGATATTTGTCTTAACAGCGGAAAAATAGCGCGGCGCGGATGCAGCAGTGAAACCGCATATTTTGAAGAAGGTGACGAACCGAATAAAAAATGTACCGGCCATAGTTACAGCAATGAAGATTCTACTCCAAAACCGTCGGAGTCGGCATCTGCATCGCCGTCAGCATCACCGACCGGATTCGAAGACGAAGCAGAAGAAGATGAGGACGATACTTCTTCTACGGAACAACCAAGTTCGGACCCCTCAAGTGCACCTTCAAAATCCCCGTCCGCACCGACAGCATCCAAACCACCGGAATCTCAAAATATTTCCCCCGGCGGTACGGAGCAAACACAAACCAATTCAACAATGGGACAGGAGATAGCTCCCAGCGTCCCTCGAAAAGTAGAAGAATAATAAAAAAACAAATCAGAAAGGATTAAAAAAGATGAAAATAAAAAGAATGATAGCAGCTATAGGATTAATCGGATTAATTACAGCTGTTCCTGCAAGTGCCGCTAATATAAAAGTGTTTGTTGATAACTCAGAGGTGTCTTTTACAGACCAGACCCCCGAAATTGTAGATGGCAGAACATTGGTTCCCGTTCGTGCTGTATTTGAAAAAGCCGGCGCATCGGTAGAATGGGATGCTGAAACAAGCACAGCAACACTTAAAAAAGACGATTATACAGTTTCAATAAAGCTAGGTGAAGCATATCTTACAAAAAACTCTGTTCCGACAGCAATTGACGTTCCTGCATGTATGTTAAACGACAGGCTTTCAATACCTGTAAGAGCAATCGCTGAGGCTATGGACTTTGGGGTGTCGTGGAACACCACAAAAAATTCTGTGCTGATCAATACTTCCGGAAAAACATACAGACCGAACTCGCAATGGAAAACCGGATTTCTGCCACTGGAGGAATCAGGATTTGTTGTAAACGGTACACTCAATGATATATCATACTTTGATCTCAACCGTGACGGTGAAAACGATACTATAGGTTTTGTTCCGTCAAATGCGTACTCATATGGCGGGCTATGGATTAACAGCGAGGATGAAGCAACTGTTCTTAATAAAAACTTAAAGCCTTACGGCATAGGAATAGTAGATTTCGTAAAAAATGATTCGTATAAAGAAATAGTTATATTCTATTCAAGCGACGAAGGAAAATGTGTTGGTATATACCGCTACAACGGAACTGACTTGTTCCAGATTAAAGCAAACAACCGTACCGACGGATTGATATATTTCCACAATCAGCTGTTTATGGACGGATGCGAAAACCTCATATCTGATAAAGACGGTTTATGTTTCCTTAATGACATGATTTGCTCAGGAGTGTACTCACTCGAAGATGGGGCGTTTTCAAGATACAGCTGGATCCCTGATAATGTTCTCGGAAAAAAATACACACGTACATTTAATGATAATTTACCGTTTTCATATATAGAAGTAGAAAACTACGATAAAAAAGGTAAATATGTAGATAATTACGTAGAAAATGATATAATCTTTTCTGACGATTTAGCCACATTCACTATTATTGATTATTACGTTTCAGGAAGCAATCCTTCAGAATTTGAATATTATATTCAGCTTCCCGACGGAACAAAAGCAGTTATCTGGCCATACAATGTTTAAAGGGGTTTTGTAAATGAAACGATTTATTTGCATAATATTAGCAGCGATGATGTCATTTGCCGGTATAGTTTGCGCTGAAACGCCGGCTCCCGGAAAAAGCCTCACTGCTCTAGAAGCAATGGGCATCGACTCACGTAGCGAAATAAAAAGCGGTTATATGGTAAGTCTTGAAAAGTGCGAGGCAATGAATCTTTCCGAAACACAAATAGACACATTTTTCAGTGCCGCACAAAATATCATTCTTACTCGCAGACTCGTAAAAAATCCTTTCAACGGCATATGCATTGTACTTCAGACATCTGCCGGTGATAAAGCATATTATTTGAATTCCGGTGTACAGCTCGGAACTTTCGGCAGCGATAATTATCTCTGCTACTCTACAGCGGAAGAAAATGATTTACTTGACAGCTTATATGTAAATTTCATGTCTTCCGGAAATAAATATCCTAAAGATGGAATAACAATTAACACAACTGATTATTTTGTTTTTCCAAACGACCAATGGGCAGTAAATGATGCTATATTCGGTGCATCACATTCCCTTCTTCCATATGATGTTGCTGAGTGTTTCGGGTTGGCGCTGTCACGTGAACGGTTTTGTATCTTACTCGGAAACTTCATAGCTGTATACGGAAATTATGCTGATTTATCAGGATATTTAAGTGATAAGGACATGGCTTATCTGACAAATTATTTTGATGATACCGAAGGCTGTGACGAAAGTATAAATATGCTTCATGCACTTGGAATAGTCAACGGTGTCGAAAATAATTTATTTACACCCGGAAACACACTTTCAAGAGAACAGGCAGCTGTCATGATTAAGAAAACAGCAGATTTACTGGGTATTAAAGGATCTACCGTAAAAGGTAAAAAATACAGCGACGGTCATTTAATTTCATCATGGGCAAAAGACTCGGTTGACTTTGTTGTTGCAAACGGTATAATGAGCGAAACAGACGGTCATTTTTATCCAATGGAATATCTTACAACCGAACAGGCAGTTGCGGCAATAAATAAATTTTATAAGCTTGCAAAAAAATAATTTTTAAGGAGTGATTCGGTTCACTCCTTATTTAATGAGGAGGATTTAACCATGAAAAAACTAACAAAACAAAGCATATCAGCTATAATTTCCGTATGCTTGTGTATTCCGGGAGTTGCATTTGCTGAAGATAATGAAACTATAATTAAACTATCAAATGATAATATTACAGTCAATAGTACAGAGATAAGCACATCTGATTCAGATGCTGTTTATCTTGACTTTAAAACAGAGATGCATGGTGATGTGACAGAAGAGTATAAAGGGATTGAAAACAAAATAATCACAATTTCCGATGCCGGTACATACCGCGTTTCAGGTCAGATAGAAAATGCCCAGCTCGCTGTTATGGCAGATGAAGCAGACGAAGTTAAAATCATTCTTGACGGAGCCGATATAACATGTAATACTGCTCCTGCAATAATGATATACTCCGCAAAAGAAACATCAGAACCGGGAAAAAGCGGAGTGACTTTGTATCTCGAAGAAAATTCCGAAAACAATATCAAAGGTTCTCATACTGCAAGAATAAACGATACAAATGAAAAATATGATGCGGCAATCAGCTCGCATGTTTCACTGACAATTGACGGTTCGGGAATACTGAACGTCGATGCGGATAATGAAGGTATCGAGGTAAAATATAAGCATCTTACAATTAACAACGGAGATATTCATGTCCTGAGCTGTGATGACCCGATTAACGGCAGTGAAGACGGTATTGCACACATTACAATAAATGGCGGATGGATTTTCTGTTCGTCTGAAAAAGGCAAGGAAGGCGACGGTATTGATTCTAACGGCTATATTACAATAAACGGTGGAACTCTTATTGCGCTCGGAAATCCTAACAGTCCTGACGGCGGTCTTGATTCCGACATGGGGACAACGATAAACGGTGGAACGGTTATAGGTGCCGGTAATATGTATGATATGATAGATTCTTCCGGAAAGCAACTTTTTATGTATCTTCAGTTTGCCGATTCCACAGATGATATCCTGTGCATAACTGACAGTAACGGAAACCCTGTATTTGCATACGATTTTCCATTTAACTACGGATATATATCATTCAGCTCACCTGCTCTCTCCGAGGGAATATACCATGTATCACTCGGTGGTGAAATTCAGGGAGAGGTAAAAGACGGACTTTATACAACAATTACAGACTATGCAAACGGAACAACTCTTTATCATGGCGGTATTTCAGCAGATGGAAATAAAGGCGGTATGCGTCCGCCAATGAATTTCGGTGATAACGGAGAAAGACCGGAAGGAATTGAAAGACCTGAACGTCCTGAAGGCTGGATGCCTCCCGAAAACATGGAGCTTCCTGAAGGCTGGACAATTTCTGAAGAAACAGGACGTCCCGTTCCGCCCGAAGGATGGACACCACCGGAAGGAATGGATCATCGTCCAATGGGTGGCGGAAGAGGCCCCGGACATATGGAAATGAGCGCAGAAACATCAACATCTGATTTTTTAATCAGTAAAGAAAAATCAGGATATACAAATGTTACTTCCGACAAGGATGCATTTCATCACTTCATAGACGTTCCGACTGATGCATGGTTCTATAACGCTGTAGAAGGTGCTTCTCAGAAAGGATGGCTCAAAGGTGTAGGTGATAATAAATTTGCGCCTGACAATCAACTTACAGGCGCTGAATGGATAACTATTCTTGCACGTCTTGCGAATCAGAATACAGATTCAGGAGCAAACTGGCACGAAGTTGCTGTCAACTGGGGAACAGAAAATAAAATAATTAAAAACGGTGACTGGGAATTTGATGAAAATGCTGCAATCACACGCGAACAAATGGCAGACATGATTGAAAAATTTGCCACAGTAATGGGGATTGATACTTCAGATGCAGAAGACCTTGACTCATTTGATGATTATTCCGAGATTTCAGAATATGCAACCGATGCATTCGGATGGGCAGTCGGAGCAGGAATTCTTCAGGGTGACGGAACATCTCTTAATCCGTCGGATAACCTCAGAAGATGCGAGGCGGCTGAAGTATTAATGAAATTGTATAATATAATGCTTCCGATGTTCAATAATACAACTGAACCATAACAAACGGTGATTCCTCTCAGATTAGATTACCGAAAATTAAATCGTAAAACTGTGATATCTTAAAAAGGGGATGTTTAAAAAGTCCCTAAATTACAAAAAGGATCTCTGATTGAGGTCCTTTTTGTGTTGATGAGAAAAATTGTTAAATTTTTGGTATACAAAATAAACCTATATTAAAATGAGCACATTTTAATATATTCTCTTTG
>JAZULT010000074.1:0-1921 GCA_045603225.1 Clostridia bacterium | reverse complement strand
ACAACAAATCTTGTTGTGGCGGACTTGTCAAGAACAGAGAAAACAATCTGTCTTGCAGTTACTCCGAGTCTCAAAGCATATGGAATTCCGGGGCGTGCAAGACTTTTTGAAGTGGTACAAAAGGTAAAATATATAAATAATCTGCGGAGACAAAATGCACCGCGGAAGAGGTTTACAGGCAAATCATGTGATGCCACAGAGCTTGCGGAAAATAAGGCTTTTGAGCTTGATTATATAGTCGCACCACCCAGAATGGCATATTATATGGAATACAGTACGAGAATATATAATATCTATATGAAATACGTTTCCACCGAGGATATTCTTGTTTATTCGGTGGACGAAGTGTTTATTGATATAACCGACTATCTTACTGTGGCAGGAAAAACTGCGCATGAGTTTGCAATGACTATTATACGTGATGTTCTGAAAACAACCGGTATAACTGCAACTGTAGGGATAGGCACAAATATGTATCTTGCGAAGATTGCTATGGATATAATGGCTAAGAAAATGCCGGCTGATGAGTTCGGAGTGAGAATTGCGGAGCTTGACGAGATGAAATACCGCAGAGAGCTTTGGAACCACAGACCGCTTCGTGATTTCTGGAGAATAGGCCCCGGGTATTCCAAAAAGCTTGAAAGTATTTGTATTAATACAATGGGTGATATAGCGAGAATGTCGCTGACTGAAACAGGTGAAGACAAGCTTTACAAGATGTTCGGAATAAATGCCGAGCTTCTTATTGACCATGCATGGGGATATGAACCGTGTACTATAGCGGATTCAAAGGCGTATGTCCCGGAAAACAGCAGTATAAGCACAGGACAGGTGCTTCAGGAGCCGTATAAGTATGAATATGCTGAAATAATTGTCCGTGAAATGGCAGAGATTCTGGCACTTGACCTTGTCTCGAAAAAAGTCGTAACAGACCAGATAGTTCTGACTGTCGGGTATGATATTGAAAATATTGCTGATACAAACAGGCGTGAAAAATATGATGGTGAAATAAAAATTGACCATTACGGTCGCAAGGTTCCTAAAAGTGCCCATGGCAGTGAGAATATCGGAAGAAAAACATCGTCGTCAAAGCTTATTGTCGGTGCAACTATGTCTCTTTTTGAGCGTATTGTAGACAGGAATTTGCTTGTAAGACGTGTTTCAATTGCGGCAAATCATGTTATTCCTGAAAACAAGGTTGTGAAGGATACTGCACGTCAGCTTGATTTGTTTACCGATTATGAAGCGGAAGATAAAAAGCTTGAAAAAGAACGTAAGCTTCAGGAAGCTACTTTGAAGCTCAGAAATAAATATGGAAAAAATGCTGTTTTGAAAGGTACTAATCTGCAGGAGGGTGCAACAACTGTAGAACGTAATAAACAGATAGGAGGACATAAGGCATGAGCGATTTTCCTTATGAAGATATTATTAATATGCCACGGCCTGTGTCAAAAAAAAGAAGACCTATGCCGATTCTGAACCGTGCGGCACAGTTCGCACCGTTTGCGGCGCTGACCGGGTATGATGATGCAGTTGAAGAAACTGCAAGACTCACCGGAAGTAAAATCGAACTTGAAGAATATGAAAAGGAAGAAATCGGAAGACAGCTTTATCTCATTAAGGAAGATATAAAGAATAAGCCTGATGTAAGCATAACGTATTTCGTGCCGGATGAGCTTAAAGACGGCGGTGAATATGTTAATTTTAAGGGGATTCTGAAAAAAATAGATGAATTGAACCAGGTTGTTGTTACGGTCGATGGACTTAAAATTCCGATGGATTTTATATTGTGGGTTGAAAAACTGTGACGTACGGGTAAAAAATTAAAATGTAATTTAAACAAAACCATGAAATGTATTCGTGGTTTTGTTTTTTTAAATGAGTTGATAAATTGCAATTTATATGCTGGCGGATAATATCC
>JAZULT010000073.1:0-4321 GCA_045603225.1 Clostridia bacterium | reverse complement strand
ATAGTGAAATCCGATTTTCAATCGGGTGAAATTCATCCGCAGGATGAATGAAATTGTCACCTTGTGACAGTGAAATCTGTTGCGTTGCAACAGGTTATGGTAGAAATCGCAAGCGATTTCATTGAATTAATTATTGCAATTCAGCGGAACAACACATAGGTTGTTCCCTACAAAAAACCTCACCACACCGTAGGGAACGACCTGCGTGTCGTTCCGTTTCAAACAACGACAAATTACAATTTACTAAGTTTAATAATCTGAATTACAAGCATAGAACCGAAGCTGCATGCTAAAACTGTCAATATCTGGGCGGATGATAGCAATTCTGTTCGGAATAAGCTTTTCAGCGGTGTTATAAACAACACGGCTGACAGGAGTAAGATTCCGAAAATAAAGGCAAGAATTCCTGCTTTATTGTTAAACATCTTTTTTGTAAATAACACAGGAGCATTGCTTTTACAACTGAACCCATGGAAAAGCCTTGATGCACACAGTGTGGCAAAAGCCATTGTTGATGCAGCTCCGGGGCTTGTTTTAAGTCCAAACATATAAGAGATTGCTGTTGCGATTCCGATTATAAGTCCATATATTCCGATTTCTGCAAGGAATGATTTAGTCAGAAGAGATTCGTTTGCTTTTCTCGGTTTTTCTCTCATGACACTGTCGGTGTATGGCTCAAGTCCAAGCCCTATTGCCGGAAGTGAGTCTGTCAGTAAGTTGATAAAAAGCAGATGAATTGCTTCAAACGGTACGGGAAGCGCAAGGAGTGAGCAGTATAATACTACAAGCAATCCGGCAAAGTTTCCCGAGAGCAGGAACAGGATTGATTTTTTTATGTTGGAATAGATATTGCGTCCGTTTCTGACGGCTTTTATGATTGTGGCAAAATTATCGTCAGTAAGAATTATTCCGGATGCATCCTTTGACACATCCGTGCCTGTTATACCCATTGCAACTCCTATATCGGCCTGTTTAAGAGCCGGGGCATCATTAACTCCGTCACCGGTCATTGACACATTACAGTTGTTTGCCTGCCATGCCTTTACAATCCTTATTTTGTGTTCAGGTGTGACACGTGCATAAACTGCTATATCACGGACGAAGGTTTTAAGCTCCTCATCAGATTTACCGTCGAGAACAGAGCCTTCTACTGCTTTTGAGTTCTCATCAAGAATTCCAACCTCTTTTGCGATAGCCGAAGCGGTAACAACATGGTCACCTGTAATCATAACAGGCTTTATTCCTGCCATGCGGCATTTTTCCACAGCTTCTTTAACCTCTTCACGGGGTGGGTCCATCATAGCTGAAAGACCGATAAATTCAAGGTTGTTTTCGTCATCTGCTGAGATAGAGCCGGTATGCTTTTTACATGCATATGCCAGAACTCTTAACCCTTGCTCTGACAGCTCGGAGGTGATTTTAAGAATCTGACTCTTTTCCTCTTCCGTTGAAAGTATTCGTGAAATAATAACATCTGCCGCACCTTTGGTGTACATCATTCCTCCGCTGACTGTTGACATCAGCTTTCTGTCAGAATCGAAAGGCACTTCTGAAGTTCTTGGATTTTCCTTTTTTATTTTTTCAATGTTGTCATGATTGACTGCAAATCTGATAAGTGCTGTTTCAGTAGGGTCTCCGATTTCTTTTCCGTCAGTAATAACGGAGTCGTTACAAAGAACCATTGCATTAACGAGCATTTTTTTGTTTCCGGTATCGGGAGTGAAATCTTTTGCGTTTATCAGTTCTCCGTCTGTAAATATCTTTCTTACTGTCATTTTGTTTTGTGTAATTGTTCCTGTTTTATCAGAACATATTACTGCTATGCTTCCGAGGCCTTCTACAGCGTAAAGCTTACGAACAATTGCATTTTCTTTTGACATTTTCTGCGTTCCGAACGAAAGGACTATGGTAACAATTGAGCTGAGAGCTTCGGGAATTGCCGCAACTGCGAGTGCAATTGCAAACATAAATGAATCCATCACCGGTTCACCTCTGAATACGCCTGTTCCGAAAACAAGACCGCATATTATGAGTATTGCGACTGAAAGCTTTTTGCCGAAAGAATCCAGAGAGTTCTGGAGCGGTGTTTTTCTTTCTGAGGCGTTTCTGATGAGTGATGCTATTTTACCGACCTCTGTTTGCATGCCGGTTTCGGTGATAATTGCAGTTCCTCTTCCGTTTGTGACAAACGAGCCTGAATATATCATGTTGCATCTTTCAGCAAGCGGAGTTTCTTTTGAAATGATGTCAGCCGATTTGTCTACATCCGTGCTTTCTCCTGTTAGTGCTGACTCATTGACTTTTACTCCTGCACATTCTATAATCCGTCCGTCGGCTGCAATTTTGTCGCCTGCTTCAAACACGAGAACATCACCAACCACAATGTCATCTGAAGGAATTACGGTTTTTGCTCCGTTTCTGATGACCTTGGCGTCGGGAGATGAAAGCTTCTTAAGGCTGCTGAGTGATTTTTCGGCTTTAACAGTCTGAACGGTTCCTAAAATAGCATTCATCGTTATAACAACAAGAATAACCGCACAGCTTTCAATATCCTTCATAAATGCTGAGACGATTGCCGCAACTATCAGAATAATTACAAGAAAGTCTTTGAACTGTTCGAGAAAAATCTGAATTGTACTTTTCTTTTTTTCCTCTTCAATTACATTACTTCCGTATGTTTTTCTGTTAGAGAAAACGTCTTCTTCTGTAAGCCCGTCTGTACCTGAATGTAACTCTTCAAATAATTCTTCAGGAGTTTTTTGATATTGCATAATTAGCACATCCCTTTCTTACCAATAAAAAAAACGAGATTTTTATTGGCATACATATTACCAATAAAAGTCTCGCTGTTTACATATGATGCGGGTTTTTAACCGTATTGACGCAGTCATAAACAAATCAATTTGCCAGCTACTCTCTTTTATTGGAAATATTATACCATATAAAAATATTTTTGTCAATATATTATGTAATTATTTATTAATATTGTCGAAAATGATAAAAAAGTAAAAATTTACTATTTCCTTTTGTAATTAAATATGATATAATAGGTTCAAAAGGAGTGGGAAATATGAAAAAGATAGATGTAGCAGCATATATATGGCCGGCGTATACGGGAGATGAGGGAAGGTCGAGAATTTTCTGGCCGGAAGGATACGGAGAATGGGAGACGGTAAAAGCGGCTGAAGCAAGATTTGAAGGACATCAATGGCCGAGAAAGCCTTTATGGGGATATGTAAATGAAGCTGACCCGTATGTGATGGAAATGGAGATAGAAGCGGCAGTTGACCATGGTGTTAATGTTTTTATTTATGACTGGTACTGGTACGATAACAGACCATTTCTTGAGCAGTGTCTCAATAACGGCTTCCTTAAAGCGAAAAATCGTTCAAAAATGAAGTTTTACATTATGTGGGCAAATCATGATGTTACATATGGATGGGACAGACGTATATCAATAAAGGACTATGATACTCATGTGTGGAAAGGCGCAGTGTCACCTGAACAGTTCAGGATAATAGGTAAAAGGTGGATGGAACAGTATTTCAATCAGCCCGAATACTATACAATAGACAATAAGCCTGTGGTAAGCATTTACGAGGTTCAGAATTTTATAGACGGACTCGGTGGTTGGGACCATGCAAGAGAGGAAATGGCGTGGCTTGACGGTGAAGTAAGAAAAATGGGTTTTGACGGGGTTCATTATCAGTATGTGAAATTCGGACAAGTGGTTGAAAACTTGTCGGGTTTTGACGGCGGAGAAAAAACTGTATTGCCGGATGAGATTGTCAAAAAATTGCCGTTTGATTCTCTTACACATTATCAGTACGCTCATTATGCCAATATGGGACGTGACTACTGTGAGATTATGGAGGATGTAAAAAAAGAATGGGCAGAAATTGACAAAGATTTTTCAATTCCTTATTTTCCGCATATTTCATTAGGATGGGATAATACACCACGGTATAAAACGCATGTAAAGAGTGTTGTGAGGAATAATACACCGGATGAAATAGAAAAGGCAATGCGGGAAGCAAAGGAATATGCTGAAAAACATAATGTCGGACTTGTTACAATAAACAGCTGGAATGAATGGACAGAAACAAGTTATTTGCAGCCGGATGATTTATATGGATATGGATATCTTGAGGCTGTGAAAAAAGTTTTCAGAAATGATTAAGGGGCTGTTGCCTTTAGCGCAGACCGTTCAAAAACTCCGAAAACGGCTTAAAACCTGCGTTCGGAACCTTTATTAAACACTTGAATAAAGTTGAAATCCGCAAGAGAATTGCGGATTTCTCGTATTTTTATGCTTTTGAAC
>JAZULT010000072.1:0-27328 GCA_045603225.1 Clostridia bacterium | reverse complement strand
GTTCAAAAGCATAAAAATACGAGAAATCCGCAATTCTCTTGCGGATTTCAACTTTATTCAAGTGTTTAATAAAGGTTCCGAACGCAGGTTTTAAGCCGTTTTCGGAGTTTTTGAACGGTCTGCGCTAAAGGCAACAGCCCCCTACGAAATGATTTTTGATTTTACATCGTAGGGGCGGATATTATCCGATAGTATATAAATTGCAATTTAATCAAAGACGGACGGAAAATCCGCCCGTCTTTGATTTTATTCAAATCTCCATTTTTGTTGTCTTATCTCGCAAGGTTCATTTTCGTTATCTTTAGAATAGTACACTGTGATTATACTTCCGTCGTCAAGCTCTGCAGACATTGGGTATCCGCAGTCTGTATCGAACGATTCGCTCAGTGTATATCCACTGTCCCACGTCTCGCCGTTATCATCACTGAAAGCAACTCTTACACCGCACGGAGTCTCTCTGTGTCCGTAAGTCATTACAAGTGTGCCTGATGAATGCTTCAGGATATGTGAAGGTGCATCCTGATTCTGACCTTCAATAATCGGAACAGGTTCTGACCATGTCTTTCCACTGTCCTTTGATACGGACTGATAAATTGTCATGCCCCACTCAGGTCTGTGGTAACGAATCTGGGTAATAAGTGTGCCGTCATCAAGCTCCACTGTATAAGGTTCGTGCGAGCCACGTCCATTTGATATATCGGGAATACAGCCGACAAGCTCCATGCTTCCGTCAGGATTTATTTTATGTGCCTGAATAACGGGAAGAGTATTTTTCTCGCTTTCAAAATCCTGATTTTCATTGAATATTCTGCCTACCCAGAGCACAGTCCCATCCTTAAGCTCAATTGGTCCGTGTGGAGATGTTACAGGTGAAATATGCAGATCACCGAAAGTTACTCCGCAGTCATTACTTATTCTGAATGTAGAACCGAGAACCTTATTCTGTTGTTCCTCGGTAATACTGTCAAGATATGCCTCTCTGTAAGCTCTTATACTGTCAGGCATGGAAATTTCTCTGTTCCATGCTCTTTGCTGTTCGGTTGTGTTGTTAAACGAAGTTACAATCAGTCCGCTTTCGCCAAAAGTACAAAGTCCTGCATCGCGGTCGTCAAGAACTGTGTCAATAACAGGAATCGGAGCTGTATACGTTTCACCGTCATCTTCACTGAACGCTATAACGGTTTTTCCGAACGGACATACATGGTGCAGTCTGAAGCCTGAAGCGGCAGCTGCAATTTTACCGTTTTGCAGCCTTATAACACTCGGCCAAGCAAAATAATTATGAAGGCTCATGCGGTTACTCATTATAACCTTCGTTTTACCTATTAATTCTATTTTTTTCATATATGTAATCTCCTTTCGATTGTTGTTGAAATTCTACCATAATATATATCAAAAGTCAATATCCAAACCCGACATGTTTGCGGTAAATGTGTCGGCTTTGGAAATATCTGTTTCTGAATATTAAAAAAAAGTAAATTTTTTACAAAAAATTTTATTTTTTTTTAAAAAACTCTTGCAAAATCAGAAAAAATGATGTATAATATAAGATAGCATAAATGGAATTATATATTTCGTGGGGGGTTTTTATTAATGATAAGTAAGGCATTTCAGAATATAGTGACGCAGATGGCAGAAATTTTTCCAAAAAAATTCGGTATTACCGATTCTCAGGGACTGATTCTTGCATCAACGGGAGAAGAACCAAAACCTGAAATCATTGAGGATCTTGTATATGCTGTTGCAAACAGTGACAGAATTTTGTTCAAGGACGGTTATACTGTAAAGGTTCTTTCAAACAAACCGTATTCAGAGTATATCGTATACGTTGAAGGAACAGATGAACTTTCAAAGGTATGCTGCAGTGCTGTTGTTGTTGCTGCAAATAATGTGCGTCATTACTATGATGAAAAGTATGATAAGACTATGTTTATGCAGAACATAATTTTTGACAACTTACTGGCTTTTGACCTTCATCAGAAGGCTAAGGAGCTTCACGTTGAGGTTGATGTTCCGAGAGCTGTATTCTATATCAAGGTTACAGAACGCTCAGACAGTGGTATCTATGAAGTTGTCAGAAACATGTATCCCGATAAGGAACGTGATTTTGTTATCAGTGTAGACAGTTCAAATGTGGTTCTTATAAAGGAAATGCATCAGCTTCCGTCCCCTGAAGAGCTTCATCAGATTGCGCAGTCAATTGTTGATACAGTAAACGGTGAAACATTCCTCAGCACTCTTGTGGGTGTGGGTTCTGTGGCTGTTACTCTTGATGAACTCAACAATTGCTACAAAGAAGCACAGGTTGCTCTTGAAGTCGGAAAAGTATTTGAAGAAGAAAACTATATCCTTAGCTATGATAATCTTGGTATAGGCAGATTGATTTATCAGCTTCCTATTAAGCTTTGCGAGCTTTTCCTTCAGGAAGTGTTCAAAAAGGGAGATATCGCTTCTCTTGATGATGAAACAATTCTTACAATTAACAAGTTTTTTGAAAACGACCTTAATGTAAGCGAAACTTCAAGACAGTTGTTCGTACACAGAAATACTCTCGTTTACCGTCTTGAAAAAATATACAAGCTTACAGGTCTCGACCTCCGTAAGTTTGACCAGGCTATTGTATTCAAAGTAGCAATGATGGTTCATAAATATCTTGCTTCAGATTCAATGAAAATCTGATTTAATAGCCATATTATAAAGGATGATTTTAATTGAAAAAAATTAAAACAATGCTTTGCTGTCTGGGTGTTGCAGTTTTTGCCGCTTCCGTGTCAGGTGCTTTTGCATGGACACTGAGAGGTATATATGACAGTAACATATACACTCATACTGATATGTACTCAAAGCTCAGAAGCATAGAAAACGTTCTTAAAAATAATTTTTTATATGAATATGACGAAACTAAGGCTGCAGATTATGCAGCCTTAGGTTTGTCTATGTCTATTGAAGATCCGTACACTGTCTATTATAATAAAGAACAGTTTACAGAATACACAAATGCATCTTCCGGAGATTTTATAGGTATAGGAATAGTTGTATTTGCCAATAAAGATACAGACGAGATTGAAGTTGAATCCGTTATGGACGACTCTCCGGCATTTCTTGCGGGAATTAAGCCGGGAGACATATTAATTGCAATAGAAGGCGAAGAATTCACAGGATCTCGTCTTACGGATGCTGTATCGAAAATAAGAGGCTCGGATTCGGACGAGGATGTTGAGGGTACAAGTGTTATCGTTACAGTGCGACGTAATGGTGAAGAAATTGACCTTGAGATTATACGTGAGCGTATACATGAAAAAACAGTTAAATATGAAATGCTTGATGATGAGATAGGCTATATGCGAATTTCAGGATTCAACACCGGCTATGAAGATGAAAAGTCAACGTATGATGAGTTCACAGATGCTCTTGCAGATCTTTCGGGAAAAGGAATGAAGAAAATCATTTTTGACGTCAGAGACAACGGCGGCGGTGATTTGTCGGTTGTAACTCCCATGGTAGACAGAATTGTTCCTGAAGGACTTATCCTTTACGCAGTAGACAAGCATGATAACCGTGAAGAGATTGAATCGGATGGGGAAGAACTTATAATGCCGATGGTTGTTCTTGTAAACGGAAATACTGCAAGTGCCGCAGAACTGTTCGCAGGGGCTTTGCGTGATTACGACAAAGCTCAGATTGTTGGAACCACAACCTACGGAAAAGGTGTCATGCAACGTGTTTTCCCATTTAGTGACGGTTCGGGCATGACGGTTACCGTTGCGAAATATTACACACCTGACGGAATATGTGTTCAGGATGAAGGAATAACCCCCGATATAATATGTGAGCAGAACGAAGAAAACAAAGAAAGTCCGGTTTCAAGCCTCGACTCTGCTCAGGATGTTCAGCTTCAGAAGGCTATTGAAATTTTAAATAACGAGGATTGACAGATGAGTATTACATTGCGTGAATTTAAAAGAGATGATGTTCCTTATATGAACGAAATATGGAACGAAATTGTTATTGAAGGAATGGCATTCCCGCAGACAGATACTCTTGACGATAACAGTGGGTACGAATTTTACAAGTTGCAGAGCTTCACTGCTGTTGCGGAAGACAGCGAGCTCGGGATTGTCGGATTATATATCCTCCACCCCAATAATATCGGAAGATGCGGACATATTTCAAATGCCAGCTATGCAGTAAAAAAAGGTATACGCGGAGCCGGAGTTGGCGAAAAGCTTGTATCCCACTGCCTTGAAAAGGCAAAGGAGCTTGGTTTCGGAATTCTGCAGTTTAATGCGGTAGTCAGCACAAATATCCCGGCTTTAAAGCTCTACGAAAAACTCGGTTTTGTAAAGCTTGGCATAATCCCGAAAGGATTTTATGCGAAAAACGGTGAATATCTTGATATAATACCGCACTATCATATTCTGTAAGGAGATTTTTAACATGGTTTACAAAAAAATATTACTTGATGAAACAGATGAAAATATATACCTTGAAGCGTATATTGCCGACAAAATAGGTGATTATGTAAGAAAAGCAATACTTGTAATTCCCGGCGGAGGATATGGCAATGTCTGCTCAGACCGTGAGGGTGAACCGATTGCTATGGCGTTTATGCCGTACGGTTACAATGCATTCGTGCTACACTACTCCGTTTCAACTGTAAATGACAGAAAATTCCCAAATCAGCTTATTGAAGCTTCAAAAGCGATAAAGCATATACGTGATAATGCTGACGAATATAACATAAACCCGGACAAGGTTTTTGCCACAGGCTTTTCGGCAGGCGGACACCTTTGTGCAAGCCTTGGAATACTCTGGAACATGAAAGAAGTATATGATGCGGTTGATATGCCGTACGGATACAATAAGCCGACAGGCATAATGCCGATTTACCCGGTTATCACTCCTGAATACCATATGGTAAGCTTTGAAAACCTTCTCGGTAAGGAAAACTGTACACCGGAGTTTCTTGAAAAAACAAATCTTTACAAGTACGTAAATAAAGATTCAGCACCTGCTTACATTATGCATACTTCAAACGACGGTGTTGTTGATGTTCGAAATTCTCTGCTCCTTGCAAATGCCTATGCAGAAGCAGGACTGGAATTTGAACTTCACGTGTACCCTGATGCGCCTCACGGTGCTGCTCTCGGAAATGAAATAACTGAATGCAATCAACCAAAATACAATAACCCGTGTATTGCAAAATGGATAGAAAACGCTGCTTTATGGGCTGACAGCATAACAAAACGAAAGGATTGAAAATATAAATGAAAAAAATACTATCCGCTGTATTCCTTACAGCAATGATGCTTTTAAATACAGTTTCTGTTTTTGCTGATGACATATATGTCGAAGAAGAGGCACTTACTCCGCCGGACCTTAAGGCTGAATCGGCAATGCTTCTTGATTTGAAAACAGGGCGTATAATATACAGCAAGAACCCTGACAAAAAAGTATATCCTGCCAGCACAACAAAAATTCTTACAGGTATAATGGCACTCGAAAACGGTAATCTTCAGGATACCGTAACAGCATCAGTTGCGGCTCTTGCACCTATAACAAACGAAGATTCACATATGGGAATCCTCATAGACGAAGTTCTTACAATGGAACAGCTGATAAACGGTATGCTCGTATACTCGGCAAATGATGCAGCGAACGTTATTGCAACTCATATTGGCGGAACAACAGACCAGTTTGTTGAGATGATGAATCAGAAGGCTGAGGAAATCGGTGTTACAAATACCAATTTCACAAATGCATACGGAATACATGACGATAATCATTATACAACAGCGGAAGATATCGCGATGATTGCTCAGTATGCTATGCAGAATGAACAGTTCAGGGAAATCGTTAAAAAAAGCAGTTACACAATTCCTGCAACCAACAAGAACGAAGAACGTATTCTTCCTGCAACAAATCTGTTTCTCGGAACTGCACGCTCGTTCAAATATCAGAACGACAGAATAACAGGTATTAAAACAGGCTTCACGAGTGCCGCAGGATACTGTCTTGTTTCAAGTGCTGTCGAAGGCGACACAGAACTTATGGCAGTTGTTATGAAAGCTCCGAATCAGGAAACATGCTATACAAACACAAACGACCTTCTTGATTTCGGATTTGATAATTATAAATATCAGCCGATAGTCAAAGCGGGAGAAGTTATTACAGACTCAAAGGTTATAGAAGCTAAAGAAGATAAGCGTGTTGCTTTCACTGTTGAGTCAGACCTCTCAGCATTACTTCCAAGTGAGGCGGACTTTTCAGAAGAAATTGAAACAGTGATAGATATTCCCGAAAATCTTCGTGCACCAATAAAAAAAGGCGAGGCGATAGGTTCGGTATCGTATAACTATAAAGGTACTCTTATAGGGCATGCAAGTCTCATTGCAACAAATGATGTTGAAAGAAATATTCCGTTGTATATTTTTAATATGATTATGAGTATACTGACATTTCCGTTCTTCTATATCCCTGCAATATTCCTTATTATATTCTTTATAATAATGCGTATTCATTCAAGGAAACAGGACCGGATTAAGAGAAAGAGACGTCTCCACGAAAAGCAAAGCGACCGTATAATGAGAGATGGTACAAGGAATCCTATAAATCAGAAATATGCTGATACTACCAATAAGAGAAATCCTAACTCTCGATACAGACGAAAATAGTTTAAAAATAAAATAAAAGAAGTGAGAGGCATCGCACTTCTTTTATTTTGTTTGATTTGTACTGTTAAATTGTAATTTGTCGGGACAAATTACAATAGTGAAATCCGATTTTCAATCGGGTGAAATTCATCCGCAGGATGAATGAAATTGTCACCTTGTGACAGTGAAATCTGTTGCGTTACAACAGGTTATGGTAGAAATCGCAGGCGATTTCATTGAATTAATTATTGCAATTTATCGGAACAGCACATAGGTTGTTCCCTACAAAAATCTCAACACACCGTAGGGAACGACCTGCGTGTCGTTCCGTTTCAAACAACGACAAATTACAATTTATATTTTTTCAGTTCTTGATTATAAATTGTTTCTATCTGTTCAATTGCTGAGCTAAGCTCAGCTTTTAACATCTGTTTTTCATTGTTAAGAGTCAGGATGGCGTTTTGAATACTTGTTTTATCATCTGCTGAATTATATTCTATTTCAAGTTCTTTTATTTTTTTGTCAATGTTTTTAAATAAATGTTCATAGTCGGCAATAAGGTTCTGTTTTCCCCGGTTCAGATTTTCATTACAGGTTTTGATCATTTCAGCTGTTTTGTCTTGATGTGAGTTAATATTCTGTTTTTTATCTGAGTGATGCATATGGTATTCCTCCTTGCGTATGATATTTACCACATAATGCGGATTATGTGGTAAATTTATAACCTGATTGTATCACAAATACAATTTAAAATCAATACATACTAGCCATTTTTTTGTAAATTCTCTGTTATGCACAAATTATAACATATTAAATAAACCAATGAGATACAAGAAATTTTCATTGGTTATGTTGTTGTGTATTTTTTTCAACATTGTCTGAAAAAAATGCAAATATATCTTGTATTTTACCACATAATCCGCATTATGTGGTTTTTCTATACTCTCAGAAGACCAAGTTTCTGTAGTTGCTTTTTGTGTATATCTCCGGATTCTATAGTATAAATTCTTGTTGTATTAATGCTTGAATGTCCCAGAATATCTGCAAGTCTTACGATATCCTTTTGAATTGAATAAAAGGTTTTTGCGAATAGATGGCGAAAATTGTGCGGAAAAACTTTGCTTTTCGGAACATCAGCGATTTCGCATAAACTTTTAAGCATCTTCCATACGGTACTTCGATCAAGAGGTTTACCGTTTTTTGTTATGAACACAGAGCCGATTTTTATATTCTGTTTTTTAATATATTTTTTAAGCATTTTGCAGAGTTGTTTCGGTAAAAATACCTGCCTTATTTTACCCTTACAGTTTATTGTTACCTGTCCGGTTTTTATGGCTTCAACCGTTATATATTTTAACTCAGAAATTCGAATGCCTGTACTGCCTATGGTCTGCATCAGATAATATAACCGTTCATTTTTCTTGTTTTTAGCTGCTGAGAGTAACCTTTCATACTCGGCTTTTGTCAGTTCTTTTTCTTTATCAGCGAAAATCCTGCGTTGTATTTTTAAGGTCTTGACTTTCAAATCGTACCAATTCATATACATAAACAGGCTATTTAGTGATGATAAAATTGAATTTACGCTTGCAGGCAAAAACCTCTCGCAAAGCTCCTTTTTGTATGCAAGCACTGCGGATTTATCAACACCTTTACCGCCAAGCCACTCACGGAAGAAGCGAATATCACGCATATATTTCTCTATGGTATTGTCGCTCTTTTCTTCCTCATACAGATATTGTTCAAATCCTTTTACAATTTCATTAGTAATAGTTTTCATTGCAAAACTCCCTTTCAATGTTTTATATTATTATAACCACAAAATCTACTTGAATGAAAGATTTTTAAAAAAATTAAGTGAATTTTAACCGTTAGCATAGAACGTTCAAAGTTTTGAAAATAACGTGAATGCAACATTCATGCCATTATATAAAGACTGTATTTTGCTTCATTTCATGTATCATATCAGCATAAAAATTCCTTTTGAAATTTTAATGAAAAGTCCGTTTTTTGAAAAAACTCTTTATATAAGCATAAATAGTTGAATCTTAATGCAATCTTAATACAGAAGTTCAACCGTTAATGCCATCTTAAAAAACATTATGATAAAATGATAATAGAAAAAGATATACTTGATTGGTGGTTTTGATTATGGATGCAAAAATAAAGAAGCATTTTTCTTCTTCTCAGATAATAATATTCGGTTTTGCAGGAGCAATCATATTAGGCACAATTCTTTTAATACTCCCAATATCGTCGGCAAGCGGAAATATGACATCCTTTTCGGATGCACTATTTACATCAACATCTGCGGTGTGTGTAACAGGACTTGTGGTGCATGACACTGCAACGCATTGGTCGATGTTTGGGCAGTTTATAATCCTTTTGCTGATACAGGTTGGAGGTCTTGGAATTGTGACACTATCTGTTTCAATGGCAATGCTTGCCGGAAGAAAAATAGGACTTATGCAAAGAAGTGCCCTGCAAGATGCGATATCAGCTCCGAATGTTGGCGGAATTGTAAAACTTACAGGCTTTATATTAAAGACAACTTTTTTATTTGAGCTTATGGGTGCAATTCTTCTTTCAACAGTATTTTGCAAAGAATTTGGCTTGAAAGGTATATGGCTCGGTATATTCCATTCTGTTTCAGCTTTTTGTAATGCAGGCTTTGACCTGATGGGAACAAAAGCTCCTTTTTCATCCCTTACATCATATTCTGCACAGCCTCTTATAAATGCAGTTATTATGTTACTTATCATAATAGGTGGTATTGGTTTTCTTGTATGGGAAGATATAAAGACAAACAGGCACCATATTAAGAAATATCGTATGCAGACAAAGGTTGTATTGTCAGCCACACTCTTTTTGATAATGCTACCATCAATATATTTTTATTTTGCAGAGTTTAATGAATTACCACTAAAGGAAAGAATATTTAATTCCATGTTTCAGTCTGTAACGCCGAGAACAGCAGGATTTAATACAGCAGACTTGACAAAGATAAGCGGAATCGGTCAAGTGATTACAATTATCCTTATGCTGATTGGTGGTTCGCCCGGTTCAACAGCAGGCGGTATGAAAACAACAACGGCAGCAGTGTTTATATTTTCCGCAATATCAGTATTCAGAAAGATAGATGATGTTGAATGCTTTGGCAGGAGAATTACAAATGCCACACTTAAAAATGCAGCGGCAATACTTTTGATGTATCTAGTCTTGTTCCTTGCAGGTGGTCTTATCATAAGCGGTGTTGAAAATCTTCCGCTTGCGGAATGCCTGTTTGAATCAGCATCGGCAATAGGAACAGTAGGACTTACTCTTGGAATTACCCCTGTTCTCGGTACAGTGTCAAGAATCGTTTTAATAGGGCTTATGTTCTTTGGAAGAGTCGGTGGACTTACACTTATATTTGCGGCATTATCTAATAAACAACATAATATATCAAAGAAACCACAGGAAAGAATTACTGTCGGTTAAGGAGGAGTTTAGTATGAAATCAGTATTGCTTATAGGACTTGGGCGATTTGGCAGACGTATTGCGATAAAATTAAATGAACTGAACCATGAGGTAATGGCGATAGATAAAAAAGAAGAGCTTGTCAATGAAGTATTGCCCTATGTCACCAATGCGCAGATTGGTGATAGTACAAATGAAGAATTTTTAACATCCTTGGGCGTGAGAAATTTCGATATTTGTTTTGTAGCAATCAGTGGTGATTTTCAGAGTTCTTTAGAAACAACATCACTTCTTAAAGAACTTGGTGCAAAGTTTGTAGTTTCAAGAGCAGAACGTGATGTTCAAGAAAAATTCCTGCTTCGTAATGGTGCGGATCAGGTTGTGTACCCAGAAAAACAGGTGGCTTCATGGGCGGCAATCCGTTACAGTGCAGATCATATTCTTGATTTTATTGAACTTGATGATGAATTTGCAATATTTGAAGTAACAACACCGACTAACTGGATAGGAAAAACAATAGGTCAAATAGATATTCGTAAAAAATTCGGGATAAACATAATGGCTATAAAGCAAGACGGAAAGCTGTGTTTAACAATTCATCCTGATACAGTTTTAAACGATGGAGAAACAATGCTTGTCTTTGGAGAATATAAAGATATACAAAAATGCTTTCATATATAGCCTGAAATATCCCACAGCGCAGGTTGGGAGATGATGGTATGCGTAATATTATTTTATTGATTGTAGTTTTAGCATATATGATAGGCGGATATTTTGTCGTCGGCAAAATCGGTGAATTCTTTGACGAGAATTACAAGGGTTTTAACTATGATGACGAATAAAGATAAAAACAATAATGCAAAACGGAGAAAATGCCGATTATCCATTGAGAAAAAATTGATAATATGATAAAATAATATCATTAGAGGGGGTGAATGAATTTGCAATATAATACAGAAGCAGATGAACATATATTGGTGTGCTTATCATCTGCACCTTCAAATCAAAAGATTATAAGGACAGCAGCTAAAATGGCGGAGGCTTTTAGCGGAAGCTTTACCGCACTTTATATAGAAACACCGGAATTTGCATCCGGTGATGAAACGAATAAAAAACGACTCAAGCAAAATATGAAGCTTGCCCGCCAGCTTGGCGCAAAGGTTGAAACTGTAAGCGGTGATGATGTACCGTACCATATTGCGGAATTTGCAAGACTTTCAGGTGTTACAAAAATCGTTATCGGCAGAAGTGCAGCTGTAAAAAAGCATATTATCAGGAAACCGACACTAACGGAAAAACTGATTGCTCACGCACCAAATATTGATATACACATTATTCCCGATGGTGTAGAAGTGAAACATTACGAAGCATCGGCTTCAAAAAAGAACTTTGAGATTCGCTTTTCTTTCCATGACCTTATCATAAGTGTAGGGCTGCTTATCGCGGCTACATTGCTTGGATATGTGTTTTTTGGACTTGGATTTACAGAAGCGAATATTATAACGGTATATATTCTTGGTGTTTTGCTTATTTCAATGCTTACAAAATACAGAGTGTATGCACTCACATCATCACTTGTAAGTGTTACTCTGTTTAATTTCTTTTTTACAGAGCCGTATTTTACTATGAAGGCCTATGAAAAAGGTTATCCGGCAACATTTGCTATTATGCTTATATCGGCATTTATTTCAAGCACCCTTGCGATAAAGCTGAAAGAACACGCAAAGAAGTCAGCGCAATCGGCATATCGTACTAAAATTCTTTTTGATACGAATCAGCTTCTGCAACGTGCAGATAGTGAAAGCGATATAATTGCTATAACAGCACATCAGCTTATGAAGCTATTAAAGAGAGATATTATCATATATCATGTTACCGATAATATAGCGGATAAAATTAATGTATTTTTAGCTGAAGGCGATGAAGATGAGATAAGAAAATTTGCAGAGGCTGAAAAACATATTGCTGATTGGGTTTTAAAGAATAATCATCAGGCAGGAGCAACAACAGATAATTTTCCGCAGGCAAAGTTCTTATATTATGCAATCCGGATAAATGATAATATCTATGGAATTATCGGAATACACATAAATGATAGCTTTATTGAATCATTTGAAAGCAGCATTTTACTTTCTATTTTGGGTGAATGTGCAATTTCCCTTGAAAATAAATAGATTTCCCGTGAAAAAGAGGAGTCTGAACTGCTTGCTAAAAACGAGAAAATGAGAGCCAATCTACTTCGTGCAATTTCTCACGATTTAAGAACACCGCTTACATCTATATCCGGTAATGCAGATAATTTGCTTTCTAACGGAGAAAGCTTTGACGCAGATACAAAACAGCAGATTTACACGGATATTTATTACGACTCTGTGTGGCTTATAAATCTTGTTGAAAACCTGTTATCCGTTACAAGACTTGAAGACGGTAATATGAAATTGAATAAATCCGCAGAGCTTATTGACGAAATAATTGCAGAGGCGTTAAACCACATTAGCAAACGCAGTGTCGAGCATAAAATAACGGTATACGAAAGCGATGAAATAATGCTTGTGGATGTGGATGCAAGGCTTATCGTTCAAGTGATAATAAATATTGTTGACAATGCAATTAAATATACATCGAAGGGCTCGGAAATTATAATCAGTACCGAAAGAAAGGATGATAAGATTTCGGTTAATATTGCCGATAAAGGTAACGGAATAGCAGACGATATTAAAGACAGGGTGTTTGATATGTTCTATACGGGAGCAAACAGAATTGCCGACAGCAGAAGAAGTCTTGGCTTGGGACTTGCTCTTTGCAAAACAATCATATCAGCACACTGCGGAGAAATTACTGTATCGGACAACAATCCGCATGGCGCGGTATTTACATTTACCCTGCCGATAAAGGAGGTTGATATAAATGAATAAGACAATGACGGTTTTAGTTGTTGAAGATGATATGCCTATACGAAACTTAATCTCAACAACACTAAAAACTCACGAATATAGGTTTTTAACTGCAAAAGACGGAAATGATGCTATTATGCAGGCATCTTCGCATAATCCCGATGCTGTTTTGCTTGATCTGGGGCTTCCGGATATAGACGGAATCGAAGTAATAAAGAAAATTCGTTCGTGGTCTAATATGCCGATTATCGTTATCAGTGCCAGAAGTGAGGACACAGATAAAATAGAAGCATTGGACTGCGGTGCTGATGATTACTTAACAAAACCTTTTTCTGTTGAAGAACTTCTTGCAAGGCTTAGAGTTACACAAAGAAGATTAAGCTATCAAAACAAATCGGCAACATCGGAATCAATTTTTACAAACGGAAAACTTAAAGTTGATTATGCAGCAGGGTGTGCATATCTTGATGATGAGGAAATGCACCTTACTCCTACAGAATACAAGCTGCTTTGCGTGCTGTCGCAAAATATAGGAAAGGTCCTTACACATAAATTTATTGCGGAGAAAATTTGGGGAAGCGCATGGGAAACGGATATAGGTTCCCTTCGGGTGTTTATGACAACGCTTAGAAAGAAGATTGAAAAGCTTCCGGACTCGCCGCAGTATATCCAGACACATATTGGTGTTGGATATAGGATGATGAAGGTTGAATAAGGTGGGTTATATGATAAAAAAGAATAAATTGAAAATTATTATTTCATCTGTGATTACATTGCTGCCGATGATTTTCGGATTTTTAGTATGGAACAGACTTCCTGAAAATATAGCGACAAGCTTTGGATGGAATGGTGAGATTACAGGCTACAGCAGTAAAATGTTTACAGTTGTCGGACTCCCTGCTATACTGACCTTTGTGAATTTAATATGTGTTATTGCAACAAGTGCCGATCCGAGAATAAAGAATATAAGTAATAAAATGTTTTCGGTTGTTATAAGTATAGTTCCCGTTTGCTCATTGCTTTGCGGAATTTGTATCTATGCTAATGCATTAGGATATAAAATAAGCGTTGAGAGCATAATGCCGGTTTTCATCGGACTTTTATTTATTGTGCTTGGTTTCATTCTCCCAAAATGCAAACAAAATTACACAATTGGAATCAAGCTTCCTTGGACACTGCATGACGAAGAAAACTGGAATAAAACACATAAACTTGCAGGAAAACTTTGGGTTTACGGTGGTATTATAATGTCAATAGCAGGAGTGCTAAATTTAACATATATATTTATGACAATAATTTTTGCACTTATCATAACCCCAACGGTTTATTCGTATTTTTTATATCGAAAAAAATGAAAAGAATGCCCTTTGCAGCTCAGAGGGCATTCTATTATAATTATAATTCATCATCGCAGCTATGCTGATTTGGTTTGGGATATATTTGCTCTTGTTGTTGATGTTTGTAAGCTCTTAATTTGCGTATGATTGAAGAACACTCGGCATATTGAAATTATGAATTATTAATATGAGTATTTATATAAATATTTCTGTACTCAGTCGGTGTCATATTATTATGGTATTTAAAAAATTTAATGAAATGATTTTCGCTTTTAAACCCGTTCATATATGCAATTTCCTTTACTGTATAAAGGGTGGTCAGCAGATAATCCTGTGTCTTTTTTAATTTCTTATCAGCTATGTATTGTTTCATACCTGTACCGTAAAAGTTTTTAAATACCTTTCCGATGTAGTTTTCGTGGTAACCGAAATGTGTGGCAATAGTGCTTACGGTTATGTCTTTGCAAATGTTTAGTCTTATATATTCTTTTATTTCTGATGCAAGAGAACTTCCGATAGCTTTTTTCTGCTTTGCTTCGAAAATGACTTCTTCAATAATCAGACTGCATATAATATCGGCAGTGTTTTCACCGTATCCGGGTGTATTTGATATATGCATAAGCTGTGAGAACATTGTTTTAAGAGAATTGGTATTGTCGGGAGTAACAATTATCAGCGGCAATTCTGTGTTTGTATGAAAGTGTACCCAGTAGTATGAAATATCGTTGTCTGTAATCTCGCATCCACCGTGAGTTTTACCCGGCTCCAGAAGAAATATGTCATTTTCATGCAGTTCATACTTGGAATCTTCTTCAAAAATTCTGAAATTTCCTTTTATAACAAAAATCATTACATGGGTATCAATATTTCTTACGGGATGAATCCATTTGCCGGACGAGCGGAACAGTCCGGAGGATACATAGCTTATATATTTATCATCATCTAATTTAATCATGTTTGATTTTCTCACCTATTTTTATATTTTTTCACTTGAAATCTTTTATATAAAACATTATAATATAATTAATAGAAATTGTCAAGGAGGAAGTTATGAAAAACATAAGCTTTAAAAATGTAGAACTTACTGACGGGTACTGGAGGCGTAAACAGCGTCTGAACGAGAATGTGACTCTAGATTCTGTATATAACCGGTTTTATGACACCGGAAGAATAGAAGCTTTTAAGTGTGACTGGGAAGAAGGTATGGATAAAAAACCGCATATCTTCTGGGACTCGGATGTTGCAAAATGGATTGAAGCGGCATCGTACATACTTCAGAAAAAGGAAGATAAGGTGCTTGAAAACAAAATTGATTATATAGTTGACCTTATTGAAAAAAAACAGTGGGATGACGGATATTTTAATATATATTTTACCGTAGCAGAGCCTGAAGGGAGATTTACGGATAAAAACTGCCACGAGCTATACTGTGCAGGGCATCTTATGGAAGCGGCTGTTGCTTACTACGAAGCAACAGGAAAAGACAAGTTCTTAAAATGTATGGAAAGATATGCAGATTGTATAGAAAAAGCATTCATCACCGAAAAAACAGCAAAATTCAAAACTCCGGGACATGAAGAAATTGAGCTTGCACTGATAAAAATGTACAAATGTACCGGTAACGAGAAATATTTGAATATCTCACGGCATTTTATTGATAATCGTGGTGTTGGTGATGATGTTGAATATCTTATAAAGGAACGGTTTAACGAAAAATATGCACAGAACAATAAGCCCGTCCGCGAGCTTTCGGAAGCAGAAGGTCATGCTGTGCGTGCGTGTTACCTGTACTCGGGAATGGCTGACGTTGCGTTTGAAACCGAGGATAAAAAATTAACTGATGCCTGTAAAAGACTTTTTGATGATATTGTAAACAGAAAAATGTATATTACAGGCGGACTCGGTTCAACGCACATAGGAGAAAATTTTACTGTTCCGTATGATTTGCCGAACGAAACATCTTATGCTGAAACCTGTGCGTCAATTGCAATGATATTCTTCGCTCACAGAATGATGAAGCTTGATAATAATGCGATGTATGCAGATATAATCGAACGTGAGCTTTATAACGGAGCGATTGCGGGACTTTCTCTTGACGGGAAATCTTTTTTCTACGAAAATCCCCTTGAAATCAATCTGAAAAACCATAATCGCAGTACGTCTACCGATAATCAGGACAGACTTCCTATAACTCAGAGGCTTGAAGTGTTTGACTGCTCATGCTGTCCTCCGAATATAAACAGACTTCTTGCATCTGTCGGGGATTATATTTACTACATGGATGATGATACTGTTTTTGTAAATCAGTTTATGGCAAGTACAGCAGAATACGGAAATATAAAAATCAGTCAGGAAACCGATTATCCCCATAGCGGTAAGGTCTCGATAAAAACTCAGAACACAAAAAAGCTTTGCATTCGTATTCCATCATGGTGTAACAGCTTTAAAGTAAATGCAGATTACACTGTTGAAAACGGATATGCTGTAATTGTAAATCCTGAAAATGTTGAAATAGAATTTGAAATTGTACCGCAGCTTATGGAATCAAATTCAAAAGTCGGAAATAATGCTGGAAAGGTTGCTGTTCAGTATGGGCCGTTTGTGTACTGTATTGAAAGTGTTGACAATACAGATAACCTTTATGAGCTCTTTATAGACAGACGCCTTCTGGTGAAAGCAGAGTACAGTGATTTATTTGATGCTGATATCCTTAAAATAAAAGGATACAGAAAAATCACTTCTGATAAGTTATATGCTCCTGTATCGGATAATTATGAGGATTATGAAATAACAGCAATTCCTTATGCGTGTTACGCAAACAGGGGAGAGAGTAATATGCTTGTGTGGATAGGATGAATGTTATAAAAAAATACTTAGCCCGGAATTCCGGACTAAGTATTTTTTTTAAATCTTATTCATAGATAAGAATCATCTTACAGTCTCTGCCCTTTGTAGGATTGGTTGAGTATTCATATACTGCAACCTTACTGCAGGTATCTCCGAATTCTTCAGCTGATCTGAGATCAAGTGCTGTAAGAGCTTCTGTGCTGTCATCATCATATGTTGTAATTACTTCATTCTTCTTTTCATTAATCTTAAGAATGATAGTATTGCTGTCTATGTAAATAAGCTCTTCTGTACCTTCATCAAGTTCTCCGTCTGTAAAGCCGTTTCTTGTTGTACGAACCATGTACTGGTTACCGTCTTCAACAACGTCAACTATGTTTGCAACATACAGTCTTCCGTAAGCACTGCTTGCACTTGATGATGAGAACCATTCAAATATTTCGTTACCATCATCGTCTTTTACTGTAAAGTCATATGTTCCGTCTTCAAGAACTTCGAGAACATCTTCGTATGCGATTGCAAGCTCACAGTTTGCATAATAGTTACCGTTACGTCCTACTCTGTAAAGGTCACCAACCTGAAGGTCTGCGATATCAATCAAATTCAAATCATCGTCTTCTGTATCGAGGTTTTCAAGCTCTGCTTTACCTGTAGACAATGTCTTTGAGTTTGCGAATGTCGGGATTTCGTAAATTTCGTCGTCACCGTCATCTACAAGGTTAGCATCCTCTGCTGCTACATATACGTGTGTAGAGGTTGTTGGCTTTGTACTTGCTGTTGTTGATTTACCGTAGATAATAACAAGATCAGCAATTTTTGAGTTGTTTACGTTGTAAGGCTGAACATATGCATTTGCACCTACTGAATAATAACTGATTGATTTCTTTGAATAACCTTCAGAGCTTCTGTCCTGAGGAACGTAGATGTAAGTTGTTGAAGAGTTTACAAAGAATGTACCGAAGTTGTTAGCCTGTGAATATTTTGTAGTGCCTTCGAACTGCTGATAAGGAATAACAGCTGTCGGACTTTCTGTCTGAACGCCCCAGTCACCGTCATTGTATGCTTCTTCAGCATCTACAGTGTAAATTTCTGTAAGTGAAGAGCCTTCAACGAGGATTCTTGCAACCTGACATGCATTTGTTGTTTTTACTTCGAAATCATCAAGTTCATCATCCGGAACGATTACATTGTAATCATCATCTGATGAGTTCTGACGGAGTCTTTCAACTACATCGGAAACAGAAACGTTAGATCCGTTGTACTTGATTTTACCCGAAATCGGGAATGTCTTTATTGAGTTTGAAGAAGCAACGAATGCCTTGATAGAAGCATTTGATTCGTCATCATCATCCATTGTAGCTCTTATAATGTAAGCATATGAGTAGTTTGAAGATGTTGAAGAAGTGCTGAGACTTCCGTAAACAATTGTTCCGTATACGTCTACATAGAATGTAGCCTGGAGTGAAGTCTTGATTTCGATGTTATTTTCATCAAAATACTGCTGAGCGTAATCGCTTATAGGATAGTCTTTGTCGCTTATTGTGATTTCATTTTCACCTGATGAATATCCTGAAACCTTACCTGAAACACTCTTTGAGTTAACCTTTACGTTGATTACTTCACCGTCAAGGCTTTCAGCAATAAGAAGAACGTCGTTTGCTTTGATTGAAGTAACGTTCATTTTCTTGCCGCTTGCATCAGTAATGTTGCATGTATAGTGTACATTTTCAGGGTCGAGTTCAATGTTCTGAATGTAACCTTCAGGGTTACCGTTCTTGAACTTAACCTTGTTTGTAACAATATAATCTGATGTTGAAGGAGTTCTTGAAGCTACGAGGAACTCATAGTCCATGATATCGATAATATCAACAGAGCCGTCATCACCGCTGTCTGTAAGCTTAACTTCACCGTAAATGAATTCATCATTTGAAGGTGAGAGCCAGCCGTCGATATATTCATCTATATCATCTTCAACGATTGCACCGTTGTAGTAAAGTGCTGAAACATCATCATCGCTTATTGAAATTGATTTTAATTTATCGTTTTCATCATAATATTTGAGTGTTGTACCTGAGAAAGAGTCAATATCCTTGCTGTTTATAGTTACAACAGAGTTCTTAACTGTTTCTGTGTCAATTTCGAACAGAGTATCTATGTCAGCGCCTTTACCTTCCTTGTAGTATACAACAACTTCCTGACCGAGAAGATCTTCAAGTGCAGAAGCATCATCTGTGTAAGTTGTGTAGTCAAGAACTATAAGGTCTTTGCCTTTTGTTGTAAGAATAGCCATTTCGCCTTCATAAAGCTCCTGAGAACAGTCAGCAGTAACCTTGTCTTCAACGCCTACTACCTTTGCTTTTTCCTGAACAACACCGAGGTATGTTTCAAGAAATGTATCAAGGTCGTCTTCCATTCTGCCTGTTGCAGGGTTGATTACAGGAATGTCCACGTTAAGTACGTTGTACATAAGCTGAGCAACAACGCCTCTTGTAGCGGCACCTGACTGATTTGTGCTTACAGCACCTTTTGTGATGCCGAGAGTGTTAGCCTGTGCCATATAACCGTTAGGCCATCCGCCGAGAGCCTGAGCGGCTGTTTCGTAGCCTGCTGAGCAAACTATCATTTTAACAGCCTGTTCATATGTAACCTTTTCATCAGGTCTGAAAGTATTGTCTTCCGGGAAACCGTTTACAATACCTCTTGAGCTTGCAGCTATAATATTTGACTTAGCCCAGTGACCTTCAACGTCTTTAAATGATACTGAACCTGCTGACGAAGTATCAGCAATACCGAGAGCAACGGTAATGATTTTTGTAAATTCTGCTCTTGTAATATCTCCTTCGGGTTTGAATGAGAATGTACCGTCACCGTTATCGTAGCCGTTGATAACTCCCAGCTTTGTAAGGTTGACGATTGCTTTGTTGTACTGGTGACTGCTTGTTACATCAGTGAAAGATGATGTACCTGTAGCATGTGCAATACCACTAAAGCTTAAGCAACTTGCAAGGCAAGTTACTGCCATAAAAAGTGAAAACTTTCTTTTCATGATTTACCTCCGTTTTAATTTATTTACTGTCATTTGGTGACAGTATACTCATTATAACGTAATTATATCATCTTTTTACAAAATAGTCAAGCTTTTTTTGTAATAAATTTGGATGTGTAATTTAAATTTAAAATATATTATTGAATTATCGTTTTTTTTGTGATATAATTGTTTTATTATAATGAATTGCGGAATGGAGAGAAAGAAATGGAATATGTAATTTTAGTATTGATTATAATAGCTATAGTAATGATAGCTCTGATTCTTACGAAAAAAGGAGATAATGGCGATATAGAGCGTGAAATAAAAGCATCTTCCGAGATACAGGGAGTAAAGCTTGATGAAATGCGTAAATCGGTTTCCGAACAGCAGCGTCAGGGTGCTGAAGAAATTTCACGTCAGCTTAAGATTCTTGAATCAAGATTTGAAACCCTTGAACGTACAAATGAGCAGAAGCTTGAAAATATGCGTATATCAATCGGTGAAGGGATAGAAAAAATACGAAATGATAATAATGAAAAAATAGATGCAATGCGAAAAACAGTAGATGAAAAGCTGGAAACAAAAATAACCGATTCATTTAAGCTTGTAAATGAAAGACTTGCTGAGGTTTATAAAGGTCTTGGTGAGATGAAAACGCTTGCTTCGGGAGTCGGAGACCTTAAAAAGGTTCTTTCGAATGTAAAGACAAGAGGAATTCTCGGTGAGCTTCAGCTTGAGTCTATTCTGTCTGAAATAATGGCACCTGAGCAGTATGAAATGAATGTTGCTACAGTACCGGGAAGCAGTGAAAGAGTTGAGTTTGCGGTGAAGCTTCCGGGTGATGGTACGCCTGTACTGCTTCCGATAGACTCAAAGTTCCCGACGGATTGTTATACGAAGCTTCTTGATGCATATGACAGCGGAGATGCCGCTCTTGTAAAGGTTGCTTCTTCGGAGCTTACAGCCAGAATAAAGAGTTTTGCAAAAGATATAAGAACAAAATACATAGCACCGCCTCATACAACGGATTTTGCGATAATGTTTTTGCCTACCGAGGGACTGTATTCGGAAGTCATAAAGCTTGGACTTACAGAGATACTTCAAAGAGATTATCATATTAATATTACCGGGCCGACAACTATGGCGGCGATGCTTAACAGTCTTCAGATGGGATTCAGAACACTGGCGATTCAGAAAAGAAGTGCTGAGGTTTGGGAAGTTCTCGGTGCTGTGAAAACTGAATTTGACAAATTTTCGGATATTCTTGAAAAAACAAGAAAAAAACTGGGACAAATTGACAGCGACCTTGACACACTTGTCGGAACAAGAACTAACGTAATAAGAAGGAAGCTTCGTGATGTACAAAGCTTATCACCTGAAGAAACATCGAATCTTCTTGATGAATAAAATTAAATTTTCCGAACATAATATTAGCGTCAGCCTACCGAAAAAAATATATTGTGGAGGAAATAAAAATGAAATTTATAAAAGCATTATTCACAACAGCGCTTCTGGCGGCGATTCTTACATCGTGCGGCAGGGATAAGAAAAATGAAAATACAGCTTCTCCGGAGCCTACAGGAACACCTGTTGCAACAGACAGTCTTGGGGATAAAATGGGAGATGCAGCAGAAGATATTGCAGACGGTGCGGCAAATCAGGTTGATGATATGGCGGACACTGCAAAAAAAGTAACTGATGATATGACAAGATAATACAGAAGGGGATGTGAAAAATGCACATACCATTAAGTGGCTTGTTTGTGTTGTTACGTTTTCAAAATTCCATCAAAAACAATAAAATTTTGGTTAAAATCCGCAAATTGCGGATTTTTCCTGACTTTTATGCCATTGAACTACGAACGAAACGAACCGCTCGACGTACCCACGTACGACTTCGGGCAGGGATTTATGTGATTTCATCACATAAATCTTCGTTTCGTCCGTTCTGCACTATTTTTTTACATCCCCTTCGTATATGCCGGCATTATAATATTTCGGGGATATACCGAATTTTTGCTTGAACGCTTTACTGAAAGAATAAAGCGATGAGTAATTAAGTTTTTCGGCAATTTGGTTTAGTTTTAGTTTTTTTTCAGCAATAAGGAGCTTGGCGATATCAAGCCTTCTTGTCTGATAATATGCATTTATGGTGTTGCCTGTTGTTTTTTTGAATAAATCCGACAGGTAGCTGTAGCTGTAGTTGAATTTATCTGAAAGTACGGCAAGGTTTTCAATATTATATATGTTTGTATCAATATAGTACATAATTCTGAAGCAAAGCTCATCAGATGAGTTTATGCTTTTTTTTCTTACTGTCGGAGCATCGTTGTGAAAGTTCCTTATTATATAGTACAAAATCTGTTCAAGGAGCAGAGAAATAATTTCATGATGATATTCGCGTTTTGAAGATATTTCTTCAATAACCTTTGATACGGATACGTTGACTTGTTCGTCGCGGAAAACTCTCTGAGTTCGGTACTGTCCCGATTCGACGATATCCCTTAGTTCTGCCTTCAGGGTTTTATTTTCTGTATTAAAAGAGAAGAAATCATATTTAAGCGGAGCTGATGTTGAAGAACGGATATCATGAAAATCTCCGGGGATTGAAAAATATATATCTCCTTTTGACACTGACAACGGTATATCGTTAGAAATAACTGTTCCTTTACCATCGGTTATGACTGTGATTTCGTACCAGTCAATATGTGCGTGCTTGCCGATAACCGTATCCGGCATGCAGTATAGTCTTCCAATCTGATAAAGAAGAGTGTCGTTGTAACTGACAGGGTTGTCGAGAAATGCATGATCTATATGATATTTTTTATTCATATACTAATGTCACCTCATGGTCATTATATCAGAAACCGAAAAAATAATCAAGTTTTTTTACGAAAAAAATTAAAAAATCTAAAAAAATGATATCTTTTATATAATATATTAATATTTAAAAAACAGTAAAGAAATGATATAATAGAAAAAAACGAAAGGAATGATCAGAATCATGAGTAAGGTAATAGGAGTTATAGGATGCGGAAGAATAGCTAATCTGGCACATTTTCCGGCACTTTCCAAAATTGAAGGTATCAGAGTAAAATATGCATGTGATATAATTACAGAAAAAGCAGAGAAAGCAAAGATTGATTACGATATTGTTGAAAATGCTGTAAGCGATTATAATGAAGTGCTTGCTGACCCTGAAGTAGATGCAGTATTTGTTCTCACGCCGAACTATATGCATTATGAAATTACAATGGCGGCGCTTAAAGCAGGAAAGCATGTAATGTGTGAAAAGCCGATAACTGTAAACTACGAGCTTTCATGCGAGATGGCAGAAGAAGCTGAAAAACAGGGAAAAATACTCAATATCGGTGTATGTAACCGTTACAACAAGTCTGTTGAAATGCTTGAGGAGCTTAACCGTCAGGGCAGATTCGGAAACTTGTATCACGTATACTGTTCGTTCAGAAATTACCGTTCTATTCCGGGACTTGGCGGTGCGTTCACAACTAAAGCTGAAGCAGGCGGCGGAGTTCTCATTGACTGGGGAATACATTTCCTTGACCTGATTCTTTATATTCTCGGCAGTGCAAAAATTAAAAATGTTACATGTGATGCGTACTGTGAAATGGCGAAGAACATGAAGGAGTACAAGTATCATGATATGTGGGCGGAAGATACAGCAGATGTTGAAAACGGTACAAATGATGTTGATGACTTCATTTCAGGATATGTGCGTACGGATAAGGCAAATATTTCATTCAACGGTGCATGGGCACAGAACATAAACCGGAACGAAATGTTCATAGATTTCCTCGGTGATAAAGCAGGTGCTCGTCTTTCTTATGGCGGAAAATTTGAAATTTATGACGGTGAGACTCTTGAGACAATAGCTCCTGAGTATGATATCCCTGATGCATATCTATGTGAAGACAAAGCGTTTATCGAATCAATTACAACAGGTGTTAAGGACAGAAATAATATAGAAAATATTCTTGAAAGTATGAAGCTTCTCGATAAGTTGTATGCTTCATCAGATGCAGGAAAGGAAATTGAATTGTAATGAAAACGATAGGATTTGTAGATTACTATATAAGCGAGTGGCATGCAAATAATTATCCGATATGGATTAAAGAGGTTACTGACAAAACAGGTGATGATATAGCGATTAAATATGCGTGGGCTGAGGAATATGTATCTCCTGTTGACGGACGCAATACTGATGAATGGTGTGATGAGTTTGGTGTTGAAAAATGCGAAACAATTGAAGAGCTTTGTGAAAAATGTGATTATATTCTTGTTCTCGCTCCGTCAAACCCTGAAAAGCATCTTGAGTATGCGAAAACTGTACTTAAATACGGAAAGAATACATATATAGATAAAACCTTTGCGTCAAGCTATGAGGAAGCAAAAGAAATATTTGATATAGCTGAGAAGTACGGAACGAAGTTTTTCAGTACATCAGCGCTCAGATATTCTGAAGAGCTTGAAGAATTTGCCGGAGTGAAGAATGTAGTTACCACCGGCGGAGGCGGTAGCTTAGAGGAATATATTATTCACCAGCTTGAAATGGTTGTTAAAGTAGTCGGAGAAGCTCCGAAGGCTGTGAATGTTCAGAAACAGGGAAGTCAGTATATCTGCAGTGTTTCTTTTGAAAACAAAAAAAATGCTGTAATGGTGTATGCTCCTACAGCACCGTTTACCATGAACGGAGACTTTGGCGACGGCAAGGCATTGTACCATGAAATGAAATCTGATTATTTCAAAAATCTTATTGCTGATATTCTGCGTTTTTATAAAACGGGAGAGATATCATTCGATACTTCCTGTACACTTGATATAATGACGATAAGAGATGGCATACTGAAAGCCGCAACAGAATTATAATCAAAAAACTCCTGATTTTCGGGAGTTTTTTTGATGCCGCAGTTGACTATTTCCTTTTTTTGTGATATAATAAATCTACAAATTGTCGCAAAGGAAGGAAGTTTTAAATAATGTTTTGTAATAATTGCAGTTCAAGATTGTCGGAAGGAGATAAAGTATGCCCGGTATGCGGAACAGCTGTAGGAGGCGGATACGCACCGTCTTCGACCCCGTCCGGAGCTTCGTACGTGCCACCGGTAAATTCGCATGTGCCGACTTCACCGCCCTATACTCCGCCGATAAATACATATGTACCAAAAAAACAGGATAGTCCCGTTAAAACCTTATTTACAATTTTGTTGTCTATAATTATATTTTTTGTTGGTTCTGTGACAGCCGGACTTGCGATTACGAGACTTTTTGTTGGAACGGGACTGACGGATAGTATTATAGAGAATATTGATTTTACTGAAATGGCAAATGTTGATGAAGAACTTCATATAGATGAATTTGAGGAAGTCGGAAAGAAAATTTCGAAGAAGGTTGTAAATCAGTTCATTGATTATATGCTTGGCGGAGATGAACCGAATGGGATTTCTGCTGAGGATGTAGAAGAAATTTTATCCCTGTATGCGGATGAAATCGGAGATGATATCGATTCTGAAGCATATGCAGAAATTGTAAGCTATTACAGTGAAGAAGCGTTTGAAATGGCTTTTGACGAAGCAAAGGAGAGTGAGGACTGGCAGGTTATAGAAAGTATAAGAGCAGTTCTTTCCTTGAAAACGTTACTGACATTTGTGGCAATACTGCTTGTGCTTATATTGCTTCTTGCAGTTATTCAGAGAAGTGTCGGAGGTACAATGAAGGCAGTCGGAATAGTTTCAATCGTAACGTCTGTGCCGTATCTTATACTGTTTGCAGCAGGGAAGGTTCTTGGCAGTATAGCTTTGAATTATGCTGAAGATGAGATGTATAAACCGATGATAACAGAGATGTTTTCAAGAATGACGTTACTTTTCATAGTATTTGGAGTTATAATGCTCATTGGCGGAATAGCTTTAATAATAATCGGTGGTTCTTTAAAAAAACGTAAAACAGCATGCTACAATAAGTAGCATGCCATAGTTCCGGCAGTGTTAATAAGCACTCCGGCTATTGTAACAATAATCAGTGGTTTTGATACGGTATTGTTTTTGTATGAAAGCGACAGAATTAGTATTGCCATCGGCAGACAGTCATTTATATATCTGTTTCCAAAGTGCCAGCCACCCATGGTTTTGTGCATTGTAATACAAATTATTTCTGTCAGTATTGTGAGAATAGCGGCTGTTTTTATAAGACGGCCGTTTTTTATATCTTTGAAAAATGAGTACAGCATCAGCGCAAAAACAGGTGAGACCAGAAAAATATTTATTCCGTCAAACTGCGGGAAAACCATCGTTCCGTCCGCATTGAATTCAGGGAGTCTTATAAGTGACCATAAGTTGTTTTTCAGATATTTTATGTTGAACTGACCGTATTGTGATTCGGTGAATTCGGGAAGATAATTATGTCCGAATTCGAATATGTCTCCGAATCTCATGTAGTTAAGCCACATATAGAATATACCGATTAATGCGGCTCCGGCAAACCAATAGTATTTTCTAAAAAAAAGCTTTATGCTTCTGCCGTTTTGGTTCATGAGAATCATGCATAGCACAGGAAAATACAGAATCTGAAACGGACGGCAACCTACAGCACATGCAAGAAGTGTAAATGATATACCGCCTTTGTTTTTTATTGAGTAATAAATTGCACCTGCAGTAAGTGCAAAGCACATATTCTGAGCGATGAACCATACCCATGCGTTTGTACTGACAAATAAAAGATTTGAACCGCACACACATAAAATTGTTAATAATATGCTGACATTATCGGCAATGTTCTGCGACTTAAAGATTTTATAAGTGAAAATTCCGCCCGAAAAAGCGAACATAAGTGCAATCAGACCTTCACTCAGCGGGAATCCAAGCAGGACAAAAGGAAAATACACCATTGACGGAAACGGCGGGAAGCTTATGAAATATTTACCGTTAAAAACGGCAATTTCCAGATGTTCATAATTTATACCTAAATCAAGACTTCCATTTTTCCACGCCTGCGCCTGAAGCATGTATGAATTGTAAATATTTTCCGAAAACGGAGCCATACTACAAGTAATTTCCGGCACGGAGGTATTGCGCCATGACCACAAAAAAACTGGGC
>JAZULT010000071.1:0-66515 GCA_045603225.1 Clostridia bacterium | reverse complement strand
TTCAATCGGGTGAAATTCATCCGCAGGATGAATGAAATTGTCACCTTGTGACAGTGAAATCTGTTGCGTTGCAACAGGTTATGGTAGAAATCGCAGGCGATTTCATTGAATTAATTATTGTAATTTAGCGGAACAACACATAGGTTGTTCCCTACAAAAAATCTCAATACACCGTAGGGAACGACCTGCGTGTCGTTCCGTTTCAAACACCGATAAATTACACTTTATCATAAAACATCCTTTAAAAACCACAAAAAAATCTCCGTTTTCACGGAGACTTTTTTTATCAATTTTAAATTCCTGTTTTCACAAAACAATAATTATCATCAAAATCCTCTACATCATTTCCGTCAGTCCATACACAGGCGATTTTCGGGAACTGTCTCGGTCCGACTGCATAACACTCTTCTCCCATATGATGAGGTCCGAGCAGATTACGGAGATTATTTGTAAGGCTGATTTTTATTTCATTCTCGCCCTCTTTTGCCCAGCCTGTCAGGTCTATCTCATCTGCATTCCAGAGGAATGTTTTCTCCGTTCCGTTCATGGATACGGTAACAATATTTATTCCCCTTTTATTAAGCTTAAGTACAGGATTTTTTCCGGAAACATTTATCTTTCCGCAAACTGAAATCGTACCGCTGAAGAACGGGAATCCGTTATCATGAAGTGATGATATATTAACTCTGTCAGCCGGCTTATCTATCACGAATTCACCTGTATATCTCACAGCTTCTCTTTCAAGCTCTTCCCATTTTCCAGGAGTTTTTACCGAGAAATCACCGATAAGATATATTGCTTCAATTTCCGTATCGTATGACAGCTTATTTTTCTCACTTTCAAAAACAAAACCTTTTTTGATGTTTTCATAAACTTCAGGCTTCTGATAAAAATCACAGTCAAAGGAAATTGTATTTTCACCTTCTGTAACATAAGGTCTGATATTTATGCATTTAAAGCTCTTGTCTCTATAATATCCTTCAACGGTGTTTTCAACAGCATTACCGTTCACAGTAATTTTAAATTTTTCAGGAGTTTCGCAAACAAGCATTATCTTTTCAGGAACAGAATTAATCTGAACATGATAATCCTGATGTATCTGAACAGGTCGTTCAAGAGCGTTAGCACTTTCAGTGATATTAAGAACAAATCCGTTCTTCTCCTGAAGTTCTCCGTCAAAATAATAGTCACAATAATCAAGTGTCAGGGAATTATCGGTGCAGTCACATATATCAAACTCACCGTTTAATGAAATATAAGTCTTCTCTGTTTTTTCACATACAGAATTTTCACTTCCGTCTTCTATTATCATAAGACTTCCGTATCTTTCAAAAACGTGACATCCGCAAAATGAATTAAGGTCGCCTGTTTCTATATCAAGCATTTTACCCTTAACATTCACTTTTGTTTCAACAACCTCATTGTTTGTATTAACAAAATAATGAACTATCTTGTCGCCAAGATATCTTTTTGTATATGTAATAAGCTCACTGTCAACTACGTCATTCGCTTCTATTTCATCAGCTGATACAACAGCTCCTCCCTGCTTTTTATACTCATCAAGAAGTCTTATTGTATTCGGGAACAACACATCATCCCGGAAAATAATTACCTTTGAATATTTCTGTTTTCCGATCACGAGCTTGCCGTCTTCAACGCTTCCGTGACGTTCCATCAACGTCTCGTCGCCCAGGTGAAACTGAATATGCTTTCTTTCAAGGCTCTTTAAAACATCATTGAATTCATCAGCAAATTTTTCCAAAGGTTCTCTATCTCTATCATTATATAGCGTCCATGCTTTAGCTTGCGGATGAATTACAAGGACATCACATTTAACCTCGCTCTCTGCAAGAATCATTCCTATTCTCGACATAGCATCTACAAAAACCTTATAATCATTCCACCATGGCTGCTGATAATACATTGCAGGCGGATAATCTCTTTTTCTCATTCCTCTTATTGAATATCCCTCAAGATGCTGACAGAGAAGATTAACACCTCTTACCATCTGCATTTCGTAAATACCTTTAAGCTCTTCAAAGCTTACATTATGTCCGCAAAGAGCAAAGGTTTCAGAAAGAACATGTTTTTTACCAAGCTGTTCCGCAGCGGAGCCAAGCTGATTAACTGTAAAATAATCTCTGAAGCTTCTTGAAAGCCAGTCCATTCCGGGGATATGGAAATATTCATAATGCGGCATACAAGCACCGTTTGAAGTAAGCTGAGAATAAAATGTTTCCTCACACACAAGATGTCCCGTAAGCTTCATACCGTGTTCTTCGCACCAGTCATAAATCTGTTTCATGAACGCAGATGAAAATAAATCTGTAACCATTTTCCAGAATCTGAATCTTGTCTGTACATAGTCTCCCTTTTCTACAAACAGCTCCTCAAGATGCAGAAGGATATCATCATTATATCTCTCACGGTATTCCTTTTCAAACACAAAACTCCACGGAATTCCGTTTCTTGAAATCTGTGGCTCATCTGTGAAAAATCCTTCTATTCTGTTTTTGTATCTGTCGTAATACGGCTGATATATCTCATCAATAAAAACCTTAATTACATCCTTATCAAGAGTATCAACATAAAAGGGATTTATATCATAATAAAACCAATGCTCACCGCATTTACAAATTTCAGTTTCCGTATGTTCATGTGTATCCTCCATACGCAGATATTTCTGCTGATACTTAATCCCTCTTCCGTTTACTCTTCCGTCACCAAAACCGCTCGGCCAGCCGTTCTCATCGTAAGCCCATGCATACATACCAAGCTCTTCAGCTTTATTCACGGCAGAATCAACATTTTCATACCATTCATCGCTCATGAATTTTGTCTGGAGTCCACCTCTGGCATGCATAAAAAAACCGCCGATTCCGACATTATTCATAGTCTTAACCTGATCAGCTGTTTCTGACGGCTCAAGTTTTTCATTCCAGCTCCAAAACGGAATAGGTCTGTATATATTCGGTATATCCTTAAAATTCATTATTTGTCCTCCAAATATAAGTTATCATTTTAATTATACACCCAATATGTATATTTGTCAATATTTGTATTAAAAATAACATAAAAAATATAAGTTCAGACATTGACTAAATGTAAATTTGATGGTATAATAAAGTATGAAAGGAGATAGATAATATGCCGGATTCTCCATTTAACAACAAGAGATACAGAACTCTTGACAGTTATCTTAAAGAAAAGTACGGTGAAAAAGTATTTAAAGTTTCTTTAAACGCAGGATTTACCTGTCCTAATATAGACGGAAGCAAAGGCACAGGCGGCTGTACATACTGTTCGTCATCTGGAAGCGGAGATTTTGCCGGAAATCCCGAAGAATCTCTTGAACTTCAGTTTGATGACATATGCGAAAAAATGCATAGAAAATGGAAAAGTGCAAAGCTGTACATTCCATATTTTCAGGCGCACACAAATACATATGCACCTGTATGCAAGCTAAAAAGATGCTTTGAACCTTTCCTGTCAAAAAAAGGCGTTGTTGGCATTGATATAGCAACACGTTCAGATGCACTTCCTCCCGATGTTCTTGACTATCTTGAAGACCTGAACTCACGTACAGACCTGATTGTTGAGCTCGGTCTGCAATCAGTTTCCGACGAAACAGGGGTGCGTATAAACAGGTGTATGTCATACGACGAATTTCTGACAGGTTATTACAATCTGAAAAAAAGGAATATTAAGGTGTGCGTTCATCTTATAAACGGATTACCCGGAGAAACAAAAGAAATGATGATTGAAAATGCCCGGGAAGTTGCAAAGCTTTCTCCTGACTTTCTTAAAATTCATCTGCTGCACATACTGAAAAACACGAAAATTGCCAAAGAATACGAAAACAATGAATTTAAAACCCTGACTCAGGAAGAATATACAGATATAGTTATCAGACAGCTTGAGCTTATGCCTCCGGATACGGTTATTCAGAGACTGACCGGTGACGGTGCAAGAAGCGACCTTATCGCTCCGCTGTGGAGTCTTAAAAAATTCGAGGTTCTGAACGGTATCGACAGGATGTTCGAAGAAAGAAATACTTATCAGGGGAAACTATATAAAACAGGAGATTGATTAAATGAAAACAGGACTAATCCTTGAAGGCGGCGGAATGCGCGGTTTTTTCACAACAGGCGTTCTCGACTTCTTCCTTGAAAACAATATTGAGTTTGACAATATAATCGGAGTTTCAGCCGGTGCATGCCATGCAGTCAGCTATTTGTCAAAACAGCACGGACGTTCATACAGAGTATCAACAGATTATCTTGATGACAAGCACTACTGCGGTCTTTACAGCCTTATTACAACAGGCGACCTGTTCGGTGCAGAGATGCTGTACGAAAAAATCCCGAACGAGCTTAACCCCATAGACAGCGATACATTTAATTCAAACCGAATAAAAATGCAGGCAGTAATATCAAACAGTCTGACAGGAAAAGCAGAATATCCGTACATTAATGACGTTAAAGAAGACGTTATTAAAATACGAGCCTCAAGCTCTCTGCCTTTAGTATCCAGACCGGTATTTATAGACGGTGTTCCGTATTTTGACGGTGGAATATGCGATTCAATACCGTTAAAGCAGTCTGAAAAACAAGGATATAAGAAAAACGTTGTGGTACTTACCCAGCCGCGTGATTTCAGAAAAGAAGCCGCAGGAATGAACGGTTTATTTAATCTCAAATTACGAAAATATCCGAAGTTGATTGAAGCGATGAAAAACAGACATATTATGTATAACGATACACTTGATTACATAAGAAAACAGGAACAAAACGGAGTCGCTTTTGTTATAGCACCCGAAAATCCGCTTCCTGTAAAAAGAATAGAAAAAGATAAAGCAAAGCTAAGAGAAGCATACGAAATGGGATATAACACAGCAAAAAATAATTACGATAATCTTCAATCATTTATTAATGTTTAAAATGTACAAGTTCCAAATTTCATGATTCAGCATAGTATATACTACAATGATTGAAAGGAGGAGCGAATCATGGAAGGATGCGGATGCAACAACGGCTGCGGAAACTTTGATTTAGACATGATTTTATGGGTACTTATCATTATCGTGATTGTTACCTGCATGTGTAACTGAGCATTATAAAAACATGGCGGTGAAAACTCTCCGCCATGTTTTTTATCTTAAATCCTTTGTTTCGATAAAGTCCATATCAGTAAATTCCTGATTTTCACCGCACATTGCCCATATAAATGAATATGCCTTTGTGCCGACACCTGAGTGGATTGACCAGCTCGGTGAAATAACAGCTTCTTCATTATGCATTATAATGTGTCTTGTTTCATTCGGCTCTCCCATCATATGGAATACTGCATCATCCTCACCCATATCAAGATAAAGATATACTTCCATTCGTCTGTCGTGGGTATGAGAAGGCATTGTGTTCCAGTTTGAACCCGGTTCAAGCTGTGTAAGTCCCATTGCAAGCTGACAGCTCTTAATCACTTCCGGATGTATGTACTGATTGATAACTCTCTTGTTACATTCCTCTACACTTCCGCACGGAACCTTCTTTGCCTTTGTTATATCAATCTTAACGGTAGGATATGACTTATGTGCAGGACAAGATGAAACATAGAACTTCGGTGGATTTTCGATATCAACACATTTAAATGATATCTCCTTATTGCCCATACCGATATATATTCCGTCTCTCGGATTCATTTCGTATTCAACGCCGTCAACGGTAATAATACCCTTTCCGCCGATGTTGATACATCCCATTTCACGTCTTTCGAGGAAGTAGTCACTTGCAAGCTCTTTTCCGCCTTCCAGCTTAAGATCCTCATTAACAGGCATGATTCCTGCAGTTATTATTCTGTCTATATGACTGTAAACCCTTCTTACATTATCCTTTGTAAACAACTTTGAAATATGGAATTCTTCCCTTAATCTGTCAGTTGTATAATGCTTCACATCCTTCGAATTGGATGCATTTCTTATCTCTATTCTGCCGAGGTCTTCTTTTACATATCTTCCGTAAACCTGAACCTGCGTAAGTGCTGCCCATGAAAATGGGATTGATGCCTGCTTGAATTTGGTAAGATGAACCGTTCTTGTAGTAACAGCTTCAGGAAGAACAAGCTCCTGTCCTTCATCAGTTTTTTCAAAATTCGCTGTATATTCAGAACCGTCATCGAGCTTTACATTTACACTCTTCCAGTACGTATCATGCGGAAAATCCGCTCTTAAATAAAATACAAGTCTGTCAACCTCTATATCTGCACCGAAATCGATATAATATTCAAGGTCTTCTCTCGCTCCGCCTGCCCATGAATGATACGGATAATCTCCGTGACCGTGGTTTTCCGTCACTCCATCAATTGCGTTTCTCTCAAAGAAGCACACATCCTCACGTGTTACGAGATTTGCATAGCTGTGCGGAAAATACCTTTTCTGACCACGTCTGTCATGCGAATTAAGAGACAGTAATCTTGTGCCGTACTTAACTTCATCATCAGGCTCATAAACCTTTATTCTATGATTTTCACCCGAAAAAGCTTCCGGTGCATATCCTCTCTTAAGTTCACCGAAAGGAATTTCAAACTCGACCGTTCCTGTCGGAATGTATATAATGCTTTCCGCAAGAGTTTCGTCAAGCTGAAGTGCAAGAAACTCTGTATCGGTCTTATGTATTATTATTTTGTCGCCTTCCGCATATTCCCTGTCATATACGAAATCGATATTATTATCCTTTAAATACGCAAGCTCTTCCCCTGCTTTGTTTATAACTTTAAGTTCAATCATTTTCCTCTTCCTTTAAATTGATGTAATACAGGTTCATTTTATCACATAATTGTAATTTTGTCAAGGGATGTTAAATTGTAATTTATCGGTGAATCTTTTTAATTTGCAGGAATTTTCAGGATAAAGTTCGCATTCTCCGTTATTCGGTATTATTTCTATATCTCCGCTTTCAAGTACGGACACTACAGCATTTTCAATACGGAGCGAATAGTCAATCCCCTTATTATTATAAATCAGAGTATTTCCCTTGGCGATAACTTTCATAGTTCCTGTATAGAAACAAAGTTTATCCGAAACCACGGTTATTTTATTTTCATCAAATATAACCGCTTTATCATTCCAATAAATTTTAAGAACTCCGTCATCTTCCTTTACTGCATCAAATTCAGAAGCATCTGTATCTATAACAAGTCCGCAATTACGTTTTTCCCCCTCAGAGCTTCGAAGTGTGTCTATTATCGGAAGATTTTCATATATTGCATCAAATGTAGTACAAGTATCCTTAATATACAAATCCTTATTATCATCATCGAAAAGGAAAAGTGAACGTATGAAAACTCTGTCCTCAAAACGCATTATATTAGAGGTATATTTCTGACAGTCATAATATGCCGCCTGAATATCCTCGCTGTCCCAGTTGTCAAGTGCAACGACCGATGTTGCAGGAGTCTTATCGGGGAAAGTCTTCTTGAACCATTCTCCCGTGTCCCCCATTTTCATAACATTTACATCCTTCATCTCTGACAGCTTTTCAAACTGCATACGAAGTGCCGGAAGACATCCGCTTCCGAATGAGTTTTCCTGACCGAACTGTGCATATGAGAAACCGAGGTCTTCATTTTTATAAAACGTCCGTAGTAAACTGTCTACAAACTCAGGCACATATCCCGTCATCCATACAGGCTCTAAAGTACAACACAAATGATGCTTCTTAACATCATCTGATAAATATTTTTCAAACTCATAATTATGTATCGGGCATGGACCGAGAAGCCTGAACATCGGAACATCAAGACGCATTTCCTCCGTCTGTGCAGGTGTGAACATGTTATTCTTCGACGGGTAATATGCCTGATTAAAATATCCGCCGATAAGCGTATATGCATCTGTTGATACCTGGTCTCTGCATATAGCTAACGCACTTATATCATAACTCTCTGCAAGATAATTTATCGTATGCGTATCAATGACCCAGCTTGCAACAGTCTTTGGATAATATCCGAATACTTCCCTGAACTTTCTCATAGCTTCATCTATAAGCATTTCACGCTCATGAGGCGTATACGCCATTGAAAATCCCGGTATTATATGCCAGTCCCACTTCCAACCGTTCTCGCTGTTATACGGAAGTCCACAGGCGCTTGTCAGCGGTTCCACTATTTCAAGCCACAGCCCAAGCTCAGTTTTATCGGTAGCTTTTTCCTTAAAAAGTTTCTGATAATTTTCGTCAATCACAGCATCATATTGAAGAAGAAAAGTATTTTCAAATCCGAACTCATTCACCATTTCAAGTTCCTGAGCGGTCATTTCAAACAGCTTTCTTGTACTGTCTTCTTCACGTTCATCAATGTATCTGACAAAGTTCATTATATTTGCAATTTTCATAATGAAATCCACCCTTTTAAAACATTTTAATTTCTGTGTATCTCATTATAATATAAAAATTCCGAAAAGTCAATAAGAGATGTAAAAAAATGCACATACCGTTCAATGGCTTGTTTGCGTAGTCACGTTTTCAAAATTCCATCAAAAATAATAAAATTTTGGTTAAAATCCGCAATTTGCGGATTTCTCCTGACTTTTATGCCATTGAACTACGAACGAAACGAACCGCTCGACGTACCCACGTACGACTTCGGGCAGGGATTTATGTGATTTCATCACATAAACCTTCGTTTCGTCCGTTCTGCACTATTTTTTTACATCCCTTACTTTCAAATTTCCTTTTCAAATATTGTCCTATAATACTCGTTTATATTCCCAAATATGTAATCAGGTTTTATCTCGCTCTTTTCAACATCGTCAAGAGTACCTTCACCACTGAGCACAAACACAGTAGAAACTCCTGCATTGTATCCGCTTGCAATATCGGTATAAAGTCTGTCACCGAATATTACAGTTTCCTCTTTTGTAAACCCACTCTTTTCAACAGCAAGATTTATCATTTCAGGCTGAGGCTTGCCTATAAACTGCGGACGTCTTTTTGTTGCGTTATAAAGCATCTCACTTACAGAACCGCAATCAGGTACAAACCCGTACCATGTAGGGCATACCCAGTCAGGGTTTGTAGCAATATAGTCAACACCTTTTCCGAGAAGTATGCACGCATCTTCAAGCTTCTTAAAGGTAAGCTCTGTATCAAATCCCATACAGAGACAGTCAATGCCGTCTACAAGAACATCTGTTACAGGCAGTCCTGCATTTTTAAGCTGTTCTTTAAAGGATTCCGTTCCGAAAGCATATATTTTTTTATAATCTTTCTTTTTAAGATAAAGAATGGTAGCATTAGTCGATGTCAGGAAATCATCTTCCACAGCGTTTATGCCGAGACTTCCGAGCTTTTCTATATATTTATCAACACTTTTTGAGGAATTATTGGTAAGAAACATATATTTTCCGCCAATCTTCTTTATTTCTTCAAGAAATTCAGTCACACCTTCAAAAAGCTCATTGTCAAGATATATTGTTCCGTCCATATCAAGAAGGTACAGTTTTTTATTTTTCAGTTTATCCATTTCCAAACTCCTGCTCAGAGAATATTTTTCGTAGCAACAATACTGCTGCCGAATACATTATCTATTATAACATCTCCGACATGAATTGGCAAGGGGCAAATGAAATTATTTACAATTTCCATAGCTTCAAACAACTTTTCTTTCGGAATTGGTGATGATGTTTTTACGGGAAGCAGTTCTCCACTTTCACATTTCACCGTAGTCGTAAGCGTTCTCATCGGGTTTGTAAGCTCTGACTCTGCGTATGCTTTACCTCTCGGACAGGTGAATCCGCTTATATTTTTTATCTCCTTCCCCTCATGCTCCACAGTAAGAGTGCATCCCATAGGACAAATTATACATGTTAATTCTTTTATCATCGTTTATGCCTCCAGTCTGAAATAAAGCTCTTGGCTTTTTTCTATGATATCGCTCTTTAACGTTATACATTCCATTTCTCCAGGAGCTACTTTTACTTTCTTTTTTGAAAATACAAGCTCGTCACCGTTGTATACATTTATTTTAACATTTTTATATACATCAGCAACACGGAAATAAACCTTGGTATCAGTCGTTCTCGTTATGTTCTGAGGAACGGTATATCTTATTTTTCCATCAGTATTGATTTTTATATGTGTATCACTGACAGCCTGCTTATTTATATATTCAGCCGCACTTCTGCCTGCAATTTCAGCTTCTTCAGACACAAAATCGACAAGGTCATGAACATGAAGTACATTTCCGCAGGCGAATATTCCCGGTATATTAGTCTGTCTGTCCTGATTAACTTCAGCACCGCTTGTGATTCTGTCAAGATTTACTCCGGCACTTTTTGAAAGCTCATTTTCAGGAATCAATCCTACAGAAAGCATCAGAGTATCGCACGGAATATATTCCTCTGTAGATTTAATCGGTTTTCTGTTTTCGTCAACCTCTGCGATAGTAACTCCTTCAACTCTTTTTTTGCCATGGATTTTTACAACAGTATGGCTGAGCTTCAGCGGTATGTCAAAATCATTCAGACACTGTTCAATATTTCTTGCCAGACCTCCGGAGTACGGCATAAGCTCACATACAGCATGAACCTTTGCCCCTTCAAGAGTCATTCTTCGTGCCATGATAAGTCCGATATCTCCCGAACCCAGAATAACAATATTCTTTCCCGGCATATATCCTTCCATATTCACAAACTTCTGTGCTGTTCCCGCACTGAAAATACCTGCCGGTCTTGAACCTGCTATATTCAAAGCGCCCTTTGAACGTTCACGGCATCCCATAGCAAGAATTATTGTTTTTGCCTGAATTGTGAATATTCCCTCTTCTTCGTTTGTTGCTGTGACAATTTTATCAGGAGTGATATCAAGAACCATAGTATTAAGCTTATACGGTATATTAAGTTCTCTTACTCTTTGTTCGTACTTCCATGCATATTCAGGTCCTGTAAGCTCTTCACCGAATTTATGAAGTCCGAAGCCGTTATGTATACACTGCTTTAAAATTCCTCCGAGACTATCATCTCTTTCAAGAATGAGAATATCACGTATTCCGCTTTCGTATGCTGCCACCGCCGCACTCATCCCTGCCGGGCCTCCGCCTATAATTACCAAATCAGTCATTTTCAGTCTCCTTTGTCTTTGAAAAATTAATTACAGAACTACCGCCTGATTTCGTTACGGCTTCTACAGGAATATTAAGCTCTTCCGCAAGAAGCTTTACTATGTACGGCATACAGAATCCGCCCTGACATCTTCCCATCTGAGCTCTTGTACGTCTTTTCACTCCGTCAAGGTCGGTCGGCTTCGGATTTGTTCTTATCGCATTAAGTATTTCGCCCTCGGTTACAGTTTCGCATCTGCATATAATTCTGCCGAAGGATTTATCTTTCTTTATAATTTCATTTTTCTCTTCAACACTTGCATCTCTGAAAAAATGCATTGATTTTCTTACAGGATTAAACTTTTCGTTCTTCTCAAGCTTATACCCCTGTTCCTTTATAATATCAATAATATACTCTGCAATAGCAGGAGATGCCGAAAGTCCCGGAGACTCTATTCCGGCGGCATTTATAAAACCGCGAAATGGTGAATTTATTATAAAATCACCTGTATTTCCAACAGCACGGAGTCCGCAAAACGATGTAATTGTCTGTCTGAAATTAACACCTTCCACATTTTCTGCCGTTTCCTTTATAATCTTCTCAAACCCTTCCTCGGTTGTTTCTTTATTATCCTTATCATCAATATTTACCGACGTCGGACCTGTAATAAGATTTCCGTCCACCGTAGGTGAAACAAGAATTCCCTTTCCCATTTTTGACGGTGTTCTGAAAATGGTATGAGAAACTATATTCCCGATTTCCTTGTCAAGAAGAATATATTCTCCCTTTCTCGGTGTGATTTCTATAGTATCATCACCTGCAAGCTTTGAAATATCATCGGAATTAAGTCCTGCCGCATTAATCACAATTTCTGCATCAACGTTCTCTGTATCTGAGCTGACAGTATAGAAACCGTCTTTTTTCTCTATCTTTTCAACTTTAAAATTAATCTTAAGTTCTGCTCCGTTGTCCATAGCATTTCCTATGGCTGAAACAGTCAGGTCATACGGGCATATTATACTCCCTGTAGGGGCCCAAAGTGCACATACCGCATTTTTCGATATATTCGGTTCAAGCATGATGAGCTTTTCACGATTTATAACTTCAAGATTCTTAACTCCGTTTTCAACACCTCGTCTGTATAACTCTTCAATAGTTTTTCTGTCATCGTCGTCAAAACCAATAACAAGCGAGCCGTTGTTTATATATTTTACTCCCAGCTCCTTTGCAACATTCTCCATCATCTGAGAACCCTTAACATTAAGTTTAGCCTTAAGCGTTCCCGGTTCTGCGTCAAACCCTGCATGAACAATCGCTGAATTTGCTTTTGTCGCACCCATAGCAACATCGTTTTCCTTTTCAAGTATGCAAACACTCAGATTATAGCGGGAAAGCTCTCTTGCTATCATTCCTCCGACGACACCTGCGCCGATTACAACTGCATTATACATTTTTTCTCTCCTTCTTATTGACATTTAAAGAACAATTTGTTATAATTATAACATATGCGCATTTAAAGTGCAACATATGGCGATATTATAGATAAATGCGCATGATATTTTATAAAATGAGCAAAAAGGAGACTCAAACGAGCATGACAACAAGACAAGAACAGATAATGCAGCTTCTTCAGGAACACCATGTTTTAACAGTTTCAAAGCTATCAGAGCTTACATATACATCGGAGTCGAGTATAAGACGAGATCTTACATATCTTCAGAACATGTGTTTCTTAAGACGCACACACGGCGGAGCAACAATCCTGAATGAAGCGAGTCAGGTTGCACCGCTTGACAAACGTATGACAAAAAACATTGTAGGAAAAAGAAAAATTGCCAAGAAAGCGGATTCCCTCATCCATGACGGGCAGTCAATAATGCTTGACGGTTCGTCTACAGCAGGATTTATAGTTCCGCATCTGGCAAAATACAGAGATATAACGGTATTTACAAACAACATGATAACAGCAATCAATTCGATAAACTACGGGATTCCTACCTATTGTATAGGCGGAAGTGCGATAAACCATTCAGCAGTCTTATCGGGAGAGCAGGCTTACAGAATGGTATCGGAAATCCACCCGGACATTCTATTTTTCTCATGTCAGAGTCTTGACAAAAACGGTGTTATTTCCGATCCTACCCAGGACGAAAACTACATAAGAACACTTATGATGCAAAATGCCATGCAAACCGTATTTTTATGTGACAGCGAAAAATTCAACAGACGCTCACTTTTTACACTTACCACATTAAATGACGTTGATTACTGTATTCTTGATATACCGTGGAATGAATTAAAGGCAAAATGTAAATTTGTATAAAACAAGAAAATGAGGTGTAAAAAACTGAGTTTTTTACACCTCATTTTAATCAATCGCTGCTTCCGCCTTTAAAGCTTTTCGCAACATGATTAACAACTTCATCAAGGTCTTTCTTTTCTGACTTCGGATACGAAAGAACCAAAACACTTTCCACATCTGTAACTACATGCTTTTCATATACAATATCACCGTTTTTATATCCTGATATAACAAAGGAATTTTCGCCTTTTGATTCATATACAGGTTCATAATCCAGATAATCATAAGCAAATTTATACGCACTTTCAAATAAATCTCCACTTTCATCAGGAATTATATGAGATGCATATACAAGCATTTCTATGCTATTATCCTCCGAATGATAACTTCTTCCATCTCCGTTTTCAGGAGGTGGATTTGGAATCATAAAATCAGGAACACTCACACGAAAACCATATCTTCCGTTTTTGTATTCAGTGTAACTTACACCACTGTATTTTGACTTCGATTTATAAGGGGTAGGAGACGGAGTCGAAAGCTCATATGCCTTTGCCTTTGCCTTAACATCCGTTGCAGTTTCATCTTCCTCCTCATAGTCCGATAAATCGCTGTGCTTTTCATTATTTTCGTCCGTTGTATTATCTATGTTGTAAAGCTTCCACATACCGACAGAAATTAATACGGTAAATAACATAAAAAGAACAATCAATATAATCAGAAGAACATTTATAATCCGCTTATTTTTTTCTTTTTTTCGGTAATTTCCATAATCATAATAATTATTATTTTCCATAACTTTCTATGCTCCAAATTAAAACTATTCTTTTTTCCTGTAATTAAGCATTATAATTCCTGTCGCCATAAGAATCAGCGCAATTACCATCATAAACGGAGAAACCATACTATCCTCATTATTAAGTAATAACTTAGAAAGCAATACTCCGAAAACAGGAATCATAAGACTGAACACTGTAATCTTTGACACAGGATTATGCTTCAGAAGCACTCCCCAAAGTGCATACGCAACAGCAGACAAAAGTGAAAGATACATAAGAACTCCTACCGCCTTTATTCCTGACACTTGTATACTGCCCCCGAACAAAGCTCCGACAATTATCATAAACAGTCCGCCTGCCGCAAACTGATAACCGCTTATTACAACAGGGTCCTCGTATGCTGAGTATTTCTTTATAAGTACCGATGATACTGCATATGCTATTGCCGAAAAAATAACAAAACAGTCTCCGAAGAAATTCATGTTGAATTCAAGTCCCTTAAGATTTATTAATATAACACCGGCAAATCCTATAAGGCAAGCCGCCAGCTTCTTAAGCGTAAACTTTTCCTGTTTAAATACAAGACAGGCAATAAGCATCGAAAAAAACGAGTTTGAGCCGCTGGCTATAGTACCCTTTACACCTGTAGTATTCGCAAGACCTATATAGAACAATATGTACTGTATCACAGTCTGAAAACAGCTCACAGTCAAAATTTTCGATATGTTTTCCTTTTTAGGATACAGGAATTTCCGTCTGGCAATGCTGTAAATCAGAACTGTCAGAATACCCGCAAACATGAATCTTATTCCGGCAAATAATATCGTCGACGGTACATCCTTCTCCGGCATCATTAGGGCATATCCTATTTTTATGAACGGTGTTGCACTTCCCCATAAAGCACAGCACAAAAGCGCTGCAAAGGTAACAAAAAAAGTATTTGTAAAAATCTTATTATTCATTTTTTCCTCCGTTGTAATTGTATTTTCAAACCAATTGATTATAACACACAATCATTTTTTTGTCAAATTTCATCTGCTTATCTCTTAACTAAAAATCCACAAAAACAGAAATCAATATTTGTAACTATGTCACAAATTTAACAATTAGTAAATTACGATATTGACATTCATTTTTTTGTGTGCTATAATACTAGCATATTCATTCATCAAAAGAAAGAGGATGTGTCGCTTCGTCGGTGCATGTTCTTTTTTTTATTCTTTTTTCACACCCGTAACCGTCAGTATATTTTCCCGGACGCTGAACTGAATATCAAGGTCTGCATAATTCATAACATATGTCCTCGAATCATTATGATAAGAAGGTCTCGGATCTTCCTTCAGGCATTCAATCAGCGCCTCTCTCTTATCTGACGGAACCTTATTTATAAGCTCTTCCGGAATTACCACTTCTACTGAATAATCCTTGTTCTCTTCTCCGTAGCTTCCGGTTGCACCGCAAATACAGTCAGCATACGGCAGATACGGCTTTATATCGTATATCGGTGTACCGTCAAGCATATCAACTCCCGACACAATAAGAACATCTCCGTTTACTGCTTCCTTTTCAATCTTTTCAAGCTTTACAACGGATAAGCCGAGAGGATTGGGACGGTACGGTGCTCTGCTCGCAAAAACACCTATTCTTTTATTTCCTCCGAGTCTCGGTGGTCTTACAGTCACGGATTTTCGTCTATTCTCATTCTCCGAAAATCCGAATATTATCCACAAATGAGAAAATTCTTCTATACCGCGCAGAGCCTCAGAATTCTTATATTCATCAGTAAACACAATTTTACCTGTCAGCTTTGAAACCCTTCCGCTTTGACGCGGGATTCCGAATTTCTCCTTAAAATCTGTGTGAATATAGCCTATAGGATAGATTTGCATTTTATTAAGTTCCTCAATTCTCAATTATTATACCTTTTATCGATATGTTGCTTACACAATGAGTATAAATTACAATTTATTTGTCATATCAACGACATCCGACTTCCATCTCCCCGAAAAATAAAACACAACTCCTATAACAAACGGTGTAAATCCTGCTAAAGCATCACCGAGCCAGAACCCGTAATGCTTCATATCAAGGACCAATCCGAATAAAACAGCAAGTCCGATTCTCATTATAATGCCGTCAAAAATCGCCGTAGCAAAATTTATCTTATAATTTCCGCTTCCGTTCAGAAGTGCGTTCATAGTGCCGCGCAGTGCACTTGCAAGGAACAGTAAAACTGCAATCGGGATAAACCCTCCCGCAATGTCAAGTACCGATTTGTCAGATGTAAAAACACCGAAAACAAAATCAGGGAAAATACATATAACCGCTGACATCACTGCCGATATCGACAGAGAAATCACTGCTAAATTTTTAAGTATACCTTTTACACGCTTATATTCACCCGCCGCAATATTTTGACCTACCATAGTAGAACCCGATGTATTCATTGCATTTGAAACAAGGTTTGATATGCTTGATATCTTGTTTGCAATTCCGGCAAACGCAGACACTGCAACTCCGTACGAATTTATCCACGAATTAACGAACATTTTCGAAAACTGGATTGAAGCCATTTTTATTGCCATAGGTGTACCGAGCTTTAAAAGGTCATAAAGCATGGATTTATTCCACTTGATAAAATACGAAGCTTTAAGCTCTATTCCTGTTTTTTTCCCGGATTTTATTATGAAAGCAACACTCAGAAGGAAACTTAACCCCTGACTTATAACAGTTGCAAGAGCCGCACCGCCTGCACCTGTGTTCAAAAAAACGACAAACACAATATCAAGAATCAGATTGGTTATTGCGGCAATACTGACAAATATAAAAGGATGTTTTGAATCACCCATTCCGCGAAGTATTGCACTTACAATATTATATCCGTAAATAAATACAAGTCCTGCCATACATATTGCCGAATATCCGACAGCACCTTCAAATGCTTCGGCAGGAGTATTCATAACGGAAAGTATTGTTTTCTGAAATACGAGCCCGATTGCTCCTATTATCAGCGAGCATAAAATCAGAAAAGAACTCATAGTCCCTATAAATCTTCCAATCTCGGCATTTCTTTTTGAGCCTATGTACTTGGCAATTATAACCTGACCCGCAGCTGAAAACCCCATCGCAACAAAAGTCAGAAAGTTCAGAACGTCACCACCGACCGAAACAGCCGAAATTCCTGATTTTCCAAGCACGTTTCCGACAATTATCATGTCAACCATATTATAAACCATCTGCAGAAGGTTTGACAGAAAAAGCGGCCATGCAAAGGTTATAAGCTGCTTCGAAATATTCCCTTTAGTAAAATCTCTGATAAGTGTTTTTTCCAAATTCATCACCGCAATTTATTTATTAACTATATAATATCATTTTATCTCACTTTTGTCAACTAATAATCAGTTTTTCGGAAAAACAGCGCATCCTCCCGGACACGCTGTTTTTCTTATTCAGTTACAATCACAAATTTTTCATCCTGTATATCAACTGAAATATTGTCTCCTTTTTTCACCTTACCGTCTATTATCTCCTCACTTATAAGGTCTTCAATCTGAGACTGTATCGCCCTTCTTAAAGGTCTCGCACCGTATACGGGGTCAAATCCGGCTTCTGCAATTTTTTCTATTGCACCGTCTGAAAAGCTTACTTTAATTTCATTAGCTTCAAGACGTTTTATAAGTGTCGAAAGCATTACCTTGGCAATGTCTTTAATATCCTCTTTAGTGAGTCTTGAAAATACTATTATTTCGTCTATTCTGTTAAGGAACTCAGGTTTGAATGCTTTTTTCACTTCATCCATAACCTTTTTGCGGATTCTGTCGTTTTCCGCTTCCTCATTTTTTGTATCGTCACCTGCCGCAAAACCGAGCTTCGTGCCTTCCGGATTGATAATCGTCTTTGCTCCGAGATTTGATGTCATAATAATAACGGTATTTCTGAAATCAACTCTTCTTCCCTGTGCATCGGTAAGAATTCCGTCTTCAAGAACCTGAAGCAGAATGTTGAAAACATCCGGATGAGCCTTTTCTATTTCATCAAAGAGAAGAACACTGTACGGATTGCGTCTGATTTTTTCTGTAAGCTGTCCGCCTTCCTCGAATCCTACATATCCCGGAGGTGAGCCTATAAATTTCGAAACAGAATGTTTTTCCATATACTCAGACATATCTACCCTTATCAGAGAATCCTCTGAACCGAACATACTTTCTGCAAGAGCTTTGGAAAGCTCTGTTTTGCCGACACCCGTCGGCCCGAGGAAAAGAAATGAACCTATCGGACGTTTCGGGTCTTTAAGCCCGGCTCTTCCTCTTCGGATTGCTTTAGAAACAGCCGTAACCGCTTCGTCCTGACCTATAACACGCTCGTGCAGTGTTTTTTCAAGGTTTTTAAGTCTTTCATTTTCACCCTCACAAAGCTTCCCTGCAGGGATATGAGTCCATTCTGCAAGCACCTGTGCAATATCCTCATCTGTAACCGTCAGTTTCCCTTGTGTGCTGTCTGACTTCCAGTCGGATTTCACCGAATCAAGGCTTTCCTTAAGCTCTTTTTCCTCATCACGAAGCTTAGCCGCTTTTTCGAAATCCTGAGCCATTATAGCTTCCTGCTTTTCGTTTTGTATAGCTTCCATTCGTTCTTCAAGAGCCTTCAGTTCCTCAGGAGGTGTCTGCTGCGAAATTCTCTTTTTCGATGAAGTTTCATCAATCAGATCGATTGCTTTATCGGGCAGAAATCTGTCAGTTATATATCTGTATGAAAGCTTAGCCGCTGCTGTCAATGCTTCATCAGTAATTATAACATTATGATGAGCCTCATATTTATCACGTATCCCCTTCAGTATTTCAATTGTTTCATCAACAGTCGGCTCTCCAACTGTTACAGGCTGAAATCTTCTTTCAAGAGCGGCATCCTTTTCAATATTTTTCTTATATTCGTTAATTGTTGTTGCACCGATAAGCTGAAGCTCTCCCCTTGCCAGTGACGGCTTCAGTATATTAGATGCATCCATTGCACCTTCCGCATTTCCTGCACCCACTATTGTATGAACCTCGTCTATAAACAAAATAACATCTTTCGAGTCCATAACATCGTCTACAACCTTTTTAAGTCTTTCCTCAAATTCTCCTCTGTACTTTGCGCCTGCAAGCATTCCGGACAAATCAAGACATACAAGTCGTTTATTCATAAGCGGTTCAGGAACATTCCCCGAAACAATCCTCTGCGCAAGACCTTCAGCCACAGCAGTTTTTCCAACTCCCGGTTCACCGATAAGGCACGGATTATTTTTTGTTCTTCTTGAAAGTATCTGAATTACTCTGTCAATTTCCTCAGTTCTTCCTATTACCGGGTCAAACTTATTCTCCCTTGCCATCTGCGTGAAATCCCTTCCGTATTTATCAAGGGATGTTGAACCGCCATTTCCACCGTTTTCACGGTGATGAGAACCGCCCTGCTTTTCCGTTTTTCCACCGTCCACAACAGCAATAAGGCTATTATATAAAGAACCGGTATTTATATTAAGTTTTCTCAGAATCCTTGCCGCAACCCCGTCACCGTCACGGATAACTGCCATGAGAATGTGTTCTGTACCTATATACCCATGTCTCAGTCTCTGTGCTTCAACCGCACTGAGTTCAAGAATACGCTTTGTTCTCGGAGTAAGTCCAAGCTCCGTATTCTCATCAAGCTCAATACCTTTACCTATTATCCCGACTATTTCGTCAAACACTTTTTTATAGTCAAGACCGGCTTTTTCAAGCTCCTTCGCTGCAATTCCCGTTCCTTCTTTTATAAGACCTAAAAGAAGATGTTCACTTCCTATATACTTATGTCCCATTTCACATGCAGCGTGATGTGCAAGTCTTATAGATTCTCTTGCCTTCTCCGTAAAATTAGAATTCAACATATCTTTATCCTCCTATATGTTATTTCTTAAAAATGATGCTCTTTTTTCGTCTCTTTCCTTAGGTGTATTATTTCCGTCCTCCATATGAGCAGGAGCGGTCAAAACTATACACTCCATCGGAGACATTTTCCCATCTTCTTCGATTATTCCCATTTTTTTCCCGAATAAAACATCTGAAATCAAACTGATAGCTTCTTTAGAAGAAATGCTTCTTGAATATTTCAGAACACCGTAAGAACGGTAAACCTTATCAGAAAGCTCTGTTTTATTTTCGTTTATCAGTTTATTCCGTGCTTCCTTTTCAAAAGCAATTATCTGGTCGGTAACATTTTTTACCCTATCAATAATTTCTTTTTCCGTTGCTCCTGTTGTTATCTGATTGGAAATCTGGAAGAAGCAACCCTCTGCTTTTGAGCCCTCTCCGTAATAACCGCGTACAGCTATACCGATATTTCCGGCAGATTCTATTATTCTTTCAATTTTCCCCGTCATACAAAGCCCGGGAAGATGAAGCATAACAGAAGCTCTGAGTCCTGTTCCTGTGTTTGTCGGGCAAGCTGTAAGATATCCGATTTTTTCGTCAAAAGCAAAATCAAGATTTTCGCTTAATACATCATCAACCCTGTCACATATTTCATACGCCTCATCAAGCTTATATCCGCCAAGTATCACTTGCTGTCTTATATGGTCTTCCTCCATAATCATAATGCTCATTGTCTCATCCTTATTTATAAGGCAACCGCATTTCCCATTTTTAAGCATAAGCGAGCTGATTAAATGTTTTTCAGCAAGTCTCTGTTTTTCAATCCCGGTCATTTCTTCGAGCTTTACATCTGTAAAGTCATCTGAAAGAGTAGAATTTGAATTGAATATTGCATTTTTTATTTTAGCTATCGCTTCATCCTTATTTTTAAGTGCATCCGGGAACGGAATACCGTCAATATTTCTTGCAAGCCGTACTCTTGTACTTATTACTATATCTGATTGCTCTTTATACCAAATCATTCTCAGCATCCCCTTTCAAGTTCCTGTATTTCTTTATGAAATTTTGCGGCGGATTCGTAATCCTCTCTGCGGACTGCATCCTTAAGCTTTGCACGAAGTTCCTCAAGCTGTCTCTGCTTTGAAAGCTTTCCTCTGAGATTTCCCGGAATTTTTCCGGTATGTTCATAATCTGAATGTATTTGTCTCAGCACACCCTTAAGCGGTTCGGAAAATACCTTATAACATTCCGAGCAGCCAAGCTTTCCTGTTTTTCTGAAATCAGTATATGTTCTTCCGCAAAGCGGGCATCTTACTTCTTCACGATACCCCACAGGCATCTGGAAAAAATCCATATTATCAAACAAATCAAAAATATCAAACATTATCATTACCTACTTTCATAATTATATTTTTCAGAATTGAAGCTCTCAAACGGTTTTTATAAGGCTGATTAACTGTAAGACTTCTGTCCGAAAGTGATGTCAGTATAATCTCAGCAGACTCACGTGATATAATGCCTTCATCAAACATGCTTCTCACAATCAGTTCACAACCCCGGAAATCCATTTCGTCTCCTATAATATCAAGATAGGAGCTTCTGGAATCATTTTCAAACATTCTTATCTTCTTTATACGAAGATAACCGCCTCCTCCGCGTCTTGATTCTGTTATATATCCGTTTTTTTCATTAAATCTTGTTGATAAAACATAATTTATCTGCGAAGGCGAACACGAAAATACACCTGCAAGTTCATTTCTTCTCAGCTCTACCCAATCATCCCCGTCCGTCAGCAATTGTAATATAAAAGATTCTATTCTGTCACTCGTTCCCATATTCTCCTCCTTATCTTTTTTGACTTTGACTTTCTTTGACCTTTAATCAAATTATAAAACATTTTATTTTTTTTGTCAAGTCTTTTTTATAATTTATTTTATTAATTTTTTGTAAACATACTTAAAATTACTATATTTAGACTAATTATATAAAAATAGCACAAAATATACCTACAAATATTTAATATTTAAATGGAATTTATCTCTTGAAAAAAGTCGAAATATGTGGTATAGTATATATGGAAAGATTTTTCACCGAAAAATTCGGTACCATGACAAAGGAAAGGAACTGATATAAAATGTCAAACAATCCGGATAATTCGCCAATTTACGGCAAACTTAGTATCATTAGCATGAACGGAGCAGAAGATATTACTGCCAAAATAGACAGATATCTTAACACGTTCCGTGAATTTGAAGATGAGGAAACGTATATTACAAATGTTGCCTGCCCTCGTTTCGGTACGGGTGAAGGTAAATGTGTTATAGGTCAAACCGTAAGAGGCCATGACGTATATATCATCTGCGACATATTCAATTACAGCGTAACATATAAAATGTACGGTTTTGAAAATCACATGAGTCCTGACGACCACTTCCAGGATCTTAAAAGAATCATTTCAGCAATGGGCGGTAAAGCACGCCGTGTTACTGTTGTTATGCCGATGCTTTACGAAGGCAGACAACACAGACGTACAAGCCGTGAATCACTTGATGCTGCAATGATGCTTCAGGAGCTTGTAAGAATGGGCGTTTCAAATATCATTACTTTTGACGCGCACGACCCACGTATCCAGAACGCTATTCCCCACTCAGGATTTGATAATGTTCAGCCTACTTATCAGATGATTAAAGCGCTGGTTCGTGCAGTGCCTGATATTTCTCTCAATAAGAACGATACTATTATCATTTCTCCGGACGAAGGCGGCATGTCACGTTCAATGTATTATTCTTCAGTTCTCAAGCTTGACCTCGGTATGTTCTACAAGAGAAGAAACTACAGTGTTGTTATTGACGGAAAAAATCCGATAGAAGCTCACGAATATCTCGGCAGAGACGTTACAGGCAAGGATGTTATAATTGTAGACGACATGATTTCAAGCGGCGAATCGATGATTGATGTTGCAAGCAAAATCAAAGCAATGGGCGCAAGGAGAATATTTGTATTCACTTCATTCGGATTATTTACAAACGGTCTTGAGGTTTTCGACCGTGCATATGAAGAAGGTATAATAAACAAGGTGTTTACTACAAATCTTGTATACAGACATCCGGGACTCCGCCAGAGAGACTGGTACTGTGAAGTTGATATGGCTAAGTATATATCACTTCTCATCAACACAATGAATCACGATAATACAATCAGTGAACTTCTTAATCCTGTACAGAAGATACAGAATCTTATTGAACGTGTTGATGTTCAAAAATAATTCACAATAAATTTAAAAAATTTATTGATTTTCTATTGACAAACCATATCATTATGGTGTATAATATATGATGTTGTATGTTTAACATTCCATTTTGTTCGTTTTACATTCGACTTGTCGGAGGGAGGGATACACAGTGTCTGAAATCAGAGTTAAGGATAATGAATCATTAGATAGCGCGCTTCGCAGATTTAAGCGTCAGTGTGCAAAATCAGGCGTTATGTCAGAAATCAGAAAGCGTGAGCATTACGAAAAACCAAGCGTAAAGCGCAAGAAGAAATCTGAAGCTGCCAGAAAAAGAAAGTTCAAATAAGGTGAAAATATATGTCACTTAAAGAACAGCTCTCTGCAGATTTAAAAACAGCTATGAAGGACAAGGATAGCATCAGAAAAAATGTTGTTCAGTTCGTAAGAGCCGGTATTCTGCAGATTGAAAAAGATAAAAAAATCACTCTTGATGACGACGGCGTAATTGAGGTTATTGCAAAACAACTGAAACAACGCCGCGATTCTTTGCCGGATTATGAAAAAAGCGGCAGAGAAGATTTGATTAATGAATTGAAAACGGAAATGGACATATTAATGGGATATCTTCCCCAACAGCTTACAAAAGATGAGCTCACAGAGATTGTCGCTGAAGCTGTCAAGGAAACAGGTGCTTCTTCTGTCAAGGACATGGGAAAGATTATGGCTTTCGTCATGCCCAAAACTAAAGGTCGTGCCGATGGAAAAGTTATTAACGAAATCGCAAGAGCAATTTTGTCTAACTAAATACAATATCACGCAATGCATCGTTTTACGATGCATTGCCTTTATGCTGGTGTAGCACAGTCGGTAGTGCATCTGATTCGTAATCAGAAGGTCACGTGTTCAAGTCACGCCACCAGCTCCAAAAAAGGAGACTGAATATCCGGTCTCCTTTTTGATTTCAATTTTTTATTCAGGCAATACCCCGAACCTACGGTATCTTGCCGCAGGCACATTATAAACATCAGTATAATCTCCCGCTAAAGAAAACAGCTCTCCGTCATCAAACTTCAATTCAAACACAAGAGTTTTTCCGCTTAAATCATCAACTTTATTCCCTGATTTATACTGCGGAATCCATTCCGTACTGTCGCCCTCAAACGGAATACAGTCGTCGTGACCGTATCCTTCAATCGGTCTTGCGAACCCTAATACATTACCGCTGACCATTTCACTTTCATCAGAAATATAAACAGCCATTGTAGCCTTTTTCGCTTTGAGATTTACGTGAATCTCACCTCTGTGCCAAACCTTCTCACGTGTTATTACAGATGCTGTTTTTTCCTTATCCTCTGACGATAAAGATATAAAACCATCACTTCTCATATTATATACAAGCATTTTCCCCGTTCCCGGCTGACTGAACGCAGGGCCATGCTCATACTCTGAGGCAGAAACATAAAAATTTATACTTCCGTCATTCAATCTCAGCATATTTGATACCCATACAATATTATGCCTCGGATTTTCATCAAGTCCGCTTATGAACGGTTCTCTGAAGCTTCTCTGCCAATACCGTCCGTCATATGAATAAGCAAGCTGAGTATCAATAATACCGTTTTTATATTTAGCATTAAGCTCGCTGTTAAGATGTCTGTAAATATGAGGAACACCTATATACATTCCGTCATATTCAAAGGCATACATTCCGTAAACCTCTGAGAGTCGTTCATCATCTGAATCCACATTCATGCAATATCTATACTCTGTAAAGCTTTCCCAGTCTTTGGTTTCTTTATATCCCACACAGCGAATACCCCAAAACGGACGCTCTATTATTGTGTGTACTTTTTTATGTTTATTATAAAAAGCACTTACCAAAGGCTCTGTACCGTCTCCCCAATACGAATTTTCCTTTAACTTCCAGTTTATGAGGTCAGGTGAAGTATACACCGTATCATTAACTCGAAGCTCAGTCGAAAGAAGAGTATGGTCTGACATTAAAAGCTTATACCTCTCATCACTGTTTTCAGAATACTCGTCTTCATAAATGAATCCCACCTCACCGGGAAGCTCCATAATTTCATGTGCATACATTTTGTCCGGGTTTTCTTTCAGGTCAAAAATCTGTTCCGGAGAAAAATGTACAGCATCCTCACTTATTGCCGAAAACAGCTTTTTCCTGTCTTTAAATTCATCGCTATGACCGAAATATAGCATACGGTATTTTCCGTTTTCCAATCTGAATACATATCCTGTACAAAAATCTGTACTGCAGACTCCATCATTGTAAACTGAAATAACTTCCGGCTTTCCGTATTTTCTTATAACATTATCTCTTCCGAACAATTTATTATCATCAAAGAAAAGTTGCTTCTTCATCATATTATCCCCTTATTTTACTCCTTTTCACGCAAGTGTTATATCCTCGCAATTACCAAAATCGGTTTCAAACTTATCAAAGGTTTCTTGTTTTTCTCCGTTTAAATACAGTCCGTCTATACTTATATTCTTAAAAATAACACTTTCATCCTCTGATTTTATCTGAATTCTCGGTTTTATGGAATCTGAGTCTGTATAAACATTTATATTTTTAAAATGAACATCATAAACTTCACTGTAATCATGATATTCTTCTGCTGTTCCGCCTTTAGTTATAATCGGAAAACGCCAGTTCGAAACTAAAATAAGATTTTTCACCGACGGTTTACCGTACCCATCATATTCCATATCATCGCTCGACTGAAAAACCTGCGGAAGAGTATCTTTCTGAAATTCAACGCTTACGTTTTCATAGAATATATCATGTATCTTAGCAGTGTTTCCGTTTACTACCGCCAGAGCATTTGCTGTAGTGTGAATTACATCACAGTTTTTAAATGTTATATTCTTATACTCAGGTGCAAATGTTTCTATACCCGCCTCGCATGCATGTCCCCATCCGCACCATAATACGCAGTTATCCACCGTAATATTTTCTATAGACTTGTCGTAATCATAAATTCCCTTTATGGAAATTGAATCGTCAAAGGAACGGACAAAGCTGTTTTTAATAAGTACATTGCTTGTATTAACAATATCTATTCCGTCAGTATTGTATCTCCACTGCCCCACTATCTTAACATTGTCAATTACAATATTATCGCAGTCAAACATCGCTAAAACCCATGTAGATGAATTAAGCAGGATAATATCTTCTATTTTAATATTCTGACAATTATAGATTTTAAACGTTCCCTTCGTGTAATTTGCATAGCAATGAGCAAGTATTCTTTCTTCAGAGCTGTTGTCTAAAATTCCTCCGCCGAAAACTCTTACATTTTTCGCTCCTGTTGAGTTTATTGAACCAAAAACCACAGCCTCTTCATCAATATAAACAGTATCATTGTCACGAAGGCTTATAACTCCCGGGAAATGGACTCCCGGCCCGAAATAATAAGTTGCCTTATCTGCTTCAGGATAAGATTTTATCTCATTATAAAAAATATGTAATGCTCTGCTTTCACCGTCCAACTCAAGAAAATAGCTTCCGGCTTCCTTTAATTCAAAATTTATTTCACTTCCGTCTATTTCAGGATTTACATTTTTAGAAAGAGGTCGAATTACAGCTTCTTTAAACTCTCTTTTTGATTTTACCGAAACAGTTACCGTCTCATCTGCAGAAAAGGTTATAAAGCCTGCAATCTCGGTTTGAGATATATCCCTTTGCTTTCCCGGCCACGAGCGATTAAAAGGAATTGCAGAAACCCTGCAGCCACGAACAGGACATTCCGCACCGTTCAAGGTTACTGTATAATCACCATTATAACCGTAATTATTCTTCCCTACATCTTCAGAAGAAAATTGTAAAAGTTCACATATCTGAGGAATTCTTATCATAAAACAACACTCCTTTATTTTAATTTAAAATAAGGTAATCTTTCAATCGGAGTATGTATTTCAATCTCCTTGCCACCCTCATATTCTGTTCCGTCGTCGGCAATCCAATTGCCCTTCGGAAGTCTTAGCTTTGTTTTAAACTGACCTTTTTTAAGGACAGGAGCAACTAAAATTTCAGAACCGAGCATAAAGCAATCGTCCACTTCTTCGAATCCCTCATCAGGAAATTCATAAGACATATGACGCATTATAGGCTCTCCTGTAACTGCTGCATTATGTGCAAGACTTAAAATATATTCGCCGAAGCTTTCATGAAGCAGAGCCATTTTTTTCGTTATCTCCATTTGCGTTTCTGACAACACACGCCATGGAGCAATTGAGAACTGAATCATAGGACAAAGGGCATTAGCCTGAACCCAGCGGATGTAAAGCTCTGTATCAAAGCATTCATCGAAAAGTTCATTCAAAGAACCGCCTCCGACCATATCGGGGCAATGATAAAAATGACCGATAAGACCTTGAACTACAGAATTCGGAATCACGCAGTTAAGTCCTGAATCATCCCATGTATGACGCTTGTCCTGGAGTCTGAATACATAAGGATATCCGCCGCAGTCGTATCCTGCACGAAATTCGTGAAACTGATATTTCTTTGCCAGATGATTAAAAAGCTTTGTATGCTCATGAGCTGTTATTTCTTTGTCTGTATTGTCTCCATCATCGTAAAAATACACATCTCCCCCGTCAAGCTTAAATCCGTCAACATCATATTCACGCATAAGAGCATCCATCTGACCGCAGTACCACTCAGCACCGTTCTCAGACGTTAAATCAACGTTATAGTCATAACCTCCGAACCACCATCTGAGTATCGGTTCATTATCTTTATTTTTAATAATTACTCCATTTTCGCAAAGCTCATCAAAATTATTTACATCCGACACTCTGACAATCGGAATTGTCCAGAGCATAACTACAAATCCAAGCTCATGAAGTCTTTTTATCATTGCTTTTGGCTCAGGTATTTTTTTAAGGTCAAAGCTCCAATTACCGAGACCGTTCTGCCAGCCGTTATCAATCATCAGAATTCCTGCCGGCAATCCGCTTTTGACTATTCCTTCAGCATATTTTAAAATCCCGTCCTGCGTCTGGTTTTCTCCAATCTCAATCCACGTATTATACTGTGGTGTCTTAAAATATAAATCATTCGGGATAATTTCATTTTGCTTATAATATTTTTTGTATAAAGCCGTTTGAGCACTCTTAAGAGTGTCGCCCGCTTTTTCAAGAACAACATCATAAATATCAGGTATTCTAATCTCACCGTGCCAAAAAGTTGCTTTAAACGGTTTTTCACTCCACAAATATCTTCCCTTTGAAGATACAAATACAGGAGCTGACTGGTCAAGTGCAAGTTTTATTGTTGTAACATCACATTCTGAGTCACTCTCCTTGTAGTATGGCATATCAATACCTAAATCTACAATTCCACCCCACCAGTATTCATTTTCAAGCATTTTTATTATCATCTTGTATTCACCTCATGTTTTTTAAGCTTTTGACATATTACAATTTCTCGCAAGGCATTTTATGAAAACACCTTGCGAGATTTTCAAATCAATATTAACATTTTTTATTTATAATCCATTATATATAACCAAAAATGTAGGATTTCCGAAACCTTCAAACGTATACAATTTGCTTGATTCCTCATTTCCGTAGAAAATTGCAGGACGAATATCATCTATTGATGCACTGCGGATTTCAACATCTCCTCCTGTAGCATCATACGTTATTGTACCACGAAGGATACCTGCATCCCCAATCCATTGCCACGGATATTTGTCTTTTCTCGAAAAACCGTCTATCAACGGTCCTCTTTGCGTTACAAGCTTTTTACCGGAAACTGAATACACTTCAACAAACTGTGTTCTGCCAATATCCATATTAATCGGAAGTTCCGTCGACAAGTCAGGAATTTCATCAATTTTCTGGATTATCTGTGCACGACGGACAATTCCGAAGGTGTTATCACCGTAGATAGCAACTAAGTCTCCTTCTTTAAGAAGCTTTATACTATCATAATTGCTTGTTCCGTCATCTTCCAGAATATAACTCACTTTTGATACTCCGTTATGACCGTTAATCATCTCCTGCGGTGTTCCGTCCTCGCCAAGCTCTTCAGTTATACAGTCAAACATAAAATATCCGAACCCATTACCAACAGGCTCTTCCGTACCGTTTGAATAGCAAACCATAACACCGGGCTCTAAGTTTTCATCAATATCCCAGGCTTCTGCGTTATATTTTTCTTCGTCCTTTAACTTCATAAGACCGTAATACTTATCTTCTTTTTCCAAGTCGGGCGGAACTCTGAATATTAATTTCGGAATATAATGGAAACCTCTGACTGTTCCGCTCATGGTTCCGTCTTCAAGCTTAATATTATCCCACGCACCCGTTACAAAAACGCCACCGCTTGCACGGTACATAGCATTCTTTTTCTTACTGTCAAGACTTAATCTGTCGTCGTGCTTCTCATTATCAATTATTGTTTCAATTTCAACTATTTTGCCGTCGCTGTTAAGCTTATACTTTACAAGCTGCGACATATCTTTTTTGTCAGAAATAATAAGCTTTGCCGATTCATTAAGACTCTTTTCCATAGCTGCAAAGCTTTTTACTTTACTGCCATTAAACTGAAGCTTCTGAATACATTCAATCATTTGGACAGTTCCGTCAGACTTTAACATTCTGACAGTAAGCTTTTCGTCATCGGTGTTGTTAAAGGTTTTTATCAGATACCCGTACTGCATTTCGTTCGAAGTCTCATCCGGCATCTCGACTGTCACGATTTCATTCTGAGCATTTAATTTAAAAATTCTTACATCTCCGAGATTTATATTCTCGATATAATTATCATAAGAAACAGTATATTTTTCGCCGTTTATTTTATATACTGTTTTTCCGTCTTCCTCAAAAATACCTTCTAAGCTTCCTGTAACAGATGCATCACTTTCAACCATTTTTATAATTTCCGCATCATCTGCAACCGTTCTTATCCCGTTTAAATCCTTTATCTTGTCAGGATATATGCTTATAACATTGCCAACCGTAAGGCTTAACACCTCGTCTCCTGTGTATATACTTCCATCCGCAGCCTTTGCTTCTACAAGTATATTTTCACTGAGAAGGTCTATCTTTATATTCGGCATTTCTTCAAAAGATAGTAATAAAGTTCCGCCATCATCCTGAGTTGAAGCTTTTGCAAGTATCATATCAATATAGCTTTTGATAAATATGCTGTCAAAGCGATTATCACCATTGTAATCAACTAAAGTAGCGGTACCGTTCGGCTGTTTGAAGATACAGTTTTCGGATTTAAAATCTGTAACATAATCAGTTAAAGCCTTATCGTTAAAAACTACTCTGAATGCCGGGTCAAGCTTCACTCTTTTTTCTCTGTCTGATTCGTTATAATAGCTGAGAGTATAAGAGCTGTAGTCTGATATCTTATCAAGGCTCACTGTAACACTTTCATTTTTATCTGTCGGTCTTACGTAAACCGCCTCATATATTCCCTTATCATCTTTATAATAAACCTCAACCTCATAGCCTAAGAATTCATCAAAAGCTGAAGACGAAACATAATATACATCTCCCGAAACCTCTATTGTTCCGGCACTTGCAGTGTTTCCCGAAACAGATGTCACAGTATTTGTCTTCATAACTCCCTCTGCGACATATATATCATGAAACTCCGATAAAACAGTGTTGTCATCATCTATTTTTATCTCCCCGTTTTCAATAACCTTCTTATAAACAGGAACATCAACAACATTATTTAATATGTATATAAGATTTTCACAGTCTAATATTTCTTTACTGCGGTCTACATTATTGTAAAGCTTAAAGTCTGATGCCAAAACTCTGTAACCTTCTAAATATCCTCCATACGTTTCTGCAACATCAGTGTAACCAAGCATTCTGAGAAGCATTACTAAAAAGTCGTCTGTTTTAACCTCATCGTTCGGTCTGAAGGTGTTATCAGGATATCCGGATATGATACCAAGTTCATAAGCTGTCATTATTTCTGCATAATACTCTGTTTCTTTAGATATATCATAGAACTTCTCTTCTGCCGTTCCCGACACAGCCTGAAAACCTTTTACATTAAGCAATACACGTGAGGCATCAGCACGTGTTATAGGCTTCTGACAGTCAGGCAAGTCTTCTTTAATCATTCCGACCGTTTTAAGAAACTCTGCTGTTTTTAAAACTTCTTCATTAAGTGTCACCTCAGCTTCTTCGGCACTGACAAATGTTATATTTGAAAGTCCTAAAATCAAAGTCAATAAAAAACACAGTAATATTTTCATACATTTTCCTCCTTTTTCCTGAATTTATTTCATTGCGGCTAATCTGTAAAGTATTACAGCCGCATCGCCTCTTTTTGCATATGAATCAGGCTCAAATTTACCGTTTTCGTAAAATCTGCTTATAAGCCCTGTTTTCGCCGCATATGCAACAGGTTCTTTCGCCCAGTCGGATATTTTGTCCTTGTTTTCGAATGCGGTCAATATATCAAGCTCAGCACTTGCATCATTTTCATCTCTTAAATTTTTCATAACTCTTGATGCTGTTGTTACAAGCTCTTCCATTGTAATTTTTTCGTTCGGATTAAAAAGTCCCATTCCTGTTCCTCTCATATATCCGCTTGCGTAAACATCATATACCGCATCCTTATACCATGCTGAATCAGAAACATCAGAAAACGGAGTTCCTGTCATGTTGTTATCTTTTATTTCAACAGTTGTTTCGCCTTCTTCTGTTGTGATTTCCGTTTTTTCATTTATAACGGCATTTTTAAGCATCTGTGCCATTTGTGCGCGTGTTAAGGTTTCATAAGGCTCAAACTTTCCGTCTCCGGTTCCGTTTAAAATCCCTTCTGCCGCAAGATTATTAATTTCATTTTTTCCCCAGAAAGCTTCGATATCAGAAAACTTACTTTCGCCTTCAAATGTAACTTCACCGTCACCTGCTGATTTGTCCGAGCGCTGAAGTCTTAAAAATACTACACTTTGTTCAGGCATTGTATATTCTTTGAAGTTTTTCACGTTCATAGGTGTTGTTGTGGTTGTGAAAATATCTGCTGTATCTTTTCCCTCAATTCTTGATTCCATATCGGGAGCTGTAAATACTGTTTCTTCAACTAATGTATAATCGTGCTCAAAATTAAAAGTATTGTGGAACTTCTTTGCCGCTGTTTTATTTGTCATGATAAGCATAAGCTCATCATCACCGTTCTGAGTAACAAGACAGGAATATTTTGATTCCTCATGCTCATGAATTGCATATTTATTATCAGACTCTGCGAATGAATAAATAATCTTTTCGCCAAGCATTTTGTCATAAATATTATAAAGCTTCAGAACTCCTGATACATACCATTTCTGTTCATTCACTCCACGACCTAACATTCCCCAGTCATTTAAAAGGGAATTATCATTTGCCGCCCAGCAGAAATTGTTTGAAGACCAGACATCGCCTCTTTTAAAACATCTTGTCAAGAAGTCAGCAAGTGACAAAACACCTGTTAACATCTGCGTCTGAGAGCCGAGCAATCTGGTTACCTCCTGATTCGTGCCGTCACCGATAGTTCTCGGCCATACCGCAGCCTCAGTAAACCCAAACTTAAACTCCTTATCAGGCCATACAGATTTTAAATCCTGCTGAATAACATTCAGGTATCTTTCTGTTCTGGCCATAGTTTCACCGTCATAATACGGATGGAATGATACATAATCACAGTATTCTCCAAGTGCCTTTGCAGTTTCAATTGTCCATATTCTCCATGACATATCGTCTAACGGGAAAGGATTAGGATAGCTCTTTCCGACCATCATGAATTTTGCATCAGGAAAACGCTCACGGATTGCATGGATTGTAGCAAGGCACAGTCTGTTATATTCCTTATAATCCTGTCCGAGCCAGCCGTCCATTTCGTTTCCAAGCTCAAATGCTCCGACCTTTACCGGGTCTTTAACTCCAAGCTCTATTCTCTTTTTTCCCCATTCCGTTGTTTCATCTCCGAGCATAAACTCTGCATAGTCTGCCAAGTCCTCAGGAGAATCCTGCATAACATTGAGTCCGACAGTAAATGTACAATCAGGATTAATATCCGTAAACTGTTTTACCCATTCAATCGGCCCGTAATTAGACGGTCTGGTAAAACACCACATATCCCCTCCGATTTTTCTCTTTGAATATTCTCCGATTGATGTTTTCCAGTCCCAGAGGTTCAAAGAACCGCCCGCAGTTCTTGTGTTATATATTCCCGATTCTCTGAGTTCGGGAAGTAATTCAAGATAATCCTCTGAAAATTCAAGACTTTCATTTGATTTCATAAATCCTGAATTTCCGTCTCCCCACTCAAGGCACACGCCCAAAATGTCTCTTTCTTCCGTCGTCCCAACCACCTTACTTTCGTATGCGGTTATAGCCACATCGATAGTTTCTTCAACATCTAACTGGGCTTCATGTCCCGGTGTACCGTAAACAGGGAAATACTCCTTGTACTCCACCTCAGCATTAACAGAAACAAATGCTCCCAAAAGCATTTGTGATGCTAAAACTGCACATATTAATTTTGCCTTCATTTTCTAACCTCCATATGTAAAGCTATAGCTTTTTGTTATCGGTGTTATTTGTCCTTCCGTCACATCCCAATACATCAGTTTGTAGTATTTACAATTTTCAGGAACTGAAGCTTTTAATTCAGCTTTTCTGAAATTTTCATTCAAAGCCGCACTGCTTAAAATCTGACTTCCGATAAATCTGTTTTCTGCATCGAAAAATGCTGCTATAAATTCACCGCTATTTAGTGCAGTAGCGACTGTGAAATTAATCACCGAGCCGCTTTCCTCAGCTACACAATCAGAATTCGCATTAACAGTAAAGCTTGTATCACCAATTGAAAAAGCTGTATTTCCTTTTTCGCTGAGCATTAAAACGTTACCGTCTGTAAATACCTTGTCTCCGTCATAAGACAGTGAATCTGCCGAAAATTCAAGTCCGCCTCTTAAAACCAGAAGCTTAATAGGTTCATTCGTAAACCAGTCTGTTGTTTTACCGTCAAGTCTTGTATACACCTTTAAATCACCGATAGTGTACGATTTCTTTGATGTCAGATATAAATACCGGTATTTACTGCCGTCAGTTAAAAACTCCGATACATCTCCGTTTTGTCCTTTATCAAGCTGTAACACATTAGTCCACGGACTTTTATTGTTACCTGCAAGTCTTACAGTAAAACTGTCTTCCAGTATCAAATCATTAAATTCGATACAGTCGATAGGATATTCATCGCCAAGATCTATAAGCATATATGAACTATCTGAGCTATACGGCGTTGATTCGTCTCCGTCTGTCATTGCATCTACAGATGTTTTAGCATTTTTTGCAATTTCAACCTCTGCACCGTACATAAGGTCAGCAAAAACCGCTTTGTCGGGCATACCGTCTCCGATAGTTTCCAATTTAATATTATCCACATAATGCTCAAGCTGATGTCCTTCTGTTAAAAGCTGTACCTTAGAATTTGCACCGTTACACTTAAACGGTTCGGGATCTGTCACAGAACCGCTTGATACTACTGCACCTGAAGCATCTTTTATCTGACAGCTCAATGTGTTTCCTGAAATTTCAAATGTTATGTTAAACCATGTATTCCCTGCAATTTTTCCACTTAAATCCGAAGTGAAAACAAGCTTGTCGTCAACAAACTTTCTCAAAGCCGGAACTCCGTTTGATACAGGAAAATAAAGCTCGTAAAAATCAAGCTCGTATTCATTTACCATCATTCTGAAGCCGAATGCATATGCAGAATTATCAACACGGTATACATCAGCAGTAAGTCTTTGATTTTGTCCCAAAGCACTTATATCCGAAATGATATCTACGCACGATTCATTTCCGACACCAAGACCTCTGAGACGTAAAACCTTATTATCCGCATTTTCAGGGTCTCGTATAATCTGCATCTCATTTTTTCCGTCATATGCTGTAAACTGATATGAGCTGCGGAAATTTCCGATTACTTTTCCTGCCCCGGAAAAAGCCTCTTCCATCAGTTCATAGCTTTCAAAATCATCAGTAAAAACTGTTTTTTCTGAGTTTTCTTCGTAGTCCATCAAAAATTCAGTTATATCGTAAGGACTTGTAAATCCGTCTGCGCTGTCTATCAGGTCTTGCGCTGTCTTTTCTTTATCATAAATTCTGTGCCAGAATCTTAAATCCATGTCAATATATTCTGACCACTCATAGATTAAATTGCACACATCAGCGGCTGCAGGCTTTTGTTTTAAATGAGCCAAGGCACTGTATGCCTTAACTTGTTTTTTCAAGTCCTTTGAATTTTTAAATTCCAAAGCCTTTAAGCCCTCACATACAAACTGTGAATTACTTACATATCCCGCGTCACACAAATCTATTCCAAGAGCTCCGCTGTCGAGTATTTCTTTTATTTCACTCGCAGAATCGGACTTTTGAATTCTTAATGTCTGTTCCTGAAGTGTGAGTAAATTTATGAATCTTTCTATTCCGTCATAGCCATATTCAATTTTCCCGAAAGAAATCAGCATTTTCCCGATTAGCTGTAAATCGTCATACGACAACCCCTCAACCAGATTCTTACTTTCTTTTGAATAAAGCGTTGCAATTTCTTTTATTAAAGCAGGTAAACGTTTTTCGTCACCGTTTTCTACATCTCTGTTATAAATGGAAACCGAAGATGCGAACAAGTCGTCAAACTCGTCAAAAAGCCCCATTCTTGCATAAAACTCGGCATCTGTTTCATCATCGTTCTTAGTTTTTTCGTTTGTTCTTTTAAGTGTTAAAAAAGCAATTGTTTTAGGCTCTAAAATATAGCTGTTAAAATCCTTTACATTTTTATCGGAAGTAACTGTATATATTGCATTTTCTGTATCCTTACCAAGAATTTTTGCATTCATGTCATCTGCTGTGAATAAAGTTTCCGACACTAAATCATAGTTATCTTTAAAATCAAATTTCACAGGAAACGTTCTGTCTGCAGTTTTATTTGTAAGAATAACCGTAAGCTCATCATCATTTGCAGTTACAAGTGCCGATATTTTTTCTATCACATAATTTGCATAAGACGACAGAGTGATATTGTTTTTGACAACACTTCCATTCAGTCTGTCGAAATACTCATTATAAAGCTTTCCGATACCTGAAAGATACCATGCATCTTCCCCGACACCTTTGCCCATATAAGCCCACTGCCCGGTAAGGTCTCCGCCCGGGAATACATAATAATTTGCTCCTGCATACCCTGTATGGTTATAAAGACGGTTTATTACATCCGCAGTTGAAATACATCCGTACAGTGCATATGTTATACTTCCCTCATCTATAGGATCCCACATCGCCTGCTCAGTCAGAACAACCTTTATCCTGTCACTTCCGACCAGGCTATTAATATCGTCAATCATAACCTGCACATATTTCATCTGGTCCATTATTCCGACACCGTCATAATAGGCATGGTATGTAAAATAATCTATTTCGTCACCTACAGCTTTAACAATTTCTTTATGCCAGTATCTCCAGCCTTCATCATACAAAGAATGTTCACCCATCGGATACGATTTTCCGCACGCCATAAATTTTGCGTCCGGGTCAACTGCACGTATTGCACGCATAGTTTTTTTAATTCTTTTGATATATTCGTATACGTCTAACGAACCGTCAATTTCATTTCCCAGCTCATATGCAAAAACATCTACAGGTTCTTCAATTCCTGCATCTGCACGCATTTTTGCAAGCGGTGAAGTACTCGGATCGCCTGTTAAAAATTCAGCATACTGTGCGTTTAATTCAGGGGATTCGGTCAAAACATTAATTCCGACAACAAAGCTACATTCCGGGTCTATTTCATATGCTGATTTTATCCATTCCTCAGGTCCGAAATTAAGCTTTCCGTTAAATGTCCAGAAATTATATCCTCCGTTTTCTCTGTTCGCATAGTCGCCTATACTGTTTTTCCAGAAGAAACAATTAAGAGAACCTCCTGCCGTTCTTGCAAGCGGATAGCGCTTTATGGTTTTTGCTGTTTTGAGGTATTCTTCATTAAACTCTGTTGAAGTGCTGCTTTTCATCATAATGTCGTTCTGATAAGTCCACTCATGACCGCTGCCCAGCATATGATAATTTACTTTTCTCACAAAAGAATCTTCATCAACCTTTATAGTTGCATCTACATCAGTATTCGGAATTGTACTCAGTGAAAAATTGTCATACTCAACCGCACCACCGTATGTCGTTGCAAACTGATACTTTGCCGCCGAGCCTTTTGCGGAAAAAGCCTCATCATCTATAAATTCGCCTTTTTGAGTTATATTATTTTCTGTATCCGTTACTGTCCAGAAAACATGGTTGGCAATATTTTTTATGGTTACATCATACCAGATATTCACATTGTTTACCAGCGGAATATATGTATCCTTTGTAACCGTGCCGTCAACAACCTTCTGAAAATGAAATGCACCTGTTGCCCACTCGGTTTTTATCTGATAATAGCTGTTCTCATTTTCCTGAACCATAAAACGGATGCCCGAATCAATATTTGGAGTAATCTTCCTAAAAGACACTTTAAATTCGGCACTCTCACCTAATCCCGTGTATTTTTCAGGATTAAGATTCAAAGCTCCCGTAACACCGTAATCACCGCTCCATAATCTTAAAACCTTGTTTCCGTCATAGTCCAAAATTTCACTTCCGCCATAAGCGTTTCCTGTAAAAACCTGAGACATAACCCAGACATTATTTGTAGCACTGCTACCTCCGCCGCTTACAAATCCGGAAACCGCATAACCTGAAAAGTCATCTGAAAATGCAAGTATGTTTTCAGCAAAAACATTTAATGTGAAAATAGTTGATAATAAACTTATCGTTATACAAAGCATCAAAAGCTTCTTTAATATCTTCATATTACCATATCCTTTTCTTAATTAGTTGAATTATAAATAATCTTTGCCGCCTGAGCTCTTGTTACGGTTGTTTCAGGAGAAAAGCTTCCGTCCTGCATACCGTTTATAATATTTCTTGCCTGAAGCTGTTTTACAGAAGAAAATGCCCATTCTGCAATTTCTGCTTCATCGCTGAACTCATATACTACTGTATTTTCCTCGCCTAAGCTCTCCTTAAGCACTAAAGTTCTGTAAATCATTACAGCCATTTCTGCTCTTGTTATCGGATTTTCCGGCATACATTTTCCGTCTGTTCCCTTTATAATTCCTGCATTTGCCATTGCCTGAATATATTTATAATACCATGCATTTTCATCCACATCGGAAAATTCTGCTATTTCTTCGCTTTCTTCAATTTCAAATGCATTTACAAGCATTTTTGCAAACTCAGCTCTTGTAACGGTATTTTCGGGACCAAATTTCCCGTCACCGTATCCGTTTATGATTTTATTTGCCGAAAGCACTACTATGCTCTTATATGCCCAGTGTGAAACAGCTAAATCTGTATACGGGCTTTGTTCTTCCGGCTCCTGCTTTTCGGTATCGGTTATCTGAACAGGTGTTCCTCCGATTAACGGTGAGCTGCTCTTATTTGAGCCTTTAGACGATGAACCGCCACCGCCTCCCGATGAACCGCCCGAAGACTTTTCCTTATAATCATCAATAAAGTCTTTTAAATCATCTATATCGTCAATAGTTGATTTCTTTCTTGCAATCTTATCGAACAATTCTCCTTTATCTTTTATCTTATCATAGCTTTTTTCATTGTAACCAATTGCATCGGAGTTATCTTCAACAATATCCCTGAATTTCAAAGAATTTTCATTTTTTACAAAAGCCGCCCATGTATATCCTCTCTTGAACGTATCGTTTACATCATCAGCTGAGGTATAGCTTTTATCAAGCATAGCGTCAAAAGTTTCTTCCGAATTATCAAGATAATACTTGTTTTCAAGGTCAACACCGTATAAATCTTTATACTGCGACAGCAAGCTATCAATTTCATCTGCATCTGAGACGTTTGAAATCAAAGCCACTGCAAGCTCAGTATTCAGTGCATCCAGAAGATTATAAAGGTCACTCTTTGTTATCTTTCCGCCTGTTTCAAACGGCTCATAATCAAGTAATCTCCCTGCCATATCAGATATTTCATCTTCAGAAAGCTCTGCTACCGCCCAGTGATTGAAGTCTTTGAATTTTGATATTCTTGTACATAAAATATCAATCATTTCACTTTTGTTTTTGTTTCTGATTGCCTTGTTGATATCTTCGATTACATCACGTTTTTCTTCTATGTATTCATCAAGAGAATCTGTACTCTCAGCATTTTCAAGCTCCCCGATAATATCAAGATAAATACTCATGATACTACCCGAAGAATTTTCTGCTGTCAAAGCCACGCTTCCTTTTTCGTATACACAAATTTTTCCGTCTTTAACATCTGCAATGTCAGAATTTTCGCTGTTCCATGAGATATCCCAATCATTTTCCAGTTTAATCAACACCGGAAGCATATCACCTTTTACAAGATTTAAATTGTATCCTGATTTTTCAAAAGCACAAGCATTTTTTACACCACTGCCTTCAATACAGATATAGTTATACTCTTCAACTGTTACAAAATTATATAAATTCCATGTATTCGTGTCAGCACCTGCCGACTCCCCGATTAAAATCTTGTCGGACAAATCATCAGAAACCGCAAGATATACCTTAACACCTTCCGGGAAAGAATCTTCATCTGCAGTAAGCACGAATCTTCTTATGTCAGCAGCTTCTTTTAACTTATAAACTACATATTCGGAGTCATCATCGTTTTTGTCAGCCGATGTTAGAACATCAGTATATAAAACTGTTTCATCCTCAACAAGATTTTTATATAAAGCTACTGACTCATACATATTAAAATCATTAAAATCAGCTGTTTGCTCATCTGTTACGAAAAGCTGATATTTAGCATCTGCACCTTTATCGGAGAACATTTCCGTATCTTCTGATACTCCCCTTGCCACCTTGTCATTTTCGACATCTGTTACAGACCAGACAACTGATTTTTTATAACTTGCAAGAGAAATTATGTACCATTTTTCTGCTTCACCGTACACATTTGTTCCCTGGGCCATTACAGTCTCACCATCTACCACTTTTTCGAGTACAAATTCGCCTGTTTCTGTTGAAATGCCCAACTCATAATAGCTGTTTTCATCATTTTGTACCATGAATCTGATACCGGCGCTGCTGTTTATTGCATCATTTAACTTTAAGGATACTTTCATTTCAGCATTACTGCTTATACCCTCATATTTCTTTGCATGGAGATTAAGTGCCGTTTCAGTACCTTCCCCTCCACCGTAAAGAGTTAATATTTTATCCGTATCCGTCAGGGCTGAAATTGAGCTTCCGCCTGCATTATTACCCGAGTGTACATCCGATACCTTAAATACACTTTTTGTTACAGTAGTTCCTGCACCGTTCTTTCTTTCAGCATCACTGTAGCTGTCAAAGTTTTCAACAAGAGCTTCAAAGGCAATGCTTCTGAGTTCAAAATCATCAAATACAGTTCCACCACCGCCTGTTGTTGCGAACTGATATTTTGCATTTGCACCACGAGCGGCAAACATCGAAGTATCAGTATACTTTCCTGTTCTCGTTACATTATTTACCGTGTCTGTCACACTGTACGAAATTGTTGTACCGTAATTCTGAATTATTATTTCGTACCAGATGCCTGCATTATTCTCAAGCGGTATATATGTACTTTTTTCAACTATACCGTCTGTAACCTTCTCAAAATAGAATGCACCGCCCGCCCATGCCGTACGAACCTGGTAATAACTGTTTTCATCATCCTGTACCATAAAACGAATTCCTGTATCAATGTTAGGAGTATCTTTACGCATAGATACTTTTAATTCAACATTATCTCCTAAATCAGTATAAACTGACGGATTAAGATTAAGTGCTGTTTTACTTGCAGAGAAAAGACGAATAGCTTTTTCGCCTTCAGCATCTTCTGTAATCTCACTTCCTGCTGTTCCGCCGTCCGAGAAGACATCCGATATTACCCAGACATTATCCGTAGCACTGCTACCTGCACCGTTTATTCTTCCTGCAGGCTCATATGAAGAATAATCATCCCCAAATATCAAAACCTTTTCCTCTGCCAGAGCCGTTATATTTGTTATTCCTGCAAAAACAGCTGCCGCAATACATAATGATATAATTTTCTTTTTCATAATTCGTTCTTTTTCCTTTCATTATTATCTGATAATATCAAAAATCTTCATTTCCTTAAGGCTTGATATCATTTCTTTTGTATTTGAATACCCAAGCTTTTTTAAAATATTTCTCACCTGAGTATTAACGGTTACATAACCTACATTCCTGGCTTCTGCCAGTTCTTTTCTTGAAGCACCGTTATAAAGCATCTTAAGAACTTCAAGCTCAGCATTTGTAAGACTCATTATAATGGCAATCGTGTACATTACACTTTCCTGTCTCTTATGCATTGCCGAAAACTCATTCAGGATTTTTCTGGCAACATTCTGACGTATCACAACTTCATTATTATAAACTGCCTTTATGGATTTTAAAACCTCATTATTAGGTTCTGTTTTAATAATATAATCAACCGCGCCTGCACCGTAAGCCTGGAAAATCAAATCATCTTCTTTGTGAACGGTAAGAATAATTATCTTTATATCAGGATAACTCTCTAAAATTTTCTTTGTCGCCTTAATCCCCGCATTTTCGGATTCCATCTGAATATCCATTAATATAATATCCGGTTCAACTTTTCCAACAAGCTCAACTGCTTCTTTTCCCGTAGTCGCAGTTGCAATTACTTCCATATCATCATCGGAGTCTATCAGCTTTTTAAAGTGTCTTAAAATCTGAGGCATATCGTCACATACCATCACTTTAATTTTTTTCATGCAAAACTCTCCTTTCTGCAACCGGAAGCAGTATCTGAAACTCCGTGAATCTTCCAAACTCGCTTGAAACAAATACCAGTCCGTTGTGAGCACGTATTGCTTTATAAACGTACGACAAGCCTATCCCCCAGTTTTTAGAGGTTCTTTTAGTTGAGAAAAGCGGCTTGAATATCTTTTTGAGATTTCTCTTTTCAATTCCCAACCCGTTGTCTCTTACAAATACACAATACCAGTCACGTTCTCTTTCTATAGAAACATCTATTATTTTTTCCTCTCCTGTTTCCTTTTCTTCAAGTGCTTCATATGAATTATAAAACAGATTTTCAAACACAAGCTCAATGCATCTTTTGTCAGCCATAATAATTGACTCATCACCGTCTTCGTCAAAATTCACTTTGATTTTTTGTCTTATCATCAAACTGTTTAAAGCTGTATTTATACATTCTCCGAGATTCACGAGCTCTATATCAACGTGCGAATCGTTAAAAATATTTAAAAGCTCACTTAATCGAAAGCTTGCATTCTGTGCTGTAAAAACAAGCTCCTTTGCATCCTCCAGGGCTTGCTCTGAACCGTAACCGTCTATAATGTCCTTCCCCAGAAATTCAATACCCAGAAGAACATTTTTATAGGAATGCATTACAGGTCTTATATCCTCAAACAGAAGCTTTGTTCGTTTTGAAATTGTAAGCGATGATAAAAAATCTATCCTTTCAAGCACATGGTATCTTACAAAAAGAATTATTGAAAAGTTGACAAATACCAATACAATAAACGGAATTATCATATAAAAAGTCTGTGAATATGAAACCGTCATATTATTAAACTTCAAAAGATTTTTTAAATCTATCAGTGCAAACCCGAAGCTTGACAGATAAAGCACATAGGCGAAAAATATATTTAAAACAGCAAGGGTTGAGCCTATAACTATCATTAATCGCTTATTATATAATATTCTCGTTTTTTTATATTCCAGGAGTGTCATGGCAATCGGTGTTATTATGTAAAAAACAACTATCAGATAATGAACAATTCTTGCTGTTTCCCACAAAGCATAAACCATGCCCTGCCATTTAGTCCCTTTGACCATATTAATCCAGCAGTGAAGACTTCTTCCCATCTGTGATGAATTCATAGATAAAAATGCGATTGCAGGAATCAATATTAAAATCACTTTTAAAGACTTTTTATGCTTCGGCATAAAATAACTTATGAAAGAAGACATTGCAATCATATACAGGAAGATTCCTATATTAAACAGATTTACTATTTCATAAAAGCCTATTTTTCTTCTGCTCGCCCATAAATATATACCTGAGTCCCATCCGGTTATCAGTGCATTCCCGACAGGAAACTTTGATCTGAAAAGCATAAGCGCCAGCATCAGGATATCAATGCTTAAGACAGCAAGAATAAACCCCCATGTATAACGGGATCTGAAATTCATTGCCAAAAGCAAAACTATAAACGCAAGAAAAAGCAATACTGCAACTATCATTTTAAATTACCCCTTAACTGCACCGCTTGAAAGCCCCTCAACAAAATATTTATTTGCAATAGCATATGTAACCAACACAGGAACCATGGCTATTACCGAACCCGCAAGCATTAAATTCCACTGAGTTGCGGAATCACCCATGTTTTTGAGTGCATAAAGACCTGCAGACAAAGTTCTCTGATCCGGTCTTGAGAGTGTGAATATTGTAGGCATGATTGTTTCGTTCCACGAAGCGTTAAATGCAAGTATTCCTATTGTTATTAAAACAGGCTGCAGGAGCGGAGCTATAATTTTAACAAAAACCCTTAAGAATCCGCAGCCGTCAATACTCGCCGCCTCATCAAGCTCTTTCGGAAGCGTCTGTATATAGCTTCTTACCATAAATATTCCGGCAACATTAATTCCAAAAGCCTTCATCAGAATCAATCCCCATAACGAACCGCCAAGTCCGAGAGAATTTATTATTTTCAAGGTAGGTACTGTTGTTGCACCGCCTAAATTTACAAACATCAGGGATGTTATTATTGCGAATACAACCTTTTGACCGGTAAAATGTCCTCTTGCGAAAACATATCCCGCAACCGACGTTGTCACAAGCTGAAGAATAACAGTACAAATCGAATACCAGATACTGTTTTTAAGTAAAATTGGAACGTTAAAGTTCACATCCGACCATGCGGCTTTATAGTTTTCCAAAGTAAAGGTTTTCGGAAAAAGTGTCGCATTTCCCGTTATAATTTCCTGATTTGTCTTGAATGACGCCAAAATTGTGTAGACAAGAGGAAAAACAGTCATTATAAGTATTATCGTAAGAAAGAGATAAGATGGTAATTTTTTTATAAAATACTTCATAATTTGTCCTTCCTCCTATTCTAATTTATTTTTACTGAACTTCAGGTACATAAGTGAAGTGAATGCTAAGATTATAGATGTCACAACCGCCATAGAAGAGCCGTAACCGAGATTTGCATTCTGTGCCATAAATCCGGGAACGAGGTTTTTCAGAAGATGCGTCATAACAACCTCTGTCGATCCTCCCGGTCCTCCGTTTGTAAGCATAAGTATAAATTCACTTGTTGCTAAAGTTCCATTTATTGCAAGCATAACGATAATTCTCATAACAGGACTTATAAGAGGTAACGTTATACTGATAAATCTTCTTACTGTTCCGGCACCGTCTAATTTTGCACTTTCATATAATTCCTCAGGAACGTTTGCAAGTGCCGCTATAAAGTAAAGTACATTTGTGCCGAAGGTGTTCCATATACCTGCAATGGTGATAACCGCTATTGCTGTCCATTTTGAAGAAAACCAACTTATATTTTCTGATATCAGTCCCACTTTTGTAAGCATACTGTTAATTATGCCGAAATGTGAGAACATGCTTGTAAACATAATGCCGACAACCGACATTGAAAGAATACACGGAAGATAATACACTGTTCTGTAAAAACCGCTTCCTTTAAGTCTACCGTGCATTACAAAAGCAATTATTAAAGCCAGGGGAATTTCAATCGGAAGCTTGCAAAATGCCATAACAAAGGTATTGCCCAAAGCCTGCCAATATCTTTCGTCCTGAGTAAACAAAGTTATAAAATTCTGCCAGCCAACAAACTTTGTTTCTGACGGAATTCCCGTATATCTGTACCATGCCTTACTTACCGCCCATATAATCGGATAAATCGTGAAAACGAAAAAACCTATTATCTGCGGCGAAATCAAGCCATAGCAAATCAAATCATGTTTTCGCTGCATAGAGCTATAATGTTTTTTCTTTTTTCTTGTTTGCAGCTTCAATCAAACCAATCCTTTCAAGTATCAATCAAACCGGGCAGCCGCATTTTTGCGGCTGCTCAGTCTGCTGAATTTAACTAATTAGTAAATTATTATATTAATTATTCTTCAACCTTTTTAAGTACATCTTTCTGAATATAATCTTCAAGCTTTTTATCCGGGTTTTCTTCAAGCCACAGCTTAAGTCCGTCCTGAGAACGTTTTGTCATATCAGCAAGTGCATCTTCAACAGTAACGTTTTCTGTCCATATATCTTCCATAAATACCTGACTGAAATTCTTCTGACCTGTCATTACTGTTCCCGGTCCGATCCATACAGGAGTACTGATTTTAGCAAGCTCACAGAATTCTTTCCAGCCCTTTGGTGCGTCGTCACCAAGCTCTATATCCTTTACAATATCCATATCATAAGGAATAGCCATACCCTCTTTATAGAGAGCTTTTAAAACTTCAGGACCGTGTAACCATTTGTACACTTCAAAAAGTCTTTCCTTATCCTTTGTTTCAGCAGATTTTGCATTAATACACAAATATCCGTTTGAAGTCATTGCTGAATAATATTTTTCTCCTGTTTCTGTCGGGAACGGAGCAACTCCCCAATCGCATTTTGCAGGGAACTGTTCGTTATACACGCCAACATCGTAAGATGCTGATAACTTCATGCCGACATTGCCTTCGGAGAACTGAGCACGTCCGGGGTCATTATCGATACCTTCAGGGTCAGGATAATAAGAGCCGTCTTTTTTAATTCCCATGTACATATCTACAATCGGCTTGTAGCCTGTGTAGTCAATTTCTCCTGTTTCAGGATTATATGACATATATCCTCTCTGAGTCATCATAGGATATTCTATATCAGATGATGCAAACCACATATTCTTAAGAGGAAGCATAATTCCGTATTCCTGATTTGCAGGATTTGTCATTTTCTTTGCATATTCTCTTAACTCATCATATGTTTTCGGAGGAGTCGGCTCACCGTTTTCGTCAACGATACCGTACTTTTTAAACATATCCTTATTGTAAACCATACCAAATGTTGTTACATAGTAAGGAACCTTATATGTCTTTCCTTCTATCTGATGTATACCTTCAACCAATTGACCGTCGTACTGCTTTAACCATTCTGCGCCGCCCGGCATATCTTCAATTGCTATAATTCTTCCCATTTCAACATCTTCTGCCAAAACATTGCTGTAAAGGTCAGGAGCTGTGTCTGATTCGATTGCCATTTTCAGTGCCTCACCGGCAGTCTGAACAACGTAATCAATTTTAATTCCCTTTTCTTTACCTTCACCTGCGTTGTATTCAGCAACAAGGCGTTCCATAGTCGTTTTCATGTGTGAGTCGTATGACCAGATTGTATATGTCCATACATCATTTTTTGCATCATATCCGTTGTCTGCTTTTTTTCCGCAACCGCCAAAAAGCGAAAGTAAACAGGAAGCGGCAAGTGCCAATGCCATAATTTTCTTAATTTTTTTCATATTCTTTATTCTCCTTTTTTACTCGATTACTCCTGCCGGAATTCCGACAGGAGTAATACTGCTGTGTAATTATTTTACGTATACTGAAGCCTCAGTCAATGGTGCAAGACCGTCAAAACCACCGTCTAAGCACATAAGCTTAACCTTTGCAGGTGTTCCCTGCGGTGTAAATGTTAAAGTCATAACGTCTGCGTAATTGTCGCAGTCAGGTGTAACTTCTGTTACACCGATGAACTTGTCGCCTGCTCCATAGAACGCGGCAACAAACTTGGCACCTTCCTTGTAATAAGGAGTTGCAAGCTCAACTGAAATTGTTCCGTCTGCATTTTCTGTAAATTCATAAGCTGATATTGCATTTACATTCAATACAGCTGAATCGCCGAAGAAGTCTGCTGTTATATTAACATTTTCAGCAACTGCTTCAGGTGTATAAATCTCGCTTCCTGTGCTGAGAGTAGCGTCTGAATCATACTGACCGAAGCTGTACGGCAAAAGCTTTAATGAAGAACCCAGTCTTACATTTACATTTTCAGCCTCTGCTGCTAAAGTAACCTCAGGAACTTCACCTACGAGTTTAACATATGAACAAGGCATGTCAATCCAGTTTGCATAGTCTTCATCAGGTGTTATATCTGAAATATATGTCCAGTTAACATTATCATCAGATACGTAGAATTCTACATCATCAAGTCCGTCTGATACAAGCACGTGACGAACAAAATATTCACCTACTAAGTCTATAACCATACCACCGTCAAAAGTGTAAATCGGTTTTCCGTAAGATGCATCTACATAGAGTGCAAAATCATCTTCTATGAAAACATCTCCCATAGCAGCTGAAACTGTTACAGTATATTTTCCGTATGTTGCACTTGTGCTGCCAAAGCCGACAAGCTTAATTTCGCCGTTTTCAGATACAGCTATCTTTTCATCTGCAACTGTCCAAGCGGCATTAAACTGATCAACGCCTGCAACTCTCGGATAAAGCTTTACTGATTCCTGTACAGCTAATGTATAGCTAAGAGCCGCATCGTCTGTTAAGATTACTACATCTTCTGCAGAAAACTCAGCACCGCTTTGTGATTTAAGTATAACTGCTTTTGCAGACTGTACAGATGTCTTATTTAAGAAATCTCCGTCTGCCGCATTACCGATTAATGTCCATGAAGACTCTGCAGCGTCCGCAGAATCAGCAACGTATACAGATACGTCCTGAGCTTCGATACCGCTTGTTATAATTCTTCTTACTTTAACTGCCTCGTCAAAGCTGTATACAACCTTGCCTGTGCTTTCTTCAACTGTTGCTTTTTCTGCTGCGTTCTGATAAAGCACATTATCAGGTTCAGTTCCGTTTTCATAGTATTTATCAGATTTTTCAGTTAAGCTGAAATTATCAAAGAGCTCAATAACTGCTCCGTCGTTTGAAATTGTCCAGAGCTGATATTTTGCGTCAGCTCCTCTTTCGGGAAGCATGTTCGCATCTTCATAAGTATGTGATTCTTTTACGCCTGTAGTCTTATCTGTTACTGACCAGAAAATCTTGTTTCCGAGATTTGAAATTTCAAGGTCATACCATCTTCCGTCTCCGATATTATTCATTGCAGACGCCTGAAGCGTTGTTAGTACTCCGTCTACAACTTTATTCAAGTACCAGTATCCGCCGCCCCAGTTATGCTTAATTTCATAATAGCTGTCACCGTCAGAAGATACCATAAATCTGATACCGCCGTCTGTGTTACCTGAACGACTTGTCGAAACCTTCATAGAAACATTGTCACCAAGACCGAAATAGTTTGCAGGGTTTAGAGTTGCCATAACGGTCATATCCGCATGTGTTTCTCCCCATCTCATACCGTATAAGCCTAACCAATGGTCGTCACTGCCTTCAGTTACTGCACCTATAAGTGTAGAGCTAAGACCGCCATCTACACCTGTTGATGTATCAGTTATAAGCCAGTTACCGTTTGTTTCGGTATTTGTGTGACCTTCATTCCAGCCTGTTGTAGCGTAACTATCAAAGTCATCGCTGTAACCGTCAAATGTGAGTTCTTTTAAGCTTATATTATCAAAATATTCAGGTGCTTTATATGTACCATCGTTATTTAAAACGAAGAGCTGATATTTTCCGTTTTCGCCTTTTGAAGAAAGCATGTCTGTATCTGTGTAGAAATAGTCAGCTTTAGCACCTTCGTTATTTGTAACGCAGAAGTAAATAGTATTACCTGAGTTTGCTATCTCTAAGTCAAACCAGTTACCTGATACGAAGAACATTTGTCCTGTCTTAAGAGTTTCAGAAACGCCGTCTACAACCTTATTAAATGACCATAAGCTCCAGTTTTGAGCATGGCTTATTTCATAATAGCTCTTTCCGTCTTCAGATACCATAAATCTGATACCACCAACTGCATTTTCTCTCTGCATTAAAGAAACCTTAAATGAAAGATTGTCTCCTGCATTTAAATATTTTGCTTCATTTAATGTCGCAGTAATAGTAGCTGTAGAGCTGTTCATACCGTAAAGCCAGAAATTACCGTCAATTATTGCTGTAGCTCCCGGATTTGCATTTGCATCGTTATCGTCCACAATCCATGTATTGTTTGTCTCAGCATTAGAATAATCTGTATTCCAGCCTGTGCCTGCATAGCTGATATCATCTTCAAATCCATTAAATGCTCCTGCTACATCTGTAAGACTGAAATCATCAAACTGTTCTTTTCCACCGCCATTATTGTATGTCCAGAGCTGATACTTTGCGTTTTCACCTTTTGCCGGCAATCCGTCAGGGTCTGTATATTTCCCGCTATTGCTGACACCTGTTGCAGTATTTGTGATTGTCCAGTATATTGTGTTTCTTACATTGTAAAATTCAACATCTACCCATTCATTTGCACTAACCTGCATAACATGGCATTGAAGTTCTTCTTTTACGCCGTTTTCCACTTTACTTATGCGCTGATACCATCCGCTTGACCAGTCTGTCTGAAATTCATAGTAGCTCTGCTCATCTTCTGATACTAAAAATCTCACACCACCGTTTGTGTTACCTGTTTTCTTAACAGATACATTCATTTTTACATTGTTGCTGATTCCGTCATATTTTTCTTTTGCAAGATTAAATGCTACTTTATGAGTGTCAGCAGCACCGTAACCTGTAAGTGTTAAAACATTATCTGTACCTGACTCAATTTCTATCTGACTTCCACCGTAATGATTATCGTACGCATCGCCCGGCCAGATATCAGACAGAGTCCAGACTCCGTCAGTTGTTGTGCTCTGCCAGCCAAATATTTCATTTGTTGTCTCATAGCCGTCAAAATTATCCGTAAAACCTTCAAACTCGGCTGCGGCATTTGAGACAGGCAAGCAGCTCAGCATCACAACTGACGAAAGCAAAAAGCCAACAAACTTTCTTGTTTCCTTTTTCATTCTTACCATTTCCTTTCTTTGCCTCATCGGCACATTTCATTTTTCCGAGGTGCATAAGCTTTGTTATAAGCATTGCCCGACTACTGATAACAGAACCTGCATCCGAAACTTTTCCAGGTGATTATACACCACCGTTAACTATATTTTATCACAGAAGAAGTTTATGTACAATATGATATTTTATCATTTTTTTGCCAATTTCAGTTCAAAATGTAAAACATTGGTCAAAGTATAAATTCTTCTCCTGCGGCTAACTTAACCTGTCTTACACCCATATCAAAAGGCAGCTCTACCGTAATATCGGTGTCAGACTCTGCAACAATTCTTCCTTTACAGATTTTGCTCTCAACATCCCATTCAAGAGAAACCGTACCGTCAGCATATTTAAACCGCGCTTTTCCATTTTTATACTTCTCAGGACACGCAGGAAGTATTTTAAGCTTTTCAGGTGAAACATATATAATCATCTCCTGAATTGCATTTACGGTTGCCAAAATAACATCAAGCTGTACCGGTGCTTTGTATTCATCACTGCCGAATTCACTGTTCGGCCGCATATCAGGATTTGTATCGCCTGTAAAGAAGCTATCATAAAGTTCAACCTTAGACATTGCCTTTAACATATCAAAAACTTTCTGTGGCTCACCAAGTCTTGCATACACAGCCGCAAGATGCGGCATAGACCAGCCTGCAAAATATCTTACATCACGCATATCAACTGCTTTTTTGAAATACTGCTTTAATTCAGGTCTGAAATTTTCAACTTCAGTTCCCGGGAACAGCGGATAAATATGTGATATATGACGGTGCTTATACTCGTCATGAACCTTTTCGTCTATCCATTCAGCAACAGCGCCGTCTTCGTTTATAAGATAATCAGGAATTATTTCAAGCATATTTTCCCAAACCTTTGCTTTTCCCGAAAGCTCAGGCTTTGATTTTGAGATTTCAACCAACACTGTAAGCAATTCCTTTAAAATAGCTATTTCTATCGTAGGATTCTTCGTTGTCGGCATTGAGAAGCCCTGCGTAAAATCACGGAATTCAACAGGTGAGTTTTCAGGTGAGATTCCGGGATATAAAACAAGATTTCCGTCTTTATCCGTATAATAAAAGTCCTCATAAAATTCTGCCGCCTCTATCATAAACGGAAGAATTTTACCGTTAAAGGTTTCTTCGTCTTTAGTATACAGATAGTATTCATAAAAATGCCTTGCAAGCCAACCGGCACAGCCAAGAAAATGAAGAATAATAGATACATTAGGTGCTACTATTGCATTTTCAGGTGTTGTATATGTACTTACAAATATACCCTTACATCCGTAAAGCTTTTTTGCATTTTCACGGTGCGTTTTCATTTCACTGAAGTAATAGTCAATAAGCGGTTTTACAAGTTCTGAAAGACCACCGACTGCCGCGTGCCAGTATATACACTGCACATTTTCGTTTGCCACATTCTGGGTAAACATCATGTCATATCCGGGTGCCCATATACCGTTCAGTGCAAACGCAGTTGCGCCCGGTGCTGTTCCGCTTATAAAAAGATATCTTCCATAGCGCCATATTTTTTCTGTAAGCTCTGCTGTCAGTTCTTTATTTCTTGCTTCTTCTAAAAGATATTCATTTGAATGAAATTCTTCACCATTATATAGAGTTAAATCCGCATTATCATAAAGTCCTTTAAAAATCTCTTTATTTTCATTAAAAAGAACATTGTAATCATCAGGGCAGGCATTTAAGTCACCAACCGCTTTACCAACAGCTTTTTCTCTGTCAGTTTCCTTCGAAAAGGCTTTAATTAAAATCAAAGACTCTTTTGCGCCCGAAACCGATATTCCCGATTCGGTCACTTCTACTGCACCGTCTGACATAACCTTACTTACGATTCCGAAATATTCACCCTCATTTTTTGACGAATATGAAAAACAGCAGTCACGGCTATGATATATTGCAAATTCTTCATCATTTTCCATTGCTTTAATTTCATCGCCGTTTTCCCATGTTTTACAAAGGTCGCAATTCCCTTCATAGCTTCTGAAAAATCCCGTTTTCAAAGAGAAATCAGTCGCTTCTTCTGTTGAGATTTTTAAAACTGTAATATCTCTCTTTCTTGAAACAAAGCAAAGTCTTTTTGCTTGTGATTCACCAAGCTTATATCTTATTTCCTGCTCAGCAGTGTCAAGATGAAGTATTCTTTTATACGAGCTTGCATAGCTTTGAATGTCAAATTTAACTGTAACCTCGCCCAGTGGCCTCATCATATAGTTTTTCGAAGCATACCCTGCATCACGCAGCGCATCACACATCATATTACACGCTTTCCGGTATTCTCCCTGCTCTGCAAGCTCACGCATTTTCGGAACACAGTATGATACATCAGGAAGCTCATCACGGCAACCGTTATACCAGAAATCATATCTGTTTATTATAATCCGCTCTGCACTTGTACCGCCATACAGTGTAGCTCCCGTAAATCCGTTACCTAAAGGAAAAGAGTCTCTCCATCTCTGTGGAAACGCCATTGCAGGACGTGTCATATAAATATCATTTATTCCAAATTCCATGTCCTAACCTCCTGAAGTATTATCCTATAAATGTAATCGGAACAAGCAAAGGCTGTGAAATACAAGGGCTTGTAGCCTCCATATAGAGTCTGTTAATTGCATCTGTCTTTTCGCCTGCACAAACAGTAAATTCAGTCTGAGCACCCTTCAGGCTCTGATTATATTCCATTTCAAGACAAATTGTTTTTGCATAATCCGAACAGCTCCAGCCTTCAGGCAGTATCAGTCTTAAAGAAATTCTTTTTGCATCGTCAAAATTATTATAAAAGCTTAGTCTTACCTTTCGTGTTTCGTTTGCCGAAATCTTCGGATTATCCAAAATTTCAACTCTCGCTCTGATATGTGTATTATGTAAAACCTCGTATGAATATCTTTCAAATGTTAAAAAGTCGTCTGCTGTTTTACTGTTATGCTTTTTCATGAATTCATCATCCGCTTCTGTTTCACCGTCAGTAAATTCAAGGTCAATTTCATTATAACGCATAATCTCCGGAATTTGCTTCATAATTCTTTCAGTAAGCTCCGTACAGGTTTTAGGGAGATAGAACGAGAACTGTCCGTTTACACAAATAGTATTAATTCCGTCACCTATATGCTCACGCCAGTCTTCAGGTATAGATTTTGTTCCGCCTATAATTCCCATTGTTGCACCAACAGTTGCACCTGTACAATCGGTATCGTCACCGCAGTTAATTGCATAAAGACAAGATTTTTTGAAGTCGCCTTCTCCATACAAAAGACCGATAACAACAAATCCAACATTTGCAGGTGCCTGGAACCAACCGATATCCTTACTCTGCTCAACAAGCTTTTCTCTCGCTTCTATATAGCTTTCACCGTTTTCATAACAGCTTATAACAAGCTTTACTGCTTTTGCAAGTCTTGAATCTGAAGGGATTTTTTCAAGCGCAATATCAAGAAGCTTTCTTATATCACTTTCAAAATATGCCGCACTCTGAAGTGCCGCAGTGAACATTTCTGCATATGTTCCCTCACCAAGACCGTGGTCTACCATAGCGTCCATTGATGCATACTTCATAGCAAGGTCACTGCAGCCCGGTGTCAGCGCCGCCCATATTTCACTTCTTATCCATGCACCGTTTGACGTCTGCCATCTTTCATTTTCAACCTCGCCCGAAAGCGGTGGCAGAAGACCAAGCTTTAAATTCGCCTTTGCAATTCCGTATTCGTTCCAGTGCGGAGTAACCCAGTCAATCCAATAATCAGCAAGCATATTCTGTGAAAACTTGTTAATTCCGTGCTTTTCGATTGTGTATAACCATAAAAGCTGTAAATCAAGGTCATCATTCGGCAAAGGCTCACCCGGTTTTGTTGTAAAGCCTTTAATATCATGCATAACTCTTTGACCTTCATATGGAGCTCCCAAAGTGCCTCCTATATTTTTACCAATCCAGCAAGCATATAACTTATCTCTGAATTCTTCTCTGTTTATCTTCATAACGAAACCTCCATTGTACATTTTTATTTAATTTTACCTCACAATCACCTTTTTTTCAATATGATATTTTATCATTTTTTCATCTGTACAACAAAAAAGTGCCAGCATCTAACCACATTGATAGTCAAATCACTCGCACTTTTTTTCATCTCTGATTGTTTTTAAGTAAAATTGTATAAGCTCTTCCCTGTCATTCTGAACCTCGCCGTCTATAACCTTATCAAGTAGATTTTTTAGAATGATCCCCATTTCTTTTGACGGTTTTACACCAAGCTCAATTAAATCCTTTCCGCTGATTGCAAGCTGTAAAACAGATACACACTGATTGCTGTTTATTATCTCTTCAGCCATTGTCTCTATTTCATCTATCTCTTTTATTCTGTAGCGGTACTCAGGTGCCTGAGCAAGAACGTCCGCCCTTTTTAAATCAAATATCCTCTTACTGCACTCTGCACTCACCTTTCCGAGAAAACGTTTTACTGCATTATTTTTACATAAAATCTGACGGTCATGGTTTAAAACCAATTCGATAATAACATTTTTTTCAGCATTTGAAAACTTTAGTCTTTCAAGAATTAAAGCTGTCTTTTCTGCACTTATCTTTGAATGACCGTAAAAATGTCCAACACTGTCATCATCTGATGAAAAGCAATCAGGCTTTCCTATGTCATGGAAAAGAGCCGCAAATCTCGTAATAACATCTTCGGGGCACGACGAAACAGCTTCAACAGAATGTGTATATACATCAAAACAGTGATGAAAATTCCTCTGGTCAAACCCGACACACTTGCCAAGCTCAGGAATAACCTCGCAGATAATTTCACTGTAATCAAGCAGTATTTTCTTCACATTTTTTCCGCACAGAAGTTTTCGAAGCTCAGTACAAATACGCTCGGCAGATATCCCATGAAGCAGTTTTTTATGAGTCCGCATCGCATTTCCTGTCTCCTCATCAATTTCAAAACCCAATACCGATGCAAACCTAATCCCACGCATAATACGAAGAGCATCTTCTTCAAACCGCAACTTTGGATTTCCGACACATTTTATTATTCCGCCTTTTATATCACGCTCTCCGCCAAACAGGTCGATAATCTTTTCACCGTCATACGCCATTGCATTGACCGAAAAGTCACGTCTCGACAAATCATCTTTTATATTGCGTGTAAACTCTACCTTTTCAGGATGCCTGTTGTCTGAATATTCACCGTCTATACGGTACGTTGTAACTTCCACTGTTCCGTCCGGCGTAACTACTCCGATTGTTCCGTGCTCCTTTCCGATAGAAACTGTTTTGTAATCACTAAAAATCTTTTCCGTCTCATCAGGCAGTGCATTCGTTGTAACATCGTAATCGTCAGGAGCTTTCCCCATTATCATATCACGCACACATCCGCCTACAACATATGCCTCAAACCCGTTTTCATTCAGGCGGTTCAGTATACGCTTTACATTATCCGGTATATTCATCATATCTCACACACCGCATGCCGTGTAGCATGACAGCTTATATTCACGCTGACAGGAAGGCCTGCAATATGAGTCGGATATACTTCTATATTAACTCCGAGAACTGTCGTTTCTCCGCCAAGTCCTGCAGGGCCTATTCCAAGCTTGCACAGCTTTTCCTTTATTCTTTTCTCTAATTCTTTATATCTCGGCTTTGGATTTTCGGAGTCAACATCACGTGTCAGTGCTTTTTTGGAAAGCTGTGCACATTTGTCCATTGTTCCGCCTATACCTACACCTACAACCATAGGAGGACACGGATTCGCCCCTGCCTTTTTTACCGTTTCAACAACGAAATCTACTATTCCTTCTTCTCCGTCTGACGGATTCAGCATTTTGAGCGCACTTTTGTTTTCACTGCCGAACCCCTTAGGCGAAAAAGTAATCCTGATTTTGTCTCCATCGTTATATTCGCAGTATATCACAGCAGGAGTATTATCGTTTGTATTTACTCTGTCAAGAGGATCGGAAACTACGGATTTTCTCAAATAACCTTCCGTATATCCACGTCTTACGCCTTCATTAACAGCGTCATTTATATTAAGCCCCTCAACAAAAACATTTTTTCCTATTTGAAGAAAAAACACAGCCATTCCTGTATCCTGACATATCGGAATCTGCTTTTTTTCGGCAATGTCAGCATTTTTTATCAAATCGGATAAAACTGATTTTGCAACATCACTGCTCTCAGCTTCTATCCCACTTACAAGCGCATGTCTTATATCATCATTAAGATTGCAGTTCGCAGATATACACATATCTCTTACAGCTTCTGTTATCAATTCAGAATTTATTATTCTCATACTCCCATAACCTTTCTGTTTTTATACAGTTTTATAAAACCAACGTCCATGAACCTCTCAGCCATTTAAGAAAAGTATCTACATAAAATTCACTGACAGGATGTCCTGAAATAACAGGATAAAACATAGCAAAAAGTATAACAGCCGCTATTACATGAACCAAAAAACCTCGTTTTGCAACTTTTACATTGAGGTAATAAATATACTCATACGTTCTCCCTATCATCATCGTCATAAACGGAACACACGGGAAATAATGATATATAAAAGTCGTACGTTCGATAGGTATCCACGGTATAAGACACGAAAAATAACCGACAAGTAAAAATATCGCTTTTCTGTCTTTCTTTGTAGCTGCTATATAAATATTAAAGAAAACAGCAATAAGTCCAAGCCACCATACAGCAGGATTTCCAAACGCACTTATTCCCTCTTTAAGACCGTTTGCCGTATCTCCCGAATAGTAAAAAATCGGTCTTATCATCAACAGCCATGTATACCATTTTGAAGCATACGGATGTTCAGACGATACTACTGTATCGGAATGATATACATACATATCAGTCTGATTCTGAATTATTGTCCTGAGTCCGTCAGTATTTTCCGTATTCAAGTACGGTATATATGAAATCATGTATATCAGAACCGGGATGATTATAAACGCAAGTACGCAGAAAATACATGTCGCAGCAAATTTCCTGATAAAAATATCAATCCCCTGTTCACGGTACTCATAATACCGCTTATACATAATACCGAAAAACAAAACAGCTATCCCCATACACGCATATATAGCAGTCCATTTACTTGCGGCTCCAAGACCGAATGCTATTCCCGTAAGAAGCAGAGGAACAAACGTTTTCCGGAGCGAACAGTCGTAAAAAGACATCTGATAATACCTGTACATAAAAATGTACATCAGTATAATGAAAAATGTGCCGTAAACGTCAATTGTAGCAATTCTCGTCTGAGCAAAATGCATGAAGTCAAAGGTAAAAAGCACCGTAGTGAAAAAAGCTATAAATGTCTTGCTGAACATTCTCCTTGCAAATATATACATCAGAGGAACCATCATAATTCCGAACAGGTTTCCGGCAATTCTCCAGCCGAATGGTGTCATTCCGAACAGATTTATTCCGGCTGATATAAACACCTTTCCAAGCGGCGGATGCGTCCATTCATATACATCAAATCCGTTACTGAATTCATATCCTGTTCTTGCATGGTATATTTCATCAAAATAAGTTCCGTTAAGATACGTAGCTCTATCCGGTATAAGCTCCTGTTCATCAAACAGCGAACTTTCCGAAGTCACCTCTATCAAGCCGTCTTCTCCGAGGAATCCTACTTCCATAAGCATTATACGTTCATTTTCAGTGCCGATTGTTATTGAAGATACTTCTTTCCCGAAATCAAGAAACTCCCATTTAAAAGGATTTGCATCTGTATACTGAATGGTTTCCTCGCCCTCAGGAGTAACACAGGTAACTTCAAGAATTCTGTCTTCGTTTAAGTCATTACACGAATTATATACTATTAATTTGTCTACATATGTCACTCTGTCAAACTCAACCACAACAGGAGTTTCAGCAATATCCGCATATGTTTGCGGGGCTTTTGTTTCTCCGAGATTAATAAATGATATAATTCCATACAATGCAGTCAACGAAATAACAAGCACATAATCGAGCTTCTTAAATTTTCTTACCTCACGTGTTTTGAACCTAACGCAGAATTTATATTTACGTTCAGGCAGCGACATTATATCTTTTTTACTTGCTTGCTTCGAAAGCTTTACTCCTGCATATAACATATAGCCGAGAATCAATATATTTACAATCGAAAACACGATTATAAACGGACTTTTAGCATAATAATTTATATCCGTCTGAGCCACAAAAAGCACAAACGCAGTATTTATCATCTGCGAAAATGTCGTCATCATAAAAAGATATATTGACTCACGTCTCGGCTCTGTGATATAAGCCAGAAGGAACAGTAGCATTGCGGGATATGCATAGCGCTCATGCATTTTTGTTGACAACATATACACCATAAATACAAGTGCTCCGGCAAGAAAGAAATAATTTCTGTTCCCTTTTATGAAACAAAAAGCAGTGTACAGCACAGAAAATATTATCCCTGCAGTACCAATCCATGAGTACAGAGGTGTCAGACCGTCCCAGTTAAGATTAAACGCTCCGAATATATTAAAGGCGTTAACCGTAGCATACGGATACGATTCAAGTGTTAGCTCATACTGTTTAAACACTTCATCAATCCCAAAGGGCAGAGCAAGAATCACCAGCAGACCTGCTGACAACAACGCAAAAATCAATCTGTATACAAGGCTTTTTATATTTCTTGTCTTTATATAATTATCAATAAATTCATACAAAAACACAGGCGTGAAAATAAGAGCCTGAGGTTTTACAAGAACCGCAACAGCAAAAGCAAGATATGCCGGCAATAACATTTTTCTGTAAAGAAAATAAATGGAAAGCGCAATAATCGCAGTATATACTATATCTACCTGTCCCCAGATTGATGAATTTAAAATAACAGCCGGTGACAGCAAAAACATCCCCGAAAGAAAAGTTGCCTTTTTCGCAGAAAAACGTTTGCAAGCCACACGAAAAATCATGACACCTGCAATCAAATCAAGAATTATTGCCGGAAGCTTTACAAGAATCAGTTTTTCACCTATCAACGATTTTACAAATCCAATAACCCACAGAACATACATGTATCCGGGAGGATAATCTGAAAACATATCAAGCTTATAAAACTTTGATAATCCATGTTCGTAAACAGCGCTTGACCAGCCCTGGAAGCATCCTATATCAGTTTCATATCCCGGCTCTGTTATTCCGAAATAAATCCTAAGTACAGCAGCAAAAAAAAATACGAGCATAAAACCAAAACTGACTATACTATCATTTTTCAAGCTATTATCTTTATATCGTAAAACATGATGATAAATTAAATACATTAAAAATGCACTTAAAATTCCGCTAAATACAACAGCTCCCATAATTCACTGTTTCCTTTCTGTTACAATACACTTACCTTTTATAATATCATAAAATAAAAAAAAAGTCAAGGAAAAAGGCGTATTATTGATCCATAAAAATGATTACAACAATCCGCCTGTTACTATTAATTAAAAAATGAATCTACCGCAATAGACGAAGCAATAAGTGTTTTTGAATTTACCACACCTGATTTAACTTCAAAACCGATATTTGTAAATACACTTTCAGAGATTTTATCTGAAATTAGTTTTACAATCATTTCAGGTTTATATGTAACATCTCCGCATATTACCGCTTTTTCTATATTGAACACATTACATGCCGAAATAATCGCCATTCCAAGATAATCAGCCTCTTTTTTTATGATTTCGTAGTTATTATCATCAACAACATTCTTCCACGAATCGTACTTTGTATCTTCCAGCAGTTCAGGAATTGAAGCATACCTTTCAAGACATCCCCTGTTTCCGCATCGGCACGGTTTCCCGGTATGATTAATTGATATATGACCGAACTCGCTTCTGCCGTCAAAAAGGCAGTTATTTGTTACGATTCCCGAACCTATACCGCTGTCAACAAGAAGTGCAATAAAATCACTGCAATTTGTCCCTGCTCCAAAATACTTTTCAGCAAGTGCAGTAGCCGCTGATACGTTCCCGAACACAACTTTCTTATCTGTCATTCCACCAATATTTTTAACAATTTCAAAGCCATGCCATTCATCAAAATTAGGCGGATTAAGAATTATTCCCCTTCTTGTGTCAACCGGTCCGGGAGTTACTACAGAATATTTATATATTTTATTTTCATCAACCAAAGAAAGCTGTTTTTTTACTGACTTTTCTATACTGCAAACAGTTTTTCCGGGAACATCAATATCGAAACACTCCTCTGAAACAATTTTGCCACTGATATCCGTTATTCCGACGGTAACATCCGTTCTGGTTATATTAATTCCGACAACATAAACTGAATCTCCGTTTATATGAAGCATAACAGGATTTCGTCCCACAGACTTAACCTCTACATTTTTTTCAGTTATATACCCTCTGTTTATAAGGTCTTCGGTTATAATTGTTACAGCCGCTTTTGTAAGACCTGTTTTCTTTGCAATTTCAGCTCTTGATAACGGTTCATTATTAATTAGCGAAAGTATTATTTTTTCATTTTTCTGCCTCATAAGTGCAGAATTTGTCCCTTTATTCATATCATTAATAACATTCTATAATCTCTGCCTTTCCGCTTAAAGTAAATTTACCCATCGCAGAACACGGCATAAAGAAATAGTCTCCTTTTTTAATTTCTTTCGAATATCCTTCTCCGCTGATTTCACCGCTGCCACACGTTACAATATACACTCCAAAGCTGTCATTAATATTCATAATGTATTTTCCTCCGCTTACTGTTATACGGTTAATAACAAAACAATCTGTATGTCTTTTGTCTATAAGCTTTTCAATCCTCGCACCGTCAGAATCAGAAACGATTTCAGGTGTGATACGTGTATCAGGCGATTTTACAAAATCAAAGCATGAAATTGCATCCTCTTTTGAAAGACCTATATACATTTCGTCGTCCGACAGCTTATATTCATCACACCACCGTTCCGGCTGAATCGTAAAATCAGTAGGTTCCTGTACTTCCAGAATAAGACATCCTGCACCGATTGCATGAACCGTTCTTGCAGGTACTATATACACATCACCGACTTCAGGCTCTGTGTATTCCATAAGTCTTTCCATCGCATCCTTATCTGTTTCACTGTCATTAATTGCTTTTTTAAATATCTCAGGAGTCACTCCGTCTTTGAATCCGAAATAAATTCTCGCCCCCGGTCTTGTATCAAGAACAATCCAGCTCTCCGTCTTTCCATACTCCGAATTAAAATGTTTTCTTGAAAATTCTTTATCAGGATGCGCCTGAGCAGGAAGACGTACCGCACTGTCAAGTATTTTCACAAGAATGCGCATCTTTTTCGAAGCACCAAGCATTTCGGCAGGATACTTCTTAAGAAGCTCGTCAAAATAAAGCTTTTCTCCCTTTATTTTCGATATGCCCTCATTCTCGATGTTCATTTCTTTATTAAGCGCTTTTACACTTGAAGCAATCCATTCTTCAGGCAAAAATCCGTCAACAGGTTCATCTCCGAAAAATCCATAAAAAAGCTTTCCACCAGTATACACTCTTCCAACTCTGTTTCTTTCAAAAAATATTGGTCTGTTAATCATATTTAACCCTCATACCTTATAAATTTTTGTCTATCCCTTATTATACCGCATGCCACTCCACCGTAAAGCGCTGCACCAAATGCCGCTTCTTCCACGTGTGACGGTATCTGCATTTTGCTTTCGAAAATTAATTCTGCACATTTAACAAGCGAGGAATTTTTACGTATACCGTTTCCTGAACCCACGAGTCCGGATTTTTTTATATTCATAATCTTATACATATTATACAGCTCTTTTACAATTCCGTCAAGCACTCCAAGCGTAATTTGTCCGGGCGTAAAATTGTTTTCGGTTATACCGCTGATTGAACCCGTAATACTGTTATCACTTCTTGTTCCCGCAAAACGTGTATCAATCTTAACTGTCAGATTGGTATCTGATATCATTTTATTCATTATATCATAAACATCGGTTTCTTTTATATCAGTCACATATCCAAACACCTGATAATAAAAATTCTTAAGAATGGAATATGCTCTTCCACCGCAAAGTGCCGCACCTACAACAAGATACTTTCCGTCAAAATACGGCCTTGTCTCTATATTATCAGCATTTACAGGAATATCTGATACAACAGAAATCTGACTTCCTGTCCCGACATTTAAAAGAATATCGTTTTCGTTTGCAAGCGTTGAAAATACACTCGCCTGATTGTCACCTATGGCAACACCGACAGGTATTCCTTTATATTCTCCCACAATTTTATATCCTGATACAACCTCTGCATTATTATCTCTGACACCTTTTCCGAAGCTTGCGTAATCAGTATCATGTATAACAGGAGTACGAAGACCGCAAAGCTTCATAACCAAATAATCATGAATTGTACAGTAATTCACTGCCGTTTCCGGTCTGATTCCGTTTTCCTTATTGTAAAAATCTGTAACAGCACCGTAGCCTGTACTACTTCCAAGAAACTCCGCGTATGTTGTTCCTCTGTACTCCTGATTACCTCTGCCGTCCTGCCATGTATAAAGTGGACTGACAGCTTTTCCATCTTTATCCGTGTAGACAATTCCATGCATCTGCCCCGTCACACCGACAACTGCAGTTGTATCATCAGTCAAATCATTTAATATATCCATTGCAACTGCCATGATTTTATCAACAGACTGAATCTTTTCCCACGATTCAGAATTATCTATAAATGCATTGCTGTTTTCAGTACGTGATTTTATAACACATCCTGTGTCAACATCAAGTGCAATACCGCAAACACTTGTTGTTCCTATATCTATTCCCACAATTCTCATTATATCATCCTCCAATATTAGTTGATCCGAGGTCAAGTCTCGTTATTATATCCTGTTGAATCTCGGGAGACAAATCAAGGAAATTTACAAATGTCCCGTGAATTCTCATAATATAAACACCGCTCGGTGCATATTTTTCAGGATTTGCAAGTACCTTTCTCAAGGTTTCAGGCGTTGTCACGTTTACATAAAGATAGAATGGTGAAACGCCCTCTTTAAGTTCATTAAAGAACAACGGTTTTATAATATTCTGATAAAATTCCACGCCCTTTGTACCAAAATCTTCTCCATTAAAGTATTTTGGATCAATACCAAGATGTGATGCATAGCCTCCGTTGAATTCTTCGAAAGGCAGTTTCATATTTGAAAGCATCCGGAAACCAAGTCCGTTTGATGCCTCACCATAAAGTGGATCAACACCATAACCGAGCATATCACGACTCTTTCTTCCGTCAGGTGTTGCACCAACCCAATAGCCATATGTAAGATGAGTGGATGGACTTGAAAAGTCAGGTCTGAATGAATTACCCAGATAATTCTTCTTTGAACGGAGCATTTGCGAAACTTTAATCGCAATTTCATGTGCTTCATTGTCCACAACCTCAATATTATTACCGAATTTAGGACAGGAAAGAAGGAATTCCCTTAAATCCGCATAGCCTTCGAAATTGTTTTTAAGCGCATTTACAAGGGTTTCCTTGCCGTCAGGATACTTTTTCACAAATTCATCAATAGCAATAAAGGAATCAGCAAGAACTGTAAGTCCGTGAACAAGACAGCCGCTACCGTTATACTTTGTACCCTGAACTTTTGTGTCACGCATATCAGCACCGTATTCAAGTCCGCCCATAAAACAACTCAGGAAAGGAACTTTCAATTCTGACAACGCAATTGAGGCACAATTTGCTGATTCAACCATTTTATCAATTACAATATCAAGAGTTTTATAAAATGCATTTCTTATATCATCAATATCCGTTTCTTCCACTTCAACTAGCGTATCTCCCGTTATAAGAGATTTTCCACCTGTAAGCACCATTTCGAGAACTTTCGGAAGACTCAGCCAGCTATTTGTTGTGTTTCCGTTATCCTTACCCATTATAAGGGGTTCCTGACATCCTGCAACAGAATAATCAGGAATATCCTCTTCTTCCACTCCATTAATCTTAAGCACCTCAAAAAGAGCATCATCATTAAACAGCGATGGAGTAAGAACTCCTTCCGAGAAGAAAAATCTACCCATTTCTTCATAAAGCTTATCGGGAGTATTTTTATGAAGCTTTACAGAAAGTATAGGCTGTGGCAAATTCATATCATAATAAGCATCAAGTATTGCATACGACATCGTATTGGTAAGATCATTTCCGTCGATATCACGTCCACTTATAAGCACATTCTGAGAAATTGCCCAGCTTCTGTCGCCAACATTATAAAATACAAGGAAGTGTTTAAAAAGCTCTGCCGCGTCTTCCCTGCTTAAATCTTTTCTGTATGGTTCAAAAATTCTATCTGCATTTCCGACAGAGAATGCATAAGGATTCGGAGCCTGTTCAATACACATTACTTCCCACAAAAGAATATAAAGTTGAATTGCTTCGTATAAATTTTGTGCTCCACCTGAATAGATGTTTTTTAGTGACTTTTCAAGAAATTCAAGTTGTTTTAAACGTTTTTCTCCGCAAAGCTTTTTCTTTTGTGAAATAAGTTCAATATATCTGTCAATAAGAATTTTAACACCACCAAGAGCTATAGCCGCTGCTTCATAAAATTCTCCGTTTTTTGATTCTGCTTCTTTTATAAGTGCATCAATACCGTTTTTAAGTACATATCTGAAATCAGGAATAACATGTCCCGTCACCTGTTCTACAAAAAATATAACTTCTTTTGTATAATTCTCAGCTTCCGAATATGTCTTATTAAGCATTTCAACCATTTTAGTTTCACCAGTAAATGAATGAACCTTATCAATTCTCTCTTTGGTAAAGTCTTCATTTGGTTCAATATCGTTATAAATCGCCATAGGGTCACAATATCCTGAAAAACCTTCAACCGTAAAAGAAGGATTGATAAGTGCATAGCTTTTTGCGAACGCATCACGCTGTGTTCCCACAAAAACAGCGTGCTCGCTAAGAGATATAGGAATATTTTTAAGAACCTCGCAGTTAAGATACGCTTTTTTTATCTCAGGATGCATATCTTTATATTTTTCATCCGTTAGCATCTCTGTTTCTTTCGCAATAAACCACCCATCCAGTCTGTCAACAGCTCTTTCTTCTTTAAAAAGAGCCTTCGCCATTTCTGTCAATTCACCTTTTTCATACAAGCTATACATAAATTCATCTCCTTATGTTTTTATTAATTTCAATCTGTATTTTTTAAATATTTCATTAAAGGATATTAACATTTCAGGCCTTACAAAGCCATCTTTCACTTTATATTCAGATTTCCACTTATCTTTTCCGTATTCATGATATGTAAGAAATTCGAAAACAGTATTATCGGTATTATATTTTGAAAAATATTCAGCAAATCCATCGGGATTATCAGTATTTATCCCGTTTATGAGAGGAATTCTTATATGAAGCTGTCTTCCTGTTTTACAAAAATTCTCAAAATTAAGTTTTATAACCTCATTGCCCATACCTGTATACTTTTTAAGCATTTCGCTGTCATAGTGCTTAAAATCCATTATAAGATAATCAATGTAAGTAATCAATTCATTAAGTCTTTTTGAAGTTCCGTTTGTTTCGATTGCAGTATGAATGTTGTTTTTCTTCAAAATCTTTAAAGCTTCCAATAATTCCTCATGCTGAAGTGTTGCTTCTCCGCCGGTAAATGTGACTCCTCCACCTGAGAAAAACATCATTTTACTCCGTACACATTCATCTGCTATTTCAGCTACAGTATATTCTTTTCCGCCTTCTGATATCATCCCCTCAGGATTTGAACACCATATACACCTCATATTACAGCCTTGCAAATGGTACACAAGTCTGTTTCCCGGCCCGTCCTGACCGAAATTAAACCCTTTGCTAAATATTTTCATATTAATACTCCTACAATTAGTTAAATCTTTTAACTAATTGTATTATACCATATTTATTCTGTTTTGTCAATAGTTAAATGGAAATGTCTAGACTAAAATAAAATTTCAACAAAAAAACACGGGGGTGTTGCGTTAAGCAGCACCCCCTTTTGGGGCTGATTGAGTTTAGATGCAGATACGTGACACTCCAAATCTATGATTTGGTTAGTGGAACTTATGCATGCGTAGTCGTAATTCACGAAACGAAGCCAAATGCGGGTT
>JAZULT010000070.1:0-198124 GCA_045603225.1 Clostridia bacterium | reverse complement strand
TATAACCTTTGACATACAAGCATCAAAATCAATCTTTTCAACTCTTCCGTATGCACATTCTTCAAGTGATATGCCCCATCCATGAGATTCAACTATTCTGACATTCTCAATCGAAAAATTCTCGACATTCGCAAATAAAATACCTATTCCTCGCCAATCACCATATTGTGACTCATTTCCTTTTCCAAAATCAGTTCCGTAGGAATGACTGTGCCTGTCCCAAAACTTAATATTTCCATTTTTTTTATCATCATCTGAAATCCAGTCAGCTAAGCTACATAAATCCTCTGTTTCATAAGGGCACGGGCAAGCTAAAATCTTACCCCCGTCACCCGTTGCTCTTGGATGATCTGCTCCCTCTAAAATACATAAGCCTTCACCTTTTATATGTACATTCTTAATTCTTTCAGGATAAGCTATACCCAAGCCGCAATTCGCTGTTCTAAAAAAGTTATCTCTGCAATTATCAGAAAGCTTAATCTTACAGTTTTGTAAAACTATTGTTGTATTTTCAGGAATTAAAATTGCTCTGTCTAAAAGCCAGAAAGCGCGTTCCGGTTCTATATTGCTTTCACGAGGAGGTATGATAACAATACCGTCCTTTTGCTTGTTTTTTATAGCATGTTCTATAACTTCATTATCTGTCATTCCTCTATAGTCGTTAACATTAATCATATTTTTTCACACCTTCCGTCAAATACCGGGAACCATTTCATACTCCATTAAGCGGTTTAATAAATCCATTGTTTTTCGAAAAATCAACAGTTATTTTATTCATAATACCAAATCTCCTTTTGTCTCTTTCTGTTAGTCTAACACATTTGTTATAATTTTTCAAGTCTCACCAGTAATTTTTATATATGTCTGAAATTTTTAATTACCAATACATTTTCCAATCAGGATTTTTTATTCTCATAAGTGCTTCCATAAAGAAATAATCTCCCCATATATTGCATTCAGGATTATCCCCACGTGTTCTGGCATACATCCCATCGGTTAAAATTCCGTTTGACCTTTCATCCGTAATGTAATTATCACATAAACTCTTCATAATTTTCAGGCACATATCCATAAACTTATCATTCTTATGATGTTTATTCATTTCAAGTATTCCACACATAGCAATAACAGCCGCAGATGTATCTCTTGGTTCGTTTCCGCTTGTAAATATCAAATCCCAGTACGGAACATTGTCTTCAGGTAACTTAGAAAGAAAACATTCAGTAACCTTATTAAAAATAGAAATAAGTCTTTCATCCTTTGTATAAGCATATCCCAGTGCCAGTCCGTATACTCCCCATGCCTGCCCTCTTGCCCAGCACGAATCGTCACTGTATCCCTGATGCGTTACCCCGTGAAGCTTCTCTCCTGTATCAGGATCAAAATAATATGTATGATATGTAGTAAAGTCCTCACGTATTGCAACACTTACTGTCGTTTTAAGATGCTTTACCGCTATATCTCTGTATTTGTTATCTCCCGTAGTTTCAGTTGCCCAGTGCAAAAGAGGAATATTCAGAAGACAATCCACAATCAACCTGTAGTTCTCTCTTTCTCCTATTTCTCCCCATGCCTGAATAAATTCACCTTTTTCCTGAAACCTCTTAATCAGTAAATCAGCCGCTGAAAGAGCCGCATCACGAGCAACTGTATTTCCTGTCAGTTTATAAGCGGAAACACATGAAAGGCTGTAGAGAAATCCCAGATCATGATTATCAACCCCAATTCGGTTATCAATGCGTTTCTTAAAAATATCTATATGCCCTTTTGCAATTTCTTTAAGCTTCTCATCTTCAGTAAACTCATAAGAAAGCCATAGCATACCTGTCCAGAATCCCTCTACCCATGACGCATTTTCAAGGGCAGTATATGTATAATCACAGCTCTGTTCTGCAGGAAATTTATCAACAAAATCCTCCGCGAGCTTCCTTACTTTATTTACCGAAAATTCTATTGCTTCATCCAACATTCCGTCTCTCCTTAATCTACCCATCCATTAGCACGCGCAAAGGTATCGTGATATGACTTTCCGTCTTTTCTTACCATACTACCGTTAACAACACCGTACTTTCCTTTTTTATCAACAAGAATTACAGCATCGGTTTCGATACCGTCCATAACATTTATACAGTTCTGATGCATTATCCTTCCGTCGCTCAGGAGATTAATATATACTTTTGTATCTCCGCATTTTATTTTATATCCGTATTCTATTTCTTCAAACTCAGGTACAAGCTTTTCATCTACAGGAATCACACCTACGAACTTTCCTCTGCATTCATCATCCGTTTTAACACTGTAGACCATACATTCAGCGGTCTTAACATCTTTTATCTCATCGAATGTAACATTTTTATCTTCATTTACTTCCTTGTTTGTATAGATTACTTTTTTCTCAGCACTGCACGGTGTAAGCATTTTAAATGATTCTTCATCGCCATGAAGCAGAAATGAAAGCTCGCCCGGTTCATACGCAGTTATATCGTCATATATAAGGACAAAATCATCAAGCCACAAAAAATGTCTCAGATGCCGTCTGAAAAATCTACCCATTGGCCCTGTCGGGTCAGCTGCAACATACTTAAATCCGTCCTGATTTACAAAATTATAAAGTCTGCCTTTAAGTCGTGCGTGCTTATGAATATCAAGGTGATGTTGTCCTTCACCGTTATAAAGAACTACATTATGTGCCTTTGACGTTACTATATATCCGTGATATGCACCGGTTCCGTAATACACACCGCTTTCTTCGTCAAACACAGGCTTGCCTTTTTTGTAAAACACGAAGCTTCCTGCATCTGCATGAGCATGATTCCATGTATCTCCGCATTTAACTGCAAGCATATTTGAATCATCGTCAAACCCGTCACGAAAAATCGCCCACCCGATATTCTCATATACAACACTTCTTGTATCAGGCTTTTTCGCTTCACCATTGTATATCTCATTATAATATAAAAGCTCAGAAATGTCAACCATAATATCATCATGGCGTTTGCATTGCTTAACATACCACCTGAGTTCAGGCAGTTCAAAGCCTGCACCAAGGAGTCGGAATACTTCTGTTTTAAGAACACCCTTTCCTCCGTCATCACCGAACGGCACACGAAGTATACCTTCTTGTGACGGGTAAAATGTATTAATATAATAATCTGCCGATTTTATATATATATCACTGTCATCAAATTCCGGCTCACCTAAAAACTCTCTATAATACTTAAGATATTCCGCACACTTGCCTATTGTATTATATCCGATACTTTCATAATATCCGCCGTTATCATAGTTCATAGGCTTTGCATCTATCGGATTTCCTTTATAATTCAGGAATTCATGCACACCCTTCATTACAATTTTTGCGATTTCGTCAGCAGTTTCAATATCTTCTGACATGGCAATAGCCGCAATTCCGGCAGGAATAATACAAAGTGACCACCAGTTATGCCCCATAGTATCAAGTGCATTTAATCTTTTCCCCGGCAGAAGCCAGTCTTCAAGAATAGGCTCTATACCAAGCTCATATGTACGTTTTACAATATACTCTCTTTCTTTAGCATCAAGAATATCCTTAAAAAATTCGTATCCGTAGGTCATTCCGGTACAGAATGCTTCGGTTACAAGCTCGGCACGTCCATAGCAACCTTTACCGTGCCATCTTTCGTACCCTGCATACATAAGCATAAACTCACGTGCTTTATCGAAATACTTTTTATCATCAGTATAATAGTATGCAAATCCAAGATACGGCATATATTTTACAAACGGTCTTGTTGCATTATAATAATACTCATGCTGATTCTGATAATGGTTTTCATCACCGTTGTATCTTACCTTTTCTTCGGTAAGAGCTTCCGTTTCAAGAGCTTCATCAGCAATATTGATAGCTTGTGTGATAAGCTTCTGCAAATGCTCATCACTATTTTTCTTCATTTTTTCAATCTGTTCTCTTGTTATAAAAATATTGCTTTTCACAAAATCATTCCTCAACTTCATATTTTTTCTCTTTTCTGACTTATTTCGATTTTATTATATCATAAAATTGTATCCATTGGGTGATAATTTGTTATATATTAGTGATAAAAAGTATTTTTTCATGTCACCTTTTTACAAATCAGATTGACATTATAATAAAAATAAGATATAATTACCTATAAGATAAAGAAAGGGGGTATTTTTAGATGAAAAATGAAAATAAGAAAAAAATAACTGAAAGCCGTTTCAGAAAAAACTTTCAGAATATCACAAAAGTCGGATATGTCCACCGTATTAAGCCGTACAATACCGTTTCTTTTCACTGGCATGATTTTTATGAGCTCGAAATGAATCTCGGCGAAGGTGAAACAACAATCGACAGTACCACATATCAGTTCAAGCATGGCATAATATCCCTGATTTCTCCTGCTTCAATGCATTCGTTCGATGTCATTCAGCCGACTTTTGAAGGATTTAATATTCAGTTTAATATTGAGCATTTAGAATCGGAAAAAGTTATTTCGCAGCTTTCAGGTTCAAAAAGCGCTGTAGTTATCCCTGACGAAAAACAAATAGAATGGTATGCAGGTATTTTTAATGAGCTTGAAAAAAACTTTGATAAATCTCTTACAAATAACAAGCTGTACACAACAAAAATACTTGAGTTTCTTATTATGAATATTTTAAACAACGGCATAATGGTAGACAACCCTCTCTTCCGTCCCTCCGGCAAAGCGGTTCATCTTATTCCTCATGCTGTTTTATACATACAAAAGCATTTCCGTGAGAATATAAAGGTAAAGGATGTTGCGGATACAATATTCCTTTCGGAAAAATATTTCTGCTCCCTGTTCAGGGAAACACTCGGATGCAGTTTTTCGCAGTACTTAAACGACATACGGTTAAAAAACGCATGCAATATGCTCGTCACAGCAACAGATACAGTAACAGAAATCGCCCGGGAATCCGGATTTAACAGTACCAAACATTTTCAAAGATTGTTTAAAGAAAAATACAATATCACACCTCTTGAATACCGTAAAAAGAACATTTAAAATAGTTCAAAATGATATAATCCCCTTAGAACAGACACTTGAAACAGCAAAACATTTCAAGACTATCCTAAGGGGATTTTCCGTAAAAAACACAATATAATTATAAATTCAATTTATTATTGATTATTCAGGCTAATGAGTACCGGTTCATAAGGCTTAAGCTCTATTGTACCGTTTTTAACATCTCCGCTTCTGAGTTCCGTAAATTCAGAAGCTCTCTTTCCGTTGATTTCAACCGCTACCGTCGGGAGACTGTTCCAGTTATAATTATTAACATTAATAATTGTTTTCCCGTCATATACTACTGATTCCCATTCAACATCATACACAAGCTTGCCCGTAGCTGTGTCAATCAGTTTCACATTGGTAATTCCGAGTCTATCGTACTCTTCGGTCAGCATATCACGCATTTCTTCATTTGAAGGTGATGTCATTGCGAGTCCCTGATAAGAGATAGGAACTATTCTCGATGCCGCCTTTACATCAACATAAAGCTGTTCTTCATACGGATTCCCGTACTCATCATTTTCAAGGCAGTTTTCACCAAGCATTATAACTCTTCCACCGTTTGCAATAAAGCTTCTGAGTGCTTCAATTGTTAAAAGGCTTACACGGTCACATTTCGGAACAATTATAAGCTTATACTGATTAAGCTTTCCTTCAGATGCCTGTTTTTCTGTTACAAAATCACATCTCTGACCGCTGTATATAACTGACTGCCATGCATTGAACGACACATTTTCAAATATTCTGTCTTCTGCCTGTGATGAAAGTGAATCCATAACAGCAACCTCAGCCTGACAGCTTGTAAGTGCATTTACTTCCATAGCAAGTCGATTCAAATCCATTACAGAAGTTGCCTGTGCATATGCCGCATCAGGTCTCACTCTTACAGAGCCATAAAGAGACATTTCATTATAGTCATTCGCCCATACCCATGTATTATTAATACTGCATCCGTGAAGTGCACCCATCCATACAGTTGCACCTGCCCAGATTGCAACTTCTGGTGAATAGTTATCCGAGCCATCAGGAATTGAGTGGTCTTCCGAGTTTACTACAGGTGCATTATCAATTGAAGTCAGATAATCATACCAGCGCATTTTTGTAAGAATGCTTTGTTCCTCATTGTTCAGAATACCCTGAGCATCACAGCCGTTATAATCAGTTACAGGCGCAAGCTTCTCAGCTCTTACTCCATTTCTGAGCCACTGTCTGAAATAGTTATGCTCATATCTCCATGTACCTGCAAGCTGTTTTATATGTACTTTAACATCAGGAGCATATTTCTTAACAGTATTATACATAAATGTTGCCCAGTCAGCATACACCTCATAATTAAAGTTCATCCAGTCATAGAACATTGGTGTTTTTTCTATATGACTGAGTTCTATTCCGAACGTCAGCCATTCCTGTGTATCACCCTGACGCACTTCGTCAAAGGTAACCTGTTCAAACGAAGTATAATTACTACCGTAATTTCTGTTAAGCTTGGATATGTCACCTTTATATATATACTTAAGATATTCGACATATAACGGTTCATAAAAACCGGGGTTATTCATTGTACAGTATCCCGGTTCATTTCCGAGAATTATACCTCCTAACGCAGGCTTATCTTTTATAATCTCAAGAAGATTCTTAAGATAATATTCTGTTATTTCCCTTACTCTGTCATGCGTATAGTTTACATTCCCGGTAAAATGTCCGATTATACCTGCATCACTATGTCCGTCCAGAGTAAACCACGGCCAATAATGCGTAGCTATCTGAAACTGTACGGAAATATTTTTTTCGGCGGCATTGTCAAGAATTTTGGTAAATTTTTCAACCGGTTCTTCTATAAACTTAACTCCTTTATAGACTTCGGCATTTCTTCCGTATTCGAAGTTTCCGTTTACAAGAAGATTGTTATCAGTCCCTTTTTCGCGGACATAAACATCGTCAATAAATACTCTGTCAGCCATACCGTCAAGGAAAATGAAGAACTCAAAACGTGTTCTGTCTTCAGATGTGGTGTACTCAAAATCATATGATTTCCAATCGTATGTACCGTCATCTATATATTTTCTCTCCGTATCCCAGCCACCTATCGCAAACCACAGTGCGCTTACATTTTCGCTTTTTGCTTTAAGTCCGAATTCGTAAGTGGTATTGGGTTTTAGGTAATACGGCTGATAAAACTGCAGATACTTATTCGCTTCAGCCGCAGATTTTGAAGTTATTTCAAGCACTCCGTTTGAACCTGTCGCATCCTCGGATACAATTTTACATGTTGTTTCTGCCTTCTGATTGAGCGTTGTCCATCCTGATGACGCATCAGGCGGAATTATAAGTGAATCTATTCCGATTTCAACGGCATATGATTCAAATCCCATATCATTCAGATAATCTACAGGCTCCGGTTGTCCGAATCCGTTATAACCCATAAAATAAACAGGTCTTTTTTCAATTTCACCGGTCTTTGAATTTCTCATATCCGCAAAAATTGACTGTCCCGAAACAGAATGCTCCGATGTAACATATCTGTACGTTGTTTTCGCTTCCTTTTCACCTGAAATATACGCTTCAAGATTCGATTTATTTGTTTCATAAATATCGAAAAGAGAATTAAGTATATAGTCTGCTCTGAAAGCAAGCTTATGCTCCATATCTTCATATACTATATCAATATAATTCTCAAGATGCGAACAGCCGGAAATTTCATAATCTACCGGTATTCCCTTTGCTTTACACTCTCCAATCAACCTTTTCAGTTCAGGAATACATACATTTTTAATTTTTTCAGCATCACTTAATATTCTCTCTTCACTGCGCTCAACATCTACCGTTTTAACAATTTCAAGATTCTGTTCCGAAGCTATTCCTGCTTTTATTTCCGTATTTCCGCTTTCTTTAAAATTAACTGTAAACTTTTCAACACAAACCCCGTGAGCAGGAACTGTTCTTTCGTTTTTTCCATCCGGTGTGCTGATAGTAAAAGTCTTTTCTTCATCAGAATTATTTACAGCAAGAAATCTGCACAGATTATCAACATCAGTCTTAACCGTTGACGGAACTGATATAAATCCGGAATTTTCCTTATCCTTAACACAATATATATGTATGAAATCCTTATTTATCTTTGTAGTTCCTATTCCGTAAGCAAATTCATAGTATCTTCTCCCTGCACCGTCATCATCGTTTATAAGAACATTAAGAAGAAGATTATCACTGTTATAATCAGTGCCTGTCAACTCCCACGGAATTGCAATTTCATATACAGACACGGTACCGTCATGCATTCCGAAGCTTTTTATTTCCTGATAATCCGCCTCATGCCATTGCTCTGAATAGAAATACATCGGGCCATTTTCTTTAAAAGACGCATTAACCTGTCTTCCGTACATTTCATCAGTAGAACCGATTACAAACTGAATACTGTCCTGCACCCAGTTCCCTGTGCCTTCAGTAATCGCCATATGCTTATCATCAGGAGTTTCAACATACAGATAAAGATATTTTTCATCATATGCTGTTTTAAATGTTCCTGTAACATCAGCATTACCGCCCGTTACTCCGACCTCATTTTCCCAGTCTGAAGAATTTCCGTCTATAGCCTTATTATTCGTTTTTAATACAGGAAGATATCTGTTATCAAGAAATATTTTTCCGGAGTCTTCTCTGCTTTTTATTTCTGCTGTCAAGTCATAATCTTCTTTTTCAGCATCAGCATTCTCCGTGCTATCTGACGGAACATTGACAACAACATCAGTCTCAAAACCTGGGTTATCAATCAAATTGGTATCTGTTCCTTCCTTGCAGAACTTTATATCATCAATCCATACTTTATCAAATGATGAATTCATTACAAGTTGAAACTCCGCCTGCGTACGGTTTCCCGAATACCACGAAAACTCAAATTTCTTCCATCCGTAAGTTTTTCCGAGGCTGTCCAGACCGTATCTCGTCCCCCATGAAATCATGGTCTGAATACCGTTTATTTTATTCGCCTTTACCCACATGGAATATGTATATGATGTATTAGGCTCAACATTAATGTATTTACGAAGCTGAGCATATACATTATCTCCGCCTTCAGTCTTGTATGACATACGTAAAGACGCATTTCCACTATGCTTTTCTTCAGTATCAATTACTGCTTCAAGCTGTTGATTACCGTTGTTATGAATTTCCCATCCGGCAGGAGTCTGAATAATTGCAGAAACAGAAACAGGTGTGATAAAACTGCTTATACCGGCAGTTACCAGCAAAACAGAAATAAGTTTTTTGATCATATATTCATCTCCATTTCTATCTTCCCTCTCCGTTTAGAACAACAGAGAGGGATAATAATGCTAATTAAATTACTCGCCGATTACAACCTGTTCTGTATACGGTCTCATTCCCGCATCAGAATCCCAGAGAAACGCTCTGAGCTCATAATCATAAGCGTCTATATCGTCTATAGTGATTGAACATTCAACATTTGCACTGTTACCAACGGATACAGGTATTATTTCGCCTACTTCCGCCTTAATAAGACCTTCACCTTTTTTAAACAGTGCGATAATAAGCTGTGCTGTCATTCCTGTTGTTACTTTATTATTTGTCACTTTTACAGATACTTTGTTTGTACCTTCGACAACTTTATCTCCCATTACGAACTCTCCGATTTCATATTCAGGGAAAACAGGTGTTGCATTTACAAATGTTCCTTCAGTTGAGTTACCCCATACGTCATGAGCTCTGATTATAAATGTATATCTGACATCATTTTCAAGCCCTTTAACAGTATAGTTCAGTACAGTTTTGTCAAGGTCAGCTATTTTCACGTTTCCGTTCCAGAGTGTATATCCGCCCATATCAGGAACTTCTGTTTCGTCAATTGCATCCCATGAAAGTGTTACTGTTCCGTTTCCGGCTACTGCGTTAAAGTTTTCAACTTCGTACGGGGCTGTATTATCAACTACCATACCTGCTTCAAAATCACCGTTATACACACCGATTTTATCCGCAAGCTTTGTCCATACAGCATTTCCTTCTGCTCCGGTATTTGCATACATTGCAAGATTATCTATAATATATACCTCGCCGGGGCTTACAGGAAGTGAAAATCCGCACCAGTCTGCCACTGTGCTGTCGTTTGCTGTGAACACGCTTTCAAGTCTGTACCATTTGCTTTCATATGAGCCTGTAACCTCTGCACCTGTTTCTGTATCGTAAACCTTTGCTTCAAGTACAGTATAATCGTTATAATATCTGAACGCAGTCGGTAGTGTATATTCTCCGTTTATCTTAGCAAGTGGTTTTACATAATATTCTATCTTGTACTGTACTCCGGCTGTTATTCCTGTTTTATCATTTTTCCAGTTTGCCGCCCATGCATTATCTGTTGAACGTGACTGAATAAGCAGAGCTCCCATTCCTTCATATGATTCATGTGTAAGATAGAGCCATGCATAGTGGTCACTCCACGGATTAGCTCTTACCCAATAGTCGTCAAGTCCTTCTCCGATTACCTCAACACCGTTTATTACAGCTGTTGTATCAGGATACTTGTTTACATAAGGCTTTGATATCACAGTAACACCTTCTGACTCGATACTGCCTATAGCACCTTTTACCACAAACTCATATTCAACCTTAGCATCAAGCTCAGAAAGGGTTACTGATGTTTCTCCTTCATTTGCTGTTGCAACAAGCACATCACCGTTATAGATTTTTGTTTTCTGTTCCTGTGGATTTGTCCAGCTGATTATGATTGTACCTGTGTTGTTATCCACTTTAACGTTTTCGGGGTTTCTTCCTCTTACAATACTTATACCCGCTTCAAAATCACCGTTATATACACCGATTTTATCTGCAAGCTTTGTCCATACATTATTTCCTTCTGCTCCTGTATTTGCATACATTGCGAGATTATCTATAATATATACTTCACCGGGACTTACGGGGAGTGAAAATCCGCACCAGTCTGCCACTGTGCTGTCGTTTGCTGTGAACACGCTTTCAAGTCTGTACCATTTGCTTTCATATGAGCCTGTAACCTCTGCACCTGTTTCTGCATCGTAAACCTTTGCTTCAAGTACAGTATAATCATTATAATATCTGAACGCAATCGGAAGTGTATATTCTCCGTTTATCTGCGAAACAGGTTTTACATAGTATTCAATCTTATACTGTGTTCCTGCTGTTATTCCTGTTTTATCATTTTTCCAGTTTGCCGCCCATGCATTATCTGTTGAACGTGACTGAACAAGCATAGCTCCGTTTCCTTCGTATGCTTCATGTGTACGGTAAAGCCTTGCATAATGGTCGTTCCACGGATTAGCTCTTACCCAGTATTCGTCAAGTCCTTCTCCGATTACTTCAATACCGTTTATCACAGCTGTTGTATCAGGATATTTTGTTATATAAGGCTCAACATCTACCGTTACACCCTTTGATTCAAGATTCCCGACAGCACCTTTTACTGTAAGAACATATTTCTGTGCCATATCAAGTTCTGAAAGTGTTATTGATGTTTCACCTTCATTTGCAGTTGCAACAAGAACATCACCATTGTAAATTTTTGTTTTCTGTTCCTGCGGATTTGTCCAGCTGATTGATATTGCTCCAACAGAGTTTTCAACTCTTACATTTTCAGGATCAAGTCCTCTTACAATGCTTATTCCTGTTTCAAAATCACCGTTATATACACCGATTTTGTCAGCAAGTTCTGACCATACAGGTTCTTCTTCTGTTCCCGTATTTGCATACATAGAAATATTATCTATAATATACACTTCGCCCGGACTTACAGGGAGTGAAAATCCGCACCAGTCTGTTACCATATCGGCTGTTGCTGTGAACACGCTTTCAAGTCTGTACCATTTACTTTCATACGCCCCTGTAACCTCAGCACCCGTTTCTGTATCGTAAACCGTTGCTCCAAGTACAGTATAATCGTGATAATATCTGAACGCTGTCGGTAGTGTATATTCTCCGTTTATCTGCACAACAGGCTTTACATAATATTCTATTTTGTACTGTACTCCCGCCGTCATTCCGGTTTTATCATTCTTCCAGTTTGCCGCCCATGCATTATCTGTTGAACGTGACTGAACAAGCATAGCTCCGTTTCCTTCGTATGCTTCATGTGTACGGTAAAGCCATGCATAATGGTCGTTCCACGGATTAGCTCTTACCCAGTATTCGTCAAGTCCTTCTTCGATTACTTCAACACCATTTATTACATCTGTCGTATCAGGATAGATGTAATCCTCAGCCTGTACCGTAATAGCTCCGGCACTCGCCAGCATCATTACAGATGCGAGCAATACACTAATTTGTTTTTTTAACTTCAGCATTTTTATGCCCTCCTTAAATTATTTAATATATTTTAATACATAAAACAAACACTATTTATAAATGACAATAAAGTCAAAGTTTGACATTCCGCCTTTTATAAGCACATAATCACCATTCATAACATCATTTATATTCCCGGCTTTAATTCCCCCTTTTGCGTCAAGCTCACAAACATAAATTGAAACCTTTTCAAGGAAAACCTTAAGTGTTTTTTTCTTCGGAAGACCGTCATCGAGAATTATATATCCTCTTTCCCTATCAATGTTCACTATTTCACCCGAAAGAATAACAGGATTTTCGTGAAGCGAATACTGATATTCACTTTTCGCCCTGTTTTGTGCCTTGCACTCCACATTAATTCTGTAGATATTGTCGTCAACATCAAAATACAGATTGAGCAAATCACCACGCTCGATATAATCAATTGTCACACGTTCGCCATTTTCGTCAAAAACGATAACATCACTGTTTACAGTTGCCGATGCGGAAATATTTGTACCGTGAAGACCTTCAATTGAAATTTGTTCACTTCCGTCTGTACCGATAACATATCTGAGTTTCGAAAACAGGAAATTACCCGTGCTGAACTGCCCAACATCTTCAACAGTGGTTTCCATCATAATCTGTTTTGTTTCTCCGAATTCATCCACATTATATGCATAAAACGAATATATTCCCCAATCACTGTAAACACTTCCGTTTTTTACAACAAAAAATTTATCGTCCATTCCTGCAATTTCCCGGTCGGTATATCTGCGAGCTATCCCTGAATCGTCAGTAAAAAGTGCCGGTATCATAAAGCTTACCGTGTTACCTGTAAGATAACATTCCGAGTCAAACGACTGATTTGCACTTCTGTAAACTATTGACTCAAACTTTCTGTAACACAAATCGTCTCTTGTTGTATCGTCTGATTCCTCACCACTGTCTATTTTTACTACCATACCGTCAGAGTTTAATTCAAATGCAATAAGCTGTGGCTTAACGAAGCTACCGTCACCCAATGCTTCAAGCACCTTATCAGAGCTGTACTGCAAGCCGTCGATATTTATTTTCTGACGAAGTTTATAAAGCTGCCAGTCTCCGTCTTCTCCAAGCACTTTCATACTGATATCGTTTTCAACATCTTCGTTAATATAAAATTTCTTAAGATAACCGTATTTTTTCGCAGTCGAACTTATTTCAATTGCAACAATTCTGTCACGACTGTCAAGGTAAAATGTACCTGTTGTACCAATTACAATATTTTTTGCCTTCGGATCTTTTCCGGAAATTGCTGCCTTATAAAGCTTAGACTTTCTGTATTCGGTATTATCAATATAAACAAGGTCCTCAACACTGTTTATCCCTGTAACAGTACCTGTTACTCTTTTGCTGCTTGCATTAATTGAAACCTCTCTTATACCACCGAATGTTGTATCAGTAACCGTTAATATATCATCTTCAGACATATCGCCAAGCTGCGCCGGTTTGCCATCTTTCACTATCGAAACCTTATCGGCTTTTTCAAGGTCAAGCACCTGAACAGCACCGCTGAAGGTATATTTTCCGTATATAACACTGTCCCTTAATGAAACATTACTAACATACATCTGACTGTATTTATATGCAAATACTACATCAGCAATTTTATCGTTGTTATTGTCGATAAACAATATGGTACTGCAGTCTTCCGTAAGTTCTGCCATTGTACATTCGGGGGATGCTTTACCGTTCAGTATTTTATCAGCTTCAAGTGAAATTCTTACAGTTTTTTCTCTTGAATCATTCTCGCCCTGATATTTCAGAATGGTTTCTGACACACTGCCTGTTATATCTTCGCAATTTACTTCTGTCACATTTGTTTTATACGGCACTGCAAAGATAATTTCTTCATCTCCGCTTTTGTATTGCTCAGAATAAGCTTCAACCTTATATCCGAGATAGTTTACAGCTTTATCATAGCCATTCGCAATCGTCATATCACCGATAGTGATATTCCCTTCACCACAGGTTGTATTTCCCTCCAGAGAAGTAAAATATGTAGAAGTAATTATTCCTCTGTAACGCACAAGATTCATATACTTTTCCATAAACGGAATATTTGTTTTCTCAACCTGACTCTGACCGCCGCTGAATTTAATTTCCATAACGGTAACGGTAAGAGCATTATAAAGGATTTTCGACAAGTCCTTATTTGTAAGAGTATTACCGGCCGAAAGTCCGTCAAGCAAGCCCTCACTCTGCGCTATCGTCAGATATCCTCCGGAAGCCTCTGCCGAAACAGCATAACCTGCAACGTTAAGAATAACATTCGCCGCTTCCTGAACAGTCATTGTTTTATCCGGATAGAAGTTTCCGTCACCATAGCCTATGACATATCCGAGACTTGCGGCATACAACACCGATGCAGTATATGTTTTTCCTTTTTTGATATCTGCAAAAGGAATTTCCATATCCGACACGGCCGATACAGGAGCATCAATCATTCCCATGAGTATTCTTACAAATTCACCTCTTGTAACCTCTACATCAGGATTGTTCACATCTGCTTCATCAAGAATATGAAGACCTCTCATCACTGAAGCTTCAAAAGACGTTCCTGACATTTCCTCAGCATATACATTCACCGCCATAGCCGATATAATTACCGTCAAGCTCAGAAATAATAATAAAACTTTTTTCATTAAACCACCTCCTCTGACTGTAATTTCATAAATCTGCAAATTATAGCCGCTGCTTCAGCACGGCTTATAGAATCTGTCGGACGAAAGATCCCATCAAAACCCCTGATTATTCCAAGTTCAGACATTTTCCTTACAGGTTCTGATGCATAATCAGAAATCAGATTTTCATCATTATATCCTGTATACTCTGTTTTAGCTACTGATTCTACGGTTATCAGTCTCGAAAGAATAACCGTCGCATCCTGCCTTGTAATTTCCCTGCCAAGTCCGAATTCATTTACTTCAACGCCGTTTACCATACCGTTTCTGTATGCTGTTGTTACATAAGGTGCATACCATGAACCATAGACGACATCACGGAACGGTGTTGAGCCTCCAAGAGTCTGTGTGTCGGTTGCCTTTATTATCATAGTAACGAATTCTTCTCTCGTAACCTTACTGTCAGGTCTGAAGCTGCCGTCATCATATCCGTTTATTATCTCTTTTTCCTTAAGCTCTGATATATCAGACACTGCCCAGTGTGCAGTTGAAACGTCAGTAAAAATCTGTTGCGGTACAGCTTCCGGTACAGTTGCATTTCCCATAGTCGGTGTCCCCGTCGGAACTACTACTCCGGTCCCGCGGTTTCCTCCACCTCCACCGCCACCTGAGCTTGACGATACAGATGAATTTGACGATTTGCTGTTTTTAGCATTATCAACAGCATCGTCCATCTTATCATTAAAATCATCAATCGATTTGACCTTGTCCTTATTTATAATTGAGTATAACGCTTTTAAAACTTTTGTTTCGTTATCGCTGTAATACGAATAGTAGCTCTGCTTTTTTATACCAAGCAGGTCAGCATTATCTGTTATTATTGTTTTTAATGCAGCATACCCGGAAACGTTGTTAATATCAGAAATAACATTTGCTGTTCCGAATTCAGCATTGAACGCTGTCATATCTTTAAAAAATCCAATATTTTTCAGGTATCCGGAAATCCATGTCGCTTTTTTACTGTCGCCTTTAATGTCATCCCATTTAATATTTCCATACTTCACTTCGGATAGCTTATTTATCTCCTCTACATCTCCATCAAATCCGCTGAGCTTCACCGCAATAGTAAATACATCTGATACAACTTTCAGATTATCACCAAAAGATTCTCTTTGAGAATAAATTATTTTTGACGCATTATCCTTATCGCAGTCATTCCAGAGCTTTTTATCACGCCCCATCCTCTCAAATATTTTGTCGTTATCAGAATCATCAATAATACTCTTTATCTCATCTGCATCGGATGCTTTTTTCAGCTTTGAAATCAATTCTGTTATTACTTTTGGACTAATATATTCAAAATCATATTTTTTAATCTCATTTTCGCCAACTCTGACAAATACGGTTATTTTATCCACTCCGTTAAGAACTTCATCTTCCAATTCAAGCGAATGTGTGAACTCCCCTGCTTTCTGATTATACAACCATCCAATACTTATAATATTATCATTATCAACCGGAACAGCTCCGGCTTTCGTAATCATAACACTGACCGACTCTCCATTTTGCACGGTCCCGGATGTCACACAAGTGTCTCCTATAAGCTTCACTGATTCTACATCGGCAAACGATGTAGTTCCGCTCAGCATTGTCGCAACAAGGAGAATACCTGCTGTTTTCTTTCTCATCTGAACATCTCCCTTTCCTAATTATTTACACTCTCTGTCAGCGGTTTCATCATTTTATCCCAAACCATAATCTTCAGGTTCTGTCCGCTATTTTTTATTAAAACATCAGTCTTTTCATTAGCAGGTGATACAGAGCATTTCACCATTTTTCCGTCACTATCATAAACTGCCTGAATTATTTTATCGTCCTCCGACACATTCTCAGCTGTAACCCTTCCGTTACTGACAGTAATATCTGCAGGAGCTTCTGCATACAGGAGAACAGGTGTATAACCGTCAACCGTGACACCACTCAGTTCATTACCGTTTACAACATCATATAAATAATCCGTTTTTTTACCGTTAATGTATATATCGACATCAGCACCGTCTGTCCAGTTGTATCTGCATAGATTGATAACCTTTCCACGTCCGTCATCAATCCATCGGTATTCTATATCGGTCATTTCTTTACCCGTAGAAGAATCTACGATTTTGACTTCATTCGGAATAATCTCTCTTATGCTTCCGAGAATTTCATCAGCAGAAGGAGATGTAAGCTGATACCAGTCATAGCTTGTTGAAAATCTTACTGCTTCGCCAAGAACAGCTGACTTTAATGTTGATGAAATACCTTTCTTATAGTCATCATATCTCAGACAACTATTGCCAAGTGCTATAATCTTTCCACCATTTTTTACATATGCAGCAAGAGCTTCAACACTATCCTCCGACATATACTTTGTGTCCGGAAGAATAACTACCTTGCACATATCAGCCTTACCTTCCGAAAGTGCCTTTTCATCAAGAACAGCAACCCGGAAACCACTGTAATTTGCCGCTTCATATGCTGTATAAAGACAGTTCATGTAGTTTCTGTTGTACACTCTTGAGGCCGTACTGAATACAACTCCTATTTCCGGATTCGTATTCTGAAGCTCTGCAATTTTATCTGATACACGGTTAAGTTCTATATTTGTTTTTCCGACAGCCGCCACGCAGTCAGGACGGTTAAGGATACTGTCCATCAGAAGACTCGATTCATCGTATGTTCTTCCGTACACCCATATTGTTGATATACTTCTGCCATGAAGTGCACCCTGCCATATATCACATGCAACGTGTCTTGCCTGTCTGTAATCATATATTTTTGACTGATCCATTATTATATGGTCTTCAGAGTTAAATATAGGTTTATTATCAACTGTTGTCAGGTAATCGTACCATTGAAGCTTGCTTTGCATACGGTACATATGCCCCGGTTCTATATACGCATGAGCATCATTTCCGTGAATATCTGAAAATTCCGAAAACAGATTTGCTTCCGTTCCCGTTAAAAGGAAGCTGTATTCATAATCGCTTTCAATCCTTGACATGTAATCCACCATTTTTGTATGTATTAATATATCAGGTATATCTGCTTTTATTCTGTCTGCAAGCATTTTGTGAAAATCGGCAAAAAATTCTTCATTGAAGCTCTTCCAGTCATAAAACAGCTGAGTCTGCTGAATTTCTGTCGGAATCGGCACATCAGATATTGATTTATACGTAGTACCATGCTTGCTTCCGACAGTTTCACGGTCTCCGTATTTCTCTTCAATCCATGCGTGCCATAAAGAAAGTATATCATTATTGTTGCTGTACATAAGGTTAAACATCGGTTCATTCATAAGACATATACTTTTAAGTGCACCGCACCCCTTCACTGTTTTTGCCACTGCGTCTACATAATCGCACATAACATCACGTATGCGCTGTTTACTCCATTCCGCACCGCCGCTTCCAAATCCGCTTCCGCCATGAACATACTCCGCATTTTCTGCGAGAATGAACGGCGGAAAATAATGCGGTGATATAAGTAAATCAACTGCAATATTAAGCTGTTCTGCCTTTTCAATAATTCTGACAGTTTCATCGAGAGCACCACAATCTATGTCATATCCGTTACACTTGATGATATCAGTTTCAAAATCACCGTTAATCAGTATATTATCATAAGTACCTTTTTTACGCACAAATAAATTATCTATTATATTTTCTCCAACATTTTTTGAAGTAATAACTATCGTAAGACTTTCATTTTCTCCCGAATTAAAGCTTACCTTAGTTGATGCAAAACGCGAAGACGTATTTTTTATTGCCGCATCAGCAGTATATCCTGTAGAAATTATTACACCTTCTCCGCTTATGTTTCTACTTACACACCCGACTTCATATTCGGTACCCGGCTCAATCGCCAGCTTTTTAGTTACAGAAACACTTCCCCCCAGATTGCTGAATCTGAGTGAAGCAGAGGAGTTTTGCCCTGTTCCGGTTTCACGGTATGCTTTTGCGGAATCAGTTCCCGAAGATATCACATATCCTCCGTACAAACCACCGCCCGATGGAATAATAACATCCCAGACACCGTTTTCTACAGATATCATATTCATCCCCAGATCGGTCATTTTCTCAAGGTCTCCCGATATTCCACCCATGAAGCCTGTCAGAAAAATATTACCCGTTCCTGCTCTTCCTGTTTTAGTGTTACTTATCTCTGACACAAAAGACAGATTGTTCTTTTCTATATTTCCCGATACGTATCTGTTCGTACCGTAACTTTCTTTTTCACTGCTGAGATATGCGGAGAGACTTTCATCCGCCTCATTATAAAGATTATTAAGACAGTTCAGCGTGTAATCCGCTCTTTCTGTATATCCGTTTAATAAATCTTCTTTTCCGTAATCTATGAATTTTTCGATAACTGTATAATTGACTCTTTCAGTATCTGTCGGTATACCTGATTTCTCACATAAATCAATTTTTTCTTTCAGTCCGACAAGATTTGATGACATTGCATCAAAATCGGAATTCGTTGCCGCTTCTGCGCAAAAGCTGAAAAGAATTATTGACATACATGTAAACAATGTGATTCTTTTCAAGACATCATCCCCTTCCACTTCTCTAATTACATTATAATGCAATACAATATATTTTGTCAAGACACATTAATCGCAATATTGCACTTTTCCACCTGTCATTTTTTATAAGTAAAAATAAGAAATTTTTATTAAAATTATTATAATACCGCTTGACAAACGTTATTTTTTATTATAAAATAATGGAGATATTGACAAAAGATGCAAAAATCGCAATTAAGAAAGGATTGTACATATGTTCTTATCTGCCTTTTCCAACCATGAAACACTTGAAGAATTAACAAAAAGATACAACCCTCAAGTGAAATTACTTTATTTTGATAATATCCGTCAATACAACATCGGACTTTATAACGAAACGTTTACAGCCCATTCTCTTCCCGATTCAGCAGAATATGCTATGAGACTGATTGACTCACATTTTGAGAGCAGCATCAATACAGCCAAGGAAATACTGAATACGATTATTTCACATCAGATTATAGATAAAAGACATTCTGATTACGGTCTGTTCCCCACTTACATCGAGCAGCAGAAAACTGATGATAACGAGCTGATTCATGATATAACCTCAACTCAGACAATAGTTTTTTCCTTTTTTCAGATTCTCAGCAATTATAAACACGCTCTCCCATCTCAGCTTTCAGTCAAACTTGAGCAAGCATGCCACAGAGCATTATTTTCATTAGCACAAGAAAAATACTCTCCTCATTCGGGTTGTATATACCTGCTTAAAACAGCGGCAATATTTCTCGTATGCGGTACATTTTTTAATCAGATAGAATACTTCAATTTCGGAATGGCAAATCTCAATGATTACTATTCCACCATTCAATATAACGGTACATTCTGGGAATATAATGCTCCAAGCGAAATACATTCTACTGCTTCTCTTCTTCATCTTATAAAGGGAAATTCTCAGAATAAAGTGTGTCTTGAAATTGTCAACTCTCTGAACGACTCGCTATGGGAAGAACTGTCTTTTAATTACCATCCCGGCATAAAAAAGCTTACCGGTCCTTCATCAAACGCAAATGCATATATATCAGAAAAGCAATTTTATAAATTTCTGAACATAGGCTCCGGCATGATAAGCAAAAACAAGAATGATGAAAACTATTCTTCATTCACAAAATGCCCCCTTGAATATCGTATGCATTTTACAAAAAATAACCCAAACCATTTCAGACAAAAACAGGTCAGCAAAGGTGCAAACTACCAATTTTTTATACTATCTCATATTGCATCCAATTATCTGCAACCCGAATATGCCATAGGCAGTTTCTCGCGATGCGAATTCTGGAAAAGACACACACCGCTCATAGGCTTTATAAAATCTAATGATAAAAAAGAACCTTATGAATTCAGATTACGTGTTCTCTGTGACGGTCAGGATTTTTCATCAGCAGAGCTGAACTCCATTCAGGACAACGGTCTGATACTCGGACATATATTTTTCAATACGAACAGAGGAAATCTACACACGAACTTAGATGACACATTCGGAAAAATTTCCGCTTCTGATTTTCGTATAAGATTCGAAATTAAAGGTGATATAAATAATCTTGATATTAAAACGGATACCAAAAGTCTGTCACTCTCTTGCAACGATACAACAGTCATTTATACTATACCTTACGCGCAATACAGCAACATTCCAATCAAGTTTGCAATAGACAAATCAGATACTCATTTATTTTTTGATACAATACTTGACATAACAGCAAATCAGGAGATTAACTTTTTGGAAATGGAAGAAGCTATTCTTCAGTTTGCTTTGCTGATATCCTCTTCAAACAAAAAAATCGACAAAATAAAAAATACATTTGAAAACGGGAAAATTATAACCACAATCAAACAAAACAACAAAGAACTCAGCATTGAAACACCATATAAACCTAATATTTTCGAATATATGAATACCCATACAAAACAATATGTCAATGGTATCATTCTGGAAAGATACGTGAAAATGTCAGACAGACAAAGTAAGCAATATGAGTTCATAGTAAATTCGAACACTAACCCTCCTATGCTTTCAGTTAACGATAATAATTTCTTTGATTCCATCGGAAACATTTCTTTATTACCGACAGACGAAATGTTCGAATTTGTACATAACCTTATAAATGATATGCTGGAAAAAAATTATAACCCTGAATTATTCAAAAGATATTCAATCCACATTATTATGACAGTTTTTAAACGCGCAAACTTTGAATATTTTCAATTTGAAAAAAATATAACTTCGAACTACTATGATATATATCAGAAGATAAGTACAGCTTACAACAACGACGAAACTGCCACAATCATGATCAGAACACTTAAAAAACTGAAAAATGATTTCAACATATTTCATATTCAGTCAAATAAAAACACAACCGTACAAAATGTAATTTCAATTATCGAAAAAAATTATCATAATCCTTTCCTGTCGCTTACTATGATATCTGAAATACTTGGTCTGAGCGAAAAATATATCAGTAAGGAATTTAAAAACAAGACAACGACAAACTATCTGAAATATCTGACTAAAGTAAGAATAGAAAAAGCAAAAGAACTTCTTATGACTGATATGGATATAAATGATATAGTGTCTTCCTGCGGTTATCTGAATGTTTCAAGCTTCAGACGCACCTTCAAACAGCATACAGGAATGACAATTACAGTATGGAAGAAACAACAAACATAACAACCAATAGTGTTTGAGTCTTTAATTTATGAAAGACATGCAACGTACAAAAGGCTGTTAGCAATGAACATATTAAAATTGTTCATGCCAACAGCCTTTAAATTATAAACAAATCTTTAATCAGAAATCCTGACTGATTGTTTCTGCATATAAGTTTTTAGATACTTTGCTGTCCCATGTAAGAATTCTGATACCCGCAGCAGTACTTTCTTTATCAAGACTTATACGGAATGTTCTTGTTCCGAATGGTTCAACAGTAATTTTATTGTATGCATAATTCAGGACGTTGTCATTATCGTCAACTATCTGAACTGCAACTGTTCCGTTCGCGAAAAATGTCATTTGATTTCTGACTGTTATATCGCACGAAACAGCATTATCTGTCACTTTCAGATTATCCAGTACAGTTTCAAACGGCATATTCTCCGAAACGGTTATAATTTTACCTTTTTCTTCACTGCCGTCATCCTGAATTGCACGAACAATATAACTTCCCTCTTCATCGCAGGAATGTGATAAAGCATACGTCTTTGAGTCAAATGTCAGATTTTCGTCACCGCCAAGATAATAAATTGATGCACCGTAATCTTCATCGGTGTTATAATCCCAGAATATTTTCATATCTCCCGCTGAAATATTTTTTACAGCTACACTTTGGGAATCTTCATCAGTTTTAACCTTAATGGTAACCGGCATATACTTCTCAAGTGTAATCTGAGAACCTATCTTTTCACCGCTTCTCAGTTCTGTACCACCAATTATAGGAACTCCGTTTTCGTATATAATGACATCTTTTGTATTACTGTAATTTACAAGATTTATAATACGTCTGCCGTTGTATTCTGCAACGTTATACTCAACGCCATGCACAGCTTCGCCCGTACTTGCGTCAATAACAGATATATCATATAAATCCATTTCTGTCAGTATATTTCTTATTTTTTTACAAAATTCTTCCGATGTCATATTAGTCATTGCCGCATCTGTTCCGGCATACGGAATTACTGTAGACTTGTTAAGTATGTCATTAACATCATCTTTATTGTGCGGAATAGTATGCTCATCCTGTGAAAGTCTGTTTTCGCCCATTATAACAATCTTTCCACCATTTTCAGCATACTCGCCAAGTGCAATTAACATATCAACTGTAATGTACTGAGTGAAAGGTACAATTACTATCTTACAGGAATTAATATCAGAAGTGTTTGCCTCTGTTATAAACTTAACTCTTTTTCCGTTAAACATTGCCGCCTCGTATGCTTCGTAAGCCGCATGCATTGCAGGCACATTGTTCAGCATATCAGGATTTGAATACAGAATACCTATTTCAGGAACAGCATTTGCAAGTGATGTTATTTCATACGCCAGTCTGTTTAAATCAAGAGCTGCTTCTCCGACCTTTGCTATAACATCCGGTCTTCTGCCGATACTGTCCATGAGAGGCATATCTTCTCCATAGCTGAAATCCCATGTCCATATAACTGAATTTGCACGACCGTGAATTGCTCCCTGATAGATATCCTGAGCAACGAAATACGCCTGATCAGAAGAATAGTTTTTGCTGCCGTCAGTGATAACATGATCCTCTGTATTATATACCGGTGCATCTTTAAGACTCGTCATATAATCGTACCACATTACCTTAGTTAACGGTCCTTCATTATCATCAATATATTTCCAGTAATCACATCCGTTTACATCATATATATCTTTATGCTCCATGTATCCTGTTCCGATATTGCTCATCTGGCTGTTCCACTTATCAGAGGATGTATAACCCATGATTTTACTGTGTACAAACACATCAGGAGCAAGCTCTTTTACAATACCCGTCATCCAGGAAAACCATTCTGACAAAACCTTGTCATTAAATACCTTGTAGTCATAATTTTTTGCAGGTATTGAAATGTCAGCCTGCATATCGACTTCAGAAAAATCAGTATACTGTGTTCTGTAAGCTGTATTTAATTTTGTTATATCATTTGAATATATTTCTTTCAAGTAATTCTGCCAGTCCTTTAAGTAAAAGCTCTCCATAGTATTTGAGTATAAAATAGGCTCATTTGCAAGACAGATACTCTTCAAGGATTTATAATCTCTTATCTCCGGTATTAATGCCCTTATGTATTCCTCAACAAGTTCTCTTGCTATTGGTGTATTTACATTATACAGCTCGTTCACACCGGAATGTAAATCATATTTTTCAATTACTTCACTATAGAAATAATGAGGAGATAACAACAAATCAACTGCTACATTTGCCTTTTCTGCTGCTTCAAGGGCCTTTTTTGCATTCTTCAGGTTGTTATCGTTCTTGTCCAGAACATACATATCGTATGAGTTTTCAGCAAAGAATCCTTCGAAATCCCCTCCCTTGAGAAGATTTACATTGCTCCCTGATTCGGTAAATGTAAAATTATCAAGATAAAGCGCATCTGTTTTATCTTCAACAGTTATTCTTACAGTTGTACTCGTCACTCCTTCAGGAACTGTATAATTTGTAGATACCTGTTTCCAGTTTCCTATACCCGTACCTGTGACATACTTTCTTCCATCCCAGTTTCTGGCTGAAATCCATGCGCCGTTTACATTTTCTATCTTTACATAACCTTTCAGCGTATATCTTTTTCCCGGTGTAACATTAACATCCTGATATATTGTGTAATACTCATTCGCTTCTGCTTCTGAGCTGTATGTAATTTTCAGAGAATTATTTCCGCTATGAACACACTCTTTATTACTTTCAGCGGTATATTCAGGAGTTTTACTTTCATATTTAGTCCACGGATCAGCTATATATTCAAAATCGCCTCCAATCAAAAGATTGGTGTCTGTTCCGTTTTCTGTAAATGTGAAATCATCGAGATTTAAAGACGTTGTCGGGCTTTCAACCAGAATTCTTATATAAGTGCTTGTTTTACCTGCAGGTGCAGTATAGTTTGTAGTGTATTTTCTCCAGTTTGAAGAAGATTGTATGTACACTCTGTCGTTCCAGTCATTAGCTGACATCCATACAGTACCGACATTTTCACCCTTTGCATATCCTGAAAGTGTATAGCTTTTTCCGGGTTCAACATCCACAACCTGATACAAAGCATAATACTGACCGCTTGTTTTCGCAGAAGAATATGTAATATTCAGCGAAGCACTTCCCTCTTTCGGAACTGTATCCGTATCTCTTATAATAGTATACTCCGGTGAGTTGCAAGCAAACTTACTCCACGGGTCAACTGATTTCATTACACGATTCGGTCCAAGTTCAAACTGAACGGAGTTTACTCCAAATTCATTAAAATTCGGTACATCTTGCATTGCTGCATTAAAATGTCCGTAACCCACAAAAAATGTCGGTCTTTCTACTTCTGAACCATTTATTTTTGAAGTAGCAATTGTTGATTTTCCGTCAAGCACGATATCACCTGTCTGATAGCGAGGCACTCTTTCAGGGGCTTTTTCTCCGTTGAGATAGCTTTGCAGATCAGACATAGCTTCATTATAAAGCTCATCAATAGCTTTTTCTGTATATGCCATTCTTGAAGTATCTCCACGAGCTTCATCCTCCAGCAGATAATCGTCAAAACGCTCGATTATACGATAAGTAATCATCTCATAATCGGTCGGTATCCCCTGATTTTCACACTCATCCAGAAGTTCTTTCATGTTTTGTGCATAAGTTCTCAGTTTATCCGTATACGCTGACGCATTTACCGCCTGTATACCTGACATCAGATACGAACACAACAATAAGATAGATATGAGTTTTTTCTTCATTTTCCCCTCCGCTTTTTATCCTATATATCTTTTAATTACTGTGGCTACCTCTGCTCTTGTTGCTGTATCATCCGGCTCGAAAGAACCATTGTCATTTCCGCGCATAAGTCCTGCAGAAACTGCTTTTGAAACAATTTCCTTATTAACAATCTTATCATTATCGGTAAAAGACAAATCTCCTGATACCGAAATACTGCCTTTTGCTTTTTCGTAGCATCTTACGAGCATATCACACATTTCTTCACGGGTAATCTTTTCATTTGGTCTGAAACTGTCTGCACGATCAACAATACCTTCTCTTAATGCAACAGCCACATTGTTTGCAAACCAGTCATCATTTCTAACATCCCCGAATCCGCCTGCATATTCAGCATCTGCAAAACCGGCACTTCTCATAAGAAGCGCAAGAAACTCTGCTCTTGTTGCAGTTCCTTCGGGAACATATCTTGATTCGCTCATTCCGCTTACAATGCCTTTTTGCTTAAGATAAGTTATATCAGCTTCTGCCCAGTGACCGAATGTATCAACAAATACATTATCAAGCTTTGCTTCGAGAGTAATCGACTGATATTTACCGACAGTTACAACGCTTCCCATAGCTTCACCGCTTCTGAGTTCAACAGATGAAGAAATTTCCTTATCACCTGCGTACACCTTAACGTTTTTCTCCTCACCGATATTTGCAAGGTTTATAAGAAGCTTACCGTCATATACAGCAGTGTTATACTCCATCATGTACACAGGCTCACCCGTCTGTGCATCTCTCACTGAAATGTTGTACAGTTTTTCTTCTTTTAATATATCACGAATTTTTCCGCACAATTCTTCAGAAGTCATATTTGTTACACCGCTGTTGTCGCCTTCATACGGAATTACTGTTGAATTGTTTATAATATAATCAACTGTATTTCTGTCGTGTGAAAGTGCATGATCGTCAAGAGACAGTCTGTCATTACCAAGAATAACAACACGTCCGCCGTTTTCAACATACTGCTTTAATGTATCAAGCATATCCTTTGTTATGTAGCTGGTATAAGGTACAACAACTATCTTGCAATCGTGCATTGACGGTGCATTTGATTCTGTTATAAACTTAACTCTCTTACCGTTAAACATTGCCGCCTCGTATACTTCATACGCAGCAGTCATGCCTGTTCCGTTAAGGAGCATATCGGGATTTGAATAAATAATTCCCATTTCACGTTCTTCATTCTGAAGTGCAGTTATCTGATATGCATTACGGTTAAGGTCGTATGTTGCTTTACCAACCTTTGAAATAACGTCAGGACGACGCATAAAGCTTCCGTTAAGAACATGAGATTTATCATAATCAAATCCCCATACCCACATAACCGAATTTGCACGTCCGTGTATTGCACCCTGATAAATATCCTGAGCTACATAATCTGCGTGTTCCGGAGCATAATCAGAGTCACCATCAGGAATAACATGGTCTTCAGTATTAAATACAGGTGCATTCTTAACGCTTGTCATGTAATCGTACCACATTTCCTTTACAAGCGGCTCTACATTGTCATTATAATAATTCCAGTAGTCACAGCCGTTTATTTCAAGGAAGTCTTTGTATTCCATATATCCTGTTCCGTTGTTGCTCATGTCAAGTGATGCATGGAATCTGTTAGATGCAGTATAACCCATAACCTTCATATGAAGAGGAATACCCGGTGCGAGTTCTTTAATAATATCTGCCATCCATTTGTGCCAGCCCGCAAAAATTCTGTCATTATATACTTTATAGTCGTAGAGCTTTGCAGGATTTTGTATATCTGAAAGCATATCAACTTCAGTAAAATCTGTAAACTCACTTCTGTAAGCTTCATTGAGCTTTGAAATATCATTTGCATAAAGCTCTCTTAAGTAGTTCTGCCAGTCTTCAAGATAGAAAGCCTCAATACTGTTTGAGAAGAATGACGGCTCATTTGTTATACAGATGCTCTTAAGGGAGTCATACTCTGCTATTACAGGAATGAACGCTCTTAAGTAATCCTCAATAAGCTCTTTCGCCTTCGGGTCATTTACATTGTATTTAAGGAATCCTACTTTCTCAGGTGCCATATTATATTTTGAAATCAAGGCAGAGAAGAAATAATGCGGTGAGATAAGGAAATCAAATGCGATATTTCCGTCTTCTGCATCTTCAAGAATCTGTCTTGCTCTTTCTGTATGATAACAGTCATCATCAAATACATATTTATCCTGAAGCTCAGGAGCATTAAAGCCTTCAAAATCTCCGCCTGCAAGAATATTATTTCCGCTTTCTGTTTCTGTAAAGCTCAGGTCGTCAAGATAAAATGCCTTTGTCGGACTTTCCACCAAAAGTCTTATAATGGTCGAACCTTTTCCCTGAGGTACAGTAAATTTCACTGAGAAATCCTTCCAGTCATATGTGCCCGACATATAAAATCTGTCATTCCAGTCATTTGCAGAAATCCATATATTACCTGCTTCCTCAGCTTTAATCTTTCCTTTAAGCTCATATGTTTTTCCTGCTTCAACTCCAACCGATTGATATATTGCATAGTATCGGTTAGCTTTCTGTTCTGAGTCGTAAGTGATTTTAAGCGAATATTCGCCCTCTGCTTTTTCATTCTTATCTCTTGCGGCGCTGAACGACGGAGAACCGTACGGGAATTTTGTCCAGGGGTCTGCCGCTTTCATAACGTAGCTTGGGCCTACCTCCATCTGTGTTGTATTGAATCCCCATTCACCGAATGTCAATACATCAGATTTTGCAGAATCCACATGTCCCGTTCCTACAAAGAATACAGGTCTTTCTTCTTCTTTTCCGTTTATCTCAACAGTTGCAATTGTGGATTGACCGTCAATAGTCATGTCGCTTGTGATATAATGAGGAACAACCTTAGCTTCTTTTGTACCGTCAAGATAGCCTTGAAGATTTTCCATTGTTTCCTTGTAAAGTGCGTCAATGGTTTCTTTGTTGTAATATATTCTTGAATAGTCGCCATGGGCAACGTCTTCAAGCCAGTATTCGTCAAAGCGTTCGATTATGCGGTAATGAATCATTTCATAATCGGTCGGTATTCCCGCCTTTTCGCATTTATCAAGAAGCTCCTTAACATTCTTTTCATATACATGAAGCTCTTCAATAAATCCGTTTACCATTTCTTCAGTGACAGGAGTTCTTAAAATTTCAACATCAAATGTATAATTAATATCATTTTCACCGTCACTAACTTTGAATTCAAGTTTTTCACTGCCATAGCTTTCGTATATCTTTTTGATAACACGTTTTGAGGCAGTATGCGGAGGAAGTGTTATAACCTCGTTGCTTCCGTCGGTAATATTTTCTACCGCCAAAGTCTTTTCTTCATCACTGCGGTTTAAGAGATAAAAGTCAAACTCATGTTCGATTTTTTCAATTCCTTCTCTCGGAGAATCAATCCAAACCGACCAGTCAGAATCACCCGATACCATTTCGCAGGTCGGGAACTCAGCATTGTTCTTTTCCATACAAATTCCCGGTACGATTTCAAAGCAATAGCCTCTGCCTTCCCCGTCGTTGTCATTTACAAGGATATTGAAAAGCATTTTTTCAGGCTTTTTATCGAAAAGGGTATCCCACGGAATTTTAAATTCATAAACTGTCTTGTTTTCTTTCTGCGAACAGGCAATATCCATACGTGCTATATCATTATCACCGATATAACCGCTGTAAATTTCACCTTTTTTAGTTTCGGGATTGTATACAACACCTATTTCCTTACCGAAGATTCCTTCAAAGCCTGAAAATGCAATCTGTGCACCGTCGCCTTTCCAGAAATCACCACCACCGATATAATGATGTATATCGTCGGTTACCTCAACCATGCCGTAGAAATTTTCAGCATCGTATGCCATTTTGCATTCTGCCGTTATATCCATAACACTGATTGTATCCATTAGTCTGACATACTGCCCCGGAGAGCTTGGAAGTATCATAGGTGTATGGCTTTCCCAATCAGATTTGTCACCATCTATGACAAGATTTTTTTCTTCTCTTATCTGAAAGTTTTCAAATGATGCACTTATTTTGTTAAAATCATCTTCTGTGAAATATTCAGAGTTGTTCACCTTATCCTGTACATCAGATAATCCGGCATCAAAAATATCCGTTTCAGTTTTATTTTTACCTTCAAAATGAGAATTCTGAACAATATTTTCACCTGTTTCAGGGTCAATTACCAAAAGGTCATCTATCCAGAGTGATTTTGAAGCTCCGTCAACCAGTATACCCAGCTCCTGAGTTCCTGTTTTTGTTGCTGTATATAAAAATTCATAGTTTGTCCAGTCGTATGTACCGCCGAGTGGAGTCAGAGAATATCTGTAACCCCAGTCGAACAATATGTACACATCTGTTGAACGTAAAGATTTCGCCTGCAGGGAAACACGATATTGCTTATCTTTCTCAACTGCAACAGGTGTTATATATCTTCCGTATACATTAGATTCCTTTGGTGTTTTATTTACAATTTTAAGCGAGGAATTTCCGCTTTTAACTGTATCATAATCAAGTTCTGCCCATACATCGGCACCGCCAAGAACACTCATTGTCCAGCCTGCAATTTCTGATTCTGCTTTTACAGGCAAGGTAAAAGTCGAAAGAAGCAATGCAGAAGATAACACAGCAGACATTATTTTCTTTAATTTTGCCATAATTTTATGTATTCCTTTCGTTTAAAATAAACGTCGGTTGAAATAAAAAGACAAGGGCAGTGAACAGTCGCTGTTTTCGCAGCGGCATATCCACTGCCCTGTATCACAAAATCAAATCATAATTTTATAATTCAACCGGTCTTTGCATTATAAAATATATGAAGATTATTATTCAGCAGGAACGAGTATATCGCAAGTATCTTTCAGCGGAGTCATTGTACCCGTACCGTTCCAGTACATAACCTTAATCATGTAATCGCCTGTTGAAAGGTCAGGAACAGTAACCTTTGCAGTAAATTCATCTGCCGGGATTTCCTGTGATGATTCTACAACTGCTCTTTCCATGAGTGTAACGCTTTCAAGCTTATTACCGTTATAAAGTGCTACGATAACAGCAGCGTTAAAGTCAGCTCCCATTGAATAGTTAGCAATCTTTGCTGTTACTTCAACATTACCTGCTTCAAGAGCTGTAAGCTCTTTGCTTCCATCTTCTGTTACAAGAACAAATTCAGCATCTTCAACTACAAACTTTTCAAATCCGCCTGTAGAAATAAGGTTTGAACCTACCTTTTCTCCCCATGAATACTCGTAAAGTTCAACATCATCAATCCATACATTACCTGTACCTGCGTCAGCACAGAACATAAGTGATGCGTCATACTCTGTTTGGCTGTCATAATCAAAGAAGTTTGTATCTGCAACTTCATCTGCATTTAATGTAACTTCATACAATGCCCAATTATTTGTTCCGTTAATGCTGATAAGCTCAGGTGATGTAACAACTGTATCGCCTGAAGACTTCTGAAGCATAACCTTGAAATCTGAAATATTCTCAGTCTTTGCAGCGAAAGTGAGAAGATATTCAGAATCAGTTGTAAATCTTACATTCTGAGAAACATTCGGATACAATCCGCTGATTTCAGTAGGTCTGTTTATCTGCATCTTCAATGATGCGTCACCTGTATATTTTACATTATTATCAACAGATACATTGAAGTTAGAATGTATCGGATAGTTTCCGTTCATAGCATTGAAACGGTCAACCTTCCAGCCATCGATTTCATAAGTCTGAGCATTTGTTGTTGCAGGTGCTTTTATTGCTGTTTCATAGTTTTTACCGTCAATCTGCATTACAACCTTAACATCATATTCTGTCGCACTTGTAGTACCTCTCACATAAACCTGGTTAAATGCATTAGCTGACAGATTAAGTGGTGCCTGGTATACTTCTGCTCCCTTAAGATATACTTTTATGTTTTCAATCTTATCATTGTTCGGGTTTGTCCATGAAATATTCACACCGTAGCCTGTGCGTGATGAATTAATTGTCGCATAAGACATAAGGTTAACTGCTTCTGTTTCAGCTACTGTTGAATCGTCATTATTTTCAAAGCCACCGTCATTGATAAGATTCTTTTCAGGTGCAGCTGTTGAATATAACTTCAAATCGTCAATTGCAAATGATGCAGTATTTTCGAGCATAATCCAGAACCATGAGTTACCCTTAATTGTTGAACCGTCAAATGTATATGTATACTTTGTCCAGCCGTTTGCATCAGTTTCACCCTTAGTCATATCAGAAAGATATACCCAAGATGTTAAGTTTTTAAAGTTTCCATCTGTAATATTGTAACCTATTCTTAAATGCTTCGGATTTGAAACGTAACCGTTTATATAAGCTTCAAGAACATAATCTGCATCATCGGTAACTGTTACAGAAGGTCCGGGATTGACATTTTTCATCATCCATGCATTACTTGCATATCCGCCGCCAAAGTGGAAATACATTGAATAATCGCCTGAACGTGCAAGCTTATTTGTCGGCTTCATAAAATAGTTTGTTGCATCGGTAGCTGTAGCACCGCTTTTATGTGTGTTCCAGACATTACTTTCTATCGTTGAATTTAAGATATCTTCTTCATATGAGTTTTCAAATCCACCGTCTGAAATAAGATTTACGTCCGGATTTGCAGTTGAATAGAATTTCACGTCATCAACAGCAAATTCTGCTCTGTTTTCAGCAAAAATCCAGAACCAGTTGCTTTCTACAATTGTATCACCATCTAAAGTATATGAATACTTTCTCCAACCGTCTGCATCAGGCTCGCTTATTTCCATATTTGTGAATCGAACCCATGCTGTATTTTCGGGAGATCCTGTACAGTTATATCCTACTCTTGCGTTATTAAGATCCATAACGCCGCCCTTTGCATAGAACTCAATCACATAATCAGCGGCACTTGTTATCGGTGATTTTGGATTTGTAGCAGGATATGCAAACATAAATGCATTGCTTGCATAAGTTCCGCCAAACTTAAAGTACATTCCGTAGTTTCCTGTACGTGCATACTTTCTTGTTGGCTTCATGATATAATTTACTGTATCCGTACAGTTACCATTTCTGTGATATTTCCATGATGAAGATACAGTACGTTCATTTTCCCATTCAAGCTTTTCACCGGGGTTATATGTTTCAAAATCACCGTTTATGATAAGCTCTGTACCTGACGGCTGTCCGTCAATAACCTGTTTAACAGAAAGGTCGTCAATTACATAATTCATGTTTTCTTCAAGGAAGAAATGGATTGAATCTCTGTTAGCTGTAAGAGTAGCATCTGTATAACAATATGTCCAGCCATTTCCTAAATCCTCTTTAGTCATGTTGCTGTAATGATATCTCTCGTTTGTTCCTGTAAGTATCGGGAAATTTCCGCCGCTTCCCTTTATCTTGTAGCTGAGACGGTATGTGTTACCGCTTGTCATAACAGCATTAAGCTTTCTTGTCGAAAGATCCATATATCTGTTTGCTTCAAGTGATGAACCAACGTTAAATACCATACCTGCACTTCCGTTATAGCCCTCAGTTGAGGATATTGTAGCATAATCCTTGTCCATATCCCATTTTGTGTTGCCTGTGTTGTATACTATTTTGTATGTACCCCACGGGAACTGTGCCGGAACGCCTTCGTATTTTGCAGCAACTGCTTCAGCTGAGAAAACTGCCGGCATCATAGCCAGTGCTAAAACTGAACTGATAATTTTCTTTACTTTCATAATTAAATACTCTCCTTTTTATTAATATTTATCACAGTGATGAAATATATGCTTATCAATAACATGACCGGTTTTATGTTATCAATTTAATATATATCTACACTTTTATGATCTTAGTAAAATAACGGTCTATAGAATAAATTAAGATTTCCTCTTGCATCTATAACATAAACCTCTACGCTGTAATCGCCGTCCTGTGAAATTGTAAATTCACATACATTATCCGTATAGGAAGCGTAAGGATGCTTTTGCGGTACGTTGATTTTTGAAGAATAAAGCTTTTCCATACGTTTACCGTTATATACAGCTACAAGCTGTTCAAATTCAAAGCCGTTTTCAAAGCCGTTATTCTTTCCCGGAATTGTTACACTGTAAGTTCCGACTCCCGAAATTTCTGAAACAACTTCACCGTCTTTTTTAAGTACAGGCTGATTTATAATATAGTCAGGAATTTCAACCTCGGCAGTTATTTCCTGTGCCTCACCTTCAACGCCGCTTGAATTAAGAGCCGCAATCCTGAATGAATATTCACTACCCATATTAAGACCGTTTATTTTAAGCTCTGAAATATCCTTGTTAAGTGTTCCACGGTATTCATATTCGTCAAATACCTTCTGATATATATTAGCACCTGCATAGTCTCCCGACGGAATTTTCCAGCTGAGTGTCATTGTATCAAGCTCGGATTCGGCTGTTAAGTCTGAAACCTTTGTTGTAACCGATGACTTAATGCCTTCAAAACCGCTGTCATAGACAAGATTTGTTCCTGTCGGATTTCCTTCGTCATCAAGCTCATAACATTCAACATCGTCAATCCAGATTGCATCCGCCTGTTGCTCAACAATAAACATTATATTGCGTTTTCCGGCATACGTATATTCATATTCATAATGCGTCCAGTCTACATCGCCTTCAAAACCCGGAACCTTTTCTTCAGAATTATCATATTTTGCTCCCTCGGGATATGCCTTAAGGAAAGACACGTTATCACCCTTCGCCCAGAATGACACTTTATATTTTTTTCCATTTGTCATGTTAAGATTCTGATTAAGTCTTATAAACACATTAGATTGTATAGTTGGCATATCACATACAAACTTTACAGATGCATTTCCGCTGTACGACTCGCTCTCGTCTACTTCTATGCTTCCTTTAGCAACACCGACATCATTATTGTAATGTCTGTACATTGTCCATGAGCCTATTGAAAATTCCTTTGTAGCATCAGCTTTTGAACCTACATACCACACAGTGTCTTCTTTACCCGTGAATGAAAATACTATCTTGTATTGATGACTTGTTTTATCAGCCAGACCTGTCACACTGTATGATACTGCTCCTCCGGCTGTAACTGATAATTCATCAGTTACAAGAACATCTCCGTCATCAGTTATTTCATAGAGCTTCACAGCTGACAAATCTTCACTTGTGGGATTTGTCCACATCAGGACAATCTGATTATTTCCCGGATAATCCTTTACGTTAGTCGGAACATATCCTGTTCTGTCATATACTTCCTGACTTAAGCCCTCAAAATAATCCTCAAAGCCTTCGTCATCTACAAGATTTACCGAAGTTCCCTCTTTAAAAAGTGACACATTATCTATAGCATAGCTCTGGATTTTCTCAAAAAATCGAAATCCGAGTTTATTCTGACTGTCGCCCGAATAATCAAATGTAATTGAGTATTCCTTCCACGTGCTTCCGTCATACGGTGATTCAACTGACTTTTCAGTCATATCACTGACAGAAAAGTTCATATCACCTACAAACACTTCACCATGAACAGATTTATTACTCTTTTTAGAATAAAATTTAAGTGTATATGTTTCCTCAGCCAATGCTTCTTTCAAAGTGTTTGCAATCTCAATATAGTTTTCTTCATTTTTCTGTGACTCAGGACATTTCACATAGAGTGCCTTAGAGCCGTCATACACGCTTGTGTCTGTAATCTCAGCACTGTATTTTCCGGTATCATCTGCAAACGCACCATAATGCGAAATTGTCCATGCATTTTCAATTTCAATTGCCTGAGCAGGAAGAATTCCCATAGACTGAACTGCCACAACAGAAGAAAGAATTAATGTCTTGATTTTTTTCATAGCTTATCCCTCCACGCAAACAATCTGTGATATATTACCGTAAGATATACTGCAAAGTATCTTGTCACCGATTTTTATATCAGCGGCTGTTCTTCCTTCACATGTATTCTCCTCAGGGTCATAAAAATGTGCGGCTTTTGAAGTATTTAATCTGAGAGAAGCCATCTTGTCTCCGCAGTCAATTTTAATTTTGCCCGTCTCAAGGTCAATATCTGTTACTGTTCCTGCAATAGTTACAATATTACTATACAGGTTCGGTACTGACACAGGTTTAAAATTACCCATGGAGAACACTTTTGTTACATAATCAGCTCTACCTACACTGTTCAGTCTGAGATTAAGTACATCTCCTGTTGATATACCTTCAAATATGGTCTGATGTGCTCCGACTACAGTCATGCCTATAAAGTCACCCATATTACCGACAAGGCAAGGAAGAACTTCGCCGTCACTTGTAAGCATTTCCTTTATGCCGGTAACAACAAACATACTTGAACTTGTTGAATAAGAGCTTATCGCAGGAGTCTCAACTATCGAGAACATTTTCGAAAATCCGAATCTGTCAACATCATATGCTACAATGGGATATGATTTATCAGTTCTCATATAACCTGCCGCATCTCTGAAATAGTAATCATCTTTATCCTTCGAACCATCAGCCTGACATACAAGAAGATTTGCTCCATCATCTAAGTAAAGCTCCATATTGAACGACCTCGGGTCTGTTCTGTATGCATAAGTTGTCACCGCTGTTTTTGTAAAATGGCTTTCATCATAGCTTTCAACAGTGTCCGCCATATCAATACTGTTCACTTCGTCTGCCGTATTAAGCTTAATCTTCATTATCTGAGGCTGAAAATCGCCAAGTGCAGTGTATGCCTTCACCGCATTATATCTTACACCGTCAAGCTTTACATTTTTAGCAAATGCTGATGTATACCACTCGTTATCCATATCCATGTAAACTGCATAGTATTTTTCATCGTCCTCATATGTTTTAAGAAGGAAACAATAATCATTATCAACCAGTGCTTTGCGGTATACTATATTTCCGAAATAATCCTGATAAAATATGTGTTTTGCACCTATTTCATTTATTTTGCTGCTAAAGCTTAAAAACTTAAGATAATCTTCTGATATATGATATTTTACACCGTCAATTGAAATTTCGTTATCTGCAGAATGTAAGCCTGTAACAGTTCCGTTTAAAGGTTCATATCCACTGATGTATATTTCCACAACAGGTTCTTCGGTGTTTTTACTTTTTGCAACGCTCAGAACACTGTTTACCGTTACAGAAACGAATTCTGTTTCATTTCCGTCAGCACCGTAAATTTTATAATGTACTTCTCCCCTGTCAGGGTTAAGTTCAAGATTCGTAATACAATCCGCAAAACGGTATCTGTTTACAATTTTTTTATCAGTTTTATTTATCGATTCAACAATCATGGTTTCATATGACTTTACAATTGCAACCTCATATTTCCCGTCGTAATTGTTATCAATAAGCTTTATGCTTCCTATATCCGGCATCAAATCGTCACGGGTATAATCACCGTAGTACACACCGTTATAAATCACTCTGAGCGCAGGAGGAAGCTTTATTTTATCTAATTTCCCATTATCCTTCACATATTCTATGTAAGAAAAATCCTCCGCCACATCTTCAATTGCTCTTGCATCAACTGTTATAACATCATTTTTTCCTGTATACTCAGCCATATATATGATTTCAGAATCGGAATTCTTCTCTTCCTTTACATAACAAACCACATTCTGACCGAGCAAATTATCTGTCATTGAATCCGAAACAATATACTCTTCATTTTCAACCGTAATGATGTTTTTGTCACCTGTTCCGTCCTGACCGTAAATTGATGTATATGCATCGGCTGTCATAATGCCATGAATTTTATAAATATCTCTGTTTTGTTCAAGAAGATTTGTATCATATAAAATTTTGTATTCAGTATTTCCTTCTGATTGATAATACGCCGCCATAGGCTCCGCTTCAGTGATATTATAAAGCAAAGTCACCGCATCGGCATATTTAAGCTTTCCGTCAATACTTCCTTCTATTCCGTCTATCAGCTTAAGCTCTGAAGCGGCTTTTATATAGTTACCGTTTGCTTTAACTTTATACCCCAGCGTAATAACTGCATATTTAAGTGCTGTTTCAACTGTTATGGATTTTCTTCCGTTATATTCGTCCTTTGAAGCTATCATACCTGTGCTAAGTGCAATATCTTCTGCAGTTCCCATCATCGATGGCTCATCATACAAAAATGATGCCAGAGAATATATAAAGCTTTCCTGAGTAATTTTTTCTTCTGTGAGAATATTAAGTTCACTGAGAATTTGTGCCTCGTTTGAGTTTATCTCCTCAGCAAAAATAATATTATGAGGTACTGCCACAAAAGTCATAGCACAAGCTGCTGCAATAATTTTTTTAACCATAAATTTCCCTCCTGTCTTTTCTTAATTTACTTTAAAAACAGATTGTAAATTATCATTGCCCCCTGAGCTCTTGTTGCTGATTCAAGAGGCCCGAAATTATTTTTATCCATACCGTTTATCGCACCCGACATGTACAGTCTGTAAACAGCATCTTTTGCATAATCTGAAATATCACCGTCATCAGCAAAAACTATGCTTTCTCTTACAGTATCAAGCGCCTTGCTCTTTTCAGCGGTACGCCTGCAGAGCACTGCCATATCCTGTCTTGTAATATTGCTTCCTGTTCCGAAGTGGGTTTCACTTACACCGTTTACAAGCCCGTTTTTGTAAGCTGATGCGATATATTTATAATACCACGCATCTTTGCTGACATCTTCAAAGTTACATTCAGCATTCTTATCAAGAACGCCTACAGCTTCTACAAGCATTTTCACAAATTCTTCACGTCTCATTATATCATTCGGACGGAAGTTGCTGTTTTCATCTCCCGAAACAACACCTGCCTTTGCAAGCGCTGTTACTGCCTCTGTTGCCCATACAGCATTATTCATATCATTAAACGATACTTTTTTCTCAGGATTTACTGTTTCCGAAGGAACTGTTGACGGGAATCCACCGGGATTTGACGGAGCTTTACCGGAACCGCCTGAGCCGCCCGAACCTCCTGAGCCACCTGAACCACCTGAACTTGTACTTCCTGATGCTTTTCCTATCACATTTTCAAGTTCCTGAACATCTTTTGCAGGCGATTTGGCAAGAGCATTAACTATTTTTTCGTCAGCCTTGCCCTTATTCTTTAAGTCAAGGTATTTTTCATACTCCGAACTGTCGCTTATGTCAAGCTCGTCCGCATAACGGTCAAGAATGTCTTCGATTTCTGACACTCTCGTATTGTTAATCTTATAAAGAATATTAGCTGTCTCATATTCAGATTTCAGCTTCGAAAGAGATGAATACGTTTTATCACCCACGCAGTCACAAATCCATTTTGTAAGCTCCGCATCCTTGATGTCGTTATAAAACACTCCTTCAAACCCGGGATTAATCAGCGAAATATTATCTGAAACGTTTCCTGATTTTTTATTTATTCCGAGAAATCCAAGCTCTGAATTAAATATACCGGCACCGGATTTTATATCTGTATTTGAAAAGTCTCCTACAGCGTTATATGTACCTTGGATAACAGAGCTTTTATATGATGAATATTCAGAATAAGTATCCATATCAAATCCGTAAACCTCAAGAGCATATACATAATCCTGATTATCAAGAAGTTCCTCAAGAGCTTCCTTTGTATTTATACCGCTCCATTCATTTTTAAGTTTTTCACGGGTTTCAAAAGATGCATATACCATTGTATCTTTTACTATATCTTCCCCATCCTGCTTTATATACAAATCATACTCTCCATCAGTAAGCTCATCATTTACCTTTTCGGGCATTTCAAATTCCCATTTTGCTACACCGTCAGAATCAGCGTCCGCATATTTTACTGCATAAACATCATCATTGTTCTCTATAGTTTTTCCGCTGTCCACCACTATAATCATTCCTGATGAATTATTTCCGATAACTTCTTTAACTGTCACAAGGCCTCCCGTATCATCAATATTCACATCAAGCGCAGATGCCATATTTCCTGAAAGGATATTTACACACAGCACTGCAAGTATCATTTTTCGTTTCACTTTGAAAAACCCCCTCTTCATCTCAGATTATTTGTTAATTTTATCCAATTATTTTTGATAATATTTAGTTCAAATATATTTTATCACAGTAGTATAAGATAATATGTGATATATTTTCCTACAAAAGTGATATATTTTATTAATTTCATTTTTTTATTTTTAGTAAATAACACATATTTACATTAATGCATTTTTGTGATAAAATATAATCGGAAAGGAAGTGACCAATATGATAAAAAAGAAACTAAAAACGCCTGTGCGGATTCCGTATGATTTTAATGAATTGAGATTCAAGCATGACAAATACCGTAATTACACTGATGTAGTTCACGTACCTCCGCACAGTCATGAATTTTACGAAATTGAATTTATCATCAGTAAGGGTGAAACATCTGTAAATAATTCCTCCTTAAAATTTGACTACGGAATTATTTCATTGTGCACGCCTACAGACCTTCACTCTTATTCAATCACTTCAGCTACACGTGAAACATACAATATTTCATTTTCTGATACTTTTGTTGACAGTCTCTCTGTACGTTCGGATTTAACAAAAATATCAGGCTTACTTATGACATTATCGCAGGACGATATTATATTTTTCAGAAGACTTTTCGAAAAATTCAAAAAATACAGCAACAGCTCTTACGCTTCATCTGTTACTTATATAAGAAAAATACTTGAATTTATAATAATGGATTTGATTACAACGGCAAAGAGTACAAAAAAAGTTGAAAATAACAATGTTAAAACGATTTTTAATGCAATTACATATATACAGAATAACTTTCACAAAAATATCACACTTGAAGAAGTCGCTGATCGTTTATACTTATCGAGAAACTATTTTTCAACGCTCTTTCATAAAGAATTCGGAATGACATTTTCTCAATACCTTAATGATGTGCGACTTAAAAATGTGTGTAATCTGCTTGCAAACGACGGCCGTTCTATCGCTCAGATTGCGGAAAGCTCAGGCTTTAACAGCGAAAAGCATTTTTATCGCATATTTAAAAAGCAATTCGGTATTACACCTTTCGAATACAGAAAAAAATATATGAGATAATCTCTATCTGTTTCTATATTCTGTAGGTGTCATACCAAGGCATTCTTTGAAATTACGGTTAAAGCTGCGTACGGTATCATAACCGCTTTCAAGTGCGCACTGTATATTTGAAAAATCTGTATTCTCCATAAGATAACACGCATGGCTGAGACGGTATTGGTTCACATATGAATTATATGAAATTCCTACAATTTTTTTGAATATCCTTGAAAGATACGCATAGTCGTATCCCGTCTTTTCGGCAAGCTTTTTAAGCGAGCAGTCAGATTTGAACGACTCCTCAACAAATGCAAAAATCTTGTATAACAATCCGTCTTTATCCGCATAAAACATATCATATTGCTTGTTTTTGTCAAACAAGGCACAAAAAGAATACAGAATCGCCTTTTTCTGCGTAGTCGTAGAATCCGACTCAAGATTACAAAGCATATCCACAAAATATGGTTCAGGAACAAAAAAATTGTCAAGCGGTATCTTTCCTGTCAGTCTGTTGCTGTATTCCTGCACGAGAACAGGTGCAAAAATACAAAGAATATGCTCACTTTCCACAGACTGAATTGAGTGAATCTGATTAGGAAAGACCATAACTGCTTCATATTTATTCAGTTCATAAACATTATTATCTACCGTAACCTGCATCTCACCGGAAAGAAGGATAATCAATTCAAAACACTGATGAAGATGCGGAGGAAAGCTGAAGTTCTTCTCTCTCTCTATCTTAAAATAATCTGCCGAAGCAAGGTGATGCAATTGATAAAACATAGATTTACCTCCAAAAGACAATTTATATCTATATATTATACTATTATTCACATAAAAAGTCAACTATTTTCCATCAAACTATATTCTAATAAAAAAAGGATTCGCAGACATATTTACTCTTGAATACTCATCCATAAATTGTTTTTCATTATAATCAATTATACAAACATCTGCATAGCCATAAAAACCCATAAAAGATGATATAAACACAGATGCAAGTAAAATTACCCCTGTTATTTTTTTCATAAAAACCTCAACCTTCCAAATTATAATAAACAATTTATCTATTATATTATATATTATATATCAAAGCAAGTCAACGCACAAACCTGTTATATGTTACATTTATAAAAGAAATTTGTTTCATTTTTTCTGAAAAGTAACAAAATTTGAAAAAACAAAAAAACGAGGGCTCTTGCATCGTCAATCGCCCTCATTTTCCATTTTCTGCAGCTTTCACTTCGCCACAGCCTCATTCTGTTTGTTAAACATCAGAATTCGACACAATCTGTAATCGGTGTCATACCGTCCCATACAAAGATTTTACCTGTTGCATCTCCAACATTACATGAAAGATTGTCAAGAGTAAGCTTCTGTATATTTACAAGCTTTGTTCCTGAGTAAGTTGCAACCCATACGTCACCGCTTTCCACATTCTTTACATCAAATGTAAGAACACCATTTGAAACATTAACATTTACGATTTCAGGTTCTGAATCTGTATCAGCAAGAAGTTCTGCACTTTCAATAAGGTCTTTAGCAATCTTATTGTTTGCCGCAATTATGTTGTTCTTGTCAGCAAGTGCTGAATCAGAAAGTGCAAGACTTTCGTCAATATACTTCTTAGCAAGCTTAAGTGCCGCTTCAGAATAAATGTTTCCGCCACATTCAACTGCTTCATATTCCGCTGTCGGAACTGTAAGGTCAGTTGCATCTGTAAGAGTATTGTATACTGCATCAACTTTGTTTACTTCGTAAAGCATATAAAGTGCCGCACTCTTGTCCTTTTCACTTAAGTTGCTGTTCATGATTGCTTCTTTTGTAAGTACAGAAAGTTCAGGATATTTTTCTATAATTTCAGATTTTCTTACAGCAATTTCGTTCATATAAGCCTCTTCTACGCAGTCATAGCCGAATACATAAACAGGAGAACTTGTAAGTGTAATCACACTTCCGTTTATTGCGTTACCGTTTATATCCGTTGCATATGCACCTGTCGGCAAAGTAATACTGTCACTTTCACTGCTCCAGTATACTACTACTGTTTCACCGTTCTTAACAAAAGCATAAGCAGAAATTGTGCTTGCCGTGTCAAGCTTACCGAGGAATCTTGCATCAGCAAGAACAGAGTTTGCATACGCAACTGTATATGCAATTTCATTCGGCAAATATGATGTTGTAAAAAGTCCGTATTTTTCATTCGAAATATTGAATACATAGTTATCATCTGTGTTATATGCATCTGCAACAACCATAGCCTTTACAGTTTCTGTGGCACGTGTTGTTTCAGGAGTCGCATCAGAAGAATTAATATTAAATCCGTACTCAGTAGCTGCAATTTCCTTAAATCCGCCATTATCAAGAATCATATCTTTATAATCATCAACACGCTGTTCAAACCTACTTACACTACTATCAAAATACGGATGGTAGCTGAGTACATCGAAGCAGTTATAAAGACCGCTTGAGAACATTGTTCCGACGAAGGCTTCAGGCTCTTTTGACACATCTATGGCACCTGCGTAAAGTGTATAGTCAGGATTGATTTCATAAAGAGCATCAGATACTGCCTTCACAAGAGCGTTGTATTCTTCTGCATTTGGTGAATCAGACCAGAATCCTGCATGGTTCGGCTCATTCCAGATTTCAAAAGTATCAATTCCCGGATATCTGTCCGCAACTGCCTTTACATAGTTTACAAATCCATTAAGCTCTGTTTCCGAGTCGATTGCACCCTTCACATTTTCATCATCAGAATATAAAAGGTTATTGTAACAAAGTATCGGCACAAGCTTAATACCCTGATTTTCTGCTTCTTCAACAATTGAATCGAAAAGCTCAAAATCAAATCCTTCTTCCGTCTCAATATATGACCACGGGAAGTCCATTCTTACCTGTGTAAAGCCAAGTTGTTTTGCAAGAACTAAAACATTGTTGTTTGCCTTAAACTGTCCGGGGTGAATATCAATACCACTGTTAAAAATATTTTCTTCCGGCTGTTCAGGGAAAATGTACATCTTCTGAGCAGTAGTACAAATTACATCTCCTGCACTGTTTGTCATTGTAATTGTAACATCATTTTCTCCGTAAGGAAGCTTTGACATTTTAATTGTTGTTTCATACAAGTCATCAGGGTAGAGGAATTCAGATACTGAATCACTTACTGTACCGTTTGAATATGTGATAATTACATCATCCATATCCTGTGCAACGTATGAAACATTGAACTCAGCCTCATCCTTAGTATAGATATTATTGTATTTCTGAGGAATATCAATTATCATTTCATAACCGATTTTGCCGAGTTCAGCTTCGTTATAAAGACCCTGAAGCTCTGATTTATCGTAACGTGCAAGAATCATCTTCTTAACGTCTGAACCCATAGTATCAACATTTGCTTTTACGTTACGGAATACATCTTCAGAGAGATAATATGCAGGACGTATATAAAATCCTGTGTTATTAGCTTCTTTGTTCCATGTATTACCCTTACCTGTGTCCGCTGTACCCATAGATACCATAACTGTTGTAGCCGTACCGCCTGAGCCTCTTCCTGTTCTGAGCCACCATCCGCTTACAATGCCTCCGCCATGACTCCATCCGAATTTGCCCCAGTACTTTTCATATTCTGTTCTTGATAAAAGACCGATTTTTGCATCTACGCTGTAATCATCAGGTGAATTACTGTCCTTGTATCCTGCTTCTGTCCACCATGTATGAACAGGAATGTAAGGCTGGATATCCGAACTGATGCTGTATGTAGTTGTACCGTCTGTATGACCTGTTGTAAGCAATGCTCCGTTAATAAGCGATGCTATATTGTTCGAATCTGACGGATCGAATTTTGTTGTTGAATCAGCATCAAATGCCGCTCTGCCTGTCGGATGAGCACTGAGAACATAGAAAGACTCTGTTTCGTCTGAATACTCATCAAGAATCATAACCTCAGTACTACCAATTTTTACATAGTTTGCAGAAGGATTGTCGCGTTTCGCCTCAATTTCTTCAGCTGAGAAGGCTGTTCTTGAAAGCCTTCCCATTGTTGTTACATTGATTATATTTGCTGTTTCAACTACCTGACCCTTTGAACCGTCTGCATATACAGGTGTTACTTCCGCCTTTATATACTTGTTCATGTCATATGTTGTAATAAGATATGTGCTCGACTTTTCAGTCATAGCTGTAATATAGTCACCATCTTCACTGTCTGAGATAAGCCATTTATATTCATAGCTTACTGCTTCTTCGTCCACATAGTCAACTGTAAGTGTAGAAAGAGCTGCAGGTGTATCTGTGCTTGATGTAATAACTGCTGTCTTTACATCAAAACCTATTGTTCTGAGTTCTGCCGGAGTGTAAAGATGCATAAGTTCTTCTGCTGCATAACGTCTTACGAGCATTTCCTTTACATCTTCACCGAGAGTTGCTACATCTGCTTTAATGTTTTTAAATACTTCTTCATTAAGATAGAATGTAGGACGGATATAGTATCCTGTGCTGTTTGCTGCTTTATCCCATGTATTACCCCATGAGTTTGAACTTTCATTCGGATAATTGTTTGCAACACCGAGTGCTGCAAATACGCTGTTTGCTGTTCCGCCTGAACCACGTCCTGATCTCAGCCACCAGCCTGACTTTATAAGACCTTCAGGATCCCATCCGAACTTACCCCAGTATTTTTCATATTCAGGTCTTGACATAAGACCGATTTTTGCATTTACACTGTAATCTGCAGGTGAATTACTGCCTGAATGTCCGGCTTCTGTCCACCATGTTACTGTGGGGATATAAGGCTGAATATCCGTACCTATCTTATATGTAACCTCTCCCTCTGTGATACCCGTTGTAAGCAAGGTATTGTTAAGTATATATGCTATATTGTTCGCATCTTCCGGATCAAACTTTGTTGTATTATCAGAGTCAAACACTGCTCTTCCCATAGCATTCGGCGTCATTACATAAAATGCTTCTTCATTATCCGAATACTCGTCAAGAATAAGAACACTATTACCACCGATTTTTACAAAGTTATCGCTCGGATTGTCCTTATTTGCTTCTCTGTCATCTCCGTAACCTGTTCTGCTAAGTCTGCCGAGCTGTGTTACATTTATATTATTCGATGTTGTAACAGTCTCGCCCTTTGAACCGTCTGCATATACAGGAGTAATTTCTGCCTTTATGTACTTGTTCATATCACGGTTTGAAACAATGTATGTATCAGCAGTTTCTGTGATTGCAGGAACATAACCTGAGTCAGCATTGTCTGATGTATACCACTGATATTCATAGCTTACTGCATTTTCATCTTCATATGATACTGTAAGCTGTGAAAGTGCACCGATTGTTGCAGTATTTGATACTACATATGCTTTATCAAGAGTAAAACCGATTGAAAGAAGCTCTTCATCTGTATACAGTTTTTCAAGTTTCGCCATATCTTCTTCATTTGAGTATCTTTCAACCATCATCTCCTTTATACCTGCACCCATGTTGGATACATTTGCTTTTTCTTCAAGGAAAATATCATCCGAAAGATAGAATGTAGGTCTTACAAGACATGAATTATTACCTGTTCTTTCTCCATTCGTCTGACCGAGTCTTGATGCATTTGCAGCCACAATAACTATATTTATGTTCGGTCCTGCAGTCGATGGTCTTGAGTTTCTGAGCCACCAGTCGCCCGTAGCATCATACGGCCCCCAACCTATTCTGTCCATATACTTGCCGTACTCTGTTACTGACAAAAGACTTACTTTTGCATCAAATGAATACGGTACTCTTGCCTTGTCACAAGCTTCTTCAACCCACCATGTATGAGTCGGCATATAGCTTGCAAGCGTTGCATTAGATGAAACCCAGTCATTATTAAGCCAATATCCGATATTGTTTGTATCATTCGGAAGGAACTGATATGTTGAAGCATCTCCGAAAGTATGCCAGCCTTCAAATGCGGCTGTAATTGCATAGAAAGAATCGTCATATTCATCGAGAACAATCAACTTCTTACCTAAAACTTCTACATAATATTTACCGGGATTATTTTTATAATTTGCAATTGTTGTCTGATCACGGGTAATCGCTCCGAATCTCATTGCACCTCTTGTCGGTGAAAGAAAATATGTACTGCTTGTAATCACATCACCCGTAACATCGCCTGTCACAGGGGTAACTTCACATCTTATATATGTATTTATATCGTTACTTGACAGTACATATGTTGAATCTGTTTCCTTGTACATTGGAGAATATGTTCCGTTCTCCTCAGTCGAATTATACCACTGATAGGTATAACTGTCCGCTTCCACTCCGTCAAGAGTAAGTGCAAGCACTGCCTGATTACTGTTATATTCCGCATTTTGCAGATACATATTAACAGTAGCTGTAGCAGTTTCTGCCATAACAGTTGTTGCAAATGTTCCGGCAAGTAGTGTTGCCGAAAGCAGTAATGAAATTAATTTTTTCATTTTCTCCATTCCTTTCTTTTTTATAATAATCTTAATATAATTTGTGCTGTCTCTGCTCTTGTAAGCCCTCCTTTCGGATTGAATTTATTCTGTTCATCACCTATCATAATACCGGCATTAGCGGTACTATAAACATAACCTTTTGCCCATTCGGATATATCGTCGCTGTCTGCAAACGCATATTCTCCGTCATCGGCATTTTGGACGATTTTGGCAAGAACTGCCGCAAACTCCTCACGTGTTATTATCTTTTCCGGATTTATTTTGTTATCCACTATAAGTTCTTCCGGAATATATCCTGCTGAGTGCAATTTTGCAATTGACTCATAATACCACGCATCTTCAGAAACATCGGAAAGCGAAGTTTCACCGCCGCCAAGTCCGACAACTCTTTCTGCTACAGTTAATGCCTCTGCAACTGTAAGTGTTTTGTCGGGAGCGAAAAGATTTCCGCCCACGCCCTTCATAAGTCCCTTATTATAAACATCTTTAACAGTCTGTTCAGCCCAATGTCCGCTTATATCCGAAAATACGCTTACTTCTCCCATTTTTACTCCAAATATAGCTGAAACGCCCGAAAGTCCGTTATCTGTCACTTCTTCCGAAGCTGTAAGAGTCCAGTTATGGTAGGATGCCGGATCTTTTTTCGTACCTATACCGAATGTGATTTCATACCAGCCTTCTCTGTTACCTATAAGGTTAGCATCGTTAACAACAAGGTTGAATCCGATTACATTGCCTTCGGAGAAATCCATCGGTGCAAGGTCGGCTTTTGGAATCTTAATGAGATATCTTGTATTCTTATTTTCTTCATCTCTTAAAATTCTGCTCCACCCGGACGGCTTCACACCCGCTTCATTGCCTGTTGCCGCCTGCCATGAATATGATTCCTCACCGGTAAGTGTAAGAGCAAAACCATATTCATAGTCATCTGAATTATATGACATTGATGTTTTATCGTTAAGAGTATCGAATGCAAGCTGTAAGCTGTCACCGTCATAAATTGTTGACTCATGCTTAAGCTGATTCTGAATATTATCATAAACATCTGCAAGGAGATAGAAGTAATTATCATCCCACTTTGTAAACACTCTTGCCGCAACATCAGATGCTTTCCATGCCTCCCCGCTTGACGGGTCATCGGGAGTGTTTATATATGACGGATATGCATTGCTCCAGTCACTTATATCACCATCAAACTCTTCAACCTTCAGTTCCTTATCTGATTTTGCTATTACAGAGAAGTCAAGGGGATACAGTCTCTTCGAAAGAAGTGTATCCTTATCGTCATAAATTTCAACATCAAACATATAACAGTTAAATGCAATTCTTTCTTTTCCGGTTACGGGAATTACTATCTTCTTTTCCTCGCCCGGAATGAGTTCAAACTCTGCTCCGTCCGAAACTGTCCAGCCTTCAGGAGGTGTTACCTTTACGTAACCCTTCATCGGATCTGTAATCTTGTTTGTGAGACTGAGTGTGATTGAATTCATGTTTTCAACGGTTTTTTCCGAGTTTTCAAGCTTCACTTCAACTCTCGGATTAACCTTTGCTTTAAGAGGCATTGTAACATTTTCGTCACCTTCAAATGATATGATAAAGTCATAACTTCCAAATCCTACGCTGTCAAGATTCATCATGAAGTTCGCATCATACTTACCATTTGCAGGAACGGTGATATCTGCCGCTTCGCAAAGTACGTCACCCTTGGCGGAAAGTATTCTGAGTGTTCCTTTCTTCGGAACATCACTATGGTTATAAACATGAATATCCTGCTTTGCCGGAACTCTTTCGTATGCTTCAACCATACCGGGTACTGCCTGGAATGAAATACCGATGTTTTTGCTGTTTTCAAGGTTCATTGCGGACATTGCCCATTTTGAAAGATTAAAAGCAATTATATCATTTGCGGCAGCCATGCCTTTTTCAACATTCTTAGCCGATGCAATCTGTTTTGCAAGATTCATATGCTTCTTTCCGTGTCTTACAAGCTCATAGCTGAGAGGCTTCACGTCTGCACTTTCTTCCTTAAGTCCCATATATGCGCTGTCCGATTCGATTACGGAAGCTTCTGAAATATTTTCATATTCCGCACCCGATAACGAATACAAATCAGCAACTTCTTTTGCACATTTGTTGTATTCGGACATCATGTTTGAGTTTTCTGCCTTGCCGATATCTGAACCAAAAGCCTCAATCATCTTAAGACCTGTATTATAAACAGTATTGACATCTTCAGCTTTAAAAGCTGTACTGCTCATGATAAGCTCGCTGTTATTGTTTATTTCAGATATAATGTCATTACTCAGCACACTTTTATAACGTGTAACAAATTCATCAAATCTTGAAACCGTCTTTTCCTTAAGTGTATCATACATGAAGTTTTCATCAGAAACATATATATACTGCGGACTTGCATTCTGCTCTACTGTTGTTCCTTCGTATTCGAAGTTACCATACATATCATAAACCTTTACAGGTTTTTCAAATTCAAGAGTTGCAGTTTCGCCCGTATGACACCATGAAACAAGCATTGGTTTATTATCCTTACGATAAAGGAATGTATGACAGTCCGGGTTCATATCAGGCTTTGTCAGAAACTGTGCATTTTGTGTCTGTACATAATATGTTGCTGTCGAGTTATAGCTCGGCTTTACTCTGTATCCGAAGTCAGTATCTATAAGACCGAAATCCTCGGCACCTGCAGTAATATTAAACAAAGTTGACATTACCTCAGAGTAATTGGAATGAGTAAGAATTTTTACCATTTCCCCAGCCTGAGTCTCTTCAAGCTCATATTTCTGATACGTTGTCCAGCCAATTTCGGTAAGCCATATATCCTTCCATCCGCCAAAATCTTCAATTATATCCGTATACTGCTTAAGCTTCGGCAAAAATGCATCGTCATTTACAGCTGTGTGATAATACGGATGTGTTGAAAATGCGTCTATGTACGGATAAATTCCGTATTCGAAAATGTTTCTTGACCAACCGGGTCCGTTCTTTGAAACGTCTATGGCACCTGCCATAATTGTCACGTCAGGTCTTACTTCTTTAATAGCCTGAGATACAATTTTTACAAAGTTTGCATAATCATTCGGATTCTGCTGACCGTTCGGTGACCAGAAACCGCTGTTGTTAGGTTCGTTCCATAATTCTACAGTTTTGGTTTGCGGGAAATGAAGTACATACGCCTGCGCAAATTTTGCAAATGCGTCCATCATTTCATTTGTAACAATACCCGATCTGTTTCCAAATCCGTAAAGACCGCTTGAATATGTAAGAATAGGAACAAACTCAACATTTCTGTTTTCCATTTCTTTTACTGCGGTATCCCATTTTGTAAAGTCGTATTTACCTTTTTCCTGATTTTCAAAATTATACCAGGAAGCATCGCTTCGGTTCAGATTGAAGCCTATGCGGTATATTGCATCGGCAATAGTTTTGTTACCGCCGAAATACTGGTCAGGATGTGCAACTATACCATGTCTTACAAGACCGTTATCAAGGCTCCAGTCATATGTTTCAAGAACCGTTACCGTACTTTTCTGACTCTTCACCGTTGCATATCCGTATTTGACATACATCTCAATTTTACCGTTACCACGATGGACATCTTTCATCTGAACCGTAGTTTCACAAACTCCGTCCACAGGCATACTGACCTTTTTCTCTTCTCCCTGAAAAACATATCCGTCTGCATCATAAGTCACCTTATATCCGACAGTAAATGTTTTCGGCAGACTTGTTTCACAGGAAATTTTCACGTTGAAGCTGTCCTTTTCGGGATTTATAATATTAAGCGTTCCCCAGTCTGTTTTAAATTCAACAACAGGTTTTATACTGCGAAGTGACAAGCCGTTAAAATAAGCTGTTCCCGTTACACCCTCCTTAAATTCAAGAGTATAGAGAATGAATCCCGTATTCTCGGGAATATCAGTATTATTAAGTACATATTCCTCTGCAGATTTTGTACCTCCGGTTACAAACAGCTCCTGTCTGCTTCCGACTTTTGAAGTACCGTTAATATCAAAATAATCGGCATAAAGAGCTATACCGTTATTTGATGAAACATTTTCTGTTCCGATATTCAGAACAAGCTCATTACAAACAGATGTATTTACAGGAAGTACGGTTTTAATTGTCTGCTTCTCACCGCACACAATTTTTTCTTCTGTACTGTCGCCCGACAAATTAAAGCTATATTCACTTTTCATAATATTTTCGCTTATTGCATCATCACCATCTCTGATTTCAAAAGGCACATCAAACCCTGCATTACGGAGCATTGTATCGCTGTATCCGAGAGTTCCTTCGCCCTGAAAATCATCATATGAAAAATGATTTGAAAGCTTTTTACCCACATTCGAACCCATCACATCAAGCTTAACTGTCGTGAAAAATTCATCTTTGAGATAAAATGCGGGACGCACAAAGTTTCTTACAGCCCCCGATGATACATCCCCGAACGTTTCACCGATTCTGCCGTCACCTGTCTTACCGACGAGAACCATATTTGTGCCGCCACCGATTCCGCGACCTGTACGAAGCCACCAGCCGTATGGCGGAATATCATCAAGAACTCCGAACACTTCGTCATATTTCTGCCACTCAAGCTGTGAGAGAAGCGTTACGCCGCATTTTACTGTATAATCCTTAGGGCAGTTACCCTGCGGGAATCCTCCTTCAGTAAACCACTCACGTTCATTATCAATATACTTTATAATTTCATCGGGAAGCTTTTTACCGCTGTTTCCGTTTTTCAGAAATTCGTTATTAAGCCAGTATGCAATATTATTCGAATCCTCCGGGTCAAATTTCTGCGTATCGTCCGGGTCAAAAGCACGCGTTCCATACACATCCTTACAGAGAACGAAAAAACCATCCTCATCATCAAGAAGTATAAACTCATTGTCACTACCTTCAATTCTGAAGATATTTTCAGGCGGAGTTGTCAACTCATAATCATTCGGAAGACCTACACGATTCACGGGGCCGACCTGCGGTACTTCATCTTCTGCCGATACATAAAATACCGGCAAAAGAGAAATTGCACATAATAATGATAATATTTTCTTCATATCATCACCGCCTTACTGAATAATCCAAGCAGTATTCTGTGCTGAATTCATTGTTAAAAGTCCGTCCCAGATAATAAGTTTTGCAAAGTTTCCTTCAGCATATTCGGGAAGCTCTATTGAAAGCTTGTTACTTGTCACCGTACCGCCTGACGGTACATTCACTTTTATCCCGCGATTATCAAGCATATTTCCGTCAGCATCATAAACGTAAAGCATAACCCATGCATCCTTTGCCTGAGATGCATAATTTACAAGTCTAACACTTACATTAAGCTCTGATGCTCTTGAAAGTGATGTTGCAGGATTGCCTTTCTCGTCAGTAACTTCAACATTCTCCGCTGATACGGAAGCTTCCCCGATAACCTTTACCACATCACTGTAATAAGTTTCTCCCCTTACTCCGTCAACATTATATGGAGTAACGAAAAATCTTATATACTTACCTTTTTCGGAAGATGTTATTTTATAAACATCGCTATCCGAAAGCTTTTTAAAATCTCCGTTTTCCTTATCGGCAATTTCGAAACCGTACAGTGTACCGTCTTCTGCTTTTTCACCGTAATATGAATATGAGCCTTTTATTTCAGAACCAACACTTGCTTTTCCGTCAAGCTTTAAATTCTTAGCTTTCGGACTTTCGATAATTCCGAGTTTTACCAAGTCGCTTTCAATATATCCTGCATCACTTTCAAGGAATTCATCAACAGTCATGACTTTTCTTACTGCCTCTGCCGCTTTTTCCCCGATTTGTGTAATCTTGACATTCTTAAGAAAATCTTTTGTAAGATAGAATGTCGGTCTTACATAGTAGCTTGCGCTCGCACTTTTGTTCCATGTATTTCCGTAACCGTTTGCCGATAAATTCGAATAGTTACCGTCCTTAACACCCGTTCCGCAGAATATATCACTTACACCCGAGCTTCTTCCTGTTCTGAGCCACCATGCTGTCTGGATGCTGTCGTTGTTATCCCATCCGAACTTGCCCCAGTATTTGGAGTATTCACTTCTTGAAAGGAGTGAAACGCCGGCAGTAAACGTGTAATCCTCAGTACAATTACTCTTATTGTGTCCTGCTTCAGTCCACCAGAGATGCTCTGTGTTGATATAGGGCTGAACCTTATCGCTTATTGTAAGCGAACGTTCAAGAAAATCATTATTAAGCCAGTAACCGATATTGTTAAGATCCTCAGGGTCAAACCTCTGCGTTCCGTCCGAGTCGAAAACGGTCTGTCCCTTTGCATCTGCAGTCATAACATAAAGAGTATCCGTATCATGCTCATAAGCATCAAGAAGAATCATTTTCTCTCCGCCTGCCGTAAACATATACTCTTCAGGATTATTCTTAAGCGGTACCCTTACATCGCTTGAATAATCCGTTCTTGACATACCACCGATATTATCCACATAAATTTTATTTATGGCATACACTTCTTCGCCAACACTACCGTCAGCATAAACGGGAGTAACCGCAACGCTTACATACTTTTCTCTGTCATTTACCCCGATAATATATCTGTCGGTCGTATTTCCGTAAACCTGTATTCCCTGCTCTTCCTCGCTGTCAGAAATGAACCATCTGTATTTAAATTCAACCGCTTCGTCATCGTTCATTGACGCAACAAGTGCTGTTGCACCGCCCGACCCGGGAACGGTTTCCTTCGCAATAACTGTTGATTTTATGTCAAATCCGAGAGCGATAAGCTCTTCTATTGAATACAGTGCTTCAAGCTCTGAAACTGTATATTTATCAGCAATTATGTTTTTAACATTTTCACCTGTTCCGTTCAGGTCAAGCTTCACCTGACCGAAGAAGTCCTCGTCAAGATAAAATGCAGGACGTATATGATAAAGGTCTGTACAGGTTTTGTCCCACATATTACCCTTACCGCCGTCATTGGTGTTCATCATGGCAAGCATATTATCATCCATACCGCTTGAACCTCTCTGTGTACGGCTCCACCATGGCTGAACAACTGATGTACCACCCGGCTGCCATCCGTATTTACTGCGGTATTTTATCGCCTCGGTCGCAGACAGCAGAGATATTCCGGCTGTAAAGCTGTAGTCCTCGGGACAGTCAACTGAGTTTGCCGCATCCTTACTCTTTGTAAGTCCGCCTTCAGTCCACCACACATGGTTAAAGTCAATATGTTCCTGAATGCCATCCGGCAGAACCTTTCCGTTACCGCCATCTGTGAGGAAATCACCGTTAAGGAAATTTCCCATATTACCTTCCGCATCCGGGTCAAACTTTGCATAGCGGTTTGTGTCGAATTCCCTTATCCCATAAAGAGAATCTGCCAATACGTAGTAACGTGATTCGCTGTCATTATACTCATCAAGGAGAATAAAGTCCTGACCTTCCACTCTGAATTTATTTTCAGCCGGAGTAAGCATGGTTGCATTAATATCTTCTGTACTGAACGTGGTTCTTGAAACAGGTCCGAGATTCTCAACATAAATACTGTTATCACTAAATATTTCCTCATCAGTTGACAAATTTGTTATACGTGCTTTTATATACTTTCCTTTGTCCCTCGGAGTTACGATGTATGTAGCAGACGTATCCGTCAGAATTTCCTCATATTCTCCGTCTTCACTGTCAGACATAAGCCACTGATACTCAAATTCACTGTCCTCTGAAGTGATTTCGAGAGTAAAAGTAGCTCCTGCAAATATTCTGGAAGGAGTTTTTATATGCACACTGTCACCTTCCGCAAAGGCGGTAAAAGAGGCAGATGCAAAAGTCATAACAGATGCAAGTATTATTGAACATATTCTTTTTTTCATGTCTTCCCCTCCTTATCTGTACAAAAGTGTCAGAAGCTGTGAGCCGGTTTGCATTATAATTATGACCTTATCTCCAACTCCGTAAGTTTCTCTGTCCTTCAACTCTGATACAGATATCTGTTTAAATAATTCTATGTCATCCGTATCAACTTCGTATATACCCGCCATTCCTATTCTGTGGCACTCTGTTCTTGCACCGTTGTTTACACTAAGCATGATATACTCGCCGTACTTCTGAATAACCTCGCCCTGAACATATCTGTAGCCCTGTTCATGGAAGTCGTTGTGATAGGGATTTGCAGAATGCATTTTTCCTTCTTCTGCGCTGTAGATTATAACAATGCATTCAATATATCCGTCACTTCCGGTTGAGTATTTTATAATATCGCCCGGTTTGATTTCAGTCATTCTTCCTGCTTCAAAATCAACAAGTGTATCTCCTGAACGTGAATATTTTGTAAGATACTTAATCTTATCAAGAACATCCATATTCTTTGTAAGAATCGTCTTTTCACTTCCGTAAACATCAAGAACAAGCTCTGCGGCAATTTCATCATACTTATTCATAGTCGTGTTGATTTTCTTTACAACTGCTATATTACTCTGATGATTTACAAGCTGAGTCGAGCCTTTCATTACTATATAGTCAACAGGAAGGCTGTTTTTGTTGAGGCGGTATGTTTCAGCGCCTGAAATGTTGGAGCCGATACCATTTGCAACGCTTTTAACCGCAAACTCGTTATCCTCTGCATTTTCGATATCAGAAGGAAGTATAAACACCTTTGCATTTTCATCAAGAGGAAAACGTCCTTCGGCTACCCTTGTTCCCGAATGATAACGAAGGCTTTCACTTGTAGAAACGGTCGGTCCTGCCGTAAGTCTGTCATCCATACTGTCGGTGGAATTACTGTCAGTCGTATCAACTGCGATAACATTGCCCTTTGAGTTGGTTTTATAAAGAATTACCTGTCCTATTCTTGCCTGGAGACTTTTCGAAACAGATTCAAATTCTCCTGAATTATACAAAATGTTATCTACCTTCACTTTGTCTGTTGCATCAGCAAATATAACTCCGCTTTCTGTCACCAGTCTGATACGTAAAACCATTTCACCTGTATTTTCATCCTCAAAAGCTTTGGATTTAAGCACGCAGGCCGGAAGATATACATCAGATGTAAAGCCCTTTACAGAAACTATTTTTCCGAATGCATCAAGCATAAATTCTCCGGCATCGTTCATGGATACCGACTTTGTCGAATCGGTACGGAATCCGTTATATACAGGATATTTTTCATAATTAAGAGTTACGAATATTATGCCGTCTTCTTCTGATTTACTGCTTACAGTTCCTGATACGGTTTTTGATGAACAGATAATTTTCACGATATCGTCATCTGTTTCACCGCTTTTGAAAACACTTAAAACATCATTCTTTTTAACATCTGCAATGCTCATCTGATTGCCTTCGGCATCAAAAACACGAATATCCTTTTTATCATACTCAATCGTGCCGTCAATGTTATATTTGTCATATATTTTCTCCGAGGTAACAGATTCAACAACAGTATTGTAGTATTCGTTTATCTTTATTAAATCGAAAGTTCCGTCTGAATTACTGTCAATAAAATCAATCCATCCGTTTTCAAAATCAAGCATTTCCTTATTAAAGCCTTTGCAAAGTCTGCCATTATAAACAAATACAGTGTCAACTCCGAACTTTATTTTCTTATCTTTCTTGCTGTCAACAAGAATGTTGCAAGCAAAATCCGATATTTCTGTCACGTCTTCAGCATTCGATTTAATATATTCAGTCTTTCTTTCATCCTTTTCAAGATATATGACTTCGTATTCGTCACCATCTGTTTCCTTATAATAACAGTCCACATAATATCCAACGTAGTCGTCATATTCTCCCGATGAAATCATTTCTTCGTTTCCTACACGTATATATCCTTTGTTTGCTGTTCCGCCCGAAATTGCATAATCTGAATTTGCATTCACATAGCCTTCGAGCTTATATATTCCCGCAAGCTCTGCAAGAACCGTTGAATCCTCATTCACTGAAACTCCGGGTACTCCCTTGTCTATATCAATCTCTACAGGATTCACCTCAAAGCAGTTTATAAGAAGTTTCATAACATTACCGCGGTTTATGTAGCCGTTGTCGGTAATAACATTATCAGTTATTCCAAGACTTCCGGCAATTGCCAGATATCCGTCCGGGTATCCTCCCTGATACTGTGCCATTGTATCATAACCCATGATACTTATCATTATTTTTACAGCTTCATTAATTGTTATATCGTCATCAGGTCTGAAAAGAGAATTTCCGTCACCGCTTATATATCCGTATTCACAAAGTCTGTTAATGCTTTCTCTTGCCGGATTTCCGGCGTCCACATCTGCAAAATAATCTTTTCCGCTTACACTTTTACTTCCTATCATACCGTCAAGAAACTGCGCAAATTCAGCTCTTTTCATATTTGAATACGGTTTCATCATACCGGTTTCGGTATATTCAAGGAGTCCGAGATTTACAAGAAGCTCAACATCTTTTTCAAATTCCGTACCCGTCACATCCTGCGGAACATATACAGCCTGAACGCTGTTTATACAGGTAAATGCCGCTATCATCAGAGTTAAAAATATTTTTTTCATACAGTCATTCTCCTTTCCGGTTATTTATTCATCATAAGATAAATCATCTTCGCCGCCTGAGCTCTTGTTGCATTTTCAAGAGGTGCAAAAATACCGTCACCCATACCTGAAATTATACCTTCGTATTTAAGTGAGTAAACCGCATTCTTTGCATAGTCTGCAATTTTACTGTCATCTTCAAATACTTCATTATCTTTCCCGAATTCTTTTCCGAGTTTTTCTGCAGTTCTGTAAAGTATGGCCGCCATATCCTGACGTGTTATAAGACTTCCCGTACCAAAATGTGCTTCGTCTGCTCCGTTTATAATTCCAAGGGAATATGCAGTTTTTATATCATTATAATACCACGCGTCAGCCGATACATCTTCAAAGGAAATTTCACCGTCAGCGGCTGTAAGCCCGAATGCATTTACAACCATTTTCACAAACTCTTCACGCTTAATATTATCCATAGGTGCAAACTGTCTTGAAGACTTACCTGACACAACACCTTTCTCAGCAAGAGCATTTATTGCCTCAACTGCCCATGAAACATTTCCAATATCATCAAAAAATCCTATACTCTGACTCTGCTCTGTTTTAACCGAGTCGCCCTGTGCCATTATTATGTTCTGTGCCGGTTTTGAAGATGAACCCCCTCCGCCACCTCCGCCACTTGACGGAGATTTTGAATTTTCCTCATCTTCAATTTCATCCGCAAGTGACTTTTTGAAATCATCCATGTCATCAAAATCTTTTCCGCAAAGCTTCTTATTTACCTTATCGGAATATTCTGAATATCCGTCAAGGTCAAAATCAAAACGTTTTTTGTTTGACTCTATAAGACTTGTCATATTAGAAGAATATTTTTCGCCTTTAACCTTTTCAAGAAAAACACCTTCCTCAAAAGCCAGTATATACTCATCAAATTCAGTATATCCGCCGTTTATCATTCTTCCAAAAACAGCATCCTTTACTTCGTCCGAAAATTCCTTATACATCTCATAAAGTTCAGATTTGGTAAGGTCAAGCTTTTCTTCCGCAAGTGTACGCATTTCCTCTACGTCTGACATAGTCCCGGAAAGAATCACAGCACAAAGCTCTGTCAGTTCATTTTCGAAATCCACAAATGACTCATAGTTTTTCTTTGAAAGCCCGTCTGCAAGGCTTTTTAAAAGTTCTTCATCAGTTATTTTGCCAAAATCGGAACGGTTTCCGATTAAAATATCCGCATAATCTTCATTTTTCAGAATTTCAAGCATTTCCACTGAATCTGCTGAGTTTACATTTGTCAAAAAAGCTTCTTCGCTTTCTGATGATGCCGCATATACGCTCACAGTCTGAACCCTTGCACTTTCCGGCTCATTTACAGATACACAATAAAATTTATTTTCTTCCTTTACATTATATACAAATGAGTAGTTTCCGAGTTCATCACACTTAACGGTATTTATATATGTATTTGCCATAAATTCCGCTCTGTTTCCACCATCAAACACAGCTTCTTCCAAAGTTTTCTTTTCATCAAAAGGACCGAGAATCTGAACCTGAACCTCTGTGTTCTTAAAATCAAGCCCGAGACTTCCGTTTATTGATATATTACCGTCGGAATTTTTATTAATAACTGCCGCCGAGGCTGTAGTAGTTGCAAGAAGTGCCGCTACTATAGGAAAAACTTTGTATTTCATGATATATCCTCCAATCTTTCTCCGTCTTTCATCTGTAAATCCTCATACATAATATTCATGAAAGGATGTACAGCTTTAAGTGATTTTACCTCAAGTTTTCTTCCGAAGCTTTCACCGGCAATATTTACAAATCTTTCATCTTCACACACTGTAACTTCCGAAACCTCCGAGTTAAGAGAAAGTGTAAAGCATACATATGCCGCATCAAGCGCAGGTAAATCAATTTTCGTTTTTTCACCCCAATACAGAATAATACTGTATATAACCTTATTTTCTTCTTTTCTTATTTTATATTCAATGTTATTTTCTCCGAATTTCACGCCCGGAATATTAATATCTATATTAACACCACCGGCATTTATTATGGCAGAGTTTCCGCCTCTTTCATATGTAATTCCATCTGTATCTCCCTCGACCTCAAATGAGAGCTCAAGTGTTTCATACACTGCATCAGAAGCTTTATCAAGTCCAATATGCGTATCTCCCCTGTTTGATGAGAAGTTTACTATACCGAGAACTGACGATTTTTCCTGTACACAGTGAAGTGCCGCTGAAGAAAAATCATATCCGTCATGAAGACATCTTACTCTTACACAGTAGGGTTTCGTTTTTCCCTTTATATATCCGAGAAGCGGTCGTCTCTGATTCCATAATTCTTCACGATTAAATGTTCCGAGAGTAAACATTTCCTCATGATATGTCGTTGCTGTCTGCGAAAAAGCAAAAAACGGATAGTTGAAGCCTTTGATAATAAGCTTTTCTGTTGACTCAGGAAGTTTTTCTCCTTTAAAATATTTTCTGTACTTTTCGGGACAGAACGGTTTTGTCCAGAAAGTTTCGCAGTCATATTTCTTCTCACAGTCAAAGCTTATCTCGCCCTCACATGCAAGCTCAATGCTATATATAAAACCATCAGCAACATAATCGGAATATGCTCTTGAATGAGGCCCTGCAAGCTGAAGCAAATCCGCTCTGAAATGCTCCGCTATCATTTTCCAGCAAAGGTCATTCACCTTTTCCGCATTCTTTCTTGCTTCTTCATTTTTAACAAGCTTTAAGAATGTTCCGACATCTCTTGTGATAAGCGGTGTATAGCATGGGCTGTTATATTCAAATACACCACCCTGAAATTTGTAAAATCCGAGAAATCTTTCAAGCTGATCAAGACCGTATTCAAGATATCTGTCAACCCCTAAAAGCTCGCCTGTGGAAATAAGAAGGAGGCTTTCCATAAATGCAATATTAGTATACTGAACTCCCTCGTTTCTCGTTATTACCGATTCACATGCATATCTGCACGCATCGCCCAAAGGCTCGATTAATCTTTCAGGAATTTTATCCTTGTGAATATATAATATTTCTACAATCTGTTTCCCGAGAAAGTCAGCCCAGTTCCAGTCCGGAGCATCCATTTCTTCAAGAGTTTCTTCGGCATAATAAGACCACAAACCAAATGTTTTACTTTCAGGATTTGTGTCCTGGAGTCTAAGTATTTCTTCAAGTATCTTAATTGCTCTTTCAGTATATTTTTCATCATCACCATACAAAAGACCGACTGCATAAGACAGGCTGTCCCTTATTCCGTGTACCTGTTTCCCTGCAAGCTTTGTATGATATGCATATTTTCTGACAATACCCGATGATATCAGATTTCTGTCCTTATCAAAATTCTTTTCTATTTCTTCAAGTGCTTTTCTATGTTTTATTAATTCTTCAGCGTTCATAATGTATTCCTCCACAAGTATATTACTATTTACTTACAGTATACAACATTATAAAACACATTTCAAGATACATTTTTTGCATTTTTTGCAGTTTTTGTGTTTTAGTATTGACAATTAATATTTTATGTTATATAATAAAAAAAGAATATGGAAAGGGATGGAATTCATATGGACAGAGAAACTATGCGCGAATATTTAAAGTGCTGTGAAAAAAACTATGACGACAAAGAAAAAATGATTATGCAAACTACAAAAACCGAGTACAATCCTGCTCATTCAAAATATAAAAGCTCAGTAGCACATACTGTTCATAATACCCTCCGATATGCATCAGTTCTACTTGATTATGAAGGAAAATATTCCCGTAAGGTTGATGAAATGCTGAAAAAAATAATATCACTTCAAGAAGGAAGACCTTCAAAAAAATACTACGGTCTATGGTCTATTTTTCTTGAAGAGCCTATCGAAGATATGATTTCACCCGATCAGAACTTCGCAGTATTTAACCTTATAGAACTTCTGGAAATTTACAATAAACATAAAGATATTATTCCGTCCGATACTCTCAATTTAATCAAATCCTCGTGCTTTGCCGCAACGATATTCATAGTAAACAGAAACACCACACTCAGATATTCTCATATCGTTTGCGAGGAATGTTATGCCTGTGTTTTTTGCGGAGAAATTTTTTCACGTCTCGAATTTGTAAACTATGGAATGCAAAAGCTTGAAAATTTTCTGAGCTACACTCTTTTTAACGGTGACTTCTATGAATTCAATTCTCCTGTTTATTCATTAATCATGGCGAAATACTTTAAAAAAATTCTTGAAAATATAAAAAACACACGTGCACTCAATGCTGCGCAAAAGCTTAACAAAATTCTTTGGAAAAGTCTTGCAGGGCATTATCACTTCCAAACAGGTCTGCTGGCAGGACCGTTTTCAAGGCTTCACAACGATTTCGCGACCGGAATGGAAAAGATAATCTCGGGAGGAAATGATAAAAAAATCTATAATATTTCACCCTCCAGAACATCAGATTGCATCACTACCGACGATATAAATTGCCCTCCGCAGTTTTATCCGTTTTTTACAGGTGAAAAGCATATCGAATACTCACAGCGTCTTATTTTTCAGGGAAATACATACCCGAATTTTGCTTATTCTTATACCTCAACCACATACCAACAGCCAAAATATACTATAGGAAGCTTCAACAAAAGCGAATTCTGGAAAGAACGAAGACCGCTAATCGGATATTTCGGTACAAAAGAATCACCATATTGCGCGAAGCTTACCTGTCTGATTGACGGAACTGATTTTACTTCATCTTTTATTTTCTGTACACAGGTTAAAAATTCACTAATCGGTTCAGTAGTCTTATCTGTTAATCATGGTATAACTCATATGAATGATGGCAAAATGCCAAACAAAAAAATAAGTACACGTGATTTGAGAATCCGGTTCACCGTTATAGGGAACATTGACAAGCTGAAATCCCGGCATACATCTAAAAAACTCAGTGTAGCTTTCGAAGACTTAATTATCCGATTTAAATATAACTTTTACAAATTCGATATATTTTCTCCATATATTGAATTTAAGGAATATGAAGACAGAATTTGTTATGACCTTGTGTTATACAGCGGAAAGAAAAAGACATTTGACCTCGGGAGCTCCGAATGTTCCGTATGTCAGTTCTCTCTACTTTTTTCCGACGATGATACAAAAATACCAACCGTTTCAAACAAGCTGTCAAAAGGGCTTCTCCTATCGTCCCAGAAATACGGAGATTTCGAAATGAAACTCAAAACCGTAGTAAAACCTCAGGACTGGGTTTATCAAATACTTAACAGCACACAGGAAATAAACGGTACAGAAATCGAAACATATGCACGTGACACTGAAGAATCCTCTCTTCAGTATGAATTTATTGTAAATTCGTCATCGGAAATACCGATAAGCACTCCGGGAGAATCAAACTCACCGACCGAAACAATACTTACAAAAATTGAAAACATACTGTCTCTTGATTTTGAAAATATTCATCAGGAATGTGTGGAAATTCTTGATATTATAAGAAAATCAGAAATTGCCACAGACATCGCAAAACGTTTTGCGATAAGAATTATAACAAACATTTTTGAGGTTGCAAAAAGCTACAGTATTATATTTGAAAACATAATTAAATACGAATATTCCAATATTTATATCAATCTCAGCCAGGACAACTCAATTGACGCAATAGAAAAAACGATAATCAGTATTCTTGATAAAATCAAGCTTGATTACCGTCTCTATTCTGAAAATAAAAAAAGAAAGGATTTTATTGATTCCGTAACCGCGATAATAAACAGCGATTTCGGGAACCCTTCCCTGTCTCTTACCTATCTTGCAGAAAAAATAGGAATGGACGAAGCACATATAAGCAAAACCTTCCATAAGCGTACCGGCATGACTTATCTTCAATATCTCACACGGGTACGTATGGAACACGCAAAAAAACTCATTTCAGGCGGCGAATCGGACTCGGAACGCATCGCCCGTGAATGTGGATACGAAAACGTTTCAAGCTTTCTGCGTGCATTTAAAAAGCATACCGGAAATACACTCGGCACCTTCAAAAAACAAAATCAATAACAAATTCTTAATTCACAATATTAAAGATTTGCCGAAAAATACATTATTTTAAAGGAAATAATTAACACTTTTTTCTATACTGTAATAAGGAGGGATTTAAATGAATTTAAAAGATAAAAAACCGCTTGAGCTCGGAAAAATGCTTTGCGATACAATGATGAACAAATTTGAGCCTCAGATGCTTCCGCCTGAAGGTGTACTGTTCTATCATCAGGGAGTTTTTCTCTCAGGTATGCAGAATATATATTATTTATGCGGTGAAAAGAAATATTTTAACTACATAAAAGACTACGCTGACAGCGTTCTTGGAGAAAATGGAGAATTAATCGGTTTTGTCCATGAGCTTACAACACCTGATACTCCATGGCTTGCAAAACAAGCTCTTCAGATGCTTGACCACAAGCAGGCAACGATTATTCTTTACAATCTGTTTGATGAAACAGGTGACGAGAAATACATAAAACCGGCAATTGAAGCCGCAAAATCTATGCATTACTGGCCGGTAAACGATTACGGCGGCTACTGGCATATGATGACTCAGCCGAACCAGATGTGGATGGACGGAGCATATATGGCAGGACCTTTATCCGTTATTTACGCAAAACGTTTCGGAGATACAGTACTTCGTGACAGAGCTATAAAGCAGGTGTTCCTTATGGAAGATTTCATCAAAGACGAAAAAACAGGTCTTTACTTCCACGGTTGGGACGATTCAAAAGATAAAATGCCGTGGGCAGACCCCGAAACAGGACTTTCAAGTGAAATATGGGGCAGAGCTGTTGGCTGGTATGCTGTTGCAATTCTTGATATACTTGAATACATTCCGGAAAATCATCCCGATGTGCCACGTCTTAAGCGTATAGAAAAAGATTTGCTTACAGCTCTTGTAAAGTATCAGGACAAGAAAACAGGAATGTGGTTTGAAGTTCTCGATAAGATTGACGAGCCGGACAACTGGGTTGAAAGCTCATGTACAAATCTCTTTATTTATTCTTATGCCAAAGCTATACGCATGGGTGTGGTATCAAAAGATGAGTTTGGTGATGTGCTTGAGAGAGCTTATGAAGGAAGCGTAAAATCTCTTACAATCGACAAAGACGGTGGACTTGAAGTAAATCTTGTCTGTGCAGGAACATGCATAGACGAAGGAACTTACGAATACTATGTAAACCGTCCTCAGATTACCAACGATTTACACGGTACCGGTGCATTTTTGCTTATGTGTGCTGAAATGCAAAGATACAGAGATATGCAAGGTTAATAATCATTGGAGATGTAAAAAAGCCCGTTTTTTTTACATCTCCAATTTTTATTAAAAAAACTCTTTATTTTTTTAAAATTCTGTGTTATAATATAAGTTAATAAAACACTCAGGAGAATTATGTGATATGAAACAATTGGTTAAACTGGATTTTCATACCTCCCCGATATATATATCGGTACAGACAAACCACAAAGATATTTATACAATGCCTGAAATGCATATTCACAACGGATATGAATTATTTTTCGTTACCAGCGGAAGAAATGAATTCTTTTTTAATGATTGTAATTTTTGTCTGTCAAAGGGTAAAGTTCTGATTATCCCACCGGATTTTCCACACAGAAGCATATACACAAACTCAACTGCCGAAACACACCGCATAGAGCTTCAGATTAGTCCCGAGCAAATAAGCAGTATTACTGCCGACATTGCCCGAAAATATAAATCTCCTACGATTCTTGACATACCGCTAAACAAATGCGACTATATATATGAAATTCTTAAAAGAATAAAAAAAGAAAACAGCATTAAGGACAAGTATTCCGAAACAATGCAGCTTCATTATACAGATGAACTTATGATTAATATCAGCAGATACTGCACTGTTCCGAAAACAGACACAAAACAAAACACCGCACACCTTATAATGAATTACATAAACAATAACTTCAGCTCAAAAATATCTGTTTCGGATATTTCAAAGCATTTACATATTAATGAACGCACATTATTTAATGAATTCAGAAAAAATTCCAATCTGACAATATCCGAATATATAAACTATGTAAGAATTTCGCATGCCGAGCACCTTCTTACAGAAACTGATTTATCTGTAACAGATGTCGCTTTCGCATGCGGTTATAATGACAGCAATTATTTTTCATCTGTGTTCAGAAAACTGAAAGGAATGTCTCCTACTCAATATGTAAAACAGAACAAGCAACAAAAATAAAAACGGTCTGCCGGACGCAGACCGCTTTTATTTTATTAATCTCTGAAAAATTCCATTATTATCAATTCGCTTTTCGGAAGTCCTTCATGCGCAAAATCAGGATATAAAACCATATCCTTTTTACATGTCATATTATTATAAATTGCAAACTGTGTTGAAGGAGGACACACATCATCCATAAGTCCGGTAAGCATTTTTACTTCTGTTTTTATTCTCGGTGCAAGATGATGAAGGTCTATGTAACCAAGCTTTGTAAATATTTCATTTTCCCTTACGTGATTAGGATCAAAATTTCTGAAATGTGTTCTGAGCTCAGCATATGCTCTCATATCCATATCCATATCCCAGACACGCTTATAATCAGAAAGGAACGGATAAATCGGTACAGCCTTTTTCACGTATGGTGAAAGAGCAATGCACGAAACCGTCAGTGCTCCACCCTGACTTCCGCCTGTAGCATAAATTCTGTCAGAATCAATATGCTCCATGTCATGTGCAATCTTTGCAACCTGAGCAGTATCAAGAAATACCTGTCTGAAATAAAGATTTTCCGGATCGTCATCCTCAAGACCTCTTATAATATGACCGTTGAGAGTATTACCCATAGTATGAGTGTTATCCTCACTTTCACCCGCCTGACCTCTTGCATCAAGAGCAAGAACAGCATATCCTTCGCCTGTAAATCTCAGCAAGCTGTCAAATTCAGGACTCTTTCCCGAATATCCGTGAAACATAAGCACCATCGGAAGCTTGCCTTCATATTTTCTCGGAAGTGCATACTTACAGTGAACTCTTGCACCGTGTGCACCTGTAAAATATAAATCATAACAAGCTGAATTGATTCCCTGAAAATCAGCTTCCTTAATCTCTATCTGAGGGTCAATGTTTTCCATTTCGGCAATAGCCTTGTCCCAGTATTCATCAAAATCAGCCGGTTTGGGGTTAATTCCTTTATAATTTTTTAACTCCTCAAGAGGCATATCAATACATGGCATATAATCCACGCTCCTTTTTTATCAAAATTCCCCTATATTATACTAAACAAACTTTAATTTGTCAATAAGTTTTTTTTAAAAAATTTGCATTTTTTTCTAATTGTCAAATTATGCAGTTCACTGTCAATAAAAAGTCAAAAAACGACGACAGAAAATGACATATTTCTCACTCCTGCTATGATATAATTAATACAACTGAATTTACATTGGAGGAACAAATATGCCTAAACTGCAATATACAAAAAACTCTTCTTTTTCTTATTTTCTGAGACTTCCGAGAATAACGGATACAATTCCTTTTTTACTTATCATTCTTGCCGCAAGGTGTTCCATACTCGGAATACGTCCGTTCGCAGTATCAATGTTCTGCGGAGCATTCGATTTAAAAACGGGATATCTCGGGCTTGCCGCAGTAATTATAGGATTTCTGAGCTGCGGACAGATTTCGGAGCTTACTCCCTATCTTATATCTATGCTTATATTCTGGCTTTATTCAAGACTTCACGAAAACTACGAAAACGAACCGATTTTATCTTCTGTAATAACAGGCACACTGTTATTCCTGTGCAGTATAACACAGCTCATGTACAACGATATAAATCTCTACAGAATAATCATTCTTTTTACCGAATCAATTACATGTGCATTCGGATATATACTTTTCAGCAATGGCGCTTCACTTATAAGATATTCAAGAAAACCTCCGTCTGAACAGGAATTATTATCAGGCGCAGTCTGCATCGGGATTTTTATATCAGGGCTATCGGGAATTATGATATACCCGGGCATAGAGCTTTCCAAAATTATCAGTGCATATGCGGTAATGTGTATATCACTGCACATGCCTCTTTCTGTAGCCGGAAGCTGTGGCGTTGCTGCAGGACTGATATGCAGTATGAACAGTATTAATGCTATAATTCTGACAGGCTTATACGGACTTGCCGCAATAATCGGAAATATGCTTAAATCATTTGAGAAATATGGTGTCGCACTCGGTTTTCTCGGAACATGCGCAATTATATTACTGTACATAGGTGATACCGTTACAGTATCCGTAACAGAAATAATAGCATCGTGCATACTTTTCATCATAACTCCGGGCAGTATTCATAAAAATATCGGAAGCTTTATTACAAGAACAACCCATGCCGACCTTGTACCGGCAGACGTAAGAATGCGTGAATATCTCCAAAGCCGTCTGTCTTTATCAGGTCATGCATTCGCAAAGCTCGCAAGTGTATACAGAGGTGTTACGGAAAAAAGAATCCGCATGCATAATAAGGATTTATGCACAGTTATAGACAACACCGTAAAAAATGTATGTGCAGGATGTTCCAACTCTGTCAAATGCATGGAAACAGAAAAAGCTAATTCCTACAGAATAATATTTTCAGCACTCGAAACACTTGAAACAAACGGATACTGCAGACCGTCAAATGCACCCAGAGAATTTACAGCCATGTGCTCAAACTGCGAAATTTTCCTTTGCGAGCTGGCACACTCATACGAGCTTTATAAAAAAGAACTTATTCAGCACGGTGAAAATGAAAACAACAGAAACCTTATCATTTCTCAATACGAAGAAATCTCATCAATATTCATGCAATTACACGATGAAATCGGAAACGGTTTCTCATTTCTCCCCGAACTTGAAGAAAAACTGGCTGATGAGCTGATAAAAAGCGGTTGTTCATTACGTGAGATACGTGTACTCGAAAACGGAATATCCGAAATTGAGGTTTACATCCGTTTAAACAGGCCCTCTGATAAAACGTTTATCGGGAATAAAATATCCGATATCATGATGATTCCAATGGAGTTCAAGGGCACACGGTTCGGAGGAATGCTCAAATACAGCCACAAAGCATTATATTCCGTAGAATACGGTGAAAAACAGCTGACAAAAGGTAATGAGCTTGTATCAGGAGACAGCCTGATAAGCTTCCGAACAGATAAAGATAAATTTTACATTATCCTCTGTGACGGAATGGGAAGCGGAAGCTCTGCCGGGAAGGAAAGCCGTATAACCGGCAGACTTCTAGAGGAATTTCTGAAAGACGGATTTACCGCAGTTACAGCTATAGGAATAATTAATTCCTCACTTGCAATGAACAACACTTCAGACTGTTTCAGTTCCATTGATTTACTTGAAATTAATCTGATAACTGGTAATGCTGAATTTTACAAAATCGGCAGCTGCAAAAGCTTTATAAAAAGAGGTTCAAACATAGAAACTGTATTCTCACCTTCTCTCCCTGCAGGCATTGTTCCCGGAATTCATATTTCCGGAACAACACGAAAGCTTGAAAAAGACGATATAATCATTATGTTGTCTGACGGTGCGGAAGGGACAGGATTCGGAAGCTTGTCGAGTGAACGCATTAAAAAAATAATTTCTGATGACGATAAAACAATGAACGACCTGGCATCGGCAATAATAGAAAGCTCTGAATACAGAAGCAGAACAAAGATTGTTGACGACATGTCTGTAGCCGCAATAAGAATTAAAAGTGAAAACTAAAAAAAATACCTTATATTTAAAAACCTTCTTCTGAGTAAAATAATTTAAAAATATTTTTTCTCATGAAGAAGGTTCTTATTATTTATTTTGTCTTCGTTATTAATACACATTTCTTCCATCTTACTCTGAAGTGCTTTAAGTTCTTCAGTAATATCCGTTATATACATTTCTTCATAGTTCGGCATACAAATTTCTCCTCTCGTAATTCTCACGATTTTCTATCTATAAGACATAAAAAATGCGTGGCAACAGAAATCTGAACCACGCACTAAAAACGAGGCTCACAACTTCAAATGTTACCACACATTTTTGAATACGAAATCGCTCCACAAAGCTTCCCGATTGTGATACCTGCATTTTTAACATCCACAAAAACTTTGTGGAATAACAAAACAAGATATTCATTTTATCAGAATATCAACAATATATTAAATTGTATTCAAAAATATGTGGTGAGTATATTATACCACTTTTTTGCTCATATGTCAATATTTTTTATAAATTTTCAGATAGATATTACCGCACAATATTTTTTAAATACAAACATATTGTTTCAAAAAAAGTTTTCTTTCTCACATATGCTTTTCCTGCATTCAGGTCAAGACACCCGACAGGAATACCGTTATACAGAATTTCACATTCACCTATTTTATCACCTTTATCAACACTGCTATCCACATCAGGAACAGTATGAAGAATTATTTCTGAACTAATTTTCTTTCCTCCTGACGGAATATAAAAATCATCCGAAACAACTACAGGAATATAAGTTCCGTCATCGCATTTAATATCTTTTACCCTCTGTCCTTTTTTCAGAATCTGTTTAATTCTTACCTTTTCGAATCCATAGTCAAGAAGCTTTTTATGGTCGTTCCAGTCATCGGGTGCATCCAAAGTAACACATATAAGTTCTACACCGTCTTTTTTGGCAGACGATACAAGGCATCGTCCTGTTTTTTTCGTGTAACCTGTTTTTATCCCGGTACAGCCTTCATACATTTTAAGAAGCTTATTATGATTCGTAAAGTAAAGAGTCCCTGCGGAATAATCGGTTTTATGAACCGTTGTTGAAACGATTTCACGAAACACTTCATTTTTCATCGCTTCACGCGATATAATAGCCAAATCCTCAGCAGTTGTAAAATGTCCTTCCTCATCAAGACCGTTAGGATTTTTAAAACACGTATTAACCGCACCGAGTTCCTTCGCTCTCTCAGTCATTTTATACGCAAAAGCATCCACACTTCCCGAAACATGCTCCGCAATCACAACAGCCGCATCATTTCCGGAATTAAGCATCAGACCGTATAAAAGCTCTTTTACAGGTATCCTGTCCCCCGCCCCGAGATATGCACTTGATCCCTCCTGTCTTGATGCAAAATCCGACACAACAGCCTCATCGGAAAGGTTACAGCACTCAACAGCTATCAATGCCGTCATTATCTTTGTAGTGCTTGCCATAGATGACCTTACATCACCGTTATATTCATATACTATCTCCCCTGTCTCCTGAATCATAAGACATGCTCTCTCCGCTGAAATATCAGGTGCCGCATATACATTTCCGCCTAAAATCAAACAAAATATCAGAACTGAAAAAAATTTCACTAATACTCACCTCTTATATCATGATTTTATGTGGCACTAACTTTAAAAATTACTATATATTATTGACATTATTTTTTAAATATGATAAAATTATTTTATTATGTTTAAAGGTAGGTTTCTCATGGACAATTACAGGATTTAGTTGTAATTAACAGAGGATTGATTATACATATTAAACAAAACATAAATTCTATTATTGTGAAATTTCATCACTTTAACGTTTTAATACTTTAGCATTTTACTTGACTAAAGCGGCAAAGTGTGTTATAATATATCTGTTATTATTTTTTGAAAGGAATATTATTATGAATTCTCAGGACAAACTTATTCCGGAGCTTCGTACCATTTACGAAAAGCTCGGATATAAAAAATATAAAATGAGCAAGTTTGAAGAATACGACTTGTATCTTGAAAATAAAAGCTTTCTTAAAAGTGAAAATATTATTACATTCAACGACCTCAACGGCAAGCTCCTTGCACTCAAGCCTGACGTCACTCTTTCAATTGTTAAGAACTCAGGGGACTATCCTCAGAAGCTTTACTATACAGAAAACGTATACAGAGTAAAATCAGGACAGTACAAGGAAATTATGCAGGTAGGTCTTGAATATCTCGGAAATGTAGATTTATATACCGTATGTGAGGTATTAAGTCTTGCATCAAAGAGTCTTGAATTAATCAGCAAGGACTATATACTTGATATTTCACACATGGGTTTTCTTTCGGGACTGCTTGAAGAGTTTAATTTCTCTCAATCTGCATACGAAAAAGCCCTTACGCTTATAAGTCAAAAGGATGCTCATGAGCTTAAAGAGCTCTGCGAAAAGTCAGGTGCAGATGAAGCTCTTACAGAAAAGCTTGTAAAGCTTTCATCTCTTTACGGAAGTCTCGGCGAAATGCTCTCTGAGCTTTCAGAGCTTAATATAAATGAGAAAACAGATATTGCATTTAAAGAACTTTCTGACATATACAACACTCTTAAAGCTGTCGGATGCGATAATAACATTAACCTTGACTTTTCTATTATCAACGACATGAGCTACTATAACGGTGTTATATTCCAGGGCTTTATAAAAGGTATTGCCGATAATGTTCTGTCAGGCGGAAGATACGATAATCTTCTTTCAAAGTTCGGAAAGAAAGCTGAAGCAATAGGCTTTGCTTTATATTTCGATATGCTTGAATACTTTATGGAAACCGAAGCAGAGTATGATGTTGACGTTATGCTGACATACGGAGAAAATGCTGAAACAACTTCACTTACAAAAGCTGTCAATATGCTTATAAGCACAGGTCAGACAGTGCTGGCGGCAACAAATATTCCGAAAAATTTAAGATATAAACAGCTTCTTGCATTTAACGAAAGGGGGCTTGAAATCATTGAAGGAAATGATTAATGTAGCTCTTCCGAAAGGAAGACTCGGAGAAAAAGTATATAATATATTCGAAAGCATAGGCTACGGCTGTCCCTCGATTCACGAAAATACACGTAAGCTTATATTTGAAGATGAGGCAAACGGCGTAAGATACTTCTGGGTAAAGCCGTCAGATGTTGCAATATACGTTGAAAAAGGCGCAGCAGATGTCGGTGTTGCAGGAAAGGATATTCTTCTTGAATACTCACCCGATGTATTCGAACTTCTTGACCTTAACACAGGTAAATGCAGAATGTGCGTTGCAGGAGTAAAAGGCGCACGTCTTCCTGAAGAACGCACACTGAGAGTTGCCACAAAGTTTCCGCACATAGCAATGAACCACTACAGAAAGCAAGGCAGAGAAATAGAGATTATAAAGCTTAACGGCTCTATTGAAATAGCTCCTCTCCTTAACCTGTCCGACGTAATTGTGGATATTGTGGAAACAGGAACTACTCTTAAAGAAAACAATCTTGAGGTATTTGATACAATAGTAGATATAAGCGCAAGATTTATTGCAAACAAAGCAAACTACAAATTTAAAACTGCCGTTATCAATGAGATGCGAAACGCATTAGCTGACGGACTGAAATAAGGGGATTAAAAATGATTAAAATATATAAAGGACTTGACCGTTCCATTGACGAAATAATGGGACGTACAGGAACAGAAAAAAGCAATGTTGAAGACATTGTTTCCGATATAATCGAAAACGTGAAGAAAAACGGTGATAAAGCACTTTATGAATATGCGGAGAAGTTTGACGGTGTAAAGCTTACATCACTTGAAGTGACTCAGGAAGAGATTGATAAAGCTTTTGCCGAAACAGATGATAAATTCATCGAAATTCTGAAAGAAGCTGCTGACAATATTACCGCATACCACAAAAAACAGGTTCGTAATAACTTCGTTATGAACGAAAAAGACGGTGTTGTAATAGGTCAGAAAATAACTCCTGTTGAACGTGCAGGATTGTATGTTCCCGGTGGAACGGCAAGTTATCCGTCATCTGTGCTTATGAATGTTATTCCTGCCAAAATTGCAGGAGTTCCCGAAATATGCATGACCACTCCCCCGTCAAAGGACGGCAGTGTTTCATCTGTAATTCTCGTTGCGGCTAAAATCGCAGGTGTCAACAAGATTTATAAAACAGGCGGTGCGCAGGCAATTGCCGCTCTTGCATACGGAACAGAGACTATAAAACCTGTTTACAAAATAGTAGGACCGGGTAATATGTTTGTTGCAGAAGCAAAAAAACAGGTTTACGGAAAAGTAAGCATCGACATGATTGCAGGACCAAGCGAAATTCTTGTAATAGCAGATAAAACATGTAATCCGGCTTTTGTTGCGGCAGACCTTCTTTCACAGGCAGAACATGATAAGTTTGCATCAAGTGTACTTGTAACAGATTCGGAAGAACTTGCAAACAAGGTATCAGACGAACTCGAAAAGCAGATTCCAATGCTGTCACGTTCTGAAATTGCAAGATATTCAATAGATAATTTCGGAAAAATATTTGTGACAGACAACCTTCACAAATCAATAGAAGTAGCAAACGAAATTGCTCCCGAGCATCTTGAGCTTTGCGTAGATAATCCGTTTGATTACCTTTCTGAAATCAAAAATGCAGGTTCAATTTTCCTCGGAAAATACTGTCCCGAAGCACTCGGAGACTATTTTGCAGGCCCGAACCACACACTGCCGACAAGCGGAACAGCTAAGTTTTCCAGTCCGCTGTCTGTTGATGACTTTATAAAGAAATCATCCTTCATTTACTATACACAGGATGCACTTGAAAAAGAATATGAAAAAGTAGCATACTTTGCAGAAAAGGAAGGGCTTACGGCACACGCAAAATCAGCCACAATAAGATTTGAGCAATGAAAGTAAAGGAATAAACAATGAGTAAATTTCTAAGTCAAAGACTCCTGTCCCTCGCTCCGTATGTACCGGGAGAACAGCCACAGGACAAAAAATACATAAAACTGAACACAAACGAAAATCCGTATCCGCCGTGCAAAGGTGTATTTGAAATTATGAATGATACGGAAGCGGCAAATCTAAAACTATACAGTGACCCCGAATGTAAGCTTCTGACAAAAGCGGCAAGCAATCATTTCGGAATAGAGCCCGAAAATATAATTTTCGGAAACGGCTCTGACGAGATTCTTGCTTTTGCATTTACAGCATTCTGCGACAAGGACACAGGAGCTGTATTTCCAAATATATCATACGGATTTTATAAGGTATTTGCTGAACTTAACTGTATTGATTATACTGAAATACCTCTAAATAAAGATTTTACAATTAATCCTGAAAATTACTATAACGCAGGTAAAACAGTCTTTATTGCAAATCCCAACGCACCCACAGGAATAATGCTTTCGGTTTCAGATATTGAAAATATTCTTAAGAACAATCCTGACAATGTTGTTGTGATAGACGAAGCATATGTTGACTTCGGTGGAGAAAGCTGTGTTCCGCTGATTAATAAATACGAAAATCTGCTTGTTGTTCAGACCTTTTCAAAATCACGTTCCCTTGCAGGTGCAAGACTTGGCTTCGGAATCGGATGCAAGGAGCTTATTGACGACTTACAGAGAGTAAGAAACTCAAATAATCCTTATAACATAAACAGACTTACTCAGGCTATGGGTACAGCTTCCATAACAGATTTTGATTATTTTAAGGAATGTACAGACAAAATAATATCGACAAGAACAAATCTTACAGATGAACTTCAAAAAAGAAACTTTACCGTTCTTCCGTCAAAGACAAATTTTGTATTTGCAAAAAGCTCAAAGACTAAAGGCGAAGACCTTTATCTGAAGCTCAAGAAAAAAGGAATACTCGTAAGATACTTTAATAAGCCGATAATAAATGATTACTTAAGAATAACAGTCGGAACTGACGAGGAAATAAAATTTCTTATTTCCGCAATAGATGAAATTGAGGTGTAAACATGAGAACCCAAAGTATTCAAAGAAAAACAAACGAAACAAACATATCTCTTTCCCTGAATCTTGACGGCACAGGCAAGAGTGAAATTAAGACAGGCTGCGGTTTCCTTGACCATATGCTGACGCTGTTTTCACGTCACGGAAGATTTGACCTGATCCTTGCCTGTGACGGTGACACATATGTTGATTATCACCATACAGCCGAAGACATCGGTATTGTGCTTGGTAAAGCTATGCTTGCCTCGCTTGGTGATATGAAAGGAATTACACGTTACGGATACATGATTCTTCCTATGGACGAATCTCTAATTCTGTCATCCGTCGACATTTCAGGACGTGCGTGCCTTTGCTATGACCTCGAAATACCAACGGAAAAGGTCGGAGATTTTGACACAGAGCTTGTACAGGAATTTTTTGAAGCATTTGTAAGAAATGCTCAGATTACACTTCACATAAAACAGCTTGCGGGAACAAACTCGCACCACATTATTGAAGGCGCATTCAAATCGGTTGCAAGAGCACTTTCACAGGCAGTAGCAACTGATGAGAAATATAAAGATGAAATACCGTCTACAAAAGGAATGATATAACATGATAGCTATAATAGATTACGGAGTTGGGAACATTTTTTCACTCTGCTCATCGTTTAAATCAATAGGTGCAGATGCTGTACTGACAAGCGATCCCAATGTAATCCGCTCTGCAGAAAAACTGATACTCCCCGGTGTCGGAGCATTCGGCGATGCGGCTGACAAGCTTAAAATCACAGGACTGTTTGACCTTATAAAAGAAGAAGCGGCAAAAGGAAAGCCACTGCTCGGAATATGCCTCGGAATGCAACTTCTTTTCGAGAAAAGCTATGAATTCGGAGAGCATGAAGGTCTCGGACTTATAAAAGGCAGTATAAAGCCTATAAACGACTATATTACACCGGGACTTAAAGTTCCTCAGATAGGCTGGAATGCAATCACGTTCCCCAAAGAAAACGAACTGTTTTCAAAAATAAAAAGCGGTGATTACGTTTACTTTGTCCATTCATTCCACGGAACAGACTGCGAGGAATCTACCATTGCCGTAACAGAATACGGTGGAACACTGACTGCTGCAGTTGCAGACAAAAATGTTTACGGAACACAGTTCCATCCCGAAAAGAGCGGTAATGTAGGTATGAAAATACTTTCCGCATTTTGTGAATTATAAGGAGTTCAAACGATGAATATTTTCCCGGCAATAGATTTAATAGATAAGAAAGTAGTTCGCCTTTTCAAAGGCGACTATGCACAAAAAACTGTATATAACGACAATCCGCTTGAGGTCGCGCTCGGCTTTAAAAAAGCAGGCGCAGAATATCTTCATACAGTTGACCTTGACGGTGCAAAAAGCGGAAGCCGCGAAAACCTTGACGTTATTTCAACGCTTATAAACGAAAGCGGTCTGAAAGTTGAAATAGGCGGCGGAATCCGTACAATGGAAGCAGTTGAATCATACATAAATATAGGTGCATTTAAGGTTATTATTGGTACAGCCGCAGTAACTGACCCTGAATTTCTTAAAACAGCAGTTAAAGAATACGGTGACAAGATTGCAGTCGGTGCTGATATTAAAGACGGATACGTCGCAATCAAAGGCTGGATGGAAAAATCCGAAATTGAATGTTTTGACTTTTTCAGACGTATGTGTGATGTAGGTGTTAAAAATATTATATGTACCGATATTTCAAAAGACGGTGCAATGGCAGGCACAAACCATGACCTTTACAAATCACTTTCAGAAAAATTCGATATAGACATAACTGCTTCGGGCGGTGTTTCATCAATTGACGATGTGAAAAAGCTGAACACTCTCGGAGTATACGGTGCAATTATAGGAAAAGCTCTTTATAACGGTGCAATCAATCTTGAAGATGCCGTTAAAATCTCGAAAGGAGAAATCATCTGATGATAACCAAACGAATAATTCCCTGCCTTGACGTAAAAGACGGCAGAGTGGTTAAGGGTGTAAATTTTCTCGGTCTTGCCGATGTTTCATCACCTGTAAAGCTTGCAAAATTCTACAGCGAATGCGGTGCGGACGAGCTTGTATTTTACGACATAACAGCCTCATCTGACGGTCGGAAACTGTTTAAAGACATTCTCCTTGAGGTTGCTTCATCAATATTTATTCCGCTCACAGTCGGCGGCGGAATTAACACAGTCGAAGATTTTGACAGAGTGTTAAAAGCCGGTGCAGACAAGGTAAGCGTAAACTCCGGAGCAATCCGCAATCCCGGCCTGATAGCCGAAGCAGCAAAGATTTACGGAAGCCAGTGTGTAGTGCTGTCCGCCGACATAAAAAGAGTTAACGGAAAGTTCACACTGTTTGCAAAAGGCGGACGTGAAAACACAGGTATTGACGCAATTGAATGGATAAAAAAAGGCGCTGAAAACGGTGCAGGAGAAATTGTTGTAAACAGTATTGATACAGATGGCGTAAAAGGCGGGTTTGACCTTGAAATGCTGAAAGCTGTTTGCAATGTTGTTTCCGTTCCTGTTATCGCTTCGGGCGGTGCAGGATGCATGGAAGACTTTACAACACTTTTCAAAGAAGTTCCCGATGTTGATGCAGGACTTGCGGCATCAATATTCCACTTTGGCGAAGTGAGTATAAAAGATTTAAAAAACAAACTGTCTGATGACGGTATAAACGTTCGAAAGGAATGGTAAAAATGAATATATCTAAACTTAAATTTGACGAAAAAGGACTTATTCCCGCAATTGTTGTTGATGCGGAAACAAAAAAGGTTCTTACACTTGCTTACATGAATGAGGAAAGTCTCAGGATAAGTCTCGAAGAAAAACGCACATGCTTTTATTCTCGTTCAAGACAGTGTCTGTGGAGAAAGGGCGAAACATCAGGCAACGTCCAGCATATAGTTAATATAACAGCTGACTGTGACTATGATGCACTTACTGTTGAAGTCATAAAAGAAGGTCCTGCCTGCCACACAGGTACAGACTCATGCTTTACAAACGAAGTGTTTGAAAACGAAGATATTAACGTATTTTCTGCAGAAGGACTTTACGAGCTTATAAAAGGAAGAAAAACAAATAAACAAGAGGGCTCATATACGACATACCTTTTCGAAAAAGGAATTGACAAAATTCTGAAAAAGGTCGGTGAAGAAAGCACTGAGGTAATCATTGCTGCAAAAGCCAATGACAAAAAAGAAACAGTATATGAAGTAGCAGACCTTGCATATCATATAATGGTAATGATGGTTGAAATGGGCATATCACTTGAAGACATTAAATCTGAGCTTGCTTCTCGTCATGTTATTGATAAGAAGGTAAAACAGGAGAAAATGACAAAATGATTTTATCAAATTTCCATACCCATACGAGCTACTGCGACGGAAAAAATACTTGCGAGGAAATGATACAAGCCGCTTTGAAAAGCGGTTTTTCCCGTTTAGGATTTTCAGGTCACGGATATACACCGTTTGATTTATCTTTTTGTATGAGTGCAGAAAACCAGCAGAAATATATTTCTGAAATTAATGATTTAAAAGAAAAATACAAAGGAAAAATAGATATACTGTGCGGAATCGAGCAGGATATTCTTTCGGAAGAAGATACATCAATGTTTGACTATGTAATTTTATCATCACACTATATAAGCGGTAAAGGCAAACGCTACGATGTTGATAATACACCCGAAATAGTTTCCAATGCAATAAACGAAATCTTCGACGGAGACCCGATGAAATATGCGGAAGTATATTATTCCGATGTCGCAAAAACCCCGAGGTGCGACATTGTGGGACATTTCGACCTGCTTACAAAATTTGATGAGAAACATCATTTTTTTGACACATCTTCAAAAAAATACAAAGAATTTGCGCTTGATGCACTGCGTGAGGTTGCAAAAAGAAATAACCTATTTGAAATAAACACAGGAGCAATATCCAGGGGCTGGCGGACCTCTCCCTATCCTGAGCCTTTTCTGCTCGAAGAAATGAAAAGACTCGGATGCGAAATAATAATCAACTCCGACTGTCATGATGCAAATAATTTAAGCTGTCACTTCAGAGAATCTGAAGAACTTCTTAAATCGGCAGGATTCCGCTACAGAACAGAACTCTCATCAAACGGATTAGTTCATATAAAGCTTTAATAAGGAAGATAATAAATGAAAAAATTTTTTAAAAAGCTTATCATGACTGTAATAATACTTTTTATTGGTCTGTATATAGTAAACTCAGAAACTGATTATCTTAAAAACTTCGGCAAAAAACATCCGGTTGTATCCTCAAACTTCCCGATAATATCAGATGCTGTAGAAAAGATATCCGGTTTTTTTTCCAAAATCCCTTCAATTTCGCAGCTTGGTGCTCATATAACAAATGAAGAAATGCCAATGGAACCGGAGGAATTTGCCGAAAACGCATATACAAAAGATAGTCCGCTACTAACCTTTTATAAAGACGAAAGCATAGGAATAACCGTAAACAGTGACAATACAATTTCTCTGTTCGGAGTCCTTCAACGCTTAAATAAGCCAAACATTGCAATTCAATTTTTGTCTGATGCAGGAGATACTATTCACGAAGAAACATTTACTGCCGATACAGAGTATAAATTTTCAAAAACGCTTCCAATCCCTGATACCGAAGAAAATCGCCTCAGAATAGATATATATACCGGAGAAAAGAAATACGGAAGCTACGAAGGTTGGGTTAATTCATATCTTTATATCGTAAAGAACGAAAATGCATGGGCTATGGAAGATTCCCCCGTAAAAGAAAATAATACAAAATTATACGGGGCAAAACGTTCGATATCGCGTGCCCTGAAATCTACTGAAATGATTGAAAGCGATAATAAAAGTATTATTTCTGTTGCAAATCAGCTTACTGCAAATTGCAGTACAGAATATGAAAAGCTTCTTGCAATACACGACTGGTTATGTTCCTATGTGCATTACGACAACGATAGTCTTGCAGAAAGTGAAATCGCAGATTACAAGTCAACAGACGTACTTCGTTCACAAAGAGCAGTCTGCCTGGGATATGCTAATTTATATGCCGCTTTGTGCCGAAGTATAGATATTCCCTGCTCCGTTGTAACAGGGTATGCACTTGGAATTGCTTCCGGGAGCGAGATATGGACTGATAAAATTGTGAACGGTAATATAGAAAACCACGCATGGAATGAAGCATATGTTGACGGACGCTGGATAATAATTGATGCCACGTGGGACACATTCAACAGCTACGAAAACGGCGAGAAGAAAAAAGGTGACAGTATTTCTCATCTTTATTTCGATGCAAACATTGACTTTTTCAGTTCTAATCATAAAATCATGAATTATGACGAACAATAACAAAATGTATTGACTTTTTTAAGTTTAGATGTTATAATGTTAATATGATTTATAAATGAAGGAGGTACATTATGTCAGACTTCAATTTAGAAAATGTTTTAGATACAATAAAGTCAGGTGTTGTAAAGGTTTCAAAAGAAGCAGGAAAACTGACAAAGAATGCAGCAACAACCGTTGAAGCAAAAACTAAAGAAGCAAAACTTGTATATTCATTGCATAAACTCGAAGAACGTGTTAACGATCAGTTTAACGCAATCGGTAAATCTGTATATCTTAGTTTTAAAGACGAAACAGAATATGAAGATTTTTCAGAAATCTTCGGAAGAATTGATGCTTTGAATGACGAGATTAATGAACTTCGTACCAAAATAGCAAATATAAAAAAATCGGATATATGCCCGAATTGTAATGCTTTTATAAACACTGATAAATTTTGCTCCAAGTGTGGTGCGGAATTAAAAAAAGATGAAGAATAAAATTAACGAATGGAGAGATAAAATAATGGAAGAGAGAAAATTTGATTTTAAATCATTGGTTTCTGCCGGGAAAAAAGTAATTGCCAAAATAAAAAATCAATCATCAGGCGGCAAAATAATAGCATACGACGGTGCTGACTGCTTTTATTCAGACAGTTCTGAATACGGCGATATAGATATAATCCCTGAAGGATACGCACTGCCAAAACCTTCTGCTAAAGAAAAGTTCCAGAGCTTTGTTTCAGGAATTGCCAAAAGAAAAAGCGAATATGAAGACAATACCGATTTAACAATAACTGAGATAGAAAATGATGAAGAGTATAACAATACAGAGGAAACTGTAAGCCATTATCAGAAGATTATGAGCAAACTCGATACCCTTAAAGATAAAGGCAATGACACTCTTAATGAGTTTATGAAGAAAGCAGATAACCTTTTCAAATCAGGTACTTTAACAAAGCATCAGCTTTCAGAAGAACTTGATAATCTTATGATTGAGCTTGACGACAAACTCGGTGTTATCATCTCAAAATCTGAAAATGCAGCAACAGCTATAGAAGAGCTTACATCACAGTCAAAATCTAATTTTGATAACCTGTCTTCTTCTCTTTCAGCCGTTTCCGAAAAATCAGATGAGATGCTTGCAACATTAGTTGAAGTGGGAAATGTCCTGAAAAAATCAGAAGCAAAGATTGATGAAATCCACGAAGCTTCTATGGGCATAGACAAACTCGTCGATTCGGTATTTGAACTTAAGAATACAAGTCTTCAGGCAAAAATTGATATTGCAGACATTAAAAAGAAACAGAAATTTATTAAAGTATGGAGTATCATTGCTGCAAGCGTTATCAGTGCAATAGCAATAGCATCTCTCACATTACAGATTCTTAATATGTTTGTTTGATTAAACAAACAAGAGGAGAGGTCACCTAAGACCTGCTAAATAAAGTCAAGAAAAATTTTTAAAAATCTCCAAAAATTTTTTAAAGAAAATAATAGCATGGCAAACAGACCGGCATTAAAAATTGTCGGTCTAAATTTTTGAGAATTCTTTTCCATAAGTAAACTTTTTTGTAATAAGCAAAATCACTCATGTTGCGAGTAATTTCCTTTAAGATAAATACAGGGGATGCAAAAACACTCAGTTTTTGCATCCCCTACCACCTTATACAAATATTCAATTCATGATTAATTCACCGTCTGTTTTTACTATCTCCATATTTCTGAATCCGTGTACAGTTACATTATCAAAAGAAGCTTCTTTAAAATGCTTTATTACAGCAAACGGTACATCTTCAATATTCTCATCTGCTGTTACATCAACGTTTTTAAATTCAAATACCATTTTTCCGTCGCCGTTTTCGTCGCCGGTATGAGAAATAAAAGATGACAACACTCCTGTAATTTTACAGTTTTCGACACGGAAATGCTCGAGCTCACGGTTACAGCACCATCTGCTTCCAAAACTGTTTTCATAAAACATACGCATACAGCAAATTCTGCAGTCACGCATCACAACATTTCCCGGTGTATGCCTTATCTCTGCTCTGAAATCGCAGTAATAACAAAACGCAGTAAGCATTATATGATTTGAATCTGCAGTTGTCTGAATACGTCTTCTTTTCTCATCATCAGACATATTATATCTGTGTCCGAACATTGCTCTTCCGCCTATATCACAGTTTTCAACAAGCACATTCGTGCCACCAAAACGAATAGCATTACATGCACAGTTCAGAATACAGTTTTTAACTGTCACATTATAATTATCAAATCCTGCAATGCAGTCATCACCCGTATAGAAATTACAGTCTTCTATCAGAATATCATCGCAGGTACGGACGTCAAATCCGTCATGCCCACCATACACAGTTATATTTTTCGCAGTTATATCAGAGCTTTTAAAAATAGCATGTGCCCAGTTACCGCAATTACGCAGAGTATATCCCTCAAAATGAATATTACGGCAACCTGTCATGTTTATACCGTGAGGCCCTCTGTACCCTTCTTCTCCTTCACTATCGTAGCAGTTTACACCGTCAATATACGAGCCCGGCTCACCGATTACAGATATATTTTCTGCATTAATCGCACGGATAATAGCATTATTCCAGCGGCTATACGGGTATACAGAACGCCCTTCATCACCCGGTTCATATACTTCAATAGGTTCAACTTTATCATTTAAGTAATCACAGTAATCATCGGGATTTTCGCTTGCCTCAAGTATCGCTCCTGAAAGAAGATGAAGTGTCACATTTGACCTGATACGAAATCCGCCTGTTCTGAACACTCCCGGCGGAATTATAACCTCTCCGCCTCCACCCAGAAAACAAGCATCTATAGCCGCCTGTATTTTATCCGTTTGCAACGCATCGCTTATTTCAGCACCAAAATCAATAATATTACATACCATAGAACACACCTCTGATTTTATCTTACAATATATTCTTAAGTTTCTCTTCAAGTTCCTCTGCTGATGGTGCGGTAATTCTTCCCTGTGCGTAGTCAGGCTTACCTCCGCCCTTTCCACTGAAGGTGCTGTTAAGATTCTGAACAGTCGGTCTTACATCTTCATTCTTACTGCTTACGACATACAGGTAGTTATTTTCGTCTGCCTTTGAAAGAAGTACACAAATTTTATAATTCTTCTCAATTAAGGAATTGGAGCATGTTCTCAAATCATCATACGACATTCCTTCCGAAATGGAATATGCAGAATTATTTATTTCAGTAACAGTCATTTCGCTTACTGCAAGTTTCCCTGAAAGCTTTTTGTTTTCAGCTTTCAGATTCTGAACTGTTTCATATTGCTTTTCAACAGCATCCTTAACACTGTATCTTGAAGCGGATAAAAGTCCCATCATATATTTATTCGACGCATTGATCAGAAGATAATCCCGTAAAGCTGTTATCCCGGCAATCATTTCTATTCTTGTACCCTTTTTATACGGACAGAAGCTTATAATTTTAATAAGACCGATTTCCCCCGTTCTTGCCGGATGCGGAGCACAGCATGCACAGCAATCAACATTTTCAATCGTAACAAGTCTTGTATCTTCATGCTCGGTTTTACTGCGGAAATCAAGATTTTCAAGTTCTTCCTTTGACGGATATGATACAGTTATAGCACCGTTTGCATATATTGCACGGTTGGCACGAAGCTCTATTTCCTCAACATCTTCAGAAGACAGTGAACCGCTTACATCTACCGTCATTACATTGTCAGCACTCATATGAAATCCAACATTCGAATATCCGAACATATTATAGATAACACCTGAAATAATATGCTCTCCCGAGTGACTCTGCATTCTTGCAAAACGTATATCCCAGTCAAGTTCACATTCCACCGTTTCACCGGGTTCAAATGCTTTTTCTGTTTTATGAACTATGCTGTCTCCCACAGTCTGCACATCAAGCACCTTTACACCGTTTATAGTTCCCGTATCTGCCCCCTGACCGCCACCTTCAGGGAAAAATGCTGTTTTATCAAGCACAATATTATAAATCCCGTTTTCTTCCGTACACGATTTGACTACGGCTTTGAACTCACGGCAATATGAATCCTTTTCAAATAATTTTTCTGTCATAAATATTCCTCCATCATACTACAAAACAAGGGATGTCAAAACATCCCTTATTTTAATTATCTGAGTTTTTCTTCCAAAACACTTCTGATTACAGAAGGGTCGCCTGCGCCCTTAAGCTCTCTCATACAGATACCGAACAAAGCCTGCATAGCCTTTGTTTTACCGCTCTTGAAGCTTTCAACAGCATCAGGATTTTCGCTGACTACTTTATCAACAATGCTTTCAATAAGTGATGTGTCAACTTTTCTGTCAAAGCCTTTTTCCTTACAATAAGCAACAGGGTCAACATCATTTTCAATTACTGCCGCAAGAATATTCTTACCTGCGCTTCTGTTAATGCTTCCACTGTCAACCATCTTGATTATAGCAGAAAGCTTTTCAGCTGTAATTGCAAGCTCTGCAAGAGCTTTGCCGTCCTTTTTAAGAATACCGGCACAGTCTGTAAGAATCCATGAAGCTGTATCCTTTGCATTACATCCGAATTCAACAGTATCATCAAGCAATTTGCTTATTTTATGATTTGAAATAAGCATATCGATTTCCTTATCGGAAATACCCGCAGCGCTGTATTCCTCAGCTTTTTCATCAACAGCAACAGGCTTATTTGCTTTAATCTGTTCAAGCCATTCATCGTCAATAACTATAGGCATAAGGTTTGCATCAGGGAAATAACGGTAGTCCGCTTCCGTTTCCTTGTTACGCATTGCAAAGGTTTTTCCACTTGCGTCGTCAAAACGTCTTGTTTCCTGAACAAGCTCTTCTGTTTCAAACTCAATTGCATCCATATGACGCTGAGCTTCGTAACGGATTGCTTTTTCAATCGCTTCAAACGAGCTCATGTTCTTGATTTCTGTTCTTACACCGAACTCCTCACTTCCCTCAGGACGTACAGAAATGTTAACGTCACAGCGCATTGCACCTTCTTCACACTCCGAAATACCGCCTGCACGGAACATTGATTTAAGCTTATTAAGGTATGTTACAACCTCTTCAGCACTTCTGAAATCCGGCTGTGTAACGATTTCTATAAGAGGTACACTTGTTCTGTTAAAGTCAACATAAGAATACTTCCCGCCATGAACAAGCTTACCTGCATCTTCTTCCATATGAATCTGCTTGATTCTGATATCTCGTGTACCGGCAGATGTCTTAAGTGTAACACAGCCGTTTGTACAAATAGGATGATTAAGCTGTGTTATCTGATAAGCACACGGAAGGTCAGGATAGTAATAGTTTTTCTTATCAAAGGTTGTATATCTGTTAATTTCACAGTTAAGCATAAGACCTGCTGTGGCCGCAAGCTCAACAACTCTTTTATTCATCACAGGGAGCATACCCGGCATACCGCTGCAGGCAGGACAAACACAGTCATTTGGCTCATTTGCCGCAGAATGTCCTCCACAGGAACAGAATATTTTTGATTCGGTACTGAGCTCAACATGTGTTTCAAGTCCGATAACAAGTTCATATTTCATGCTCATTCACCCTTCCTTTCAACACTTCCGGCAAGACTGAGAAGTGTACTTTCGCTGAAATGTTTACCCATAAGCTGAACGCCGCCGCTTACAAGTGCAGGTGTTCCTGTAATACTTGATGCCGCTGTGAACACACTTTCTGCAAATACTTTTCCGAAAGCCTCATGAATATCATAAGCTTCATAAGCTGAAGCTGAGCAGATAGGAGTAAGAATTGCATCATATCCCTTGAAAATTTCTTCGAGCTTTTCAGAAACAACACGACGTATTCTGAGTGATTTATCGTAACAGTCCTTATAACGGTTCTTTGAAAGTACATCAGAACCATAAAGAATAACTGCTTTTGTAAGGAAGTTAAAGCCTTCTGTTCTTGAATTTACATAAAGCTCATCAATATTTCTGTACTCTGCGGCACGGTGACCGTACTTAACACCGTCATAACGTGAAACGTTATTACATGTTTCAGCAGTCATAAGAATCTGCCATGCAGTGTTAGCAACGTCAAAAATATCAAGTGATATTTCTTCAACCGTAACACCGTTTGAACGAAGGCTTTCAGCATACGCATTAACACGTGCCTTAACTGAATCATCAGCTTTTTCCAGAAGCTCTTTTACGATACATACACGTTTGCCTGAAACATCTGCACTGATTGTATAATCATAGCTTTCATTTCTGAGACTTGTTCCGTCTTTTTCATCATGTCCTGCAATAACGTCCATAATCTCTTTTATGCCTTCAGCATTTTTCGCATAAACTCCAAGCTGTTCACCTGAAGCGGCACATGATATAATACCGTAACGTGAAACTGTTCCGTAAGTCGGTTTAAGAAAATCAACACCTGAAAGTGCTGCCGCACGTCTTGTTGCTCCGTTCATATCAACTCCGAGTGCCGCTTTGACTCCGCCCTGAGCCACAAGCTCAGCCGATGCACCCTTCAGGTCATTTTCCTTTTCGCTGTAGTTTGAAAATTCTCCGACAAGGTCAAGTCCGAATTCTCCTACATGAGTTTTACCGGCAACTGTATATCCCTTATTTTCAAGACGTACAACTGCATCCGCACTGAACAGCGGTTTAAAATCTTTTAATATATATGAGCCTGCAGAAGTAACAGCATCCTTAACAAGGATTGTATCGTCAACTGCAATCGTTCCTTTATCGCACAACTGTGCTGCATAATATTTCATTTCACACACCTCACTTTACAAGTCTCGGTACCTGCCAGCAGTCTTCACTGCGTTCAGGTGCACCCTCAAGAAGACTTTCTCTTGAGAACGGCTGTTTACGTTCATCCTCACGAAGAACATTTGTCATAGGCATAACATAAATCATCTCTTCAACATTTTCTGTATCTATATCCGAAAGAATCTTTTCGTTTTCTGCCATATCCTTAAAAATGTTCTGCATAATATTTTCTTCTTCATCAGTCAGAGAAATCTGATTAAGCTGCTGAGCGTTTGAGAATGTAGAACGCTTACCCTGAGCCTGCTTTGAAGCTCCTGCTGATGTTCCGCGTCCTGCAAGCGCACTTCCGTTTCCGAGAAGATGAACATCTTCAAGCTGCTGATTCGTAACCTCGCCCGGAGCGCCAAGCAATAAATCCTGTGCATTACCGTTAAGCGGGAATGCAATAACATCAAGAATCTTTTCTTCATCTGTAAGAAGCATTACCATTCTGTCAATACCCGGTGCCATACCTGCATGAGGCGGTGCACCATACTGGAACGCAGTATAAAGTGCATTGAAACGTGCTTTCAGTTCTTCTTCATCATATCCGGCAATATCGAATGCCTTTTTCATTATATCAATATCGTGATTACGTACAGCACCCGATGCAAGCTCAATACCGTTACAAACAAGGTCATACTGATACGCAAGAACTTCGGTAGGTTCTTTGTTTATAAGTGCATCCATTCCGCCCTGCGGCATTGAGAACGGGTTATGAGTAAAGATAGTATCTCCTGTTTCTTCGTCAATTTCATACATCGGGAAATCAACAACAAAGCAGAATTCAAATGCATCGTCACGAATAAGGTCAAGCTGTTCTTTCTTCGCAAGCCATGTACGGATATGTCCTGCCTTTTTCTCTGTATCGTTTTTCTTATCATCACAGATAAAGAACAGTGTTTCGCCTTCTTTTACACCTGTAAGCTCAATAATTTCTGCTTTTTTCTCATCTGTAAGGAATTTTGCAATAGGGCCTGCAAAAACGCCTTCCTTAAGTGTGATATAACCGAGTCCTCCGAGTCCCACTTCGGCAGATGTTGCAAACTTAAGTGAATCTTCAAAGAATTTCTTTGATTTACCTGTACAGTCAGCAACAATACCTCTTACAGGTCTGCCCTTAAACGCAGGAAAGTCAACTTCTTCAAAGAATTCTGTAAGGTCACAGATTATAAGCGGATTACGGAGATCCGGCTTATCAGAACCGTATGTCATCATCGCATCAGCATACGTAATGCGTCTAAACGGCTTCGGAGTAACCTTTTTATCTGAGAATGTTTTGAAAGTATCATATATTACATCTTCACACACATCAAGAACTTCTTCCTGTGTTGCAAATGCCATTTCGAAGTCAAGCTGATAGAATTCGCCCGGTGAACGGTCTGCACGTGCATCCTCATCACGGAAACACGGTGCAACCTGGAAATATCTGTCAAATCCTGATACCATCAGAAGCTGTTTAAACTGCTGAGGTGCCTGCGGAAGAGCATAGAATTTTCCCGGATGCTTACGGCTCGGAACAAGGAAGTCACGGGCACCTTCAGGCGAAGATGCTGTAAGAATCGGTGTCTGCATATCAAGGAAATCCTTCTCTTCCATCTTGTTACGAAGATGACGGATAATCTTTGAACGCATAACGAGATTATCATGATTTTTAGGATTACGAAGGTCAAGATATCTGTACTTTAAACGAAGCTCATCCTTACTTGCTCTTGAAGCACGAACTTCAAACGGAAGCATATTTTTGCTTTTACCGAGAATCTGAAGAGTATCGGCAACGAGCTCTACATTTCCTGTTTCTATTTTAGAATTAACCGTTTCCGGATCTCTCTTTTCAACAGTACCTGTTACAGAAATAACAGTTTCACGGTTTACATTTTTTAGCAGCTCCTCATTATGAACTACCACCTGTGTTACACCTGTATAGTCACGAAGATCAATAAATATAACTCCGCCGTGGTCACGTACCACATCTACCCAGCCCGCAAGCTGAACAGTCTGACCGATATGCGCTTCACGGATATCGTTACACATTTGTGTTCTATACATATTATCTACCTCCTGTTTTCATAAAAAATAAACGCCCGCGGGAATATAAATTATTCCCGGGACGAGTATAACAAAATTAACCCGCGGTGCCACCCGCATTGATACGAAAAAGCGTATCCTCTTTGAATTATTAAATTTTATTCTGAAAGTGAAGCGTTCCCGTACTTACTACTCATCTCAAGTGTGCTCACAGTCACGACACACTCTCCCTTTCAGACTTTCCACAAAAGCCGAGTCTTCACTTCCGGTACAAATTCTGTACCACAATCAATATTTTAACACATTCTTTTTTTAATGTCAACACATTTATAAAACTTTTTTTATGCAAATTCCGATTTTGTTAAAAAATATACATTTGAGCTGACTGAGAAAAAGAACGCTGTTTAAATTTGCCGAATACCTTTACTTTTCTCTGAAATATCTTATAATGCAAATGACAAGAATCGCACCTATAATCGGAAACGCAGACGTTAAAACCATTCCCGTTTTCAGTCCCACCTGTTCAGCAGAAAGATTTAAAGCTTTGCTCATTTCCACCGCAAAACCGCTTGCTGAAACCTTATCTGTTATAATACCCATAAGCTGAGGTGCAACAGATGCTCCCATATCTCCTCCTGCCGCCATTAGAGCATATGCCGAAACACCGACACCCGGAATTTTCTCTTCCATCATTATGAGTGTTCCGGGCCAAAGCATGGATGTGAATAGCCCCGTAAAAATACATGCAGCGAAAGCGGCATAAACACTCGATGACAGTCCTGCAACAATATAACATACCGCAGCACCAATCATACCGATAAGAAGTACTCTGCTTATGTTTTTCCCAAAGCTTGCATAAGAAATTCTGGCAATACCAAGAAGTATTGCAAATACAGCCATTCCAAGTATATCGCCAACAGCTTTTTCGATATGTAACGCATTTTCCATGTATCCCGAAATCCAGTTGGACATTGTGTTTTCAGCACAGCTTCCAAAGAAAATACAGCCAACGCACATAGCAAGACCGATAATTTTCTTTCTGTTGCTTCCTGAAGAAGAGGAGCTTTCACTTTCACTCATATCAGGTATCGGAGAGAGCATGAATAACACTGCCGAAATAAGCGGAAGAAAAGCAAAAAACAAAGAAAGATACAACCAGTTTTCATTTCCGAATATTTTAAAGAATAACGTACTCAGAGCTACTACCGAGAACACGCCAAACGCATAAAGGGAATGAAGAAGGCTCATATCCTTTTGCGGATTATCCGATGGAATTGCCGCAATAATCGGACTCAGAAGCACTTCGGACAGACCTGCCGAAACGGAAAATGTAATCGTTCCGATAAGCAATCCAATGTATGCGTACTGCGGCAAGAAGTGCGGAATCAGTGCATAAATCACAAATCCGGCAGATGTGATAACCGGCATTACTCTTACAACTTTTTTCACGTTGAAATGCTTTGAAAATACAGTGAAAATCAAGTCAATTATCATCTGCGTACAAAAGTTTGTAAGAACAAGCGTACCAAGTAATGTATATGATATATTATACATACTTCGCAGTGTAACAAACAGAAGCGGCGGCAGACTGAAGACTGAAGACATTGTAAAGTATGCCGAATAACATGCAAATTTCGTTCTTTTATATTTTTTTACCGTGTTGTTCATAAGTTAAAACCTCTTTTATTATTTCAGTAAGACATATTGTACCATTTTATTTTACTTTAGTCAACACTTAATATTTTTTTCGTCAAATTGACTGTTATTCTTTATTTCCGAAAAAAATATAAGAGATTATGTCAAATAAATTCATAATATAAATTATTCCCAAAAAATTCTTTACATAAAAAATCCCTTGTTGCACACAATAGAATTGTAAATTTAAAACAAAAGGAGCAAATTATATATGAAAGCTACAGGTATTGTCAGAAGAATTGATGACCTCGGCAGAGTGGTCATACCAAAAGAACTCAGAAGAACTTTGAGAATAAGAGAAGGGGATCCTCTCGAAATTTATACTACTTCAGAGGGTGAAGTGATTTTTAAGAAATACTCACCCATCGGTGAACTCGGTGATTTTGCATCAACATATGTTGAAACGCTTTCTAAAACAAGCGGTTACGGTGCATGTATCACCGACAGAGACAGTGTTATTGCAGTTTACGGTGTTCCGAAAAAAGATTTTCTCGAAAAACCGGTAAGCTCCGAGCTTGAAAACGTGATGAATGAAAAATCAGAATATAATATGGCATCAGACAACAAAAAGATAACTGTCGTTGACTCTGCACAGGATTACAACGCAGGTGTCGTAGTCCCGATTGTATCTGAAGGAGACACCATAGGTTCAGTTGTGTTTATTATGAAAAACGGTGAAAAACCGGGCGAGGTTGAAAGCAAGCTTGCCGCATCAGCTGCAGGGTTTCTCGGAAGACACATGGAAGGTTAAAATCCACTCACGTTGCGGGTGATTTCCTATAAGAAAAAGATTACTTTTCCGTCTATAATCTTTCGGACAGAAAAGTAATCTTTTTTTTACACAAGGCTTTTCAGGAGTATCTCAACACCTATAAAAATAAGTATAAGTCCTCCGAAAATACCGGCTTTTCCGGAAAGTGCCGTTCCGAACTTCTTTCCTATATTTACACCCGTCAGACAAACTGCAAAAGTTACCGCAGCAATAACAAGACAACTTATTATTGCAGAAAACACTTCGTATTCAGCAATAGTAAACCCAACAGAAAGCGCATCAATTGATGTTGCAACACCCTGAACTGCGAGCCCTGCAATTCCAACAGAACCGCTTCCGCATTCAGCTTCGCTGTTATTTCTGCTCTCTGCAATCATCTTTCCGCCTATAAAAGACAGAAGAATAAATGCAATCCATGGTATAAATTTTTCAAAAAGAACAAAATGACTGCTTATTGTGTGTACGCATATCCAACCAATTATCGGCATTATGAACTGAAAAAAAGCAAAGGTTCCTGCAATGAAACACATTCTTCTTTTACTCATGCATGGCTCATTAAGACCGTTTGCGAGTGATACAGAAAAGGCATCCATTGCAAGACCGAACCCAAGCAATATACTTTTAATGAAAAATCCAAAAGAAAGCTCCATTACTTTCCCCCTAATCTACAGATTCGCACATTTAAATTTATATGTTAAAGTCATAAATTTTATGTCCGGCAACATCAAAACATTATACTCCATTTTTTGTGTTTTGTCAATATCGTAATTGTCAGAAAATTGTTTTAAAATTCAACAATCATTCCGTCATACGATGTCAGGAAATTCTCCTTTTCCGCAATTTTCGAAAATGTATCGTATAAAACGTCATCACCGTTATGTGAGAAATGATGTGAGCAGAAGCGTGTCTTTTCATCAGCACAGCCTATTTTAATAAGTCTTTCTTTTGCTTTTACATTGTCTTTGAGATTCATATGCCCTATATATGTCATTTCAGGTGCATTAGCTGATGTACAGTCGAGAGATACAAAATCAAGATGAACAGGATTCTGCTCAAGATATTCCCATACTTCATCAAAGAAATAATGAGTATCATTAGCATACATCAGGCGCTTTCCTTCTGCATTTTCTATAATATAAAATACAGGATTTGTATTTTCTGCGTGTCTTGCTCTGAGAGCTGTCACCTTAAACTCGTCAATAACGGTTTCTGTATACATCTGAAGAGTATTTGTTTTCAGAATACGTTCCGGCTTTTCTATGCGTCCGCCGAGATATTCGTCAATACTTTTCATAGCTCCTTCACTTCCGTAAATCATAAATGGATTTTCCCAGCCCATATTTGAAAATCCCGGCTGTCTCATTGCTAAATCTTGATAGTACAGATGGTCTTCATGTGTATGAGTTATAAGACAATTTTTAATTTTCGTAAGATCAATTCCGAAACTGAGACAATGGCTTAATGTATCAGGCGGAAAGTCTATCAGAAGCTTGCCGTCAATCAGAGCCTGAGACCTTGTTCTCAAATCTTTCCCTCCATTTTTTCTTGCATAAGTACAGGCAGGACAGTCGCAAAAAAGTGCAGGCATTCCTTCTGCCGCCGCCGTTCCGAGATACTGAATTTTCATATAATCACTTCCTTTAGGTATAAAATTTATATAATTTTATCATATACCATCTGAAATGTCAATATTATTATTGCAAATAAAATTCAAAATATATATCCTTGTCGTTCAATCTATATTTTTCATGTAATTCAGGACCGCAGGCATTAGTACCGACGCCGGAATTTTTATAGTCAATTCTGACTGTTACCCAGTCATTTTCTTCAAGTTCAAAGGTATGCTGTGCCTTATAAAGCTTCATACTGTCATACTTTGATGCACTGAATTCGAAATGACTGTCAGTTTTTATTTTTATGCCGCCATCGAAGCATACACGTCTGGCATTCATATGATTTCCATGCTCCTGAGGCATAGGATAATCAACATATTCATCCACCGCTGTACTTTCATAAAATCCTATTTCTGCATGTTCGTACATATCGCAGTAATTCTCCACAGGACCTCTACCGTAATATGTAAAACTCTTGTCGGGCACAAAGAACTCAAAACCAAGTCTCGGAAGCCATACAAATCCGTCCTTGATTTTTCCGTCAAGTGTTATTTTAACTTTTCCGTCGTCAAAGAACTCGTATACAGTTTCATATCTGAAAAACGGAGTTCTGCCGACGCCTGCAAGACTTGCAGAAACGGTTATTTTATTTTCATTTACAGCACAACCGTAAATTTTGGTAAACACTCTGTCAAGATTTTCTGACTGATACGGTTCATGCCATGCCCATTTTTTCTTTATGACATTTTCGTTGTCAATGGGGGCTCGCCATACAGATAAAACAGGAGGCTTAACAAATTGTTCCTCTCCATTTTTCTCAAAACTTACAATTGTTCCTTTTTCTTTTGAGAATACGTATCTGAAGCATGCTCCTGATATTTCAATAACGTCATTATCATCAAGGATAACGGAATTGCCTGTTCTGACAGGTCTTGATATTGCACCTGTTTCAAGCTGAACAGATTCAATAACTTCATTTTCACTGTTCACAAGGCGACAGTTCACATGCGCACCGAGTCCGCACTCTTCCGGGAGTTCAAGTTCAATCTCCGTACTTTCTCCGGGAGAAAGGTCATAAACATCTTCACTTTTCCATAAATTCAAGCCGTCAGCTTCGACACTGCAGATAAAACTGAATTCATTAAGGTTTGTAAAACTAAATCCGTTTGTAAGCGTCAAAATATTTCCCTTCAACTCACATTTTATATTTCTGTACACAGCAGCCGCATTGAGTGTTCCGGACTTAAAGCTTCTATCCGTCATTACAAGACCGTCAACACAGAAGTTTCTGTCATGTGTAAGCTCACCGAAATCACCGCCATACAAAAGACCACTGTCTGTTTTTACTGCATGGTCTGCCCATTCCCATATACAGCCACCCCATACATTCGGGTATTTTTCAACCACATCCCAGTACTCACGTATACTGCCCGGGCCGTTACCCATGGCATGAACATATTCGCACATAAATACGGGAATTTTCCTGTTTTTATCATTTGCATATTCTTCAAGATACTCCGGTGACGGATACATACGCGAATGGATATCCGGCATATCCTCTGCGAGGATATCTTTTTCAAGAAGCTTTTCATCATACATTCTCGAAGCATCTTCAGAATGAACAAAACGTCGTTTATCATTGCTCTTCAGCCATTTTATCATGTTTAACTGATGCTTACCGATTGCACTCTCGTTTCCGATTGACCACGAGAAAATACAGGTGTGGTTCTTGTCACGTTCATAAGTACGCTCAATACGTTCCATGAAGGTCTCTTCCCATTCCGGGAGATTGCTTATCCATTCGCTGTTATCTAATGAATCATAAACCATTCCACCGACATTACGTGTTGTAAAGCCGTGCATCTCCATGTCATTTTCAAGCATAACATAAAAACCAAGCTCGTCACACATGTCTACAAATTTTGGATGCGGCGGATAATGAGATGTACGTATCGTATTAATATTAAGCTTTTTCATAAGCTGTAAATCACGAAGCATATCTTCATCAGTCATATACCAGCCTGTAACAGGATTTGTGTCATGGTGGTTTATTCCTTTTATTTTAACAGATTTACCATTTACAAGAAACTCTCCTTTTTCACCCATTTCATATTTTGCAAAACCTATCTTCTGCGTTATGATTTCGCCCTTGCTCTCAAATACAAGCCTGTAAAGATACGGCTTTTCAGAGTTCCATAAAACAGGCTCTGCCACTTCAAAAACACAGCTTCCGTCCGCTTCTTTTTTATCAAGAAGTATGTCACCGTCAAAAAGGCTAACATTGCCATTACCCTCAAAATCTACTATTATTTTATTGTCATCTGTTACAATATCAATATCTTTTATATGTCCTTCAGGTCTTTGAAGAATATAAACATCTCTGAAAATCCCGTTATGTCTGAACTGGTCCTGGTCCTCAAGATAAGAACCTGTACACCATTTGTACACCTTAGCCATAACGGTGTTTTCACCTGCTTTGACATATTTCGAAATGTTAAATTCACTCTGCAGGTGACTGCCCTGTGAGCATCCGACATATTGCCCGTTGATAAAAAGCTCAAGCCGCGAAGAAACGCCTTCAAATACCATGTAGTAAAGTCCGTCATTTTCAAGCTCAAAGCTTCTTTCATAAACACCGACAGGATTAGAGTCCGGCACATACGGCGGATCTACAGGAAAAGGAAAAACCGCATTTGTGTAATACGGTTTTTCATATCCATGCATTTGCCAACAAGACGGAACGGGTATTAACCCATTCCGTCCGTCTTTATTTTCGCCCTCAGGATAAAATGTAAAATTCCATGTGCCGTTAAGACTTTGATATGCACCTTCATTTTCGGGAATATAATATGCTCGTTGTTTTTCTCTGTTTTCGTATATTTTATTTAAGTCTTCCCAGAATTTCATTAATTATCTCCATATCTTAAAATAATTCTTCCTGTTCCTGCAACTTCAAATTCCGCATAGAAATCTGACTGTGCACCGGGAGGAAGTTCTTTCTCAATTTCAGCCGCACCGGCAAATGAACCATCTTCATTGTAAGCTGTTATAATAATCTTCGCTGTAACCTCATAGTCATAAGGATTTGAAGCTGTACCGCTACACACAAGAAGTGAACCTTTCTGCTCTGTTGTTCCGGCAAAAAATTCATTTTCTGTTTCGTCGGTGATAAGCACGAGGTTTCTTTCCATATATCCGAGGTTTACAGTATCAGACACATTGCTGTTTGAAATAAGCTCTTTGTAATCATAGCAAAGTTCGCCGTTTTCAAGAACCTGAAGATTTTTAGCATCTCCGTAATTGTAAATATTTACAATGTATCCGCCCTTATAAGGAGCATACTGCCATTCAATATCTTCTGCAAGTTCTCCTGTAGATGCGTCAACTACCTTTATGATACTGTCTTCCACAAACATATCTCTCAGAGTTTCAACAGTAGGAGTTGAAATCTTGTTCTGGTTTGAAACTTTAGATGCAATAATGCTTACACCCTGTGTAGCAGCACTGTTATCACGTTTCTGTTCATATTCGTTGTAAAGAAGTGAATTTGCACCGATGATTATAAGGTTACCGCCGTTTGTCTTAAAGTCAACTATTGCATTGTAAACTGAATCGGGAACATATTCCGCTACAGGAATAATAAGTGTTTCGTACTGACCAAGCTTTTCTGCAATGTTTCTGTCAGTTACAAATCCAACCTTCTTACCTGCATACATTGCAGCTTTGTAAGCAACATCAATTGCATTTACATGATATTTTTCATGTACACGTGATGCATTTGAGAAAAGAATTGCAACATCCGGTGTTCTGTTTGCTATTGCTGAAACTTCATAAGAAAGTCTGTTAAGGTCAAGATTTGCTTTACTTACAGCTGAGACAGATTCAGGTCTGAGACCGAGATGTCCGTACTGGAGGCTTGAAGGATCTGTAATATATCCCCATGTCCAGATTGTTGACATATCACGTCCGTGAATTGCACCCTGCCAGAGAGCTGAAGATGTATGTTTCTTCATATCTTCACTGAAGAGTGTACTTCCGTCCATTGTGATATGGTCTTCTGAGTTATAAATCGCCTTGTTTGTTGTACTGTTAAGGAAATCATACCATTTTGTCATTGTAATCATCGGAGCGCCGCCCGCTGAATCAAGGTATGTTCCGCAGTCATTTCCTGCAAAGTCTGAGAACTCATTGAACAGGTCAATATCTGTTCCTCTCTGCATAGCATCTCTCATGCTGTCATGGTCTGTTGAGTAGAAATACTGCAAAGTTTTTACATGAACAGGAATATCTGTATATTCCTTAACTATGCCTGCCATCCATGCGTGCCAGTCTGCAAATACTTTATCGTTGAACATTTTCCAGTCATAGAAAAGACCTGATGATGCAACTTCTGTAGGCATTTCAATATCATCGAAGCTGTCGTATGATGTTTTACCAATCATTCCGCCGAGCCATCCGTCACTAAGATTATATGTCTTGTTGAGATTTGAGATTGTGCCATGCTTTTCTATAAGATAATCTCTGAATGCCTGGTCATAGTATCCGTTTGAAAGAGCAGTATTATATGAAGGCTCGTTTGAAAGACAGATACTTGAAACTGCCGGATAATCTTCAAGCATTACCATAACATCTCTTATATATGCCTCAACTACTTCACGTGCAAGTTCATGGTCTATAACATATCCCATTCCGTTACTTGCATACAGCTCCGGATAAGATGATTTGAAAGTTTCAGGGAAATAATGCGGACTTAAAAGCACACATACCTGATTGTTTGTACTTTCAGCTTCATAAAGGAGCTTTCTCATATAGTAGTGGTTACTGTTATTTGAATTTCTTATATCGAATCTGTCATGTCCGTCACCGCTGAAATCCGCGTTCTTTACAAGATTCTTTGTACTTCCCACTTCACGCACATACACATCATCAATGTACAGGTCACAAGCCTGATTTATGATAAACATAAGTTCAAATATATGCTCATCACTACCTGTTGTGATTGTATGTACATTATCAGTCCACTTATCAGCAGATGTCGAGAAATACTTCCATGAATGGTTCCAGCCTTCTGTATAGAAGTTACCTGAAGATGTACCCTTTATGCGGCATCCGATTTCATACTGTGTGTTTGGTCTTACAGCTATAAGCTGAGTAACAGATGTGTACTCGTTTGAAACAGCTGTCTGACGGTCATTTGTAATATGCAAAGCACCGTCTACGACTTCCGTCTCAGATGTAACTCCGTTATTGTATACACTCCAGTTATCAATTTTACCGTCACCTGATACTATTGAACTTACGCCTATTTCATACTGAATATTATCATATCCGTATGACTGAAGGTTATCAAGTTCGCCTGTCATATTAAAGTGACCGAAACCTGTTGAATAATACGGAATGCCGTTTTTATTGAGCATGGATGCACCGTTTATGCTGAATCCATCGCCCGTTTTGTAATCGTATACTGTCTTCGGAGCTCTTTCACCGTTCAGGTAAGATGTAAGGTTTTCCTTTGCTCCTTCATAAAGTCTGTCAAGCTCAGTTTTCTGAAACTCTGTTACAGAGCTGTCAAGACCTTTTGATTCAAAAAGAGGTATCTTTTCTGCATAATCTTTTATAATATTAGCGTCAATTTCCTCGTACTGAGTATTGATACCCTTTGCTTTACACTGATCTATAAGTGAATAAAGTTCATTTGCTTTGCTTTCATAAGCAAAACCGTTAACTGTTGACGACAGAAATGCCGCCGCTAAAAGTATCGGTAATTTTTTCATAAAATCCTCCGTTTCCCTGTATATATCTAAGGGCGGAAAAAATCCGCCCCGTCTGATATCAGTTAATCTTTACTGTCTTTGTTGCTCCATCCCAGTCAACACTGCATCCGAGAAGCTCGGAAATGTATCTCACCGGTACAAAAGTTCTGTCTTCTTTTATAAGTCCGTAAGTATCAAATGTAATTTCTTCGCTGTTTTTAGTTGCTTTCATTTCGCCAACCGTATAAGATATTACATCTTCACCCTTTGTTATGGTAACGGTTTTTGTTTCACCGTCCCATGCAACCTCTGCACCAAGTGCCTCAGAAATAAATCTGAGCGGTACGAGAGTTCTGCTTCTTTCATCAATGAAAGGCTTTGCATCGGGGAAAACGAACTTTTCACCGTTAATTGTAACATTGATTTCATTATTCTGAACAGGAGCTGAAGCATTGTCACCTATTCTGATTAATTTCGGAATATATGTCTTAAGCTCAAACGCACCGCTGTTCATCTGTTCATTTGCACGGAGGTCAAAGAGATTCTTTGCTTCCTTGCCGTCAACCATAATTTTGATATTTCTTGATGAAGACTCATCATAGTTAATCATATTGATTATAAGGTTACCTTTGTACTCGGTATATTCAAACTCAATATTCTTTGCGTTTGTACCTGTCTCAACATCAATAAGCTCAACTCTGTTAAGTCCCATTTCATCGAATGTCTTATGAAGAATATCATAATATTCATCATTTGTAGGTGACACAACAACCTGGCTGTCAGCAACTACGTCATAGCAGTCAGCTTTTGCTCTGATGCTTTCAACGATTGACTGATCGTGAGGTTCATTTATATGGTTGTTTCTGAGACTGTCATCACCGAAGATAAGCAGTTTTCCGCCGTTATCCGCATACTTCTTGATTTCTGCAAGAGTTTCGGGAGCGATATTTGAAAGGCTCGGAACTGCAACTATGTCATAGTCGTGAATTCTGCCAATCTGCTCTTCGATTATGAACTCAACCTTCTGTCCGTTTGCAAGACAGTTTTCATAGATTTTGTACTGTGAATTTGAATATTCCTTATTCCAAATACGTGTCTTGTAAGACATAAGAAGTGCAAGTGAAGGCTCTTCTTTCTGAATTGCCTGAATTTCATATGCAAGTCTGTTTGCATCGAATGTTGTTGTACCCATTCTTGCAAGTGCTAAAGGATCTGAAGGCATCAATCCGTAAAAATCGCTGTTTTCATCTGTAGTAAATGACCATTCCCATGCAGTACTGAATCCGAGACCGTGAACAAAACTCTGCCACATTTTGGCTTCAACAAAATCGGCTACCATGGGATTAAGTTCTTTACTCCTGTCAGGAATCATATGGTCTTCCGAGTTAAAACACGGAGCATCATTCATACTCGTCTGCTGGTCATAGAAGAACAATGCTTCACGGAGACTCCAGTGCTGATCATGGATATACGCAATGGCATCGCTTCCGTTATATGTTGAAAATTCAGAAAAAAGCTCGTGCTGAGTTCCGTAAGCAAGGAAGCCTGTACGTGAGTCATCCATATCCATACCCATTGACATCATCTTTGCATGAACAGGAATATCCGGGTCAATTTCTCTTATACATTCAACAACAAACTTGTGCCAGTCTGTCAGAATCTGGTCGTTAAACATCTTCCAGTCATAGAACTGTCTGTTATATGTAGGTTTATCCTGCATAGGAACATCAAGGAAACTCTTGTAGTTTGTTCCATATGTTTCGTTAAGCTTATCAATAGTTCCGTAAATTTCGGTCAGATGAAGTGCCCAGTAAGGAATGTAGTATGTTGAACTTGCATTTGTTGACGGTTCGTTTGAAAGACAAATACTGTTGATTGACTCAATTCCGCCAACCTGGTCGAGTATTTCCTTAACGTGTGCCTTAACCATTTCCTTCTGCATCGGATGAATAAGAACAGCACCCTGGCTTACTATAACGTCAGCCGCACTCTTACCATACCAGTCAGTCCATTTTGAACTAACAAAATCCGGCGGTACATGAAGACCTAAAAGAACGTCAACCTTGACATTACTGTCAACCGCACTTCTGTAGTAGTCAGTCCATCTGTCTATATACCAGTCTCTGAGCGGAACAAACGGAGTTGCGTCACTTCCGCCGTATTTAAGAGCATATCTCGGTTCAATAGATGACTGAATCATACTGAAACCGAAGTCCTGCATATTAGGAATATCTTTGAGTACACCTTCAAAGTGTCCGAAACCTGTGAAGAAGAACGGACGCTCTGCAATTACACCTTCCGTATCGGTTGTTGTATAAACCATTGTACCTACTGTACGTGTGGGGCTCTGCACAAATCTTGTAACAGGAAGCGGTTCTTTTGTTCCTGCGAGATACGCTTCAAGATTAGCTTTTGCAGAAGTATAAAGCTCTTCGAGGCTTTCAAAATTGAATTCCACACGGTCATAGTTGCCGGCATCAATGTCTATCTGCATCCATGCCTTTGCCGGACTTGCCTGATGAACAAGCCAGTAGTCATTTGCATATCTGTTAATAACAGAATAGTGAACCTTTTCATAGTCAGGAGTTATACCCACAGCTTCGCACTGATCCATAAGTCCTTTAAGCTCTTCGGCATAACCTCTTAATGTTTCCATCATTCCGATATAACTTTCAGGAACGGGAAGAACATTGATTTTCTTTGTACTTTCAAGTGTTTTTGTTCCGTCTGTTATTGTAGCGGCAATGTTATATATGCCCTTTTCATCGAAATGAACATTATATGCACGTCTTATACCGCTCTTAGCCGGAATTGTAACATCTTCTTCAATATTGAGAAGGGGAATTGACACAGTTACCTGTCTTTCTTCACCTTCGTTTACGAGATAGAACTCATAAACTGCATCATCTGTAATTGTGATTGTATCCTGACCTTCAAGCCAGCCGTACCAGTCAGCCTTACCCTGACAGAATTCAAGGTATGGGAATTCGGCACTTGTTTTACCTTCAGCAATACCGGGAGCAAGTTCAACGCAGTATGCTCTGCCCTTACCGTCATTATCGTTTATGATAATGTCAAAGAGGAATCCCTCCGGAAGAACACCGTCTGTATACTTAAGACTCCACGGAATAGCCGCTTCGTAAACTATTTCCTGATTACTATATGAAGTTTTAAGATCAATTTTCTTCAGCGCATCCTGACCGTAATTTGTAGAACCGATTGTCGGTTCACCGTTCGGATTATGTGAAAAACCGATTTCTGCATCATACACTTCGTTGGTATCACATATAGCAAGCTGAATACTATCGCCCTGCCAGTAGTTTTCAAAGGTATTGTTTGTGAAGAGAACATCATCCTTTACAGAAATTGCAAGGTAGAAATATTCATCATCATATGCATACTGACAATATCCGTTTGCATCACGCAATTCGTTCTTCATATACACATGATACTGTGTAGATTTTGTAGGAAGTCCGAACTGAGGATATCCCTCCCATTCGTCAAGCGTTCCGTCTACAACTATTCCTTCAGCCTGATATACAGGAGCATACTTAAACCCACCGATTACCTTTTTAATATCTTCAAGGGTAAATTCCTCCTGAGTTTTTATCTGATTGAACAAAGCTTCAAGCTTGTTCATCTTTTTCGCTTCTTCTGAATTTTCCTGAGAATCACTTCCGGCATCAAAGGACGGATTTCTTACCATATTCGGTCCGAGAGTTCCATCTTCAAGCACTTCTCTGAAGTACACATTGTCAATCCATATTGCATTTGTTACGTTTTCGATAAGGAACTGAAGATGTCTTGCACCATCAGCCTCGGTATGAGTATATTTGAAATTGAATTCTGTCCAGTCAAAGTTTTTGCCGAGCATCATTATTGAATTATTATTCAGCCAGTCTATCATAAGTCGGCAACCTGAAGCGCCCTTACCCTTTGCAGTAAGACCGTACTGATAAGTCTTACCTTTTTTAACACCGGGAATTTCAGTTTCAAATATAGCAAATCTGTTTGATTTTGTCGGTAAATCATAGCTTATCTTAGCCGATGAACTGCCGACATAACTTTCTGTCGAGTCAAGCTCAACTCTCGTATCGCCTGAATCTATAGCTGTTCTGAAATAACTCCAGTAATCAAGGTTGCCGTCGTCTGCGGCAAAAACCGCAGACGGCAGACAACTAACCGTTAAAATTGATGTTAATAATAATGATATAAGTTTTTTCACTTAATATTCCTCATTTCATTCTGTAAGACCTGCATCGGTTACTTCTGAAACCATTGTTCCGCCTGTCCATACAAATGTCTTTATTGTATATACTCCGTTGTCGAGTGCAGGAACTTCAATAATATTGCTGAGTGTATCAGTTTCGCCCTTAACAGCTGAAGCTGATGCTTTCTGAATCTTAACAAGCTTGCCGTTATCGTAAAGTGCAGTATAAGCATCTACACTGTACTTGTCGAGTGTTCCTACGCTGAGTTCTACTGATGCCATGATAAGTCCTGCTTCAATAGTATCAATGTCTTCTGTTACTTTTTCGTATACGCCTGTTTCAATTTCTTCAACTGTGTCGTATGAAACTGCACTTACAAAGTATTCTGCGCTTCTTGATACTTCCCATCCCTTTGATGTATATTCTGCTGAACCGCCTTTTCTTACAGTCTTAACAACAAAGTTTTCAACTGCTGACTTCATAGCGCCAAGTTCAAGAGATGTTGCATCTGTTACCTTTTTGTAAAGTGTAAGACTTCCGTCTTCGTTCTTAAGATATACGTTTACGTAATCCCAGTCATCTGTTTCGTTCTGTGTCCAGCTGATTACATCGTTTTCAAGCTTAACATCCTTAAGTTCGTTTTCGAATGAACCGTTAACAACAAGGTTTACTGTACCTGTTACATTACCATCTGCATCACATTCGTAAAGCTTTACATTATCAATCCAGTATGCATCTGAACCGCCATCGAATGAGAATATAATCTGATTATTATCGTTAGCTACCGGTGTGAATACCCATTCTTCTGTTTCCCAGTCACCAAACGCAACAGAGCCGGCACCGCTTATCATTTCGCCTGTGTTTGATACAGATGTGAAATTATTAGTGTAGTATACACGGAATCCTCTTGCATTTATAAATTTATAGTCAAAAGAAAGTTTATAATTCTGTTGTGCTTTAAGCTCTTTTGTATACATTTCCAACTGCATTCCCGAACCGTCCCACGCAACATATCCTGTTCCGTCGCTGTTAAGCAATGTCGGGTTAACTTTAAGAGCATAATCTCCTCCCTTAACATTATCTTTTACTATTTCAACTCCACCATATGAATTTCCATTCATTTGATTAAGTCTCCAACCTGCCAGAGGTACTCCGGCTTTATCGCTATTTACATCAAGATACCATGAGCCGGCTTTACCTTTTATTTCATTATGAGATGCAACTCCGCCAATGGTCATAACAACATCATATGTATGAATATCTGTATCACCTACATTGATATTAACCTTATTTATCGCTCCGGCTGCAAGATTGAGAGAAGCACCTTCTGCTACATTTATGCCACCCGATAAAACCTGAATGCTTTCAACTGCAACAGACGGATTCTTCCATGTAAGAGTTATTAATCCGCTTGTTCCGTTCGCTGAAAGATTAATGGGTTTACTTTCATCACCATAATAATATGCTTCAAAGTCATCCTTAAAAATCAAGTTTCCATCCCAGTTATAAACTTCAACATCGTCAATATATGCTGAATAATTTCCTGTTGATTCTGTCCTGATTCCGAAAGTTGTTGATGCTCCATACCACCACTTACTTGTTCCCTGTTTAAACTGGAACCACGCTCTACCTGTACCCATTGACGGCATATTATCAATACGTTCATATGTCAAATATGAACTTATCGTACTTGAAAAAGGTAAATTTGCATCCGGGCCGACTTTCAGACCTGTAAGAACAGGTTTGCCTTCAGAATCAATAGGAACATTCGCCTTAAAGTTCATCTGAAGTCCCGGCTCATATTTCCCACCAAGTGAACGTGTAAGTATCGCTGTTGCTGAAGCTGTAGATGCCACCTTACCTATATGATTTCCGTTTGCATCCTTAATTATTTCTGCATCACCCTCACCTGTCCACTTATTGGAACGAACTTCACCGTCAGTCGGATAATAAGAGTTTTCAAAATCATCAAAGAAGAACTGTTTTCCGGAACCGCTCTTGAATGTAATATCATCAACATAAACTGTTTTACCTTCCGATACTACCACACCAAAATGATCGTATCTTCCGAACCACCATTTTTTGTTTGGATTCTGTTCAAGCTTAAACCATCCTCTGTTGCTTCCCATATTAGGTCCGTCTATCGCTGTGCATGTCATAAAGTTACTACTTACTAAGCTATTAAGTGCAAGATTTCCATTTGGGCCTATCCATATATCACCCAAAACCGGTGTTCCGTCAGAATTTACCGGAAGGTTCATTGTAATATACGTCTGAGATTCATCACTATCCCATCCGGATATTGATCTTACTATAGAACCTCTTGTACTTCCGCCCGGAGAAGTTACGCGTGCAACTACATTACCTGTTCCGTCATTACATACATATGACAACTCTGTAAATGTCCAGTTTGCGTTTATCAACTTTTCGTTTGATGCTACGCTTACCGCACCAACACTTGTGATACTAATTGCTGCCGCAAGAACTGCAGCTAATTTTCTTTTCATAATAAATTCCTCCATTCATAATTAAAAATAATATATAGTTAACTGCATTGCTTAAATGCCCGAATGCAATGCAAATAACTTCGGTTAAATCTTATTCGCTGTCAACGATACTGAAGCTATCCACAACAGCGCCGTCAATCTGCTTTGTTACAACTTTAATTGCCGAATCACTTATATCAAATATCGAATAAGTAGGCAGATTTGACTGAGTTGCACTGAGAACTGCTGAGTATGCAGGAAGTGTTCCTACCCTTTCATAACGTTTCGGACCTGCCGAACCGAGAATTGTATAAACAAAACCACTGCCTTTTTCTACTTTATCAAGAGAAGCCGCATCAACAATTTCTCCGTTTTTCATAGCATATGTCCTTGAAACGATATGGTCATGACCGCCTAAAACAAGGTCAACTCCGCATTCATTGAAAAGGTCTTCAAGAACACTTCTTGTGTTCCAGCGTTCAGCTTTAGCCGGATAAAGTCCCTGATGAAGCATTACAATCTTCCACTTCTTATCAGAAGCCTTCATATCTTCCTCCAGCCATTTCTTCTGTTTTTCAAGCATGATATAAGAATCATCTTTGCTCCAGTCAGAACCGGTATTGAGAACTGCAAAATATGCATCACCGTATTCGAAAGAATATACAGTTTCTGCAATATTGTTTACAACACCCTTTGAGTAATCCTGAACCACATCGTCTGCCGTAAGGCTGCTGAGTGCATTTGCACCATTGTCAGGATTGTTGAAGTGAAGCGAGAAGTTCTTACCTGATGTTTCAGCATCACCTCTTGCTTCATGGTTACCCATTACAGCCATATAAGGAAGGCTTTCGCCGTATCCCGAGAGCGCCCTGAAGTGATTTGTCCAGTGACTTTCTTCACGTCCGTCATCTGTAAGGTCACCGAGATTAACCATAAATGCAGTTTCCGGTGCGTCTGCCATTGCGGCATCAAGAGTATATTTCATGTACTCATAACCGCCTGACCATGCACCGCTCTGCGGGTCTGTAATACCGATAAATGTAAACTCATCGGTATCTGTTGCTTCTGTTGTGAACGAGTATGTTTTACTCCATACATCGTCTGATATATCACCTATTCTGTAAACATATGTCTTACCCGGTGTAAGATTCTCAATTTCTGCTTTATAGTAAAGCAAGCCGTTATACTCTGTATAAGAAGCTTCACTTATCTTTTCATCATTCCAAAACTGACCTTTTTCCGCATACTGAATTACCATATCTGTAAATTCTGTTTGTGCAGTCCACGCAAAGCCTCTTTCCTCGCCTGCATCACCGACAAACGTTGTTACCAGATTATAAACTTCGCCTGACTCAAATATATCAGCCGGAAGAACATAAACATCCGATAATGCCTTCATTCCGTCAGCCATATCCCATACAAAGAATCTTACTTCGTTAACATCTGTAAGCGTATCAATCTTAACACCTGTTGAAGTGCCGCCTACTTTTGTAAACTTAATATTTCCGTCTGCTGTATAACCTGCAGCTATAACGGTGTATCCGCTGTTTACATTTTTGCTGAGGTTAACTTTTACGGTATCTCCTGCCTGAATGTCAGAAAGTTCATCAATCTCTGTGCCTGACTTTGTAATGCTTGTTATTTCAGCATATTCAGCCGGCTTCGTTTTAAATTCAAACGTCTTATCTGTGCCTGTAAGACTTTTATCAAATGAAATTTCATATACAGTATCTGCATTAAGACTGCCGCTGAGGGTCATTGTATATATCCCGTCCGAATAAGTTGTGGATGCTACATTTGCACCGTCAACCGAAATTGCACTGTCAAGAAGCGCCTTATCAAGAACAGGTGTGTATACGTCAACTGTAATTTTATTTGCCGATACAGGAACTTTCTTTGTATTGCTTACAACGCTTCCACCATCGTAAATCATTATATTGCTCATTCCTATACCTGTCGGGAAATCGCTTTCGTCTGCAACATTCAATTCAATATTTCCGAATACATCTTCTGCTTTGTTTTCATTATCCATACTCACAAACAGAATTCCTTCGACTGTATCAATTCCGCTGAAATATTCAACATTTGAACTCTGCATAACTTTTCCGCCCGGCAAAGTAAGAGTTACAAGTGCAAGCTTCTTCTTGTAGTTAAGAACTGCTCTGATGTGGTATATACCCTCATCAACATCGCTTACAAGTCTGCTTCCACCCACTACAATTCCGTTATCCGAGAATCTTACAAGAGCTTCTGCAAGATCTCCTTTTCTGAGGTTAACGATTGTGTCATTTCCATATTCAAAGCTTACATCAGCTTCAAGCTTAAGATATTCTGAAACTGAATTTTCTCTCTTTGTGTATACCGGAGATGCTTCGTTGCTTACAATAACTCCGGGTGATTCTATATTACTTGAATCGTATGTTGTAACTTTATATGTTGACTGTTCATCCCATTTGTCTGACGGAACAACATAACACATATTGTCACCATCTACTCCGCCTACAAGTACATCGTCTTTATATATCTTGATACCTGAGAAAGATGATGTTTCTGTCTTTGTCCATACGATTACATTACCATCTGCAAATACCGGTCTGACTACATCTTTGTCAAATCCACCTGATGTATATAGGTTCTGTGTACGCGGTACAACAGTATATGTCATTGTTTCCGGGTTGTAATCCGCCTCTCTGAGCGAAAGCTCGTCAATCCAGAACTCCTTACGGTCTCCTTCATGGAAAAATCTGAGTTTAAATTCCGAACCCTGATAAATCGCTGTCACCTTTGTCCATTCACCGTCAGCTGTCTTTATTTTCTTTGTCCGGGTTCCGTTTCCGTCAACAATTGTCTGCATACCCGGATATCCGTTCCATACATCATTGTTTGAACCGTAGTACATTTCAGGTTCATGTCCTTTGTAATAGTAGCTGAACTCATAGTATTTTCCGGGATCAAGTGCCGATATTGTATGGTATTCCATCTGTACAGATGAATGACCCGGAGATGAAGTTGTATATGTTCCGTCACCTTTGATATATCCGCGCATATTAAAATGCATTGATGATGTTCCGGATTTATATGTTTCATAGTCAGGCTCTATCTTTACAATCTGAACTGCACCTACACCATTGTACGCTGTTGAACCAAGACCATATGTTGGCAATGCCCGGTTATTTGTATTATTTTTACCGTTTAATACCTTGTATTTCACGGTATTTGTTTTATTACCTGCATCAATTGTAATCGCAAATGTATATTCAGAATTAAGCGTATTATCAAGAGCGATTTCGTCTGTTACTCCGTAAGAACCGCTTACAAATCCGGATGCTGATGTAACGTTTGAGCCTTTCTGCGCTATAAGAGTATCTCCTTTATAAACAGCAGTTTTAACTCTTGTGATTGTACTGCAATCAGGGTTATTGAAAGCATAAACAATTCTGTCTCCCCAGCCTGTTACGACTACATCTCCCGGAACAAGAGTTTCATCTGTCTCACCCGGTCTCATTTCAGCAACAACAGAAACGCCCTGAACCTCAACGCCTGCACTTGAAACCGTCTTTACGGTATAGGTTTCACCTTCTTCAATATACTGTGAAGGGATTGTATAATCCGTTGCAGTTCCATCTGCTTCACCTATAAGTGTTTCGCCTTTATAGATATTCATCTTCATGAATGTTGAATTACCGATAATGTCCCACGTAAGTCTTGAATTATCCCTGAACTCAAGATTTGAAACAGCACGGTCAAATCCACCGTTAGGGTAAACATCAGGTGCATTTTCAACCACTGTATAAGTCATTGTTTCCGGGTTATAATTTGCTTCTTTTAATGAAAGCTCATCAAGCCAGAATTTTTTATTTCCACCCTCGTGGAATATTCTGAGATAGAACGTTGAACCTTTATATATCGCAGTAACTTTTGTCCAGTCACCATCAACTGTTTTAACCTTCTTAACCTGATTACCGCTTGCGTCAAGAACAGGTAACATTCCCGGCCAGTTATTCCATACATTGTTATTTGAACCGTAGTACATTTCAGGTTCTGCGCCTTTGTAGTAATAGCTGAACTCATAATACTTCGACGAATCAAGACCGGGGGCATTTGCTTCAATTTCAATCGCAGAATGTCCCGATGATGAAGATGAATATGTACCGTCTTTCTTCATATATCCGCGCATATTGAAAAACATTGAAGAATTTCCGGCTTTGTATGTGTTGAAATCAGGCTCAATCCTGATAATCTGATTTGCTCCTCCACCGTTATAAGCTGAAAGCGGAAGTCCGTAAGTTGAAAATCTCAGTGAATTACCTGAGTTGCGTGCTCCGTTTATAACGGTGTAATTCTTTGTATATGTTCTTTCGCCTGCATCTACTGTTATTGCAACTGTATATTCAGCACCGAATGTGTGATCAATTGCCACACCGTCTGTAATTCCGAATGAACCTGTTACAAAACCTGCTGAAGTTATTACACTGCTGTTATTCTCCGATACAAGGGTTCCTCCCTTATACAAACCAACTTTTACAGATGTAATACCGCTGTCTGCAGGATTATTGAATGCATACGCGACAGATTCACCGCCTCCCGTAATTACAACATCAGATGCAACAAGACTTTCATCCTCGTTTTTCTGATATGTATACTTTACGGAAACACCCTGTGTTTCATATTTAAACCCGTCAACTGTCTTTACAGTGTATACCGCATTGTTTTCAAGATGCTCCGAAGGAATTGTAAATTCCTTTTCACTTCCTGAAACGGTACCGATTAAGGTTTCACCTTTATAAATATTAATTGAGTCATATGTTGCATTACCAACAATATCCCATGTGAGCTTTGAATTATCTTTAACTGCAAGATTTGCAACTGCTCTGTCAAAACCACCATTTTTGAAAAGGTTTACAGCATCTTCTGCAACTGTGTATGTTTTTGTATCAGGGTTATAATCTGCTTCTTTCAGAGAAAACTCATCAAACCAGAATTCTCTTGAACTGCTTTCGTTGAAAATTCTTGAACGGAATGTTGAACCCTGAAAAATGGCGCTTACCTTTGTCCATCCGTCCTCGCTTGTTGTTATGGTTTTTGATGCCATGCCGGAAGAGCCGATTACCTCAAGTATTCCCGGCATTTTATTGTTTTCACTGTTCGAACCAAAATAAACATTAGGAGATTTTGATGCATTATTTTTATAGCAATATGAAAATTCATAGTACTTTGATGAATTAAGTCCCGTTACATCCGGAAGCATGATATGCAAAGCCGAGTAACCGGGTGAGCTTGAAACAAAAGAACCGTCACTCTTCATGTAACCGTTCATGTTAAGATGAAGTGAGCTTGTACCTGATTTATAAGTGGTAAAGTCGGGACTGATATTCAGAACCTGATTATTTTTACCGCTGAAATCCTGAAAAGGCTTAAGCCCCAGTCCGTATGTACTGAGATACACCTGTTTTCCGCTTACACTTCCATTTATAACTTCATATTCTGTAGTTTCCGTAACACCGCCTGATGTTATATTGATTTTTACGGTGTATTCACTCCCATATGTGTTATCAAGTGCATATCCGTCATTTATTCCGAAATGCAAATTAGATTTTTGCGACTTACCGGTTGAGAGACCTGTCTTTTTACCAATAAGTGTATCACCCTTGTAAAGCTCTGCATTTACACCTGTAATATCAGATGATGCAGGGTTTGAAAAAGACATTACAAGAACATTACCCGCAGCATTTATGATTGTATTGACAGGCTTGAGTCCTTCTGCATTTGTCACCAATAATACGCCCGGCATAAACTGCAAAAGGATCATCATTGTTAATAGAACAGAAATTCTTTTTCTCATATACTACATCCTTTCATATCGCACTGTTATCACTTTATTATCTTCACCGGTGTCAATATATGCATATCCTTAAGGCTATCCCATGTGAATATGTAAAGTTCATAATCACCGTCTGATGTATCGGGAATTTCAAAATCAAATCCGATTTCGTTTTCACCGATTCCTGCATTTGTAATTTCAGATGCGGCTGATTTTACGGTAATTCCGTCTTTTTTAAGGAGTGCCATAACCTGAGCCTGAACGCCGGCTTCTACTTTATGATTATTGATAACTGTTTTAACCTTGTATGTTCCCTCTGAAAGTGAAGAAACTTCCATAGCTCCATTAAAGAGACCGTTATCGGTAATTTCATAATCAGGCCATTCGATTTCATTATCAAATGAACCGTTAACAAGAAGGTTTTCATCGCCTGTTATATTGCCGTCAGCGTCACACTCATAAAGTGTAACTCCATCAACCCAGAAATTATCTGCTGAACCATCGAATACAAGCTGAAGCTTATGTCCGTCAGCGGCAGTAAACTTATATTCATATTGCTTCCAGTTTGTGCTTACAGCTCCGGCAGTACTGATATTTTCAGGGCCGAGTGTTTCTCCGTAAAGTGCGTGTAAGCCTCTGCCGTTTAATGTTTTTACATTATACGTAAGCTTATAGCTTTTACCTGCCGTAAGTCCGGTTGTTTCGGGATAAAGGATAAACTTTCCGCCGTTCCACGCATTATTAAATGCAGAACCGTTAGAACTTTCAATACCCGTATTTACGCGAAGTGAATAATCTCCGTCAAGTGCATTATTTTCGTCAAGAAACACACCACCGTACATTTCCGTTTCTCCGCTTTGAAGCGATAATGACCATCCGCCGAGCGGAGTACCGTCCGCTGTATATTTTCCGCCTTTTGCAAGTTTTTCGGCTCTGTTACCTATAACCGTCTGATTTACTGTGCCGTTCGCAGTTTCGGTTACAAGAGTATACTTTCTTACTGAGTCAAGGGATAATGGGTAAACAAACCTGTTATATCCGCCCGCTGTCAGATCGAAAACTGCACCGCCTGTTATATCAAAGCCGTTCTCAAGGACCTTAAAAGATTTAACAACCGTATCCGGATTTTTCCATATAAGAGTAACATTTTCACCGTCACCGTTTGCAACAAGACCTTTCACTGCATCCGGATTTGCTACGTAGCAGAATTCAAAATCAAAGTCAAATGTTGTAAAACTTCCATCATCTCCAACTTCATACGTAACATCGTCAATATATGCTGTACCCGCACCGTTGGATGAAAACGAAAATGCAGATAAATTTCCGTACCAGTATCCGGAATTAGCAGTATACTGATACCATGCTCTGCCTGCTCCCATATCAGGCATTACACCATCTTCTATTCTCTCCTCAGATATCGATTTTGCATTATCTCTCATATAGAAAAGTCTCGTATCATTAGCACCTATATTTATATCAAGTGCCGCTTTTCCGTCAGGACCAACAGGAAGATTAGCTTTAAATGTCAGCCTGAATCTCGGATTAAATGTCCGGGAAAGTCTATATGTTATTCTGCCACCATTAACCGACTTTGCTATATGATTTCCTGTTCCGTCATCTACAATTGACGCATTTCCTGTCGTTTCCCATCCGGGAAAGATTTCCACCATATTTTCAGCTGCTCTTACCGCATGCGCACCGAGCATTGAAAATATTAATAATAATGATAATATTTTTTTCATGTCTTTCCCTCCTTATTTGTATACAACTATGGTTTGAATATCAGAACTTCCACCGTAGACAAATGCGAAATCACCTTTTTCAAGGTCGTAGAAATTACCTGCATCAAATTTTTCTTTTTCAGAATCCCATATATTAAACGAAACATCCGTATCAATCTTCATCGGAATCTTCGCTGTTCCGCAGTCGATAAGCACCATTCTGCGCTCCGCATCAAAGCTGATTACATTACCCTTGTATTCAATAGTGTTATAAACATATCCGCTGATTCCGGGAGCTTTTCCCTGAGAAAGAGAATACTGTACTGTGCAGCTTATAATAACTCCGTCTCTTATGCTTGCAGAGATTATATCGCCGGGTTGAACATTTCCTATTATACCCGGCATTTTTTCAGGAACTCTGAGGTCAAGAATACCACCGACATTACAGATAACCGCTTTAACAGCTCCGCCGTCTTTGCTTGCAACTTCTATTACATCATTTACAAACAAACGAGCTCCGGAGGATGCGTTATATCCTTTCATAACGAGTACCTCAGGATATCCGAACTCATCCTCGTTATATGAATTGTATGTGTAGTTTCCCCAGTCTCTGAAATATGACGCTGATTCAACAGTATACAAATCTGTATCTTCTGCATCCTGATCAGCAGACGGTGTGGTAAACACAATTACATCATTTTTTATGTATTCATAATAGTCAAGCGTCTGATTACTTGTCCAGTAATATCTTGAAACAGTCGGCTGTTTTATGAACTTATTCGGTTCGTATTCCGTTGTTTCTTCAGGGAATTTTATATTTGTTATTAACCCATCAGCATTTTTCTTTATAAGTACAAGTTCGCTTGTAACACCGCTGTTTACAATTTTTTTATAAACAGACGCAACATCTTTTCTGCCTTCGTCGTTATATCCTACTTTTGAGTCAAAGTAAAGTGTTTCCCATTCGTTATCAGTGTTAAGGGATTTTATGAAATACTTTTCTTCACTTTCATCATACTTGTGCTTCAGCATATACACATATTCATATCCGCTGTTTCTTGCACCGGATACATATACAACCGCACCAAAGCAGTCAAGATAGAAGCTCTGTTCCTGTGCTATATCAAAAGCAAGATAATTTTTGTCTTTACTGTCCTTTGCTTCATAGTATATATATGAAACAGGATAACTTACATCGCCTATTGTAACCTGTTTTTCAGTATCATTCTTACCGGTAACAGTTCCCGTAACAACATTTGAGCTTACATATATGTTTAATATCTTATCTTCTTTTCCTTTTGACGCTGCAATATTCAAAACGTCTCCGTTCTTAATGTCAGAAAATGCAATTTCTCCGCCATCTTTATAATATCTGACGTCAAGCTCATCATCGGAAAGATCAAGACTTGCAGTATCAGCATCATATGAATACTTATTAGTTATTGTCTTATATGTAACAGATATATTTGATACAACCATTATCTTATATGACTTAACATGAATATAATCAAATTTTCTGTCGCCGTCACAGTCTATAAGTGTAATGCTTCCCGATTCCGGCATAAGGTCTTCTTTCGTATAATCCTCGTATAACTTACCGTTATACACAACCTTAAGTGCAGGGTTCAGATTAAGCTTCTTAATCTTATTTCCGTCTGCATACTCTATATATGAGAAGTTGACCGGAATGTTGTCAATATTCTCTGCTGAAATTTCGATTCTTTCTGTTTTCTTTGAGTTAACAGTAATGTAAAGAACCTTTCCGTCTCCCTCAGCATCGTACACATATGCTTCTATGGGAAGTCCGATTATTTCATCGTTGTAATCAAATTCACATTCGTAAACTTCATCACCTATTGCAATCATGCCTTCTTCAAGACCATTGGCTGATGAGTCGGAAGTTGATGATGTTGCTGTAACATATCCCTCTACAACAGATATTTTTCTGAAGTAGGAAAGAACTGTTTTATCCTTGTTCAGTTTATACTGAACTTTGCCACCGGTGATATTCACATCGTAGATAGGAGCTTCAAGCATATTATAAAGAAGATTTATAACTGCCTCTCCGCTGATGTTTTCACCGATTTTCCCCGACACTTCATCAAGGAGACCTGCGGCTCTTGCATTTTCAATAACGGAATTTATGTTATTTCCCGTCATCTCAACCATGTGAGTATATCCCATAGCATTAAGCGCAATATTAAGTGCTCTTTCAAACTTCAGTGTTCCCTGGAGTTCCATTGCTTCTGCCTTTTTTATAAGGCCGTAAACTACTGCGTTTTCGTAAATCTTTTCCGGAGAAATTTCCGTTTCCGACATCATGTTTACAGTTGCACCGAGAAATTCCTGAAGTGTTACCGACTTCTTTTCACTGTAGTCTTCTTCAAGTATTCCAAGTCCCGTAAGAACATTCACTTTATCAGAATTTGCCGCTGATGCAAATACACTTGATACGCAAAGTAATAACGTCAGAATAACTAAACTTAATTTTTTTATCATTTTGCACCTCCTACGAATGTGTCATAAAGTATTTTAGCCGCCTGCGCTCTTGTAACAGCACCTTTAGGCGCAAATACATCCGAGCTCATACCGGAAATCTTTCCTGCTTTGTATAGAGCTTCAACAGCAGACCTGGCATAATCTGAAATTTCACTTTCGTCACCAAACACTGCGTAGTCTCTGATTGAAGGAACTTCTCCTACAGCTCTTTTCACTATAACAGCCATATCCTGTCTTATAATTCCACTACCGATTCCGAATTCTGTTTCGCTCACGCCGTTCACAATTCCCTTTTCAACAGCGGCATTTACATAAGGTGCATACCATGCTTCCGCAGAAACATCTCTGAACTTACCGTTGCTGTTACTTCCGTTTATGTTCATGGCAAGAATTATCATTTTTACAAATTCTTCTCTTGTAACTTCTTTGTTCGGCTTGAATGTACCGTCTTCATATCCGGAAATAATTCCGCGACTTGCAAGTGCGACAACAGCTTCTCTTGCCCATTCGGCAGTTGACATATCGCTGAATTCAGGAGCCTTCTCAGCTGCAGGATAATCTTCAACACCGCTTATTGAAAGTCCACCGGTGGTTCCTGAAACTTTTGTTCCGCCGGAGGATGAACCGCCTCCTCCGCCTCCGCCGCTATTTTTCTTTTCGGCAGTTCCTTCGTCATATGCATCTTCATACGCTTCTACGAAGTCTTCATAGCTCTCTGCAGGATTTTTTGCAAGCTCATTTTTCAGAGCAGAATTAACACTTGTTTTTTTACTTCCCGATAAATCCAGATACTTCTTATAGAAACTTTCTGATTTAATATTGATTGCATAATCATACTTATCAACAAGCTCATCATACTTTGTATACTTGGCAGTATTCAGAAGGAAAGTAATGTTTGCTTCCTCGTACACAGCTTCAACTTCTGAAGTTTTTTCATAAGGTGCATTTGCAGCGAGGATTTCCTTATTCCATTTCTTAAGGTCCTCATCCTCTATATCCTTATACTCTGTTTCACCGAAAACAAATCCGTAAGAATCAACAATCTCATCGGTTACATCGTTGTTATTGATGCTCTGTACAACAACTGCGATATTATATATATCCGACAAGTTCTCACCGTTTATCTCATCTGTACCGGCTGTATTTTTAAATATCTTTTCAAAGCTCTCTCTTCCCTTAACGTCGAGGTTTCTGTAAAACTCCACATCTACACCAAGGTTTGAAAATGCATTATCATACTCCTCATTCATCAATACGCTTCCGATATTTTCAGAATTATTAAGTGAATCAAGGAGATTTTGTCTTGCAACAGCACTTACATACATATATTCATATGTGTCTCTTTCGCTGTCTGTAACAATTACTTTATATGTACCGTCACTGGGTTCCCCGTTCCATACATCAGGCATTTTGAATTTGTATTCAAAACTGCCGTCAACTGTGACAACTTCATTCATTTCTATTACTTTACCGATATCTGTTTCTTCGGCATCATCTGACGGAATAACCTTGATTGCTATACGCTCCGCCTCAGATGTTCCGGTAACGGTTACTACTCCGTCATTAAGAGTTAATCCGGTAATTTCTGCTCCTTCCGCCATTATACCGCCGGCAGTTATCACAGAAAAAGCTGTCACCAAGCTGATAATTCCTTTTTTCACTTTCATTCGCTCCTTATTTTTAAATTCAACTCAATAAAATGCATTATCTTATTTCTATCATATCGAATATAACAAATATAATGCGTTACGAATTTCTTCTAAGTTTATATATTGTAAATACAACATATCCACTTTATAATATTATTTTATACAATTTCATATAAAAAGTCCATAGACATATCAACTGAATACATGGACAAATCAACTATAATCAAAAAAGAATAAAATCTCTGAAAGTGGAAATATCCCTGTAGTTAATATGTTCTAAACACTTTTATTTGAAAAAATAATATTGACAAAAATACCTTTTTGATTTATAATAGAATTTAAAGGAGTGTGAAATAAATGAGAAGTTGCGGATACTATACAAAAGACTGTCAGAATGAATCTAATTTCCGGATTAACACAGTCCCTCTTGCCGTAAACTGTGCCGGTGTTGAATACACAAACGAGCCGTTTAATTCATATAAGATACGCAATGATTATCAGCTTATATATGTCACTCACGATATGCTTCCCGTTACAGTTAATAATGCAACTCATAAGCTTACCGCCGGAAGCTTTATTATCCTTGAACCCGACATATACTATGGATATTTTTCAGAGACACATCCGACCTATTACTGGATTCATTTTTCCGGCTCAGATGTTGAAAAAATATTAAAAAATTTGATTCTTCCGACAAACACAGCAATAAAAATCGGTGTCGACGAAGAAATAATTTCATGCTATACGCGTATTTTTACAGAGTTCATGATTTCTGACAGTCATTTCGATACAACAACTTCATCAATTCTTTCGGAAATATTTGTGTACCTGTCAAGAAAATCAAATTCAGATACAAAATTTCCGCTCGCTTCAATGAACTATATAAATACTAATTACAACAAAAATATAACTCTTGAAGAACTTGCCGAGCTTGAAAATCTCAGCATTTCAAGATACCGTACCATTTTCAAAAACAGTATCGGGATGTCACCGCAGGAATATCTTATTCAGCAGAGAATAAATGTCGCCTGTCAGAGACTCTCTCAAACAAATCTCCCGGTTGAAGAAATATCCAACTATGTAGGCTACTCCGACCCTTTCTATTTCAGTCGTATATTTAAGAAGAAAACCGGTATGTCCCCCATGCAGTATCATAAACTTCACAATACTGTACACACCAAAAAAAATCTGCCAATATGACAGATTTTTTTCATATTCGCCTTAAACAATCAACGTCAGAAACACCTTTAGTGTTTATTTTTCAGACTGCTTGTAATAATATGCACTACACCCGATACAAAGAAAATACCGCAAGCAATGCCAAGTACATAAAATCCCGTTTCAATACCGTGATATCTGAACTTTTCCCAGTTTCCGAACGCCGCGGCATTCATCATATAATACAGACAGCTTCCCGGCACAAGCGGAATTACAGACGGAATATAAAATACCGTTGCAGGCGTTTTGAAAACTCTGGCAAGTACTTCCGAATACACAGCTGCAAATGCGGATGCCGCCATACTGGCAGGAAAAATACCAAATCCTGTTTCAGACATTATGAGATAAATAATCCAGCACAGAAGTCCACCTATTGCCGCAGGAACTATAAGCTTTTTACGAATATTAAATATAAGAGAGAATCCCAATGCTCCCAAAAATGATGTTATCAGACTACTCATAATGCAACACCTCCCGAAAGACTTATAGCAAGCATAAATCCTCCTGCCAGTGCTCCTGCCCAGAGCAGACACTGTGTAAGCTTCGTTATTCCCGAAACAGTATCACCAATTATAATATCACGCATTGCATTTGTAATCGCAACTCCGGGAATCAGAAGCATGATATCACCAATCATTACAAGGTCTCTGTTGATTGCCGGAAACAGCTTATCAGTCATGCATATCACAAATCCCACTATAAACGAGCAAAGAAAATAAAAGAATACTTTATTCGGACAGAGCTTTAGTACAGTTTTCTGAAACAGGCATATAACAAGTCCGAAAACAGCTGAGACAACACCGTCATATACCGTTCCGCCAAAAAAAACAGCAAACGCTCCTGATGCAAGTGCACTTCCTGCATACATTCTGAAACTATTCGCTCTTCGGTTCTTTATCTCATCAACTTTCACGCCAAGTTCATCAGGAGATATTGTTCCATCTGAACATTCACGACTCAGACTGTTCAGACTGTCAAGCTTTTTAAAATCTGTATTTCCGCCTGAATATATCCTTCTTGAATGTGTAACGTAATTTTCACCGGGGAATTTTGCTGTTATTATTATAGCAGACGTAATTGCAAAAATATTCGTCTCTTCTGCACCATACGCACGGCAAAGACGCGAAAGAGTATCTTCCACACGGTTTATTTCTCCACCGCAGTCAAGCATCATTTCACCTATATCAAGAAACGAATTTATAAGCTTGTTAATATCCTGTATATCCATATTTTCTCCTTTTGTTGATATTTATCAAGTCATTAAACTCGTAAGAATTTACATCCACATTATAACACAAAAGTCTGAACATTTCAATACATTAATATATTTTTATATATTTTTCAACCGTGTATGTTGACACGATTAAAATTTTATAATATAATTCATATATAAAACACACGGAGGTATTATGTATGATATACAGAAATGAATACTTGAATGAAATATCTTTTCCGCTCGGCGGTATCGGAACAGGCTGTATAGGTCTTGCAGGTAATGGCAGACTTATTGACTGGGAAATCTTCAACAGACCGGCAAAGGGCAGTACAAACGGCTATTCTTTTATTGCTGTAAAAGCAGTAAAGAACGGCAAAATATACACTAAAATTTTACAGTCAGATTTGACAAAAGAATATATCGGGAAATACAGTAAGCAAGATTTTTCCGGATTCGGTTATGGGCATGATTCTGTAACCATGAGCGGATTCCCTCATTTCAGAAACTGTGAATTCAGCGGTGAATTCCCCCTAGCGGAGCTTAAATTTACAGATGATGATTTTCCGGGGGAAGTTATTCTCCGTGCATTCAATCCTTTCATTCCGCTTGATGCAAAAAATTCAAGTATTCCCTCGGCATTTTTCGAAATAGAGTATAAAAATACAGATAATACAGATGTTGAATTCGAAGTGGTATTTTCACTTGAAAACCCAAATGATGTTTCAAGAAATGTTATATTGAAAAACGGAAATATTACATCCATAAAATTATCCGATGCACAGAAAAAAGAGAGTGAAATCGGCTATTGCGACTTATCATTATCCTGCGACAGTCCGACAATTGTCCAGCAAAACTGGTACAGAGGCAGATGGAGAGACGGAATATCCGTATTCTGGAACGAATTCATAAAAGACTGCGGTTTTATTGACAGAACATACGATACCGAAGGTTATCATGACGGCTCTTCAATAGGTAAAAGAGTGAAAATTTCTTCGGGAGATAAATCACAAATCAGATTTGTTTTTTCATGGAATGTTCCGAACAATAACAATTACTGGAGCGAGGATTTAAAGACAAGAGAGGTTACATGGAAAAACTATTACGCAACTGTATTTAAAGATTCTGTTGAAAGCGGCATATATTCTCTAAACAACTGGGATGAATTATATTTAAAAACCATTGAATTCAAAAACGAACTCTTTTCATCATCTCTTGACGACGTAATTAAAGAGGCAATTTCCTCCACATTATCAGTTCTTAAATCTCCTACCGTTTACAGATTGGAAAACGGGGAATTTTACGGATTCGAAGGTATTCATGAAGAAGCAGGCTCATGCGAGGGAACATGTCAGCACGTATACAACTATGTCTATTCCCTTTGCTTCCTGTTCCCTGAGCTTGAACAAAGCATACGTGATGTTGAATTTAAGCACTCAACCCTTGAAAACGGCGGAACAAGATTCAGAGTCACTCTTCCGCTCGGATATAAAGAACCGCATAATTTCAGCTGGAATGGCTATGACCTTCCATGTATCGACGGGCATCTCGGATGCGTAATAAAAACATACCGTGAATGGAAAATATCAGGGAATAACGAATGGCTGAAATCGGTATGGCCGACAGTCCGGAAAATACTTGAGTTTACATGGAGTCCCGAAAACAAACACGAATGGGACTTAAACAAAGACGGTGTACTTGAAGGCAGACAGCATCACACACTGGACGCTGAGCTTTTCGGTCCTTCTTCATGGCTTGAAGGCTTTTATCTTGCCGCACTGAAATCCGCTTCAGAAATGGCAGAATTTCTTGGCTACGCAGATAAATCTGCCGAATATGCAGAGCTTTATGAAAAAGGTAGAAAATGGACTGAAGAAAATCTCTTTAACGGAGAATATTTTATTCACAAAATTGATGTAAACGACAAGACTCCGGCAGAACATTTTAAATGCGAAAATACTTACTGGAACGAAGAAGCAGGGCAGATGAAATATCAGATTGCAGACGGAAGCTCAATCGACCAGTTAACAGCACAGTGGCACGCAAATATTTTAGGACTTGGCGATATTTTTAATAAAAACCAAGTGAAAACCGCACTAAAAAGTATGATGAAAAATAATTTCAAGCAGTCTATGCGTGATGTAACAAATATATGGAGAGTTTTTGCAACTGATGACGAAGCCGGGACTATAATGTGCGATTATCCGGAAGGTACAACAAAACCAATAATCCCCCTCGGATACTGCGAGGAATGTATGACAGGTTTTGAATATCAATTTGCAGGGCTTCTTATGAGCGAAGGATTTTACGAAGACGGAATCAAAGTTATTAAAGCTGTACGAAGCCGCTATGACGGTAAAAAAAGAAATCCGTGGAACGAAATCGAATGTGGAAGCAACTATGTTCGTGCTATGGCAAGCTATGCACTTATTCCAATATTAAGCGGATTTACATTTGACTTGCCGAAATACAAAATAGGATTTAATCCTCTTGTGGACAAAGATAATTTCAGATGCATATGGTCACTCGGTACAGGTTGGGGAAATGTAATATTTGATAAAAAAACAATTAAAATCAATTTAATTTCAGGAACGCTTAACCTCAGCGAAATAGTTCTTCCCGATGCCGAAAACACAGAAAAGCTCATGATTGACGGTGTTGAGATTGATTTCACAAAGAATAAAAACAGTATAACTTTCGAAAGAAAATGTATAAATAAGAGCATAGAAATTTTCAGATAAGGACTATGATTAACCATGAAAAAAATTTCAATTTCACAATTAGCGAAAATATGCAATGTATCCCCGGGCACGGTTGACCGTGCCCTTCACGGCCGCGAAGGGATAAATGAAGAAACCAAAAAACGTATCCTGTCGGTAGCATCATCGTACGGATATTCACTAAACAAGAAAAAAATCAAATTAATAGGGATAATAGTTTTTGATTTATATAACGAATATTTTTCCGAAATGATTGTAAAATTTGAAAATCAATTACGAAAATACGGCTATTATTCTATCGTAATGTTTTCAGATAAAAATAAGGAATGTGAAATTGAATGTATCGAAGCAATGCTTGATGCCGAAGTCAGCGGTTTAATTATATGTCCTGTCAACAGCGGAAAAGAATTTTCTGAATATCTGAAATCATGGAATATCCCGGTTGTAACTTTCGGAAACCGGGTGGAAGGAATAAAATACGTTGACGTCAATCATTCAGAAGCAATGTATAATCTGACAAAGAGGATTATTGACAAAGACTATAAAAAAATCGTATATTTTTCTCCGCCCATAAAACAACAAAATACAAATATTTACGGTCAGCAAAAGAGATTTGAAGGCTTTATAAAGGCTGTTAACGAAAGTAATATCAATTTTGAGGTTATTACAGAAGAAGACAACCTTGACAGTTTAGTTTTCAGGCCAAAAACTGCCGTAATTACATCAACAGATTATTATGCAATCAAGCTGATGCTGTCAGGCAAATCAGATAAATATACCATTGTCGGCTTCGATAACGTTGAAACTATCACAAAATTCAATCTCCCGATAATGACCGTTTCCGTTGACAGAAATGCTATAGTAGAAAAATCAGTAGAGTACATAATGTCAGGTGACAATACAGACGACTATCTGGTAGGTTACGATATAATCGGTGATGAATAGCTTATTTCTCTATGTCGTCACGGTAATTTCCGGGTGTGATTCCAAAATGTTTTTTGAACACACGGCAAAAATAAGAAGCACTTTCAAAATTCAAAGCTTCTGCAATATGTGAAAGCGAAGATTCTCCGTTTTCAAGCATTCTTTTTGCCATATTTAATTTTTGCTCAGTGCGATATTGTATCGGGCTTTTTCCCGAATACTCTTTAAAAAGCCGTCTGAAATAGCATGGGGTTACATTACAGGCATCAGAAATTTCTTCAATGGAAATGTTCAGTAACGGATTTGTTTCTAAAATTTCTATTCCTGCACTTATGCATGAGAACCGCCTCTGGCTGTTTTTAGCCTTTTCTTTCCCGATATGTGCAAGCAATTCGTAAAAGCTCGACTTGATTTCAACAGGCGAAGGTACAGCCGCTTCAAATGCTGAAACTACACGACTGAAAATATCGGCACTGATTGGTATATTTACATCTTTTATCAGAAACGGAGAGTCTCCGAACGTTAACAGTTTATCGTTATTTTTTACATTGAATCCCACATAAATTGCATCCTGTACAGTCTCACTGCAACTATAATTCAAGCATGTGTATATACTGCCCTGAGGCAGGCATACAATGCTTTTTTCATTTGCTGTAAAGCTTTCCCCATCAGAATCTGTATAAACTCCTTTACATTTATTTAAAAATATAAAAGCAGATGTTTTTCGTGGATTTGACATATGAAATGTAACACCGTTTTTCCACATCTGCCGCATCGCAAAAATATCACTTATTTCAAAATCTGAAAAATATAAATCGATAAGATCAATATATTTACCATTTTTCATAACTGCAATCACTAACCCCTTCCAAGTTTGTAAAAAAAACAATCTCATCCGCACTGTCTTCACGATTATCATTATAATATACATAAAATCAATTGTCAATATTTGTATCGAAAAATGCTATATTATTAGCCTATTTTATCTATTGATTTTTTTATTCTTAGCTATATAATAGATTATATGACGATTTCCGTTATACACTTTTATAATTGAATGCAGAAAGGAAGATACCGATATGGATAAACAGATTAACGTTACAATTTTCAATGAATTTTTGCACGAAAAAGAAGAACGGAGAACAAACGGTGTTGTTAAATTTAATCTCAACAACCCTGATGAGCTCGAAATGTGTATTGTCGGGAACGACGTAACAATGGGTGAAACTACAGTTGTTAAAGTACCTGATGAATTTTATCTTGAAGAACAGGAATGCTTTATAAGAACAGTCCTCGGAGAAGATTTGCCATACTATCCGGACATAAACGACGGTATCGCTGCACAAAAAATTCTTGATGCGGCAATAAAATCCGCCGGATGCGGGAAGGTTGTAGAATTATGAGTGAGACCGGCATAAAAGCGGAAAATTCCTATACAGAAGGAACTATAATAAAAAAAATGTTGCTTTTCGCATTGCCGATTATTGCAACAAGCATTATCCTGCAGCTTTTCAATACCTTCGACATGGCAGTTGCAGGTCGGTTTATAAGCAAAGAAGCTCTTGCAGCAATAGGAAGCACTTCTACAATAAGCGGATTCTTTATCGAATTCTTTTTGGGATTTTCTACTGCGTCAAATGTTATAATTGCACAGCTTTTAGGAAGAGGAAACTCAAAAAAGGCAAACCGCGCGGTAAAAACTGCGGTTATTTTTGCACTATACAGCGGTATTTTTATAGCAGTATGCGGCTTTGTATCAGCACGTTTTATTTTAAATCTGATGTCAGTACCGGATAATATTCTGAGCAGTGCCACACAATACCTTAAAATATATTTTACAGGTATGCCGTTCTTCATGCTTTATAATTTTTGCGCCGCCATATGCAGAAGCAAAGGTGATACAAAAACGCCTATGTTTTGCCTGGTCTCAGGCGGAATTTTAAAGCTTGCCCTGAATATTATTTTTGTAAAAGTCTTCAGTATAGGCGTAACAGGCATGGCGATATCTACAGTATGTTCAAATGCTCTTAGTGCAGTTCTGCTTATTATATTTTTAAGAAAACGCAACGACGAATTGAAGCTTTCTGTATCTGATTTCAAAGCAGATAAGGATATTGTTCTTTCCCTGCTGAAAATAGGATTGCCGTCTGCTTTTCTCGGTTCTGTATTCTCAATTTCAAATATATGCATACAGTCTGCAATCAACAGCTTGGGTTCGAATGCAATTGCGGCATCATCAGCCGCGGCAAGCATAGAAATATACATACAGTTCTTCGGGAACGCATTTGCACAGGCTGCAACAACGTTTACAAGTCAGAATTACGGTGCACGCAAATTCGAAAGATTAAACAAAGTCACATTACTTGCAATTGCACTGTGCGAAATTGTATCCGTTATATTAACGGCCGTTACATTCAGTTTCAGCAATACCTTACTGAGAATTTTTGTTACAGACAGTGCGGTAATTGCACTGGCACTTACCAGAATGAAATATACTTTATTGTTTAAGCCTATTCAGGCAGTTATGGATATTATGGCAGGTTGTTTGCAGGGATACGGATACACACTTGTCCCGGCAATTGTTTCTGTTTTCGGAGTATGCGGTATACGTCTTTTATGGATATATACAGCTTTCGCCAATGCACCCGGCATGGATATGCTTATGGTTATTTATCCTGTAACACAAACCATTGCGGCAGTAATTCACAGTGTTTGTTATATCCGACTCAGAAAGCGTATTGTTAAAAATACTTAAGGTGAATTGTAATTTATCTGTATTTGAATTTTTTAATCTGCGGGAAGATAATATCTTCCCCTACGAAATCATTTCCGATTTTACGTCGTAGGGGCGGATATTATCCGCCAGCATATAAATTACAATTTATTCTGATTAATACTATCAATAAGACTTCTTCCGACGCTTGCCATATACTTCGCAGTGTCAACCAGCAACTCTTCCGGTTTTCCGCCAAAGAAGGTATAAGCTTCAAAAGTGAAGTCTCCGTCATATCCGATTTCCGCAAGAGCTTTTGTCACCTTATCCCAATCAGTTATTCCGAAATACGGAAGTGTATGTAAATCAGCTATTCCGTCCACATCGTGAACATGAAGAGCTTTAAATCTCTTATTGCCAAGTTTTTTCTATATTCTATCACATTCCCCGAAGTCGTCAAGGTGAAATTATTGACCTGAATTTCAGTGTATCAATACAATTTGTTTTATTTCTCAGTTTCAGAATGTTTCAGATATAGTTTCTGAATAAGCTGTTTTATTTACAAGACTGTCATAGACTGTCACAGTAATTTCCGAAGCATTTCCGCTAACCGGCATTGAAAGTCTGAAGCTGTCGTTTTTTCCACCGCCAACAGTAAGCTTCTGATAATTATAATTAATCACTTTACCGGTCGAGTCTTTGATTTCTGTATATACTACTCCCGAAGCGTATGATTTCCCTGTATTATTAATACTTATTTCAGCATTTACAATCTGACCTGATTTTGAGGCATTTAAAATACTGACATTAAACATTTTATCCTGAGAAACGGTTATAATCTGACCATTATCGCTCTCTTTTCCGTTTATTATCGGCTTTACAATATATGTACGGTTTCCGATTCCATCAACCGAAGTTCCGTCGGTAGATGTAAATCCGCTTAAAAATCCATCATCAAGCAATCTGTAAACATTTGCACCGTCATAATCTTTACCTGTATAATCCCAGTTAAGATGTGTACCGTCAAAGCTGAGATTTAATATACCCGGCACGGAAACAGCAATAATATTATGCTTTAATAGCATAGGTGTATATCCGTTTACAAAAACCTCAGTATCATAATCATTTTCAGTTATTAAATCAGTTAATCTGCTTACTTTTTCACCGTCAACTAATACTGATATATTTCTTCCCTGCTCATAATCAAGGCAAGTTACATTTACAAGCAAACGGTTTCCGTCAATTGCATACTGCCAGTCCATTCCGACAGGGATTTTTCCTGTATCATTATCAATTAATGTTACTCTCTGGATTCCCCATTCCGAGAACAGATTCTGCAAATCTTCACCGTTATCGTTGTTTTCGTATACATAATCATTTTCTGCTATAAAAGAGCTGTCTATCACGTTATGATTATATTCATCAGCAGACGGCAGTTCTCCGTAGGTTATAACCTTTCCGCCGTTTAATATAAATTTATTAATCGCATCAAGCGTCTCTGCGTAACAATTAGTTACATTCGGCATTATAAGCACTTTGTAATTACTCAAAAGGTCAATATTCATATCGGTAACAACACCCGGCTTTTTGCCGATATTCACAAGCTTTCTGTAAATACTGTGCACATCAGACATATGACTTTCTCCGTAGATACGTGACACTTTTGAATAAAACAGTGCCACTTCGGTATTCCTCTGAACCGCTGTAACTTCTTCAGAAAGCCTGTTAAGGTCGAGATTCGTCCGTCCTGTTTCAGCAACAATATCAGGACGAGTCATCGCTCCGAGATATAAATCCGATGTTGTATTCGTTGTACGGGACCACCCCCAGATAGTAGACATCGTTCTTCCGTGCACAGCACCCATCCACAGGTTATTTCGCCAGTGACGAAGTTGGTCAGTATTAAAATTCTCTGTTCTGTTTTTAATTATATGGTCTTCCGAGTTATATACAGGTTTCCCTGAAATAGACCGCAGAAAATCATAAAAGAACATCGTCTCGTAGTACCCATCTACACTCTCAATGTAATCGTGCGAGTCATTGCCCACATAATCGCTGAACTCTTCAAACTTTTCAAGGTCTGTTCCTCTTGCGAGAGCATGTCTGTCAACTGCTTCCTCAAGAACGGAGGTTGCTCCACCGGGAGAGAAATATCTCATCATTTTACTGTGCACAGGCACATCCGGAAGATACTGTTTTACAATATCACGCATCATTATATGCCAGTCAGTAAAAATCTTATCATTAAACTCTACCCAGTCATATGAAAGAGCATCAGCTCCGACAGCAGAAGGCATCGAAATCTCCGAAATATCGGCATATTCTGTTCCGTATACATCGTTCAGATTTTTAATACTCCCGTACTTTTCAATCAGATATCCCCTGAATAACGGATTAAAATAATTGGTAAAATTAGTTGTTTTAAATACAGGTTCGTTTGATATACATATATTCTGAAGAGCTTTGTACTCTGTAAGGCAAGGCAAAAGATTATGCAGATATTCTTCAATTGCTGTCTTTGTTTCTTCAGCCGCAATATTATACCTTATAAACACCCCTTTAGAATTATACAAATCGCTGTTGGTCTTATCAACTGCAAGATAATGAGGCGAAAGCAGCAATGACACCCCGATTCCGTTTGCTTCTGCTGTTTTCAGTGCATTTGTAATATACGAAATACAGTCATCATATCCCCAGTCAGTTTCAAAGCCCGAATTTTTCAGCAGATTATCCGAAACTCTGTTCCCTTCTGCATCAAGCTCATAAAGATAAAATCCGTCAAGGTAAGCAGTAGCATTGCTCCCCGTATTTTTTCTGTAAAGTATCGCAAACTCGCCATTCGGATTTTCATTGGAATTATGCGTATAAGTCGAGCTGTATTCCTGCCACGATGTGCTTGTCTGAACAATCAGATCGGGTGCCCAGTCGGACGCACTCACAAACAGCATTCCCGGCTCGCTTCCGTTTGTAGTTCCCCAGAACCCGAATTCGTATGTAACTCCATCCTTATAAGCAATACTTTGATATATTCTTGCAAAGTTTTCTGTCGAATTATTTTTTATTCTAAGTGCACTGTTTCCTTCTTTCTTAAACAGTGTAGAAAGAGAAATCGTACAGTTATCACTTGTAGAACCGTTCCTCCAGCCGCCAAGACTGTATACCATTCTGTCAGGTCCCATTTCAAGCTGAATATTATTACAGCCGATTGTATTGAATACTCCGACATCACGCATTGCCTCGCTTGTATGTCCGAAACCAATTGAGAAAACAGGCTTTCCGCTGCTGTAAATCGAAGTGCCTCTCGTTACGGTGTCTGTCATGTCAGGAAGTTCTCCGACAAGTGGAGTGTCATCTCCGTCAAGATATGCAATCAGCTTATCTTTCGTATCCGCATAAAGTCCGTCCATTACCGAAACATTGTAAATCCACCGTTCACTGTCTGCACTTACCCCATTATCAAGGTCTTCATTAAGATATTTTTCAAACATTTTCAGTACAGAATAATTTACTTTTTCATATTCTACCGAAAAACCTTTTTCTTCACAGATTTCAATCAAATTTTCAAGCTCTGAAATTTCATCACTGTAATCAACATATTCCTCGGCATACAATACTTGCGGTACGCTTAAAGTGCATACCGCAAGTATTGCCGCAATTAATTTACGTTTCATATTTATATTCCTTTATTTTAATAAATTTTCCGCACCCGGAAATTTCACAAGAACCGGAACAAACTGTTTAAGTTCAACAGCATCCTTTACATTTTCCATACTTCTCATTTCAATACATTCGGTAACCTCAGTACCGCCTATCATAATTTTCACCTTTTTATCGGTTCCGTAATTCACAAGATTTATTACAACATCACCGTTATATACACCTGTATTGAATTCTACGTCTGTTGTAGGCTTTCCTGTTTCCGTATCAATTACAGAAACATTATATATCCCTTCTTCTTTGAAAATATTTCTCAGAAGCTCCTGAAATTCAGAACGCGAAGGTGATTTCATTTTATTGAAAGTACCCTCATACGGTATTACTGTTGCATTTGAATAAACAAACTCACGAAGCTCTGCGTTCATGTCAGCATTCCTTTCCGTCTTCGCAAGCGATTCATCGCTCATTATTACAACTCTTCCGCCGTTTTCAATGTACCTCTTAAGAGTTACAAGAGTTTCTTCCGTTGCGTAAGGCATAAGCGGAACAATTACAACCTTGCAGTCCATCATATTTTCAAGAAGAGTCTGTGTGATAAATTTCACACGTTTTCCGTTATACTGAACAGCTTCATATGCTTCGTATGTAGAGCGTGCTGTACGCTCATCAACAAGGTTACTTACATCAGAATATATTATTCCGACATCACGGCTTTCCTGCTGAATTGCTCTTATTTCATATGAAAGTCTGTTCATATCAAGATTTGCTTCACTGATATACTTTATCGCATCAGGACGGAAAAGAATACTGAGCCAGCTATCGCTTAGTTTGTTATATGTTCTCGCCCAATTCCATATATCGTTTATTCCGACGCCGTGAATAACTCCCTGCCATATATCTCTTGCCATGAAAAGATGCTGCTCTTTTGAAAAATCAATATCACGGTTGGCTACAATATGGTCTTCTGTATTAGCAACAGGTACATTTTTATAGCTTGTCATGTAATCGTACCACATTCCCTTTGAAAGGTTATGGTCACCGTTATTACTCATGAACAAGTGCGCATCACAGCCGTTTAAGTCAAGATACTTATAGAAATTTTCATAGCTTGTTCCGAGTTCATTATTATTTGCGGAATAATTAATCGCTGTATAAGCCTGAACCTTTGAAGTTACAGGGATTTCAGGCGCAACCTCTTTTACAATTCCCGCCAGCCATTCATGGAACTCACCGAACATTTCATCATTATACTTTTTATAATCGTACCACTTCGCAGGATTAAGCTCCTCAGGCTTATTGAAATCAACATCCATCGGCACATCTAAAAAATCTGCATACTCGGTTCCATACGCCTTATTAAGTTCATTTATATCTCCGTTATATCTTTCGGAAAGCCACATATTAAAGCCTTCTTTAAAGTAATCAGGAAGATAATTTGTTCTGAACTGAGGTTCATTTGTAATACAAATACTGTTTACTGATTTATATTTCTTTATTTCCGAAACGAATTCTCTTGCGTAATGGTCGAGAATACGTTTTCCTTCAGGTGCATGAACGTTATGCTTAAAAAATGCAATGTCTCTGTATCCTATATTATACTTATCTGCAATTGCCTGTTTAAAATAATGCGGAGATATGAGCACGCTGACAGAAACATTATTTTCTTCTGCTTTCTGAAGTGTATTCATTACCGACACAAAAAGTGGTGCATTTCTGTTAAAATATGCCTCAACCTTATTCGGTTCTTCTTCAAAGCTTCCGTTCAGGAGAAGATTTTCACTCTTTCCTACCTCTGTTACAGTAAGTCCGTCAATATAAAATTCATCAGTCACACCGTCAACAAGTATTCTTGCAGCAAGCGAGCTTGTCGGAGTATATCTTACCGTAAATTCTTTCCAGTCGTAGGTGCCATTCACCATATTCGACGCAGTCCAGCCCTCTTCGGAAAACTCAACACGCACTCTTGTTGCATTTTTAGCTTTTATGTAACCTTTAAGTTCATATGTCTTTCCCGGCTGACAGGAAATATTCTGTCCGAGTCCGAGATATACATTTGCTGCCGGTTGCGTTTTAAAAGTAAACTTAAGCGATTTTTTACCGTCATAAACCGTATCGGTGCAATATTCCATTGTTCCGTTCGGATGAGAAGTTTCTCCCCAGTAAGGAACTCTGCCAAGCGTCATAATATGGTCAGGTCCTGCTTCACACTGTATAGAATTCACACCCCAGTCAGGAAATTCGGGTACATATTGTTTCGCTTCACTTCCGTGACCGTAACCTATAAAGAATACGGGACGTCTTGTAATCTCTCCTCCGAGCTCTGTATCCGCCCAGATTGTCTGTCCGTCAATTTCAAGGTCGCTTGTAACATAAACCGGCACGTCAAGTGAAGTCTTCTCACCTTTCAGATACGCTTCAAGATCAGCTTTCGCCTCGTTATACATTTCTGTTACCACACGTGATGTATAATCCACTCTCGTGTAATCGTTATTGGCAATATCGTCCTCCAGATACTCATCAAATCTGCCGATAATACTTTTAACAATCATTTCATAATGAACAGGGATTCCTTTTGCTTCGCATTTTGCAATAAGCTCTGAAAGCTCTGCATCCTGCTGGCGCATAACCTTTATTACTTCTCTTGTTTCAGCTTCAGTAGGTAATTTCTTACCGATACTTACTGCTTCTTTTGCAAAATGCGTATTTGTACCGTCGGAAATTTCAAGAGTTACAAAGCTATCGCCTGCTTCTTCAAATTCACAGTTAAATTCACGTCTCACACCGCTGTCAGCACCAACAGTAACTTCCTCTGTTTCACCGGTCAGCACATTTTTCACCGTAAACTTCTTACTTGCACCGTTATTAACAATAAAATATTCATATGTATAATCGGTTTCCGTATATGGAGAACGTTCTCCCTGAACCCACGCATACCAGTCTTTGCTATCGTCAAGGAATTCAATCTTCGGGAACTTAGCATTTGTCTTACCTTCTGAAATACCCGGTGCAAGCTCTGCACAGTAACGTCTGCCTGACCCGTCATTATCGTTCGCAAGAATGTCGAAATACATCTGTTCGGGAATCTTTCCGAATTTATATGTCCATGGAATAGAAGCTTCGTAAACAGTTCTTGTTCCTTCGTGATATGTTGATACAAACGGGAATCCTTTCTGTTCAGATTCTCTATCCACCGGGGCATGGACTTCACCAAGACCTGTTTCCGCATTATGAGCAAATCCAATTTCAGTTCCGTATCCTTCATCAACCGAAGAAATCGCAAGCTGAATACTGTCTCCCTGCCAGTAACTTGAGCCCGAGAATGATACAAAATCATTATCCGTTACATCTACCATGAGATACAGATTTTCATCATCATATGCGAATTTACATATAGCCTTGACATCCTTGTCTTTTGAGTCATTAATATATACCTGATACTGCGAAGACAGAGTCGGCATATAAATTGCAGGATATTTCTCCCATTCGTCAATATTACCGTCCACGGTAATACCTTCCGCCTTGTAAGCAGGTATGTATTTAAAACCACCCATTACCTGTTCTATACTACTTGCCGAAAAGGTTGATGATGCATTTATACTTTCGTATATAGCCTCAAATGCCGAATTGTCGTCAGCACGCGGCCCTGATGGTACAGAATTACCCTCACTTATAAGGTTTTCTCCCGTTTCAGTATCAATAAACTGAAAGTTGTCTACCCAGTAACCACCGGTTACTCCTTCAACTATCAACTGAATATTTGACATTCCGGTTGTTCTGCCTATGTAATCATACTCTAATCCTGTCCAGTCAAATCTCTGAGTAAACGGACAAAGGGACATTCTATCATTCCAGTCAATGTTTACATGTACCATATCACAGCCGTCTGTTTTGAAATAACCTTTTATTTTGTATTTCTTTCCCTTTACAGTCTGAACCTGCGTTTTAAGCATAATATACTTATTTGAAGAACGCGGAGTATTATTAACTATTTTCACTGAGTTACCTCCGCTGTAATATATATCACTATCCGAAGTAACACTTCCGCTTGCCGCGACATAAGAAACCTCCCATACACTTAAATCATCAGCAAAAACGGCCGGTGATGCAAGCATGGATGATGCTATGGATAATGTCAAAAATGACGATAAGATTCGTTTTACGATTTTTATCATATTTCATTTTCCTTTCTGAAAATAGTTATTGTCACAGGAGTGTAAAAAATTTGTGCTGAACGGACGAAGCGAAGATTTATGTGATTTTACCACATAAATCCCCGCCCGAAGCCGTACATTGGTACGTCGGGCGTTTCGTTCGCAGTCCGGTTTGTGCATTATTAAACATTCCGATGGATTATTCTGCAATTACTCCTGCATTATCAAGTACAGGACTAAATGTTGTTCCGTCCCATACCATAAGCTTAATCTTATAGTCACCTGTATCAAGTGCAGGGACTGTTACTGTTGCTGTTATCTCATCAGCAGGAACAAGTATCGGTTTTTCCTGAACATCTTTATCAAGAACTGTTACATTTTCGAGCTTGTCTCCATTATAGAGTGCCGCAAAAACAATAACATCAAGCGCTTCACCTTCTGCAAAATTCTTAATAAGAGCTTTAGCTGTCACAATTCCTGCAGCAGGAATATAAGAAACTGCAACCTCTTCATCTCCGTCAAGCATTGTAAACTGTGAGCTTACCGAGTATCCTTTATCGTAGCTGAATGTAGAATTCTTCATAAGATTTTCACTTGCAACAACACCGTCTTCAGTTATTTCGTAAAGCTCAACATTATCAATCCAGAGTGAACCGTTAAGCTTTTCAATAGTGAATGAAAGTGTCATATCATATGTTGATGCATTATCTTTATTATAGATATCTCCGTCAGGATTAACAATATCAACTGTATATGTCTGCCAGTCGCGTGTTACAGATTTTCCTTCATCATAGATTGAAACAATATTGTCGCTTTCATCATATAATCCTGTAAATGGCTTATACGCAAATCCTGTCGCATCACGTGCTATAAGGAAGTTTGAAAGCCCATCCATTTTTGCATCAAACTTAAGTCTGTAAAGCTTATTTCTTGAAAGACCTTTTACTGTCTGTGTTGCTCTTATGAACAAGTTTCCCTTTTTAGTATTGATATTAGCATCAAATCTGAGAGATGTATCATCTGTCTTTTCGGTTTTGTCTAGTGTCACATTATAGTTTGAATAATATAACGTACCGTCAACGGTAGGTTCTGATGAATATACACTCCATTCACCGATAATTCCCGTTCCACTCTGAACACAAGGAGTAACAGTCATAGTTTTTGAATATTTCTTATTACCACCTATAACCGCATCTAATACAACTGTATGCTCAACATCGTTTGTAAGACCGCTTATCATAATTTCGTTAAATCCGTTTGCCGCAAGATTCGGTGTAAATTCATATGCCGCACCGTCAACCGTCACAGCCGCACTCTTAAGTGCCGTTCCCGGATTCTTCCATGTAAGAGTTGCAGCTCCGCCGGCTTTTACAGGGTAAAGGAGAGGATTTTTCAATTCTCCGACAACTGATGCAGATTCAAAACTTCCGTTTGCAAAAAGATTGGTAGAAGTATCTCCATCTTTATAAAGAGCTATATCATCTATCAGAAGATATCCTATGTTATTTGACATAAGCCATGAATCGGCTTTCCACTTATCAGCTGTCAAAGTTGTCGAAACTGTTACTTTTTTCCAGTCTGACCATTTTCCGTAGTTAACGTTGTCCCCTTCAAAAGCATTGTATCCGGCCGGAGCATATCCGTTGACTGCATTATTCGCATCCTTCCAGCCTTTAACCCAGAATTCGAACACGTAATTTCCGGGTGCCAGAGTCATGTTCTGTCTTACACCCCAGTAAATTGGTGTTCTTTCGGTATTATACAAATATAATGCATTATTCCCTGTATGCCCAACTCCTGAAACGACTTTCATATATGCATCATTAGCTGTATCAGTATCACTTAAAACCCAATTAGTAGGTATCAGCTCCTGATCTTCAAAAGCAGGGGTATATAATGTCGAACTATCAGCTGAAACTCTTTTTCCGAACACGAAGTTTTCAAAATCACCTATGCCGCCAAGAATATCTTCACCGAGAACTTCTGTATCATTTTCAACGGTAACGGGCTTGATTGTGAGGTCGTCCATTACGAGGTTTATATTCTCTGCCGTTTCAAAAGCAATTTGAGTTGCAGTTCCATCACCTGTTACATCAGTGTAGTAATATGTCCAGTTTCCGTCAACCTGACCTTTGGTATATGAAGTAATTGTCTGACCTGCAATTTTAAGCTTCCAGCGATTTCCACCCGGAGCTGTCCCTCTGTGCCAGAATCCTATTCTGTATGTTTTATCAGCTTCAAGAGCTTCAAAAGCGTTCGTATTTATAACCTGTGCAAAACGGTTTGATTCCCAGCCACCGTCTACATTATACGTAAACACCATAGCAAATCTGCCTTCATGTGCAGTACGTGTAAGATGCATACCTTCTTCTGTTATATTCCACGGTGTTTTTGCACCGTTTCTGTAACATAAAAGTGATTTCCAGTCAGGACCGTTAAACCATTCATCTTTACTTACTTCAGTATCATATGTTCTGTACACTACCGCATCAGCATCTGCATCAGGCTTGTATGTTACAATCTGTGAACCTGCTGATACGTTCGGTACGAGCGAACATATCATTCCCAGCGATAAAATCGCAGCCAACATTTTTCTTGCTTTTTTCATTAAAAAGCCCACCTTTCTTTTTATATTAAAATTGCATTCTGCATTTTGCATTCTGCATTCTGCATTTTACACTTAATTACTCCGAATTACAAACTTGTCAATAACTGCACCATTTAACTGCTTTGTGATTACTTCTATCTTTTCATCACTCACATCAAACACTGTGTAAGTGGGTTGATATTCAGAAGTTGTATTAATAACTGCCGAATACGCAGGTGTTTCTATAAGCATATCATACCTCTTTGTAGATGCACATCCGAGAATTGTGTATACAGTGCCCGTTCCTTTTACAACAGTCCCGACATTTTCCTTAGTCACAACCTGACCACCATTCATGGGATAAGTTCTTGCAACCATGTGATCATGCCCCTGAAGAACAAGGTCAACACCGCACTCGTCTATTGTTTTCTCAAGTGCCGCACGTGAATCCCCGCGAAGCTTTACCGGATATGGTCCCATATGAATCATAAGAATTTTCCATTTCTTATCCGAAGCCTGCATATCTTCACGAAGCCATTCTGCCTGTTTTGAAAGCATTATATGTCCATCGGAAGTAAGTGCCCAGTCAGAACCTGAATTCAGAACAGCAAAATGTGTATTACCATAATCAAATGAATACACAGTATCTTCAATATTATTTATAACACCCTGTGAATAGTCATTTGCTACGTCATTTACCGTAAGACCTCCAAGTGCATTTGCTCCGTTATCGGGGTTATTGAAATGAAGTGAGAAGTTCTTTCCCGAAGTAACCGCATCACCTCTTGCCTGATGGTTACCCATTACAGCCATATGCGGCAGGCTCTGTGCATAACCGTCAGATGCAAGGAAGTAGTTTTTCCACTGCCATTCACTGGTACCGTCATCAGTCTGATCACCGAGACTTACCATAAACGAAGCATCAGGTCTGTACTGCATTGCTGCATCAAGAGTATATTTCATGTATTCATATCCGTCGCTCCATCCTCCGCTTTGAGGATCTGAAAATCCTACGAACGAAAATTCCGTTGTATTTTCAGGTTCTGTTGTAAATGTATAGAACTTACTCCACACATCATCTGCAGTATCACCTATTCTGTACGTATATGTTTCTCCGGGATTAAGATTTCCAATCTCAACCTTGTAGTAAAGTAAATTATTATAGCTGGTGTATTCTGCTGTTTTCACCACATTGCCGGTTGTCCATAACACACCGTCTTCAGAATACTGGATCACCATATCGGTATAATCAGCTGTTGCAGTCCATGCAAAACCTCTTGAAGTTCCTGCATCTCCGTTAAATGTTGTTACAAGGTTGTATACTTCAGAAGATGTAAACGTATCTTTCGGAACAACATAATCATCTGCTATGGGTGTCATTCCGCCTTTCATATCCCACACGTAGAACACCGCTTCACTGACATCTGCAAGATTTCCGGTTTCCATACTGTAACTGCCTGAATTTTCTGAAGCTTCATCCTTAACGGTGCGTACCGACAAAAGCTTTCCGCTGTTATCGTAGTACGCCGCATATACAGTGTAATTTACCTGTATACCATCTGTACTTGCATAATCTACCGAAACCATAACTCTGTCATCATCAGAAAGCTGTGCAAGTTCTGTAACTTCTGTTTCACCTTTCTTTATGCCTGTAATCACGGCACGCACATTTGCATCCGTAGTAAATACAAATGACGGAATATTTCCGAATGTAACAGTATAATTCATCTTCTCATCAAGAGCATCGTTAAGATTGATTACATATACTCCATCAGCATACTCTGTGGAAGACACCGTCACAGATTCATTTGAATCTGCATTTTTTACCATTAATATATCATCTAAATCTGCCTTATCAAAAAGCGGAGTACCAACACTTATTTCTATTTTATCAATATCGGCAGGCACTCTCTTACAGTTTGTCACAACCTTATTGTTTTTGTAAAACCTAACATCTGCCGCTGTAAGCTCCGTTGGTAAATCGGACAAATCCGCTTCATTGATTTTAAGGTTTTCAACAGTATTTTCGGGTTCACCCGCAGATGATATTATAAGCTTCTTTATGGTCTTTGTCCCATTTAGGTATCTCGGATCGGAACGTTCAATCACTTCTCCGTCCGGTGTTACAATACTCACCTTTGCAATGCCTCCGTCATAATCATATACAGCCTTAAAATCATATGCACCGGCTACTGCATCATACACGATATTACTGCTTCCCAGTTCAATAGTTCCTCCTGAAAGTATTGAAAAAATATTATTCGTTTCAGGAGTTCCGTTTATTCCGACACGTACGCTCTCTGTTGCTCCGCCACCATAATTCACGGTTCCTTCGAGCTTCAGATATTTTATTCCGGTATTGTCAATCATTATTTCTGTTGCATTTATATCCGTTCTGACAGTTTCAAAATCACCATTGTCTAATATAATTACATCATTTGTTACCTCATCGGTAATCCGAAAATCGTCAACATACAGGTCACAGGATAATTCCTTGTACAGACCAACGGCAAAGGAAGGCTCAGAATACAAATCTATATTTGAGTTTGCCGACCATCCTTTTATTGTAATTCCTTTCATAGCCTGAGGTGCATAAACCACACCGCCCTTATCCTTATCGGCAAATTTAAACTGAATATACTGATTTGCATCTTCAGCAATTCCCTCCGTTCTCAGGTACGCTTCTACCATGTACGTATGTCCTTCTGTAAGAAGTGACTTCGGTACATTGTATCTGAGAGCATTTCTACCCTGTGCAGTGCCGTCTGTTGATATTTTCGCTTCCCAGCTTCCTCGGGTGAAATTATATACTCTCTCTACAGTAACACCTGATTTATCCGGAACATTCCATCCGGGCATAGTCAACTCATTCGCCGCTTGAACATAGTCTTCCTTAACTTTTTCAAAATCACCGTTTTCTATTACAATTACCTGATTTGTCATTTCGTCAATAATCTTAAAATCGTCAACAAACAAATCACACTGTGCTGCTTTATACAAACCGACGGTAAAATACGGATTGGAATACAAGTCTATATTTGAGGTTTTCGACCGTTTTGTTATTGTCTTTCCGCCTTTTGCTTCTGTGACATGAACCACACCGCCCTTATCAACACCTGCAAAATTGTAATGAACATACTGACTTACACCATCCGCAAAGCCTTCTGCCCTTACATACATCTGTACCGTGTATGTATGCCCCTCTGTGAGAAACTTCTTCGGGACATCATATCTTAAAGCATCCTTTCCCACTGCAGTACCGTCTGTTGATATCTTCACTTCCCAACTTTCACGTGTGAAGTTATATGCTCTTTTTACGGTTACACCTGTCTTGTCAGGAATTGACCATCCCGGCACTGTTGATTCATCTGCCGGCTGAACGTAGTCCGATTCCACGCTTTCAAAGCTGTCGTTTACGAGAAGATTTGTGTCAGGATCTTTGACGTTATAAAATTTAATATCATCTATAAGAAGGTAACATTTTGTTCCTGCAAAGAACCACTGGTTGTCTTTCATTTTATCACTCGTCAATGAATACGGTATCTGAATTTTAATCCAGTCAGACCAAGTGGCAGCATTAAGGTTGCTGTCACTGAAAGCCCAGCCCACAGGATCTTCATAACCCCTCAGCGCCTGCCTGTTATCTCTCCAACCCTTAACCCAGAACTCAAGAATGTAATCACCGGCAGGAATATTTATATTCTGATAAAGTCCGTAATTATGTGCCTCATATTCAGGATTATAGTAATAAAGCGCTCTATCTCCTGTACGCCCCACGCCCGATACAACTTTCATATAGCGACTGTCAGTTTCATCGTCATCTTTGAGAGACCAGTTTAACGGAACATCGTCATCCTCTTCGAATGAAGCAGAGAAGTCAGAAGAGCTTCCGGATGTGGTATACTTACCAAATACAAAGTTTTCAAAATCACCTTTTCCCGCCAGTCTGTCTTCACCAAGTGTTACTGTTTCGCCGTCTGTAATAACCGGTCTTATTGTAAGGTCGTCCATTACAAGGTTTATATTTTCGGCAGTTTCAAAAGCAATTCCCGTTGCTGTTCCGTTACCTGTTATGTCCTTGTAATAGTATGTCCAGTCACCATCAGTCTGACCTTCTGTAAATGAGGTAATTGTCTGTCCTGCAATCTTAAGTTTCCAGCGGTTACCGCCGGGTGTTGTTCCTGTGCTCCAGAAGCCTACTCTGTATATAACGCCTTCTTCGAGTGCTTCAAAAGCATTTACCGAATGTACCTGTGCAAAACGGTTTGACTCCCAACCACCATCTACGTTATAGGTAAACACCATAGCAAATCTGCCCTTTTGTGCCGTTCTTGTAAGATGCATACCTTCAACTGTTATGTCCCACGGTGTTTCTGCTCCGTCTCTGTAACAAAGAAGTGACTTCCAGTCGGGTCCGTTAAACCATGTATCTTTACTTACAGAAGTATCGTAGGTTCTGTATACTGCCGCATCAACATCAGCATCCGGCTTATAATTTACAACCGGCTTCGCTGCAGATACGGACGGAATCAACGAACATATCATTCCAAACGATAAAATCGCCGCCAACATTTTTCTCGCTTTTTCCATAAAAAGCCCACCTTCCTTTTTTTAGGATTGCATTCTGCATTTTATACTTAATTATAAGTTTTACAAGGCTGCAATATATCCAGGCTGTTTCTTGAGTCCACAACAAAAATTTCCACATGATACCCTTCACCGTCCGGAAGCTCAAAGGTTGCCTTAATTTCCTTCGGAGGTCTGCTCTTACTTGTCTTCTCAACAAGTGCGGAAGTTGAATAGAGCTCTTCAAGTGCATTATCCTTATAAACCGCCGCAAATATTTCCACATTAACACCCTCGGTTATACCGCTGTTTTTAACAGGAACAACTGCCGTATAGCTTCCGGCACCGCTAAGCTCCGTAACTTCATAACCGTTCTGAGTAAGTGATGATTCAAAAATTTCATAATCAGGAATAACTGTTTTTGCAGTCACTTCCACACCTTCGCCCTCGATACCGTAATCGTTTACCGGACAAAGCTTATATGTATACTCTTTTTCTATATCAAGATTTGAAATTTCAACACTTCCTGCCGATGCCGTAAGAGTTCCTCTGAACTCATAGTTATCAAACTTTTTCTCATAAAGTCTGATTTCCATACAATTTTTAGAAGGAACAGTCCAGTTAAGAATAATGCTTTCCTTCTGAGACTCTGCCCATACATCAGAAATTTCTCCGACTGTTTCATTTGCTATGCCGTTAAAATCTCCGCCTTTTACAAGATTCTTTCCCTTTTTCTCTCCGTTTTCATCAAGGAGATAAACCTCTACATCATCAAACCAGATACTTTCGCAAGCATATTCGTCAAGGAATCTGAGTTGACTTTCAGCAGAATAAGTGTATGTATATTCTCTGAAAGTCCAATCGTGTGTGCCTGAATACGGGAGAACAAGCCCCATACCGTCAAATGCAGCTCCGTTAAAGTTCACCTGAAATCCGTCACTTACGTTCTGTGCCTTAGTCCAATAAGACACACTGTATTTCTTACCTGTTTCAAGAGGAAGGTTCTGAGTAAGTCTCACAAAGGTATTTCCATGAAATTCTCCTCTGCTTCTGTCTATATTTGATACAACTTTAAGTGCACTTCCTTCTTCGCCACGTTTTATATCATAATCAAGCATCATTGCAGCAGGGGTGTAGCCCGCTTTACCGTGACCGGCGCGCGAATAGGTCCACTCTCCCCATACAGCACTACCTTTCAGAGGATCTGCTTCCGACGTTCCGCTTGACAGAAAATATGTAAAATCCCCTTTATCTCTATATGAGAAAATAACCTTGTACTGATAAATTCTATCTTCAAGATTTGTAATCTCATAGTTTATAAGCTTTTTCGCAGTCGTTGCAATTTCATCTGTGACAAGCTCTTCTTTTCCGTCTGTTATATCATACACAACTATATCGTCAAGAGTAGCTGAGGCAGGGTTTTTCCAGCTAAGCGCCACAGAACCCTTGAACGGAATCGCCATAAAGTTCAGAGGACGGTAATCGGTAGTATCCCAAGGCTCTTCCGTTTCCGGTTCCGGTTCCTCATAAAACTCAAATCCACCGTCTTTCACAAGGTTTTCACCGCTGTCTTCCGCAATAAGAGATATGTTATCGAGATATGCCTGTGATGTTCCGCCGTAGAATCTTACTGCAACAAAATCCTCTCCGTCACCTTCATATGAAACTGTTTTAGTATATTTAATCCACTCATTTTCCTCCACCTGTTCCATATCCCCGAAGCCGAAGGTTATTCCTTCTCCGACAGATATTTCAGTATGTGCTGATGCACGTCCCGAATTATAGAGTGAAAAAGTATAATTTCCCGGCAGAAGCTCTTCTGTAAGCATCATTTTTACTTCGATATAATTTGCAGCATTTTTTCTTGTGCCGGAATATTGTACTGACAGACTGAAATCACCGTCATATTTTTTCACATCAGTCTGTTCAACATAACGGTTTTCTCCGGTGCCATAGACTGTAATTGTCCACGGCTTCACATCCGCAGATACATACACAGCAGTCATTCCGAGAAATGTTGCAACTGACAATAATACTGATAAGAATTTTTTCATCATTTTGAACCCTCCTCACGAAGCACTACCATTTCAGCAATTTGTCCCCATGCCATACGGCAGACAACCTTATCGCCTTCTCTTAGCTGTCCTGATGTTATAATCTCACATTCATTCGATTCAATATCGAACATTGTGACACTGAGTGTTGATGAAAGACGAAGCGAAACATCTCCTTTTGAGCCACAGTCAATTTTTACCTTTGTCATTTCGTCATCCAGCTTTTCGATAGTTCCTGATACAATAGCTGTTTTTGTATTGTACAGATCACCTGGTATATTTGTAATAAATTCTTCTTTAAGTCCGAATATCTTACTCGCCGTTTCAACAGTACCTGCATTTCCTACACCAATACGTATGATGTCTCCTGCGCCAATTCCGTCAAATGTATCAGCATTCTTACCGGCAAGAATTGCATTAAGATTGCCTGCATTTCCCGCTATTGCAGTTACAACCTCACCATCGGAGTTTACCGTTTCCATAACCTTCGTTACCACAACAAATCCGGGCTGAATCATACTCTGAACACTTCTTTCTACACTTACAAGGTCAGTAAATCCGAATTCATCAATATCATAAGCCCTTATTGTATACGCTGTATCTCCTCCGAAATATGTTCCTGCGTCTCTTGCCTCAATATTTTCCATAAACGAAGCATCATCACATATTACAAATGCTTTTGCACCGTTATTAAGATATATTTTATTGGCAAAAGTTTTCGGGCCTGCACGGTAAGTATATGAGGTCAGACGGGTTACTGTGTATTCATTTTCAATAAATTCATTTGTTTCGGTTGCAGTTTCTATCTTCATAACCTCGCCAGCAGAATTGAACTTGATTTTCACAACCTGAGCAGCGAGTTTCTTCAACGGCTCAAATACATCTTCTCCTTCGTATACAGAATCGTCAACAGTAAGCTTTCTTGCAGCCTTAGCTGTATTCCATTTGTTGTCAAGGTCAAGATATGTAATGTAATATCCTTCGTTATCATCGGTCGTTGATTTATAAATAAAGCTGTATTCCATAACGCCTGTCTTTTTTGCATAAGCAATATTTCCGAATATATCCGTGAAGAACTGATGAGCATTACCGAGAGATAAGTCATATGCTGTATCAGCCGCAAAGTCCATAAAATCCTGCGACATAGGATAAACTTTTCCGTCAACGGTTATCTCATTTTCATCATAATTCACTTTCTCAATCATACCGCTGACTGTATTGTTACATACATAGATTTTTATAATCTGTTCGCTTTCGCCTTTGCTTACTGCAATACTCAGGATATCATTAACTTTTATCTCCTCCGCCGGAATTTCAGCATTGTTTTTATATATTTTCAAATCCGAAATATCACTGTTTGTTCCTATATCAAGAATTCTGAGAGAATTATCAAAGCTGTACTTGTTGTAAATCTCTCCGTCTGCGACAGAGCCAACAACCATTGTCTGATAAGCTTCTACAAAAACGATGTCATACTTATTATCCCTGTTATTATCCACAAGTCTGAGACTTCCGATTTTCGGCATCAAATCCGAAGCGGTATATCCGGCATAATATTTCCCGTTATATATCACTTTAGGAACATCTGCAAGATATGCATTCTTCTCTTTGTTACCTGAGTAATATCTGATATTTGTAAACTTTTTGTCTACAGATTCAATGTCATCGGCATTTATTACAAGCTCGCTGTTTTTTCTGCTGTTTGCACCGACATATATAACTTCATATTCTCCGGGTGCCGTCTCCTTAACGTAAGCCTGTACATTCATTCCAAGAAATTCGCTGTAATCCTTTTCTGATAAATAATACGTATCGTCAATTGCGATACATTCTGCAAGCGAACTGCTTTCACCGTAAACCGAGGTATGATAAGAAGCAGTCAAAATTCCTTCTATAAGATATGTATCACGGTTAAGAGAAAGTAATGTTTCATCGTCTCTGATTTCCGAATATTTATACCCTTCAGCTGTCGTATAAGTAACCATAGGTTCAACTTCAAGCATATTATACACAATTCTTGCGGCAATATCTGCATTTATTCCGCCGATATACTTTGTATCAATACCGTCGGTAAGCCCGAGAGATGATGCCATACTTACGTATCCGCCCGTGTTTGCTGCTGAACTTTTATATCCTAGCGTTACAACAGCATATTTAAGAGCTTCGTTAAGAGGCAGGGAATCTTTCCCGTCATATTGTTCGACAGCTTCAATCATTCCTGTCATTCTTGCTATTTTCTCAGGATTACCGATAACAGATGCATCTTCGTACAAAAGTTTTGAAAGTGCATTTACATAATCATCTTTTGTAATTTTAGGAAGCATTTCAGGAAAAATGATATCTATTCCTTCCAGAGCTGACTTTATTTCCGTTATGTCCGATGCGGCACCCACCGCACTTACAGCCAAAGTAAGTGAAGTAACAATAACACTTAATAATACAGTTATTTTCTTAAACATTCTGCTCCTCCTTTACTTAAACAGATTATATAACATTACAGCACCCTGTGCTCTTGTTGCCGTCCCGAAAGGTTCAAAACAATTGTCTCCCATACCGTTAATAACCTCAGCCTTATAAAGCATTGACACAGCTTCCTTTGCATAATCGCTTATGCTGTCCTTATCAGAAAACTCTGCATCATCACGCTTTTCTTCAAGTGATATTCTTCCACTTGCGCTTCGACTGCAAATAAGTGCCATATCCTGTCTTGTAAGAAGATTACCTATTCCAAACCTATTTTCCGAAACACCGTTTATTATTCCCGCATTATATGCACTTGCAATATATCTGTATGACCATGAATATTTCGGGACATCACCAAAATCGCACTCTGCGAACTCATCATATATCCCAAGAGAAAGCACCAGCATTTTTATAAATTCTTCACGTTTCATACTGTCATTCGGACGGCACCTTCCGTCACCGTCACCTGAAATGATACCTTCCTCGTACATCTTTGTAATTGCATCTTTCGCCCACTCAGCTTCAGCAAGGTCGGTAAATATCGGTTTCTCTACATTTATTTCTTCTGACAGTTTAACATCAGCAGACGGTACTGCTCCCACTGACACAGCACCTGACGGTTTCGAAGAACCTCCGCCACCGCCACCACCGCCGGAGCTTCCTCCGGATGATGCTTTTTTCTCTGTTTCTTCTACTGCATCTTCAATTTTTGAAAGCAGACTTCTTACAGTTTTAGCAGGTGATGATTTAAGCTTTGACACAAGCTTTTCATTTACTTTCTTTTTGCTGTCTGCATCAAGATAATCATCATATTCCGAGCTGGACTTAATTCCAATCTCATCTGCATACTTTTTTAGTATATCTTCCATGTCATCATAGCGTGTATTATTGATTATATAAAGAATATTAGCTTCAGCATATGCCTGTACCAGTTCATCAATTGATTCATATGTACCTTCGCTGATATACTCATCAATAAAATTGGCTTGTTCTTTTTCTTTTATATCAGAATATTTTACTTTTTCAAATTCCATATCAGCATTTTTAAGCTGAAGGGAAACATCCTCTCCGTTATTAATGTTCACAGCCGAAATTGCGAGTGCAAAAGCGTTTGCATACTCTTCTGCGGTTTCTGCATTTTTTGTATATCCATAAACCATTTCAGACACATCGCCTTTATCGTCTCCGAGGACAGCATATGCATCCATGTTAAATCCCATTGCTTTTAATACAACAAGATTATCGTAATTTTCAAAAATCCCGCTCAAATCATTTTCATCAGATGCACCTTTTATGTTCTGAATTATACTTTCTCTGCTCTCAGGTGTTGCATAAAACATTGAACCGATTTTTTCGGTTTTCCCGTTTTTCCTTACATATATATCATACTCACCATCGGTTGTTAATCCGTTTTTTTCAGCAGCCATACTGAAAGTAAATATTACACATCCGTCGTTATCAGCAACACTTTCCTTTACAGCGTAGATATTACTGTTATCGGAAATATCTGTACCCGATTTGACAAGCAACATTATTTTCCTTTCACCCGGTTCAGCCTCTGCCTGAACACTTACAGTATTTCCGGACACTTCACACACAGCAGCCGATGCCGGCACTGCAGAAAATAAACTTACAGCAAGTAAAAATGTCACTATCTTTCTTTTCATCCGTAATTCCGCCTTTCCGAAATAATAAACCCTTTGTTTAATTCCATTATAATCTCATAATTTGATATTGTCAATAAACAAGATTTTACAGACATACATTTTTTGACTTCAATATTTTAATTCACGTTATTTTCAGCTTTGATAAAACGCTTAATAATATATTTTGTTTGTATATAAACTTTTTTTGCAAAAAAACTATTGACAATATAAAAAACACAGTATATAATTAATATTAACAATGCTTTGGGGGGATAATTAGTGTTTTACAGTTTTTGGGAAAAAGACTCTTTAAAAAAAGGAAAAAAATTTTTAGGTAAAAACCGGTATATTCTGACAGCACCAAAAGAAAAAACATGCTCTATAACATATTCAATCGGATATGCACTTTATCTTCTTTATACAGATAAAGAAAAAAATAAAGAAACAGCAATTAATATAATAAAAGAAATTATCAAATTTCAGAATAACGATAAGAATGATATTAATTTCGGCAAGATTTCACATACTAAGGTTACAGTTATCAGTTCAGGATTTTCTACCACAGGAGAAATATGTTCAGGACTGCTTCAATGCCTGAAATATTATGACGATATTTTCACACCTGAACTAAAAAAAACTATTCAGAACGTATGTATAAATGCATCATTTTTCCTTGTATCATATTATAATGCACAAGGGCTTACAGAACTGTCTCATATGATATATACAACCGTAACCTGCGGTGTCCGCTTTAACATACCTGAATATCTCAAATTTGGCATGCAGATGTTAAAAACTCTTCACAGCTCAATCATATATCATAACTCTCCGTTCGAATATAACGACATCGAACACTGCTTCAAAAACATTCGTATTTTCCAACTTCTCATTGATGAAAACGAAAACTCGGAATGTACAAAATATGTCCAGGAAATTTGTGATATTCTCTGGGAAATATACGCAATACATTTTCATCACGGAACAATGCATCCCGCAGGACCGTTTGCCCTTTCTGTGGAGGATTATATGTCAGACAGTTTCCGTGATTTTCTGTACGGAAGCTGTGCCGGAAAGATTTCATTTCCTAAATCGGGAAAAAATATTGATGAACTTGCAAAATGCCCGATTAAATATTATCCTTATTTTACTGAAGACATGGGAAACATCTTTTTCCAGAGAAATATTTCAAAAGGAATGACACACCCTTTTTTCAGATTTTCCATGGTGGCATCTACATACAAGCCGGAAAAATTCACTTTCGGAAGCTTCAACAGAGAAGTATTCTGGAAATCAAGAAAGCCGTTCATAGGTTATTTCGGCACGCCCGAAAATTTGTATAACTTTAAAATATCAGTTCTTCATGACAATCACGATTTTTCATCAGCAGCTCTTCACAGTGTCCAGTACAAAGGTTATTCACTCGGACACATAAGTATAATTACCGACCGCGGAGATAAAGAAATAACAGCAGACGGTCCTGCAAATATCATTAAAGCATCAGATTTCAGAATCAGATTTTCCGTTTCCGGCAGAACAGAGGACCTTAAAATAACACACACCCGCGACTTTATCGAAATATGCTATGAAGACGTTTATATCTATTATAAAATATCATATGCCGAATTTGAAGGATACGAACTGAAAACAAAATTTTTCGAAGATGATAATCATATATTCTATGATTTGATATTACATTGCGGAGAGAAAAGAATAATAAACTTTTCAGACATGACAAAAGCCATAACCGAGTTTATATTTATGATAGACGACAAGGAAACAGCCCCTCCGATTCCGGAGCGAAAACTCTCTGAAGAAAATATATTTTCTCAGATATCTGCCGAAAATATGACACTTTCTCTTTCAACACCGATAAAACCTTCAAACCATGCTACATGTTTCGCATATGATAAGCAATATATAAACGGTAAAATCCTGGAGGATTTTGTTACGCAAATAAACAAACAAACAGAAGAATACATATTTACAGATAAAATTAATCAGCCAAGTCAGCCGGAAGTAAGAATTCCCATTCATTCTTCGGAAATATCAGAAATTACCGATATGATAAGTGAAATCCCGAAAACAAATCTTAATTCACTCGGAAAGAAAATAACAGAAATAATAAATGTCATAGAAAAAAACAAATATTCTCTGATTCTTCAAAGAGAATTTGCATTTAGAATAAGTGTCAGCGTCCTTGACTGTGCAAAGAAAGCCGATTACAAATTCGAAGACCTTGTTCTGAGAAAATATTCAGATATTTTTTACAAAATAAGTATGGCAACAGGATATGATGAAATAAAAGAAATTATATATTCACTTTATAATTCTGTCACAAGCGACTTTGAAGTTTTTTCAAACAATTATAAAATGCAGAATGTTATTAACAATATAATACAGATAATAAATAAAAACATTACAAACCCGGAGCTGTCTCTAAAATTCATCGCCTACAACCTGGGGTATTCCACATCGCACCTGAGCCGTTTGTTCTATAAGGAAATGCAAATGAATTATGTGGATTATATACAGCAGCAAAAAATAGCATATGCAATAACAAAGCTTAAATCAGGTGATATTTCAGTCAAGGAAATATCTGAACAGCTTAACTATTCAACACCAAGCAGTTTTATGAGAATGTTCCATAAAATAACAGGAATGACAGTGATACAGTATCTGAAATCAAACTCCTAAAAAAATGTTGCCGACAACGCAAAGCATCGGCAACATTTTTTTATAATATATCTTTTATCAGTAAGTCGTACGGTTTAATTGATATATTTTCACCATTAACGAGAATTTCCTGCTCAGCATCTGAGTAATTAATCATCGCTATTTTATCACCGTGATAAGTAATTCCAACATTTTTATTGTCGGATTTGACAGGCTTTTTATCAAGTATATCTTTAAATATTATACGATATATATCACTATAATTTTCATCAAATGCCTGTTCTTTCTTAAGCAGCATTTTCTCAAGCGGGAAATTGAGATAATAAACCTTTCCCATGCCATAGCTATGAACCGTAAGCGCAGGAATACCCATGTTGTCACAGCCGAGAACCTCTGATTTCAAGGGATTTATCACATGACGTCTTGAACGTTCAAGAATAAACTCATTATCACCGATTTTTACATTGCATATATCATCAGCAATAACCGTATCATGTACACTGTTTCCGCAAAATTCCGAAAACTCAGTAAGGTAACCGGCATCATTCGATATGTAAAGCGATGCACCTTCATATACTCTCTTTTTAAGCTCAAAATACTGTTTTTTAGGCATAACTTCTGATTCGTAAATCGAAGGAAGCATATAAAAATCGCTTTCAGGAATATCATAACAAGAATAGGCAAACCTCAGATTAAGACCTGTCTGACGTGCAAGTGCATATGACATATATGAAATTCCCCAGTTATCCTGACCTTTGCTTGTTATGCACACTACATCCGTTTCAGGAGGTGACAGTTTAGAATCAAATGATTTTATCCTGTCATATACTTCTTTAAGTGCAATAAGTGCTTTCTTAGGATTACCACTAACATCCATGAGACCGAGCTCACGCTCCATCATATTCCATACATATGGAGCAGTTTCAAGATGTGCCTGTTCACATCCGCACCACCACATAAATCCGGGGAATCCGTTAATCCACGACTGGTAAGCTGAAACCTTCAGGAAATTTGCCGCCATATCACAGTCACAGCTCATAGGACCGAGCGTTCCGAGTTCTTCAGGGAAACACGGTCTGCCGCCTATTTCCTGATAAAGCTTCGTTTCTGCCGGCAGATGCATAAGTGTGCGGAAAGATAACATTCCGTCTCTAAAACAATGCTCAACGAACTGTGGATAAGGATGCGTTGTCAATATATCACAATACTCTGCCTGGTCTTTTATAGTCCATGTATTTTCAATACTGAGGCTATGCATACCGGAAATAACAGGTCTTGTATTGTCCGACGCTTTAATGGCATTTGAAACACCGGCTGTCCATACTGCCGCAGTGTCCCTGCTGTCAGTTTCGCTCATACAGTTACATTCATTTCCCAAATCCCATGCGATAATGCAATCACGGTTTTTAAATTCAGTCACAAAGCCTCTGATAAACTTGTATTCAAGCCTCAGAGCAAGTGCATCAGTATACAGATTTGTGTTTTCAAGAACAGGCGGAACAAACAGTCTTCCGCTCATCCACCCGGTCAGAATTCCGACAACAAGCTTTATGTCGTACTCATCACAAATATCACAAAAAGTACCAAAGCGTTCAAGCATTATCTCATCAAGATAATATTCATTTGTAAACTCTTCCCCATCCATACGGACAATTTCTCTTTTCATTCCGCAAAATCCGTACAACCTCGTTGCCGGCTGAAAATCTCTCCAGTTAGGAAACACGCGGAGAAATTTCGAACCGTTTTCAGACAGTGTTTTAATATCACGCCTTACCGAGTCCTCATCCCACTCTCTCCACATTTCAGTTCCCGCATTAGATGCCCAGTAATTGCATCCTAACATAAATTCCATAATTTTGTCTCCTTAATTCCGATTTTATAATTCCAGTTCAAAAGCCGCAAATTCATAGGGATAAACCGTTGTGTCAAAGATTATTTTTCCATCAGTCCCACGTCCGTCACATCCGAAGAATGTCACATTTCTATATGGCACTCCGATTTTAAATGATGCCTTATTAATTCTGTCGGCATACATATTCCAGAGCCCCACAGTAATTGTTTTATCGTCTTTTTTTACTACCATATAAGCGCCCGGTGCATTTGAGTCAAAAAGAACGGGAACAGCTTTTCTTCCGAGCCATTCAAGTTTTGAATTAACCATTCTTCTTACAGCGTAATTATCAAATATACCGTTGTTTGATTTTTCGCACATAGCATCAAACATGAACACCATAAATCTTAATCCGTCCGGATTTTCATAAGTATAGCAAGCAGGAAATTTTTCTTCTCTTGCAAATTCGGCATGAACCTCGCATCCGCTTTTCAGTTCAACATTTGTCAATTTTACGGGACGGTTTATTCTTGTATAAGTTTTTTCATCGGCAAAATAATAATTTACAGTATCGCTAAGTCCTCTCTGCTTTGCCTGAACTGTTCCTTCAAATTTTGATATTCCCGTATCTATTCCTCTGTCCGTAAGATATTTTGCAGCCGTTATATCAATAATCGCACCGTTTTTCAGTTCGGATACGTCAATATATCTTCCGTTTTCACCGAATACTATACGTACACCATCGCCACTGCGATTTGTGGGCAGAGTATTTGCAGACGTAAAATATGCAGATGCGGCAAATAAACTGTTATCAAAATTACGCACACTCATGTAGCTGTCTTTATCAATAATCGTTTTGTGTGCCTGACGCATTTTGTTATAGGGTGTCACACCCACATTTTCCTTTCCCGAAAAATGCTTGCTTATCCACTCATATTTTTCTTTGTTTTCAACCATGAAATCTATGTATCCCGTCTCAAAATCAGGTTCTGCAACATAGTCAAGCACATATTTTAATATCCCTGCACTCTCCTCAGCTGCACAAAAAGCCATATCAAAGCATTCCATGTACCCTGCCGGAGTGGTAAATCTCGGTCTGGGATACGTATCCCCCTCTGTCATGATTTCTATATCATGTCCTTTGCACCACGCAATCTGAGTGCGTTCAATTTCAATAACCTCACCGATTGTTTTCTTGCCGTAATAATCATCGACCCATGAGCTTACCCAGTACGGTGCACCGGTAAGTCTTATAAAAGGCTTTGTTTTACCTGCCATAATTTCTGCAATTTCAATTGCATCATACCCTTCCTGATCCCACGCAACGGGCGGACAGCAAAAACCGAGACGTACATCGGGATTGATTTCATCAAGAGCTTCACGAAGACTCTTTGCAAAATTTCTCATTGAGTCTCCCTGAACTTTAAGCCATGCATCACGGTATTTACTCTCTCCGCCGTTATATACCTTATTCATTATTTCTGACTCCGGTATTTCCTCGCCAAGCTCCTGACAAAAAGCCTTCATGTGATTTTCACAGCAACATCCGAAGCCGTCCCATCGGTATGTAAGACGCATATCATCGTCAAGCATAATCATTTTTGCACCGGCTTTTGCCATGTTCTGAACCCATGTGCAAAAATCCTTCACAAATTCCTTTCCCATTATGCAAAAGGGATGGGTGTCGCCCTTGTCCACGATACGCACCGGAATATACGGTGGATTTTCATCTGCCGTTCCACCATTATGACCGCAGGTTTCGCCAAGCCATACCATGGTTTCTATTCCGTTTAATTCAAAATACTCAATTAATTCTCTTACAATCGCCAAATTTTCCGGTGATGAAAATTTGTATTCTAATTCTCTGTCAACAGCAATAGCTATTCGTTCTGCTCCGCATCTTTTTATTTCCGACAAGGTTTTTTCCCTGTTAAAATGCCCGTTTGTTACAATTACCGGTACAGTAATTTTTCTCATGCAAACACCTCCGTAGAATACGTAAATAACTTAACCAACCAATACCAAAGATAACCAATGCTCTTTGGCATTGATTGATTAAGGAACAGCAGAGAAATGCCCGATTTTTCCCTGCTGCTCCTGATTTTACTTTTTATTTGTCAGCACAGGCTGACTCATTTATCAATATATACTAACTATAGAATTAACATTTGTTACCGGTACAAGTCCGCCGAGTGAATTCCATACAAATGCACGTGCTTCATAAAGATGCGTTTCATCTTCCGGTGTAAATGTAAAGTCGTATGTAAGTATCTGTGAAAGACTACCGCTTACATCATAATCCTCTGAGAACAGTTCAACGAGCTGTCCGTCATTTGTCTTATCATAAATAGCTGTGATAAGAGTATTCTTTGCACCGTTTGCAATCGCAGGTGCTGCTACTCTGAATGTACCGCCGAAGAGTTCTGCTGTAGTTGCAGCACTTCCGTCCGCGTTCACTTCAAAGAATACAGGAGCCGCATTATAATTGTCAAATGTTCCGTTTTTAACAAGGTCAACACCCGGGTCAACAGTATTATCATAGATTTCAAGATCATCTATATAGAATTTTCCGATTTCACCGTTTGTTGCTGTTGTAAGAATCTGGAACTGGAATGAACCGTTTCTGTTTGCTGTAAATTTCTTTTCAGTTTCAAGCCAGCCTGCACCGTCATTTTCCTGACCCCAGAGAATACATGTCTGTTCAGCGCCTTCAACTGAAATCTGAGCGTTCCATACATTTTCGTTCTTGTATTTGTAAATAACCACATATTCATGTCCGCTTATGAGCTGAACGTTGTTCATCTGGAAAGATACAAAAGTATGAGGCGGGAATGCGTTACCTTCAAACGGATATTTAGCTTCAACCACAATACCCTGTCCTGTATAACCTTCAGCTATACCCATTCTTGCATAAGGCTGATTTGAAGCTACAAACTGCCAGTTGTCTCCGGCAGGTAAAACATTAGTGTTTGCAGCAGTAAATGCTTTTACTTCAAAACCGTTTGATTCAATTCCGCGGTCTGTTGTTGCAAGAACAAATGTATATTCTTTGTTAGCAAGAAGGTTTGTTGCTTCAAACTCTGTTCCTGTTGTTGAACCGAGCTTTGTAAGAGTTTCACCGTCTTTAAGGTAAACATTTGTGCTGTATGAACCATCTTTTGTTTTTACCCATGTAAGCTTTGCATTGTTACCTGCTGAGGTATATGTAACATCTGAAAGTGCAGCATCTTCCTTTTCGATTGTTCCGCAAGTACAGTTATCTTCGTCATGTGTACAAGCGAAGAGGAATGCACCGTATTCACCTTCATCAATTACAACGTTCTGAAGAACATATTCATTCGCAAATGATACATCGAATGTTTCTTTGAATACTTTTTCAACCTGAGTTGTATTCTTGTTGTAAATAACAGCTGTAAGTGTATTTGTTTCAGCTGTCAGATCAGCTTTTGCAACCATATCGTATGTACCTGCTGAGAGATTTGACACATCAGCTTCAGCACCGTCTTTGTAAAGCTTCGGAGCGATTGTATATGTTTCCATATCACCGTTTGATACAAGATTTACATCAGGGTTATCATTATCAACAACCTTAACATTATCAATGTACAAATGTGCTATATCATCGTAAGTTCCGACAACCTGAGCTTTAATCGGTCTGTTTCCGCTGAAATCAGCTGTATATTCCCAGGAAACGTCTCTCCAGTCTCCGCCGTTGTCTCCGCCTTCCCATGTAAAACTGCCTTTATGTGAGTCGCCTATAAAGAAATGTGCGAATCTCATACCTGTATGCTTAACCTTCATAGAAATTGTATATGTTTTTCCGTTTGTCCAGTTAACATTGGTTTCTGCATTCATAAAAGAATTTCCGTGGAATGCGTCATGTGTCGGGAATATAGTTTCCATTACAAGACCTGCACCTTCATATCCGGGAACAATTCTTCCTCTTGCACGCGGCTGAAGCCCGGATTTGAAAATTCCCCATCCGTCAGGACTTGCAGAATTGTAATCTGAATTTGTAAACGCCTTACATTCAATACCCTCAGCTTCCATTCCGTTGCTTATTGATTTTAATACAAAGCTATATTCTTTGTTTGCATCAAGACCTGACGCCTTATATGTCTTCACGCCTGAAGCAACTGTACCGAGAAGGTTAAGTGCATCACCGTCTTTTGCGTACACATTAACGTCGAAGCTTTCTACCGGAGTTTCGTTCCAGTAAAGAGTTACTGAATCAGATTCTGCAAATGCATCAACATCTGATACAGCGCTGTCGATTTCATTTTCAATTCCGCAGTTATAGTCAGCTACAAGGTTTGTTTCGCTTTCAACTCCGTCAACCACTTCATGAACAGAAATATCGTCTATCCACATTTCTGCCGGTTCCGGTCCGTGCCATGCAGTTTCATAGCCTTCACTTCTGAAACGGAGTCTCAGATGACTAAGTACCGTATCACCTGTTGTAAACGTCTTTGTCTGCTGTGTCCAGTCAAATCCTGTATACCAGACAAGACCTTCATCTACATGACCGCCGTCACTTCCGCCATAAGTTGTCTTAAGACGATGAATACCACCGCAATTAGCTTTTACCCAGTACTTAATATTGTAGGTTGTGTTCGGCTTAAGTACTTCCTTCGGGATATCATACTGAATATCAATCCATGTATTTCCTGCAAGTACGAAAGCTGCGCTTGAATATGCAGAATACTTTCCACTGTGAGCCTCATCTGACGTACGTACTACATCTGCATTAAGGTCTTCAGGGGAACCTGCACCGTTTGCAATAAATGCTGACCAGTTAGTATCACTGATTTTGTACTCTACATGAGCAGCGCTTACTGTCATCGTTCCGACTGTCATTGCGGTCATAGCTGCCGCAAGAAAGCCTGCAATTGTCCTTTTTGTCGTTCTCATAATTGAATTCCTCCTTAATTTAAATTTTTATATAATTCCTCATTCGAGGATTTATAACTGATTTTGTTTTGTAAATTGTAATTTATATGCGGGCGGATAATACCCGCCCCTACGACGTAAATTAAAAATATTAATTCAATGAACTCGCCTGCGATTTCTACCATAACCTGTTGCAACGCAACATATTTCACTGTCACTCGGTGACAATTTCATTCATCCTGCGGATGAATTTCACCCGATTGAAAATCTGATTTGACTATTGTAATTTGTTGCGACAAATTACAATTTAGCAGCACGGGTCAGGCTCACAGCACGGGTTACAGCAATTATTATTGCCGCCGAGAAGGTTACCGTCTCCGCAATAGAGTATCAGGATAATGATAACCGCAATCCATATCCAGTCGTTGTTATTTCCACATCCTCCGAATAATCCCATTTAAATCACTCCTTTCATTTGTTATATACTATGCTGATAAAAATAATCGGTGATTCAAAATCATACAAAATATTCATCACTTTCGATTATTTATATCATATTTAACATAATTTCACTAAAAATGCTTTTCACGTATTCAGAACCCTTGACAAATCGCTCAAAATTGTATAAAATAATAATGATATACTATATACAGGAGGTATTATTAATGGCATATACACTTGCAGAAAAAATAATAAACGCTCATATTGTTGACGGTGAGCCTGTACGTGGCAGTGAAATAGGTCTTCGTATTGACCAGACACTGACTCAGGATGCTACGGGAACAATGGCTTATCTTGAATTTGAGGCAATGGGGGTTCCGAGAGTAAAAACGGAACGTTCTGTTGCATATATAGATCATAACACGCTTCAGAGTGGTTTCGAAAATGCCGATGACCACAGATTTATCGGCAGTGTTTGTAAAAAACACGGAATATACTTTTCAAGACCGGGTAACGGTATCTGTCATCAGGTACACCTTGAACGCTTTGGTGCACCGGGTAAAACATTAATCGGTTCTGACAGCCACACCCCCACAGGCGGAGGCATTGGTATGCTTGCAATCGGTGCAGGCGGTATGGACGTTGCTGTTGCAATGGGCGGCGGTGCATATTACATCACATACCCGAAAATCGTCAATGTAAAGCTCACAGGAAAATTAAATCCCTGGGTATCTGCAAAAGACGTAATTCTTGAAATATTAAAGCGTCTTTCCGTAAAAGGCGGCGTTGGTAAAATTATTGAATATTCAGGCGATGGTGTTAAGACATTATCTGTTCCCGAACGTGCTACAATCACAAACATGGGCGCAGAGCTTGGTGCAACAACTTCAATATTCCCGTCAGATGAAATAACAGAAAGCTTCTTAAAAGCTGAAGGCAGAGAAGATGTATTCGTTCCTCTTTGCGCTGATGAGGGTGCAGTATATGACGAAACTGTTGAAATCAACTTAAGCGAGCTTGTTCCGCTTGCGGCTTGTCCTCATTCACCTGACAACGTAAAGTCATGTGCTGAAATCGGAAAGCTTAAGGTTGACCAGGTATGTATCGGCTCATGTACAAACTCATCACTTCTTGATATGCTCAAGGTTGCACATATACTTAAAGGAAAGACAGTACATCCCGATGTGTCTCTTTCAATAGCGCCCGGCTCAAAGCAGGTTCTTAATATGCTTGCAGAAAACGGTGCTCTTTCAATAATGATAGATGCAGGAGCGAGAATACTCGAAAGTGCCTGCGGTCCGTGTATCGGTATGGGACAGGCGCCTAACTCGAAGGGTATTTCACTTCGTACATTCAACAGAAACTTCGAAGGACGTTCAGGAACAAAAGACGGTCAGATTTATCTTGTATCTCCGGAGCTTGCGGCAGCATCTGCTCTTACAGGATATCTTACAGACCCGAGAGAGCTTGGCGATATGCCTGAGTTTAAAATTCTTGAAAAGTTCATGATTAACGATAACATGATAGTTCCGCCTGTACCTGCAGAGGAAATGGATTCAGTAGAGGTGCTCAGAGGCCCGAACATCAAGCCGTTCCCTGTGTCAGAGCCGCTCACTCAGGATATTGAAGCTCCATGTAGCTTAAAGGTTGGCGACAACATTACAACAGACCACATTATGCCGGCAGGAGCAAAGATTCTTCCGCTCCGTTCAAATATCCCGGAAATTTCAAAATACTGCTTCACAGTATGCGACGAAAACTTCCCGGCAAGAGCTCTTGAGCTTAAGAAGAGCATTATTGTCGGTGGCGTAAACTACGGTCAGGGTTCATCAAGAGAGCATGCGGCACTTGCACCGCTTTATCTCGGTGTTAAAGCCGTAATCACAAAATCATTTGCAAGAATACACATGGCTAACCTTATAAATGCCGGAATTGTACCTCTTGTATTTGAAAACGAATCAGACTACGATGCAATCAGTCAGGGCGATGACCTTGAAATCAAGGATATTATCGGTCAGCTGAAATCAGGCGACACTGTTAAAGTTACAAATAAAACAAACGGAAAAACCTTTAATACAAAGGTTTCACTTTCAGAAAGACAGAGAAGTATGCTTCTTGACGGCGGACTTCTCAACTATACAAAAAATAACGGTTAAAGGAGAATAAAAAAATGGCACGTACACCTGAAATTGAAGCAGCTCTTGAGAAATTTGCAAAAATTCTCGAAGAGCAGAATGTAAGAATTGAAAAAATGAAAACAGACAAGGATTTTGTTGACTATGAAAAGCTCGACAAAATCGTAATAGGCGTTTGCGGCGGTGACGGAATCGGTCCTGCAATCACACATGAAGCACACAGAATCCTTGAATTTTTGCTTAAAGACGAAGCGAAGATTGAGTTTAAGGTAATTGACGGACTCACAATCGAAAACAGAGTAGCCGCAAACAAAGCTATTCCCGATGATGTTCTTGAAGAACTCAAAATGTGTGACGTTATACTTAAAGGCCCTACAACCACACCGAGAGCAGGCGATCCATGGCCGAATATCGAAAGTGCAAACGTTGCAATGCGTAAAGAGCTTGACCTCTTTGCTAACGTTCGTCCTGTAAAGGTTCCTGAACAGGGCATTGACTGGACATTTTACAGAGAAAATACAGAAGGCGGATACGCAGTTGGTTCAAAGGGAGTTCATGTAACAGACGACCTTGCAATCGACTTTACGGTAGCAACAAGTGACGGCTGTGAAAGAATAGCAAGAGCCGCTTTTGAATATGCTAAAAAGAACGGCAAAACAAAGGTTACTTGTGTAACAAAAGCAAACGTAATCAAAACAACTGACGGTAAGTTCCTCAAAACCTGTCAGGAGGTTGCAAAGGATTATCCGGGAATCGAGCTTGACGACTGGTATATTGATATCATGACAGCAAAGCTTATAGACCCGAAGAGAAGAACAGGCTTCCAGGTAGTTGTGCTCCCGAACCTTTACGGTGATATCATTACTGACGAAGCGGCTGAATTCCAGGGCGGTGTAGGTACTGCAGGAAGTGCAAACATCGGTAAGAAGTATGCTATGTTCGAAGCTATTCACGGCAGTGCTCCCAGAATGGTTCAGGAAGGCAGAGATAAATATGCAGATCCATGCTCAATTATAAGAGCAGCTGTTATGCTCCTTTCACATATCGGATATCAGAAGCAGGCTGATAAACTTGAACGTGCACTTGACATTTGTATGTACGAAGAAAAGAAGCTTCAGATTACAGGCCGTGATACAGGCTGTACAGGTGCTGAATTTGCCGACTACGTAATGGAAACTATTAAAAGCCTTTAATAATAAGGAGCGATATGATGAACTGTAACGAAAAACAGGTTCCGTCTGTAGTAATTAAACGATTACCCAGATATTACCGCTATCTCGGCGAGCTGCTGAAAATGGATATAAAGAGAATATCATCCGGAGCACTCAGCGAAAGAATGGAAGTAACAGCATCACAGATACGTCAGGATTTCAACTATTTCGGCGGTTTCGGACAGCAGGGCTATGGATATAACGTTGAGTATCTGTACAACGCAATTGGTGAAATACTCGGGCTTGACAAGATGAACGATACAATAGTAATTGGTGCCGGGAATCTCGGTAAAGCCCTTGCAAATCATGCCGATTTTGAAAAAAGAGGATTTCGCATAAGTGCACTCTTTGACCTTAACCCGGATATTATCGGAACAGAGGTCGACGGAAAACCGATTCTGTCCATGAGCGAGCTTGAGGACTATATAAAGGACAACAATATAAGTATTGCCATTCTGACAGTTCCGAAGGCTGAAACGCAAAAGGTTGCTGATATACTGACGGATTTCGGCATTAAAGGACTATTGAATTTCTCATACACAGAGTTAAAAGCAGATAATGATGTTGTAGTTGAAAACGTACATTTATCTGATTCATTGATGACTTTATCATATAATATAAAAGAAAGGAATGACGTAAAATGAATATATTAGTAACAGGCGGTGCAGGATATATAGGAAGCCATACCTGCGTAGAGCTTCTTAATGCAGGATACGATATAGTAGTTCTTGACAATCTTTCAAACTCATGCGAAAAATCACTTGACGTTGTTAAAGAGCTTACAGGTAAGGACTTTAAGTTCTATAAGGTTGATATGCTTGATAAAGATGCTATGGAAGTTGTTTTCAAGGAAAACAAGTTTGACAGCGTTATCCACTTTGCAGGTCTTAAGGCTGTAGGTGAATCAACTCAGATACCTATTACTTATTATCATAATAATATAACAGGAACACTTAATCTTCTTATGCTTATGGAGAAGTACGATGTTAATAATATCGTATTTTCAAGCTCGGCAACAGTATACGGTATGCCGAAAACTGTGCCTATTACGGAGGATTTCCCGCTTTCAACAACTAACCCTTACGGCTCAACAAAGCTGATGATTGAAAATATTCTCACAGATGTAACAAAGGCAAATCCGAAGCTCTCGGTTTCACTTCTCAGATATTTCAATCCTATCGGTGCACATAAGAGCGGTAAAATGGGCGAAGACCCGAAGGGTATTCCTAATAATCTTCTTCCTTACGTTGCACAGGTTGCTGTAGGAAAGCTTCAGCAGGTAAGCGTTTTCGGAAACGATTACGATACGAAGGACGGTACGGGAGTACGTGATTATATCCACGTGGTAGACCTTGCACTCGGACACCTTAAGACTGTTGAGCATTGCTCAGGAAAGCCCGGTGTTCATATCTATAACCTGGGTACAGGAAATGGATATTCAGTCCTTGAAGTAATTAACGCATTCGGCAAAGCCGCTGAAATGGAGATTCCTTATAAGATAGTTGACAGACGCCCCGGCGATATCGCAGAATGCTATGCAAACCCTGCAAAAGCCAAAGCAGAGCTCGGCTGGGAGGCAACTCGCGGTATTGAAGAAATGTGCGAAGACTCATGGAGATGGCAGAAGAATAATCCGAACGGATTTAATGCGTAAAATAAACAAAAAGCAGTTCAATTCGGACTGCTTTTTTCTTATATTGATTTTTTTTAAGGAGTTATTGACTTTTTTTTTAAAGGCATTGACTTTTATTAAAAAGGATATATAATATAATTAAAATGTAATATAGGAAAGGAAAAATTTTTATGAATAGTTGGAAAATTGCATATTGCGAAAATTTTAAATGTAAAAATTTTGAAATTAGAACAGTAAACGACATAAAAGAACACGATTTCGAAATTATTGATGCAACTGTCCCGGGAAATTTTGAGCTTGATATGATGAAAGCCGGGAAGCTTCCTGATTTATATTGGTCGGAAAATACATTGCTTGCACAAAAGCTTGAAAATATGCATGTATGGTATTTTACCGAGATTGAACTGAAAGAAGATGATACGTATCTTCATTTCGACGGAATTGATACTATTGCAGATATTTATATAAACGGCACTTTTGTCAAGTCACATGAAAATATGTTTATCGGATTTGATGTTGACCAGGGTTTACACATCGGTAATAATGAAATTCTTGTACACATTAAACCGGTTTGTATTGAATCGAGAAAATCAATCATTCCTGCTTCATCTACTGCTATGAAATATAATTACCCATCTCTTTATACAAGAAAAGCGGCACATACATTCGGCTGGGATATTATGCCGAGAATTATAACGTCCGGAATATGGAAGCCGGTTACACTTCTTAAAAAAATCCCTGATAAAATAAACGAAGTTTTTATTTACACATCATCAATATCAGATGATTGCGCAAGAATGATAATGTATATAAATATCAGTGCAGAAGGCGATTTCATAACTGATTATACAGTAAAAGTAAACGGAAGCTGTGTCGATAGCTCATTTGGCTTTGAAGAAACTATGTGGCATAATACTGCATCAATAGGGTTTGCAGTTCAGAGCCCAAAGCTGTGGTGGCCTAAAAACAGCGGTGAACCCAATCTCTATGAAACTACTGTTGAACTGTTTTACAAAGGAGAACTGTGTGACACGTATTCTTTAAAAACAGGCATCAGAACAGTAAAATTAAATATGTCGGATACAACAGATGAAGACGGCAACGGAGAATTCTGTTTTGAAATAAACAACAAAAAAATATTTGTTCTCGGAACAAACTGGGTTCCGTTGGACGCAATGCACGCAAATGATATAAACAGAGTGAGTAAAGCGCTTGAGCTTCTTGACGATATCGGATGTAACATGGTACGCTGTTGGGGAGGCAATGTTTATGAATGTGATGACTTTTACAATTTCTGCGATGAAAAGGGAATTTTAATCTGGCAGGATTTCGCAATGGGATGCGCTGTGTATCCGATGGAAAAAGAGTTTACGGAAAAACTTGAAGAGGAAGCAGTTTATCAAATAAAACGTCTCCGTAATCATCCGGCTCTTGTTTTATGGGCAGGTGACAATGAATGTGATGACTCCTACAAAGGAGGCAGGGGAATCCGCAGAAATCCAAACGAATACACAATAACACGTGAAGTGTTAAAACGTATTGTGGCAACACACGATATTACAAGACCATACCTTCCGAGCTCTCCTTTCACAAGTGATGAGGCTTTCAAGTCCGGTATGCCGTTACCGGAAGAGCATTTGTGGGGACCGAGAGATTATTTCAAGGGAAGCTTTTATAAAAATTCTGTATGTCATTTCGCAAGCGAAACAGGATATCACGGCTTCCCGTCAGTTAAATCACTCAGGAAGTTTCTTAAAAATCCGGAAATAATTTTTGATGAAAAAGGTAACCCGACAGCTGAATATCTTGTACACGCAAGCGGAATGGAAGTATCAATGAAATGTCCGTATGCTTATCGTATTCGCCTTGCACACAATCAGGTTGAAACACTTTTCGGAAAAGCAGAAGAAAATCTTTCGGATTTTGTAAAACAAAGTCAGATTTCCCAGGCAGAAGCAAAGAAATACTTTATCGAACGATTCAGATTAAGTAAGTGGCGCAGAACCGGAATAATATGGTGGAACCTGATTGACGGATGGCCTCAGGTTTCTGATGCTGTTGTTGATTACTATTATACAAAAAAGCTTGCATACAGCTATATAAAACGGTCCCAGCAACCGGTATGTCTTATGTTTGATGAACCTGAAAATAATAAAATATGTCTTTATGCCGTAAATGACCTTCCGGAAAACAAAACAGTATCATATAAGGTTACAAATTTACATACCAATACTGAGGTCATAAGCGGAACTGTTACCGTAAACGCAGATTCATCTGAATGCATCGGATTTACAGACTGTAACGGCACAGACAAGATTTTTTATCTCATTGAATGGTGGATAAACGGTCAAAAATACAGTAATCACTATTTTACAAATATTATAGACATAGATTACAAAAAGTATATTTCAGCAATCACACAATGCGGATTTGATCAGTTTGAGGAGGAATAATCTGAATTTTACTTCACTTGCCGGAAAAGAAATGAAAAAATAGAATAGTAAATAAGGTGTAGCACACTATGGCTACACCTTATTTATTTACGAGTAGGTTTAACATTTTGAATTTTATTCAAATTTCTAAATATGTAGATGAAAAAATCTTGATTTTTGTTCTATATTGGATTTTTAGAAAAAACACCTGAATTTTGCATGATAAAATTAGTCCCTGAACTCAAATAACTTTTTTAGTGGTATGTTCAGTGCTTCTGCAATATCGATAAGCGTATCAAGTGTACACGAACATGCGGCAGTTTCAATTTTTTGCATATATGTTCTGCTTATATCTGCCTTTTCTGCAAGCTGTATTTGTGTCATGCCCTGTTCTTTTCTATAATGTAGAATGTTTAATCCTATTCCAAGCCAAACATCAAAATTTTTATTATTCATTTAATATCACTCCTATAAATATATTATATTCGGATATTATCTTTTAATCGACAAACAATTTTTTCTTAAATGAGAATAATTTGTTTGCATTTATTTCAAATATATGATATAATACAATTAATTAGTTCGCATTTGATATTAAATTGTTGTTATAGGGTGGTAATAATGAATAAGATATGTTGTTTTGCAGGTCATGGAAAAATTTCTTATACAAATGAAATATATGAAAAAAAGACGGAAATAATAGAAAAATATCGAAATATTTAATCTTATATCTTGAAAAATGATTAATTGTGTATAATATAATAGATGAAATATGAGTTGAAACAGGGAATTTACATCAAATAAAAAGATACGGACAAAAAGCTGTTGACTTTTGATTTTGCATATAGTATAATGAAAAATGCGGGCTGTCAGACAGCCCTATTATCATGCTGAAAAGAGGATTAAAATGCAAAAGACAGAAGTATTACACAATCACGCTAAACATCATGCGATTGAATATTTACATACATGGATTACAAATTTCATAAAGAAAAATACTGTTATGGTAATTGCCTTTCTTGCGGCAGTTATAACAAGTATTTTTGTTCCCGTTGACAAGGAATATCTGGGATATTTTGATTATAAAACCCTGTCTTGTCTTTTCTGCGTGCTTGCTGTTGTATGCGCTCTTAAAAATATAAATTTCTTTTATATGCTTGCACGAAAAATTGTTATACTTTTTAAAACGACAAAAATGAGTGTACTTGCACTTGTATACATAACGTTTATCGGTTCGATGCTGATAGCAAACGACATGGCACTTCTTACATTCCTGCCGCTCGGCTATTTTGTGCTTTCAAGTACAGGCAAGGAAAAGTACATGGCTTTTACCTTCATTATGCAGAATGTTGCCGCCAATCTCGGCGGTATGCTGACACCGTTCGGAAATCCTCAGAATCTGTATCTTTATACAGCTTTTAATATTCCGAACCTTGAATTCATGCAGATAATGGCACTTCCGTTTGCCGTTGCGATACTCATAATAACTGCGTGCTGTCTGATTTTTGTGAAATCTGAACCGCTTGAACTGAAAGATGAAAAAATGACTCTGAACCCGAAAAAGACTGTACTTTACCTTATACTGTTCGCCTTTTCAATCCTTATTGTTTTCCGTGGTATTCCGTACCAGGCAGGACTTGTGGTAATTCCTCTTGTACTGTATTTTGCAGACAGAGATGCACTTAAGGCTGTGGATTATCCGCTTCTTATGACATTTGTATTCTTCTTCATTTTTGCAGGGAATATGGCAAGAATTGATTCGGTGCGTATGCTTTTCTCATCACTGCTTGAAAAAAACACGCTGTTGTTCAGCGTGCTTTCGTGTCAGGTTATAAGTAATGTTCCGTCTGCGATACTTCTTTCGCAGTTTACGGGAAATTACGCAGATTTGCTTGTTGGTGTGAACATAGGCGGAGTGGGAACACTTATAGCTTCCCTTGCAAGCCTCATCACATTCAGCGAATACATGAAGCATAACCCCGGCAAAACAAAATATTATGTTGGAATGTTTTCCGCTTTTAATTTCGGATTTCTGATATTGCTTACAGGATTTATGCTGATTATACATCAGAACGTGTTATAATTACGATAGCCGAACCGGATTCTGCAGTATATCCTGCATGATTTTCCGTAATGACATTTGAAATGCCTCTTGTCTCTCCGAAATACAGATTTTCTCCGTCAAGCGGATAGTCAAGACCGAATGTTGTAATTCCGCAGACAGCTTCTGAAACAGGTATCAGTGATACTGTATAGCCTACCATGTTTTCCACCGTAAATTTTCCGCTGAAATAATATATTCTGTTATTCCCGTCATCAATATAGGCGGGAATATTTTTTTCGTCAAGAAGCTTAAGCAGAAAGATATTTCCAAGAGTATGATCCATACGTGTTCCGGTGAATCCGAGAAGCACTATCTCATCAGGATGCATATCTATTGCATGCCTTACCGCTGTTTCACTGTCGGTAAAGTCCTTTCTTACAGGTAATACGAGCTTGTCGGGAAAGCTGTCGGCATCGGCAATTACTGAGTCCATATCTCCTATCAGAAGATCGGGAACAATTTCATATTTAAGTGCATGGTCGTAGCCGTGGTCTGCACATATAACATAATCAGAATCCTTAAATTCGAAATCCGTTTCACAGCTTCCACCGCCTATTATAACTACTCTCATTCTCCGCAAAGCTCCTTAAGCTCTTTTATATTTGCAGCAATATCTCCTTTGAATACGGCGGTTCCTGCAACAAGAATATTTGCTCCGTTTTTGTAAACCGATGCAATATTTCCTGCATTCACACCGCCATCTACCTGAATATTGAAGTCTTTTCCGCATTCCTTTCTCAGGAATTTTATTTTCTCATTAACATCTTCTATGTATTTTTGTCCTCCATAACCCGGAAAAACGCTCATTACAAGTACCATTTCAATTTTATCAATGTATTTCATCACTCCCTCGGCAGGAGTGTCGGGATTAATTGCAATTGCGGCTTTTTTACCGAATGAGTGTACTTTATCTATGCAGTAATCAAGGTCTTTTGTACATTCAAGATGCATTGTAATTCCATCGGCACCTGCATTTATAAACGGTTCAATATATTTCTCCGTATTGTCTATCATAAGGTGTACATCAAAAAACTGATTTGTAAGAGGTCTGAGCTGTTTCGGTATATCAGGGCCAAAGCTGAGATTAGGAACAAAATGACCGTCCATTATGTCAATATGAAGCCATTCGGCACCATGCTTTTCTGTTTCCTGTACCTGTTTGCCGAGATTAGTAAAGTCAGCGGCTAAAATAGAAGGTGCTAATATCATTTTTTCTTCTCCTTTATATTATAATGAAGACAGAGCTTTTACCTGCCCATTTTTTAACAACAATATGCAGGACGGCGTTTTTCGCCGTCCCATACATGTAACATAATTCTTTTATCTCTGAACACGACCTGAGCCGTCACCGCCTGCAAGTGCATCAACTTCAGCTCTTGTAACGAGGTTAAAGTCTCCGGGAATTGTATGCTTAAGAGCAGATGCTGCAACACCGAACTCAAGAGCACCCTTGAAGTCTTTACCGTCAAGGAATCCGCAGATTACACCGCCCGCAAAGCTGTCACCGCCACCTACTCTGTCTACGATAGGTGCAACTCTGTATTCTCTTGAATGATAAAATTCTTTTGTATCACGTGAGTAGATGCAAGCTGACCAGCCGTTGTCAGAAGCTGAATGACTTACTCTGAGTGAGCTTATTACATATTCAAAGTTGAACTTTTCAACCATCTGTTCAAATATATCCTTGTAGCCTGCAAGCTCAAGCTCACCGCTTGTTACGTCTGTATTACCCGGCTTGAATCCGAGAACCTTTTCAGCATCTTCTTCGTTTCCGATACATACATCAACATACTGCATGAGGTTAGACATAACCTTCTGAGCCTTTTCGCTTGACCAGAGCTTCTTTCTGAAGTTAAGGTCACAGCTTACCTTTACGCCTTTTGCCTTTGCGGCTTTGAGAGCTATTTCAGTAAGCTCTGCAGCTGCATCTGATACAGCAGGTGTGATTCCTGTAAAGTGGAACCAGTCACAGCCTTCAAAAATTTCGTCAAAATCAAAATCTGCAGCTGTAGCTGTTGAGATTGATGAGTGTGCTCTGTCATATACAACATTTGATGCACGCATTGCCGCACCTGTTTCGAGGAAGTAGATTCCGAGTCTTTCTCCGCCTCTTGCAATGTGCTTTGTTTCAACGTTATGCTTTCTGAGCGCTGCAACCGCACATTCACCGATTGGGTTTGCAGGAACACGTGTTACATATTCTGCATCGTGTCCGTAATTTGCAAGCGAAACTGCAACATTTGCTTCTCCGCCACCGTAGCATACATCAAATTCGTCTGCCTGTATAAATCTTTGATTTCCGGGAGTTGAAAGTCTGAGCATTATTTCTCCCATTGTAATAACTTTTGCCATATTAATTTCTCCTTTTCTTCACTTGCAGTGTAAACTGCAAATTTCACTCGTATTTATACGAATTTCACTGACATCAGTCAGACTTCATATTTTGTCTGCGGACAAAACATTTCACTTCTCAGTGGTGATATGGGTGATTTTACTCAAATTCCAAATACTTCTCTGTTTGTTCCATAATATATATCGTCATGTCCACCAAGCATTTTAAGAAGCTTTTCAACCTCGTCCCAGTTGTCAAGTCCGTCAAATTCATAGGTATGTCCCCAGATGTAGAAAAGCTGAGGTTTATCTGTTTCGAGAGCAAGGAACTTTTCAGCAAGCTCAAAGACCTTTTCTGTTTCGATATGATGAACAGTAGGATTAAATCTGAGAAGATTATCCTGAAGGTCGAAGTTGTATGTAGATGTGATAGTTCTCGAATATTTAACACCTGTATTTTTTCTGATGATTTCCGCAACACGGTCGTCATTGTTTACACCGCCGCAAGGGTATGCCATACCGATGACTTCGCCACCGGAATACTTTTCGAGGTTAAGTCTGTCCTGCTCAACCTGACGGATAATTTCGGCTTCGTCCTCAATTTCCGGAAGTCTCGGATGTGTGAGAGTGTGCACTGCTACTTCATGGTTTTTGTAAACTTCCTTTACATCTTCAGGCTTTACTTTATGACGGTAAACAAAATTATCGAAAACCATTCCGCCTTCACTCTGAAGACCAAGATATTCGGAGTTAAGGTTAAATGTACCCTTTAATCCGTACTTATCCATAAGCTCAATCATTTTTATGTCCTGAGTTACAGCGTCGTCATAGCTGAATGTGATTGCCTTTAATTTTCCGTTCCACATATTACTGTCCTCTTGCTTCCTTGATTTTTGCTATAAACTGTTTAGCGGTTTCTGTAATCTTGTCATAATCGCCTGTCTTTGCTCCGGCTGTCAGTGAGCTTCCTGCGCCTACTGCAACGGCACCTGCTTTAATCCACTGGTCAACGTTTGAAACGTCAACACCGCCTGTAGGCATGAGCTTCGCCTGCGGAAGAGGGCCTTTGATGTCCTTGATGATAGTAGGACCGAAAAGGTCAGCAGGGAATATTTTAACAATATCAACTCCTGCTTCCATAGCAGTGATAACTTCTGTAATCGTCATACATCCTGCCATGTATGGAACTCTGTAACGGTTACAAAGCTTTGCTGTTTCAAGATTGAAGCCCGGGCTTACGATATAGTTTGCGCCGGCTAAGATTGCAATTCTTGCGGTTTCTGAGTCAAGAACTGTTCCTGCACCGAGGAGCATTTCGCCTTTGTAACGCTCTGCAAGCTCTGCGATAACCTTGTCAGCACCGGGAACTGTGAATGTCAGCTCAATTGACGGACATCCGCCCTTTAAGCACGCATCTGAAATTTTGATTGCTTCTTCGGCATTGTTAGCACGTACTACGGCAACAAGACCTGCTTCTGTTAATTTTTGAATTACCTGTTCTTTATCCATTTTTATTCTTCCTTTCTGTTATCTTCTTTCTATGTTTAATCTTTCCATTAATGCATCCTGTAAAAATCTTGATACGTTTATGCCTGAGGCATTGACTTCATCATTTAACCATGTCGGCAGGGAAACATTTCTTCTGACGGGTGTTGTATTAATTTTACGTCTATATTCCTTTGTATTCGCATCAACCATAGAAACAAAACTTTTCCCACTTGAAGAAAATGTTCCTTTGGAAACATCAATATTTTCCATGTTTGTAGGAGTTGGTACTGTTTCATTATTTTCTTCTAATGAAACCAATGTGATTGAAATTGCATCACGAGCCATATCAATAGCATTTTCAATGTCTGTACCTTCTGTTAAGATTTCCAAATCTGGAACTTCAATTAAAAACCCATCTTGTGCTTGTGTAAAGATAACCGGATATACTCTTTTCATTATTACATACCCCACTTTCTCAATATTGCTTTTGCCAATATTTCGTTTATTTCCTTATGTCTCGGTACCTTCTCTATATCAGAGCCTCGTCGGTATATATCATGATTCCCTCCGTGTCGCTCAAATATGAAACCGACCGATTCAAGCTTTTTTATTAAATCCCTTTGTTTCATTTTATCACCTTTACACTATAATTATACACAATATTTACACAAAAATCAATCCTATTTTAAAATTTAAAATAATTTTTTGCGTTATAATATGATATATTCTGCACAATTTCGGTAAGCACCTTTTCGTCGTTCGGATATTCGCCGTCTTCTACCCATTTACCCACAAGATTACAGAGTATTCTTCTGAAGTATTCATGTCTTGTATATGAAACAAAGCTTCTTGAGTCTGTAAGCATACCTACAAATCTCGAAAGCATGCCGAGATTTGCGAGTGCTCTCATCTGACTTTCCATACCGTCTCTCTGGTCGTTGAACCACCAGCCTGAGCCGAACTGAATCTTTCCGGGCTCGGGGCCTTTCTGGAAGTTGCCGAGCATAGTACCGATTACGTAATTATCCTTCGGATTAAGAGTATACAGTATTGTTTTCGGAAGCATATCTTTCTTTTCGAGACTGTCAAGAATCTTTGAAAGACCTTCAGCTATCTGAAAATCGTGTACCGAGTCAAAGCCGACATCAGGACCGAGCTTTTCGAACATTGCTGAATTATTGTTACGGAGAGCACCGATGTGGAGCTGCCATACCCATCCTCGTTTTGCGTATTCCTCACCGAGGAAGACGAGCTTTTCAATGATGTCATCATCCATTTTGTCAACAGCATGGTCTGAAAGCTTGCATCCGTTTTCAGTAAAATAGTCCATTCTGTCAGTGATATCACTTTTCAGATTGTCAAGGTCAGGACGGAACGCAGGAATTACCTTTGTGCCGAAATCCTTCAGCTGTTTGTGGTATTCGAGTGTGTCATAGGGATTGTCCGTTGTACAAATAACTTCAACATTCGACTTTTTGATAAGTCCCTGAACACGGAAATCGTCTGTAGCAAGCTTTTTGTTAATCTCGTCCCATATTTCCTTACTTGTATCTTTTGACAGATTTACATCAATATCAAAATATCTCTTTAATTCAAGGTGTGTCCAGTGATAAAGCGGATTCCCTAAAAGGTAAGGCATGGTTTCCGCAAACTTCTCCCACTTTTCGTAGTCGTCTGCATCTCCTGTTATGTATTTTTCGTCAATTCCGTTTGTACGCATCTGACGCCATTTGTAGTGGTCACCACCGAGGAAAAGTTCAAAAGCATTTTTAAATTGATGATTGTCAGCAATCATCTTCGGACTGATATGACAATGGTAGTCAATAATCGGTAAATCAGCTACCTTTGAATAAAGCATTTCAGCAGTTTTATTTTTTAGCATGAAGCTGTCGTTTATAAAACCCATCATAAACCTCCTATTTATATTTTTACATATATTTTAACATATTTCAATGCAAATTGCAACATGAAATACTGTCAATTATTGCTGTAATTATTGCAAATCTTGCTCTACCGTTTTGGAGCGTCACACTAAAAGCACAATAGCGTTATTTCCTAAAAACGCAATGGGAATTAGCACATCCATTGCATTTTTTTTCATTGCATTGTTTATTTTTGGTTTTACCCATAATGGCAGTTATTGATTTGATGGGTGTCATAAGTCCGCCGTCTGTCAGACAGAGACCGATTTTTTTTCCTGCGTCAAGGCTGTTTAACAGGATTTTCTGATAATCAAGAGAAAAATCACCGTATCCCGGACTGAATCTCGGTGTAAGATACATTCCCGATTCATTCCTGAGAACGGTGCATATATCATCTGCATACTGCTCAATCATTGCCGCAGCAGCCGCCTGTGCGGCTACTGCTTTTACGGAAGACAAAACGGAGTACTTTGAAATTATTCTGTCAGCTTCACTTCCGAGTGTTGCCGCAAGAACATATCCGCTTTTACAGTCTGCAAGATGCCTTGAAAGAGCCATACTCTGTACGGTACAAAAGTCAAAAGTAACCGTCATGCCGTTTATACTTATCAAAGTATCACGCACGCAGTGTGACGGATTGCAATTTTTCGCCAGCTCCATTATAATACTTTCCGTTATTTCGCGAAGCTTGTCATCGGGAGTTTCGGTTCCGATACCCATGTATCTGTAAACTTCGTTTCTGTTTACATCAGTAAGATTTATCATACCTTTAATATCTCCGAAAGATTAGACTGAATAGCCGCGGCAACATCAGGCTTATTCATCGTATATACGTGAACAGAGCGGACGCCGTTTGAAAACAGGTCGATAATCTGTTCGGTTGCGTATGCAATACCTGCCTGCTTCATTGCCGCAGGATTGTCACCGTATTTGTCCGCCATCATTCTGAACCGTGACGGCAGCGATGTTCCCGACAGCTCGCATGAACGGATAATCTGCTTCATGTTTGTAACAGGCATAACACCTGCGATAACGGGAATGTTTATGTTATGCTTTGCAAGACGGTATAAAAAGCTGTAAAGCACACTGTTATCAAAGAACATCTGTGTCGTTAGAAAATCACATCCGCTGTCAACCTTTATTTTAAGATTGTCTATATCCTTACTTCTGTTTTCACACTCAACATGACCTTCGGGATAGCATGCCGCACCGATACAGAAATCACCGTAGTTTCTGATGTGCGTTATAAGTTCTGATGCGTATTTAAAATCATGAGTGATATCACCGTTAAAGTCCGCAGGACGGTCGCCTCTGAGCGCAAGAATATTTTCAATTCCTGCCGCTTTGAAATCGTCAAGACGTTTGTTTATCTCGTCCTTTGAAGCGGCAATACACGTCAGATGTGCAAGCGCGGAAACACCTATGTCCTGAACATTCTTTGCAATTTCAAGTGTATTTTTTGAATTACCTCCGCCTGCACCGTATGTAACACTCATAAAATCAGGCTTTAATTTTGCAATTTCCGTTACCGCTGTCCTGATAGGCTCTATGTCCTTGTCAGGCTTCGGCGGAAAAACTTCAAATGATAAGGTGTTTTTTTCACCTGTAAGCATATCTTTTATCTTCATTGTAAACTCTCCTTGTTAAATTCCGATTGGCTTGTCTGTATGCATTTCCTCATGATATGTGAGATTCTCATCTATACCGAGAGCAGGTACAACGTATGACAGCACCTGATTTGTAAATTTTTCTGTTCCGATAGGTGTATAGTAGTGAACAGGATCGGAATGTGCGTCTTCGGGTAGCGTTTCCGAAAGAGCATATAAATCATTAATTTCAAATCCGTATTTCTTTGCTATCTGAATGGCAATTTCATTATATTTTTCAATATCTTCATTGTATCGCTTAAAATTCTCGTTCATCTTCTCTGAAATTACTTTCGTGGAAGTTGCAAATATAACGTGCGCATTCGGACAAATCTTCTTGATTCTGATACAAATGCGTTCTATGTAGTATGCATATACCTCCGGAGGGGTCTGAGGCTCTTCACCAAACAGCCTGAGGCAGTCCCATAGTCCTGCATTCCAGTGAATTACATCAATGTCCTCGCCTTTTATGTCCTCAAAATATTCGTGAAAATGTCTCAATAAGTACGCGGCAAAACGACAGTTCTCCTGAGGGAAAATTACATTTGCTCTTCCTTCAAGAGTCTTTTTTACCGACTTGTCATACCCTACGCGAATTGAATCGCCGATTAATAATAAATTTTTCATTTTTCTCTCCGATTTTTTAGCTATTTCAATTGTTCCCCTATAATACATCGTATTACAAAATTGTTCTTTTGTCAATAGTTTTCTCAAAAACATCTGAATTATTATTTAAATCAGGAATTCTATATAATACAAAACCCTTTCAGGTATAGTAAATTTATAATAATATTATTACTTTTCCACCAGTTTTTACTTATTGCCCATTCGTCAGGATAATTTTCCCATTTCCACGGAATATCCCACGAACCGTCAGATAATTGTGAGTTGATAATAAATTCACATTCATATTCTGATATTTCTTTATTCTCTTCATAATACTCACTATTTCTGGTGTTAAAAAATTGAGAGGGTTTGCACATGTAAGCATCCCATTTATTTGTGTCAGTTATAATTAATTTGTTTACGGAATCATGAAGCTTCTGCTTTAATTCTTTATATGGTATTAAAGTAATTGCATTTGCCTTTTCAATATATTCTTTCATTCTTATGTAACAGGTACAGGTATGCATATCTTCAATTGTTTCCGGAGACAGATTTTTTATGGCCTCATTGGCAATTTTAATACCGAGATTAAATAAATTGCTTTCAGGTTCTGCGTAGCGGATGATAAATCCTGCTATTTGTGCTGTTCCGTTATAGTCGGTGTGACATTTGCTTATACTGTCTGTGTGCCACCATGGTGCATGAGGGTAATCGTTGTTGCTTGATACTGTTATATCCCATGTTTTACCGTTGAAGTGACTACCGCTTTCATACCATTTAAGTAATCCTTTTATAACCGGGTGATTCTTATTTTCGAATTCAATTTCACGGATTATATCCGAAGCAGTGTTAGAGTGTAATGGAATGGAATTCGGATTCCAGCAATCAGCTTCAACTGCATGGCCAAATCCACCGTCTGCGTTTTGATAATATGATAAAACATTCAATACATTTTCTTTGCAGCCGTTTTCAAAATGATATTGAAAGCGTGCTAAGTCTAAAGGTCTTGCATTTCTGTAAATAAAAGCTCGTGCATTTTCAAATGTTCTGTTATTTAAACTCATAATGTGTAAACTTCTTTCTGTTATTTAAATCAAATTTTATTCGGTGAATTATTTATTCGTTATATCTGTTCCCGAAAGTATTCCGCATACTACTACCACCATGCCGAAAAACAGTGTGACAGGATTAAGCAGGGAGTAATCACGAAACAGTATGATTGAGAAGAACATAGCCCATGCAGTATATGTGATGTTTAAGCCCATAGCCTTTGCTGCACCTTTTTTTGCAATAGTTTTATAATAAAGAAGATATGATACGGTTGCAAACAAAGCGGCAAGCATGATAACGGGAATTACTGAGATGTTTTCGTATTGGAACAGGTTTATCGTAAATCCTGTGCCACCAAGCGCGGGAATTATCACGATTCCGTAAATCAAAGCTGAAACAGTCTGACGTATTGTAAGTGCGTATTCGCTTTTTATGCTTGTACTTTTCAGGCATTTAGATAATATAACTCCTTCCGTTCCCCAACCAAAAGCACACATAAATGCTCCAAGCAGTCCTATCCAGAAGTTTTTTATGTTCAGTTCGGGGGAGTAGCTTATTCCAAGAACGCCAACCAAAGTACATACTAAAAATATCCATTGATACCATTTGATTTTCTCTTTCAGGAATACATATGCTAAAAGACTTCCTATTGCAGGGTATATGGCACTTGCTATTGCACCGATGGAAGAACCCATGTAATTAACTGCAAGCACATATCCTGTCATGCCGACAGGTCCGCCTATTGCGGAGGCTATTACTAACCATTTGAAATCGCTTGTTTTGAAAATTTTCAGAATGTTTTTAGCTTCTTTTCTCAGACCGCTGAAAATCCACATATAAATTGAAGAAAAGGTGTCATGTAAGAAAGTACTTACAAACGGTGCCAGAAATATTCCTTCATTGTCTGATACAAATGGTGTCATAGATAATGCTATGGCAATAACAATTGTTTCAAGTGCCCATGTTATGCCTGCAAAAATACCTGTAATCATTTTTCGTACACCTCTATTATATCATGAATATATGAAACGTCATCAACAACATAATCTGCATGAGACATAAGTCTTTGCCTGTTTTTTTCGGTTTTGCCGACTGCAATAATATTCATGCCTGCGTTTCGTGCAAAACGGACATCTGTCATTGTATCGCCGATCATTACAGCGCTGTCTGCAGAAATTCCGTTCGCTTTAAAGTATTCAAGTATGCACGATGGATCAGGCTTTACAGGGGTTGTTCCGTCATCGGCAAAAACAGCATCAAACAATTCTTTAATTCCGAGTTTATCAAGGCACTTATATGTAATTTCGTAATTATCCGTAGTTACAATCACAAGCTTTCTGCCTTGATTTTTTAGATGAGTCAAAGCATCTTTTAAGTTGTCGCAAGTCGGCTTGACAATGCCTGAATCTGAATTGTTTTTATATGCATTTGTCAGCATATCAACTGTTTTCTCAGCCGTCTGTTCGCATCCGTATTCTTTTAGAATATCATGCAATGCAAGTCCAAGCTCCTCATATGTTCCTTTGCATAATATCCCGTCAATGTCCGTAACACCGTTCTCAACGCCAAAGGCATTCAGAATTTTTTCTATATTTATTTCTTCTTTTCCTATGATACTTAAAACTTCGTTTACTGCTGAAATTGATACACTGACCCAGAAATCATCAAAATCTATCAGTGTACCGTCTTTGTCAAAGACAATTATTTCTTTTTTCGTATTCTTACGCAAAGTTCTTGCGTTAATAGTTAAATCAGTGTTATGTTTTCTATCCATATTGAATCCTTTCGTCACTTTGTGGCCTTTTTTCCTTTAGGCAAGGGGCGCATTTCTTCGCCCCTATATAGGTTCAAGCTAAAATTTAAAATCTATTGAAAACTAATATAATGCTTCTATAAATTAAAGAATTTTTTTGTAAACTATACATCCTTCAATTTGTCTGCAACGTTCAAATCCATTCTTTTTGTACATTGATAGAGGTCCGTGATAAGCATGGTTTTCGTTATGTGCAAACGGATATGCCTCTATCAAATCAAATCCCTCGACTTTTGCATCCTGACATACATATTCAAGCAAAGCTGTAGCGACACCGCATCCTCTGTATTCAGGCGCAACGGAAAAGCAAACGATTGATTTGATTTTCTCACCATTATCAGGCACTTCTTCTGCAAAATTAAAATTGACATTATTATATGCTTTTTTATCATTTGCATTGCACCATCCGATAATCTTTCCGTCAACATATGCCAGATATCCTTGCATATGACCGCTTTTTATAAAGTTGATGGCTTGTTTTCTGTTGAATTTAGCACAAGCTCTATCGCAATTCCAAGCCCGCTTTTCTTGTAATTTACTATCCCAATGATAGCACATGCAATAACACCCGCACCATTCATCATTGTCCGAAAATGCATCCTTATCAAAATAAGACAACCAATCATCCAATAATTCATAAGTAAGTTTACAAATAGATATTTGCACAGCTACACCTCTTTCAAATTCAGGTTTATCATTTCGGCATAATTCCCTTTATAAAGACTGCATAATTCAGATGTCAATCTTTTTCGATAGCCAGTAGTGTTAGGCCAAGATTAAAAATTATATATTATTTACAAGACTTTTACCTTCCCACTCTCTCGGTACAATAATCGACATTATATCTGCAATAGTCGGTGCTATATCAAGAATGCTTACATCTTGCAGTTCTTTTCCCTGCATAAAGCAATTACCATGGAAAAACATTGGTATTGTCATATCCTCGGGCAAATCTGTACCATGACATCTGTCATGCCCGCCATGGTCAGCTGTAACAATAACTGTGTATTCCTGACCAACCTCATCTATTACTTTTTTCACATTGTCAAACGCTTTGTTAATGTATTCAAGATAGGTTTCACTCATCCATCCGCAATCATGACCGCCCTTTTCATCTGTTTCCACCATATAAAGAAATACAAAATCCGGTCTTGCTAATTTTATATAATCAAGAGCGCGATGTGTAAGCATTCCATCGGTATGTTCAAAGGAGTATGCATTTATATACTCTGCCGCTATTAGCGAACCGACTTTTCCGATATTTCGAAGCGGCTCCCAACCATAATACATAGCACACTTTTTCCCGCAAGCTTTTAGTTCTTCAAATAATCCGCTTACAGGTCTAACTGGCACTACATAATCATTGGAAAGTGTTCCGTGTCTTTCAGGCGGAACGCTATGAAACATAGAAAGATGGCACGGCAATGTTATGGACGGGTATACCGTTTTTGCAGAAAAAGTATATGATGTTTTTTTCTGAAATTCTTCAACAAAGCTATTGCCACACTTCAAAAGACCGTCTGGTCTCATTCCATCAATAGAAATTAATATCACTTTACTCATTTTATTCTTCCTTTCGACAATCTTTATATAAGGGACAAAAAAATATATTAGTTTTCATCCTCATCAGTAACTCTTTCAATTAAGTCAGTTACAACTTTATTCAATTCAATTGCATTTTGCGAAGTAATAACAGACTTTCCTGTTTCTGTTTCTAATGCTTGTCTGGCAATTTTTGCAACATTACCGCCACGCTTTGCAACCTTAATATTTTCCGAAAGTCCTTGCGGGTGTTCTTCTTTTGAAATATCTGTTGTGGATGTTTCAAGAGCTCTGTCTATTGCAAGTTCAGGGTCTATGGTTTCCTCAATACGTTCTTTTCCCACTTGTGCCAACCACATTTTAAAAGGCTCTGCTTTGGGTGATGGAATGGATTGAATAATACGGAGTAGTTGTTCAGTATCAGCCACATCTGTTTTATATTTTTTCCCATCTTTAGGTGATTTTAATTTCAGTTGGTTACAATTTGTAACCGACTCATTACCTTCGTCTTTTAAACGCTTTTTTAGCACCTTCCAGTAGTTATTTGGATTAGGACTATCCGTTAAAACACCAACTACATCAACAACAGAAAAATACCATTCTTCTTTTTCTTCATCCCACGCAGTTCTTATTTTCTTATCTTCGAATATTTGTATTTTATTATCCATATGTATAACCTCCATGAAGGTATTTTCTTTTTTTGACAGTTCTAAGCAAATTATATACAAAACGATTTGCAGTTATTGCCGCCTTCTATGATAAAACAAATCCTGTAAAGCCATATGCCGGAATCTCATCAAGTTCTACAGTCTTTCCGCAAAGTTTGCCATTACCGTTTATAAATCGGATATTTCTATATTCTTTCCCTAACTCAACAACAGGAGTCAAAGCAGGGTCTATACAAAAGTTCCACACGCCCACGGCAAGCTCTCCGTTCCCTTGACTGCATAATAGATAAACATCAGGATTACCGGTACATGTTGCGCAAAAATTTTCACCCAGAAAATCACGATACTGATATCCTCTTGCATAATGCCTCATCAAAGTATCGTTTGAACGAGGGTTTGTATTAATTATCAAAAATCTTTCATCATCGGAGTTTTCATATATAAAAGACAAAGGAACATTACCTGTGCGGGTATTTCCTATACTCAAAATTGTAGCAGTGTTTTTCAGACCTATGTTATATGCTGGAGAATTGAATGCAATAATTCTATTGTTGGAATTAATAAAAGTTTCACTTAAAACTTCAACCTTTTCCCCAAACTGTTCAATACCTACATCAATCCCTCTTTCTGACAATATTGCTGCAGCAGCAATATCCATTATGACTCCGTATTTAAGAACTTCCGTCGGTAAACTACGTGCATTTTCTCCAAATACAATTCCTACTCCATCCGTTGCATCATACACAGTAGGTATTCCGTTACATGTAAGTGTACGTGCTGCTTCAGAAAAGAACAGCATTTCAGGATTGTAAATTTCTCCCAATTCATTAGGATTTTTCATGGTTTTAAATTTTTCTGCATACTCGTACACACGAACACCAACACACTTTTTATCTGCGAAATCTGATTCAATCTTTTTATATAAAGGCTTATTTCTTACATGAAATTTTGCATATCCTTCATCATAGTCGATTGAGGCAGTATAGTCAATTCCTATTTTTAAAATGCCATCAAGTGCTTGAGTTGCTCTGAGTGCTGTATCATATCCTTCAACAAAGGTTGCAGGACACTGGGTTCTCGGTCTTGGCCATGCATCTCCTTCGGCAATCAGTTCAATTTCTTTTCCGAGAAAATATGATTTTTCCATTCTGTTAAGTTCAATCACATCCTGAAGTCTGTTTTTCCAGTTTTTTTCTACAGCCCAATACGGAGCTCCTATTAAACGTATAAACGGTTTATTTTTACCTGCTAATGCTGTTGCCATCTCAAAAGCGTCTCCATCAATACTCCACGATGACATGACGGCACAAAAACCCATTCTTATAGAAGGATTTATCTTGTCCACCCTTTTTCGCATAGATGTTGCAAAATTCAATAAACTTTCCTTGTTTACTTTTACATATGCATCACGGTATTTATTTTCACTTCCGTTTTTTATCCGTTGTTTCAGTTCATCACGGTTGAGGTCTTCTCCAACTATTTCGCAGATATGCTTAATATGATTTTCACACAAACAATTCATTTCGCTCGAAAAGAAGCCGTAACGTAAATCATCATTAAAAACAATCATATCTACACCGCAACGAGCAATATCTTCAATGCAATCAACAGCATATTTTACAAAATTTTCATCTGTAGGGCAGGAAAAGGCAGGAATTTTATTTCCGTTGAAATCATGTAGCCGTATAAAATCTAATTTTTTATCTGTCATAAGAGCCCAGAACCAGGCTGCAACTTCGTAGCCATGACTTTTAAAAAAAGTAGTTGCCGAACGCAATTTATTCATTTGATCAAGATGTATATCAATATCTGAATAATATACACCACCCGAATCAACAGCCTCCTCAAAATTCAAAAAAATTCTTTTGGCGTCAAATTCCTTAAGCTTAGCTAAGATTTTTTCACGTCCTATATCATCAAGATTCATACAATTTACAGGTACGCTGACATTATATTCTTTCATGTTACATATACTCCCTTTGAACGTTGTTATATCCCGATGCCTGTTTTTACAGAGCAATTGCATCTATTTCTTCATATTCTTCCTTTGTGAATTTAAGGTTCTCAGTCATTTTAATGTTCTGAATTATCTGTTCAGGTTTTGAAGCACCGATCAGAACACTTGTAACGCCTTCGTGGCTATACACCCATGAAAGTGCCATTTGTGCAAGAGTCTGACCTCTTCTTTCGGCCACATCATTCAGCGCCTTGATTTTTTTTAACTTTTCGGCAGAGAGTGATTTTTCGTTCAGGAATCTTCCGTCTGTTCTTACACGGCTGTCTTCAGGGATTCCATATAAATAACGGTCGGTAAGAAGTCCCTGTGCGAGCGGACTGAAGATAATCATTCCCTTTTTCTTTTCTACAGCGCTTTTGATTATTCCGTTTTTCTCAACCGTTCTGTCAAATATAGAATATGCATTCTGGTTAATCACGAAAGGACAATGCAATTCTTCCAATATTTTTGCCGCTTTTTCCATTGTCGGACCGTCATAATTGGACAGACCGGCATAAAGAGCTTTACCGCTTTTAACTATGCTGTCAAGCGCCCACATTGTTTCGTAAAGCGGAGTGTCGGGATCCATTCTGTGATGATAGAAAATATCAACATATTCAAGATTCATTCGTTTCAGACTCTGGTCAAGGCTGGCTGTCAGGTATTTTTTACTGCCGTTATCACCGTAAGGGCCGGGCCACATATAATATCCTGCCTTTGTGCTGATTATCATTTCATCACGGTAGCTTTTCATATGTCCGGAAAGTATTTTACCGAAATTAGTTTCAGCACTTCCTGCTTTGGGGCCATAATTGTTAGCGAGGTCGAAATGTGTTATGCCGTTATCAAAAGCAGTAAAGCACATTCTGCACATATTTTCGAAGTCAGCATTATCACCGAAATTATGCCACAATCCGAGAGATACTGCAGGAAGCTTTAATCCACTTTCACCGCATTTTCTGTATTCCATATTTTCGTATCTTCTTTCGTCAGAGATATAATTCATAATTATTTTCCTTTCCGGATAATATTTAATGAATTTAGTATACCATACGAGAGAAAAAATGTCAATTACCATATGTAAATATAGGATATTTTGTTAAATTTATCTTTTTGATATTGAATATTATAAAATTTCGGAGTATAATATAAATGGAGGTAATATAAATGGAATTTAAAAAATTAACTCTGGAGGATAAGTCTGTTTTTGACAAATACTATGAGAAGTTTCCGCAGGTTTCTTCTTTTTTAAGCTTTACAACATTATATTTGTGGAAAAGATATTCAGGCATAGAATATGCAGTTACCGAATCAGGTGATATAGTGCTTAAGGGAGTTTCAAGAAATACGGGAAATCCGTACTTTTGTCTGCCTGAAACAGATGAAAAAACCTTTCTGTTACTACTTAATGAAATAAATAGAGAATACGGAAAGGCTCATCTCGTAAACCTTACTGAAGCTCAGGCCGAAACAGTAAAAAATGCATATCCTGATGCCACTGTTGAATACAGAGAAGACAACGGCAATTACGTCTATGAAACTAAAAGCCTTGCAACGCTTTCAGGGAAAAAGCTTCAGTCAAAACGTAATCATCTGAACGGATTTAAAAATTCTTATGAATATGAAATAATTGAAATAGATGAGAAAATTGTTGACGAGTGTATCAGGCTTACCGAAGAATGGTTTGACTCAAAAACAGTCGAAGAGGGATACCTTGAAGCTGAAACTGCGGTTTGCAGTGAAGCACTTAAATTAAGAAAAGAACTCGGACTAAAAGGAATCGCCATTATTTGTGACGGAAAGCTTATCGCATATTCAGTCGGTGAATATATGAATAACGGAAAAATGGCACATATCATTATAGAAAAGGCTGACAGCAACTATCGCGGAGCGTTCAATGCAATCAATAATTTCTTCATAAATGAATGCTGGCTTGATACCGAGTACGTCAACAGAGAGGAGGACATGGGTGTCGAAGGCTTAAGAAAAGCAAAGCTTTCTTACCGCCCTGCATTTCTTTTGAAAATGTATAATGTCAGAATATGATTGTAAAAACAGCTGAAAACTATTCTGTATCTGAGCTTAAAAAACTGTGGAAAACTGTTTTCGGAGATACAGATGAATATATATCATTATTTTTTAGCGATAAATTTAAACCTGAGAATACATTTATAATAGAAAATAACGGTCTTAAATCTATGGCATTTGCTGTCGAGGAAGAGATTGGCGGGTATCGCTGTGCTTATATATGCGGAGTTGCAACAGACAGCAGATACCGTGGTATGGGGTATTCGTCAGATATAATGAATTTTATGCTGAATACTCTTGAAAAAAGAGGGTATGATATGGCTTTTCTGATTCCGGCATCCGGAAGCCTTTTCGGATTCTATGAAAAATACGGTTTCAGGAATTTTTCTTATCTCAAAAAGAGAACGGTTTTAAAAGGCAATACAGTATCTGATTCCGATTTTTCTGAAGAATATGATTATAAAAAGCTTAACCGCTTTTATACGGAATATTTCGAAGCAGTATTGCCAAAGCGTGATGAAAAATCGTTCAGGGCGATATATGACTGCTACGGAAATGTAAGGATATATAAAAGCGGTTATATTATTTATTATGTTGAAAAAGATGTTCTTTATATAAATGAACATACTATGGGAGATATTGAGCCGTATGCCGGAAAGCTTATGGCAGATACCAATGCTGCGAAAGCTGTTGTTTCTGAATTTGACACGGACGGGGAAACACCTTTCTCAATGGTATATTATTTTAAGGATATTGAATTTAACAAACCTGTTTATATAAATCTTATGCTTAACTGAGTTTTCTGTTTACAAGCTTCTGAAGCTCTATCACTATAAGAGGAACGATGGAAAGAGCGGCTACTGTCTGCCATTGGCGGAGTGTGAGCATGACAACTCCGAACAGCGATGGGCAAAGACATACAACGCCTATCTGCATTATCACACCTACGATAAATGACAGTAAAAGAATTTTATTTTCTGTAATACCGCCTTTTAATACACTTTTTGTATTACTTCTCATATTGAAAGAGTGTACTAATTGTGACAGACCGAGCACGCAAAAGCTCATAGTACGTCCGGTGATGATATCTGTTTTCATGCCGATGAAAAATGCAACAAGTCCGAGAGCACCAATCATTATTCCTTCGAGAATAATTGATACTGTCATATCCCATGTAAAGAGAGTATCTGTATTCTTTCCTTTTAGAAGCAAGTCTTCGTCGCTTTTGTCAACACCAAGTGCTATTGCCGGCAGAGAGTCTGTTACGAGATTAATCCATAAAAGCTGCATGGCGGCAAGCGGTGCCGGCCAGCCGAATAATATGGCGCAGAATACCGTAAATATTTCTCCTATATTGCTTGACAGGAGAAATTTTACGGCTTTTCTTATGTTGCTGTAAATTTCACGTCCCATGCGTACCGATTTGATTATTGTTGCAAAGTTATCGTCTGTGAGAACAATATCCGAAGAAGCCTTTGCGACATCGGTACCTGATTTTCCGAGACCGCATCCGACATCAGCTCCTTTAAGTGCCGGGGCATCATTTACTCCGTCACCTGTCATGGCTACAATTTTTCCCTTTTTTTGAAAAGCTTTTACAATTTTGATTTTATGTTCAGGTGATGTTCTTGCAAAGACACAGCAGTTTTCTATTCTGTTTTCAAAATCTTCATCGCTCATTCTGTCGATTTCGCTGCCGGTTATACATTCTCCGCCGTCAGAGAGAATGCCTGTTTCAAGTGCTATTGCACAGGCTGTCTGAACGTGGTCACCTGTTATCATCACAGGCTTTATTCCTGCTTCTTTACATAATTTTACTGCTTCAATTGCATCAGGTCTCGGCGGGTCGGACATAGCGACAAGACCGCAGAATATAAGATTTCTGTCATGAATGTTTTTTGCAGCAGGGGAGTATGCTACGGCAATAACACGCAAAGCCTTTTCTGCAAATTTTTTGTTCATAGTAAGTATTTCGCTTTTTTTAAGCGGTGTTATCGGTTTGACAGCAGAACCGTCGGAGTATGATATACATGAGTTCAATATTATCTCAGGAGCACCCTTTACAGTCAGTAGCTTTCCGTACATAACACGCATTTCTTTTGTTTTTGAAGAAAACGGTTCTTCGCTTGTTTTCTTTGTATAATCAGGATTGATTTTCCTTAACTCTGCATATTTTTTTATTGCAAGCTCTGTAGGATTTTTTGTATTCTCTGCAGAACACAGAACACCGTATTCTACGGTCTTTGACATATCACCGTAAACTTCCTGAACAGTCATTTGGTTTTTTGTAAGTGTTCCTGTTTTGTCGGTGCATATAATGTCGGCACTTCCGAGTGTTTCAACGGCAGGAAGGTTTCTTACTATTGCTCCTGATTTCGCCATTTTCTGTACACCGAGCGACAGCATGATAGTTACGATGGCAGGCAATCCTTCGGGGATAGCGGCAACTGCAAGGCTTACTGAAGTTACAAACATGTCAAAAGGTGATAATTTATGCCATACACCTATCACAAATACGAATGCACAAATAAGAAGTGCGCAGATGCCAAGACATTTTCCTGTATTATCAAGCTTTTTCTGAAGAGGTGTCTGAACGCTTTCCGTTTCGGACAGCATGCCTGCAATCTTTCCGACTTCGGTGTTCATGCCTGTTGCTGTGACAATGCCTTTGGCAAATCCTCCTGTTATGTACGTGCCGGAATATACCATATTTGTCCGTTCTGCAAGAGGAACGTATTCATCTGAAACTGTAGTACAGTTTTTGGTGACAGGAACACTCTCGCCTGTAAGTGCTGATTCATCAGCTTCTGCATTTACAGCTTCAAACAACCTCATATCAGCCGGAGCTACATTCCCGGAGCGGAGAACTACGATATCACCGGGGACAATGTCGGAGGCGACTACGGATTTTTCCGTACCGTCACGTATGACATATGCGGCAGGAGCAGTCATTTTTTTCAGCGCATCAATACTTTTTTCGGCACGCCTTTCCTGAATAACTCCGAGAAAGGCATTAAATATAATTATGGAAAGTATAACCACAGGTTCTGCCCATTCACCGTTTTTTTCGACAATATTCGTAAAAAAAGAAAGACAGGCTGCTGCAATCAGTATTATAATCAGAAAATCATTAAATTGCTCAAAGAACAGAAAAATAAGATTTTTGTCCTTCTTTTCTTTCAGTATATTTTTGCCGGCGGAAGAGAGCCTTTTTTTTGCTTCTGAAGAAGACAGACCGTTTTTTATATCTGTTTTAAATCTTTTTTCGGTATCTTCAACGGAATAAGTATGGTTCATAATTATCCCTCCAATCAGTAAAGTATATGATTTCAGGAATATTAATAGACCAAAAACAACCCGCCTGTACATTTGTACAACCGGGTTGTTTTTCTTCACTGCGCAGTGAACACTGTTCCCTGTACAATGAAACCGTAAAGAGTCGGGCGATTTCCAATCACTTTATCGGAATTATTTTTTTAACTGAAATGAGTTACAATCCGTGCACTCTACCATTGTAGGGTTCATTTCATGAGTTCCGATACTTACTGTACCTAAAGTACAGTAGTCGCTGCTTCCGCAATGATGCGCACACTGCTGGACAGTGCATTTGATAGATTCGTTTGCTTTACCGTTACAATTCATCTGAGCAATCCTCCCGAACATTTTAATTTTGCAGTTTTACATGCGCGCCTGTAAACTGCGTTTTCGTTTATGAAGGACCCTCCTTCATAAATGAAAGTAATACATTTTTAGTTTGCGGCTTTTTGTTGTTCAACCGCTGTATTACGGTCTTATTTTACGCATTTTTGAGAATTATATTCAGAAAAGATAAAGGAAATTTTTGTAAATTATGCGTTGTCGGGAAGAGCTGTTGTCAGCTCGCCCATATGCTCGTCCATGCTGTACGCAACGGGTATGAACTCTCCATTCTGATATTTTATATGAGTGACAGATGCGTTTGTTGCCCACGGTACATCTTTTATTTCATCTTTTGTTTTGTTTTCTGCATATGCCTGCATAACACGTATCGGTGTTGCGTGAGAGAAAATAAACACTGTCTTGCCGGTGTTCTCTTCTGCGATTTTTCTGATTTCGTCCGTTATACGTTTTTGTAAATCTGTGACTTTTTCGCCGTTTGTACACTGCGCATTTCCTAAGTCGTGAAGCCACATGCCGTATTCTTCTTTATATGTATCTACCAGGTAGTCAAAGCTTTTATTTTCCCAGTCGCCGGCAAAAACTTCACGGAGATTTTCGCTTTTGATAATTTCCATTCCCTTTTTGTCCGCCGTATGCTTTGCTGTGTTGTATGCTCTTAAAAGGTCGCTTGAATATATTGCATCTGCATGGATATCTTCCAGATATTTTGCAGTTATTTCAGCCTGCATATGTCCTTTTTCGGATAAATCAAGGTCAGTATGTCCGAGAAACAAATCGTACTGATTTCCCTGTGACTGACCGTGACGGATAATATATAAATTGGTTACATTCATTATTATTCATTCCTTTTTAATTATTTTCTGCTATATTTTATCATATTTAATCGGAAAAGTAAAGTGATTTTACAGAAAATTAATATATTATATATTGATTATATATTAAAAAAATGTATAATAAAATAAAAAGGGGAAATTATGAGTTTTTGTTTGATATTGTCGTTTTTATTTTTTATAGGTTCACTGGCAGGCTGGATTATAGAACTTGTATTCAGAAGAATAATAACATTAAGGAATCCGGAAAGTAAATGGATAAATCCGGGATTTTGTACCGGTCCATATCTTCCGATTTACGGTTTCGGACTATGTGTTTTATATATAATTGCTTCGTTTGAAAAATACAGTTTCACAGGAAATACGGCTGCGGATAAAATAATTCTGTTTATAATTATGGCGATTTGCATGACTGCTATTGAATATTAAATATGAGGTTATAAAAAAACATATCAGAATTGCATATGAAAACAGCAGAAAAAAATACAGATTTTTCCGACCGTTCAGAACATGGAAACCTCTTGGTGAACATCTGAGAGAATTACATAATATGTTTGAAGACAGCAAAAAAACAAAGACTAAAAGATAAACGGAGAAAATTAAATGGATAAAACAATGGAAACAGAAGGAATTAAAACAGATGATTCTCAGTACATAAAGCTTATGACATATTATAAGTGTGCTATGATGGAAATTGAAACGAAGTTTAATGTTTTAAATGAAGAGTATTCTCTCGAATACGACAGAAATCCGATAAGCTTTATAAAATCAAGACTAAAATCACCTCATAGTATAATAGAGAAGCTCAGACGAAAAAATCTTCCTTACACAATTGATGCTATTGAAGAAAACATTAATGATATAGCCGGTATACGGGTTGTATGTAATTCGCCGGGAGATGCTTATATTCTTGCAGACTCTCTTATAAAACAGGATGACGTCACGCTTGTTGAAGTAAAGGATTATATAAAAAATCCTAAGTCAAACGGATACAGAAGTCTTCATCTGATTGTGGCAATTCCCATATTTCTTGCACACGAGAAAAAGGTTATGAGAGTTGAAATTCAGCTTCGGACAATAGCTATGGATTTCTGGGCGTCTCTTGAACATCAGGTGAGGTATAAAAAGAATATGGACTTTGACGGAGATATAACTATTGAGCTTTATGAATGTGCCCGTATGAGTGCAGAACTTGATTTAAGAATGGAAGCTATATTGAAAAAAGTAAAATAAATGTCTGTCCCGAAAAAATACACAAAAAACACTGTGAAAGTTTGATTATTATGACGGTGTTTTTTTTGTTTAAAGTTTTATAATGTGGGTATATATGTAATATACTTTTTGTAAACATTAAAAGGAGGTAAAAAATATGAAAGATTATTCAATGGAGGAAATCAGAAATGTAGTAGTTATGGGGCACGGCAAATGCGGAAAAACAACGCTGGCAGAAACAATGCTTTATAATGCAGAAATGACAGACAGAATGGGTAAGGTTGCAGACGGAAATACTGTTTGTGATTACGAACCCGAAGAAATAAAGAGACAGTTCTCAATTTCAGCGGCAGTAGCGCCTGTTGAATGGAAGGGCATGAAATATAATATGATAGATACACCCGGATTTTTCGATTTTGTGGGTGATGTAAAAGAGGGATGCAGAGCAGCTGATTCGGCTCTCGTGGTACTCAGCGGACGCAGTGGCGTGTCAGTTGGTACAGAACAGGTATTTTCTTATGCAAAGCAGCGCGGTGTTCCTACAATGTTCTTTGTAAATAAAATAGACGATGAAAAAGCAAATTACGAAAAAACTCTTGAACAGATGAAGGAAGTTTTCGGAAAGAGTGTTACACCTTTCGTATATCCTATCCGTGAAGGCGATGAGTTCAAGGGATTCGTTGATATAGTAGATATGACAGCAAGACGTTATGAAGGTCAGGACAGAGTTGATATCCCTGTACCGGAAGGAATGGCTGAAACTGTTGCACCGCTTCGTGAAATGATTATGGAAGCTGTTGCGGAGACCGATGAAGAATTGATGGTAAAATACTTTAACGGTGAAGAATTTACCTTTGACGAAATCAAAAAGGCTATAAGACGTGGTGTTAAGGAAGGCAGTATTTATCCTGTATACTGCGGTTCAGGTCAGGACAATATAGGCGTGCGCAGTCTTATGGACGGTATCGGCAAATATCTGCCCGCTCCGTCGGAAATAGAAGAAATGGCATATAAGGCTTCAAACGGTGAGCCTGTTGAAGTAGTTCAGTCAGAGGCTGAATCAACAGCGGCAATCGTATTCAAAACAATTGTTGACCCGTATGTAGGTAAGCTTTCTCTGTTCAGAGTATATTCCGGGGATGTTAAGGCTGATTCCTCGCTGTTCAACCCCAATAAGGGCGCAGAAGAAAAAATCGGCAAGGTATTTATGCTTTCAGGTAAGAAGCAGATTGATACAAAGATGATTAAAGCCGGAGATATCGGTGCTGTTGCAAAGCTTGACAAGACAAAGACAGGCGATACTCTCTGTGATACAGGTAAGGATATTATTCTTACAGGTATTGATTTCCCTGCACCTGTGCTTTCAATGGCGGTTGCTCCTAAGGCAAAGGGCGATGAAGAAAAGATTGTAAGCGGTCTTACAAAGCTTACAGATGAAGACCCGACATTTACAGTTACAAACAATCCTGAGACAAAGCAGACCCTTATTAACGGTCTTGGAGAACAGCATATTGATGTACTTATAAGCAAGCTTAATGCTAAATACGGTGTTAGTGTAAATCTTGAAGACCCGATTGTTCCTTACAGAGAAACAATCCGCGGAAAAGCTAAGGTTGAAGGTAAACATAAGAAACAGTCCGGAGGTCACGGTCAGTACGGTCATGTATGGATTGAATTTGAACCCGGTATTACAGAAGAGCTTACTTTTGAAGAAAGCGTATTCGGCGGAAGTGTTCCGAAAAACTACTTCCCGGCAGTTGAAAAAGGGCTTCGTGACTGCTGTAAGAGCGGTGTTCTTGCAGGATATCCCGTTGTTAATATGAAGGCAACACTTCTTGATGGTTCATATCATCCTGTTGACTCTTCGGAAATGGCATTCAAAACAGCGGCATCAATTGCGTTCAAGGCAGGTATGACTGCTGCAAACCCTGTTCTTCTTGAGCCTATCGGTTATCTTAAGGTTTATATTCCTGAAAATATCATGGGTGATATTATCGGAGACATCAATAAGCGCCGCGGTCAGATTATGGGTATGGGTGAAAGTGATAAACCGGGACTCAATATGGTTGAAGCAGAGGTGCCTATGTCAGAGATGTTCAAGTATGCTACGGATTTACGTTCAATGAGCCGCGGCAGAGGTGTATTTACATTTGAATTCACAAAATATCAACCTGCACCGGCTGCGGTTGCCGAAAAAGTTATCGCTGAGGCTAAAACAGAGTAATAAAGTTACAAACCAGACTTTTGGTTAAAGTAAAAAAATATAAAAATTATTTCAAAAAAATATGCAATTTCGCCAAAACACGCAATTTGAAATAGCTGAATAATCAAAGAAAAACAAGATAATTTATGCAAAATCAACAAGGAAAAAGGTATATTTTATCTTGTTTTTTCTCCTTTGGGAATTGTGACTAAAGAAGCACTTGAAAATTTGTGCATTTATGGACTTCACAAATCAGGTGGTTTGTGGTATGATATAAGCGTAAATTAATTTATTGTTTCAGGATTGGGGAGTTTCACCCCGAAAGCCGTAAATAATTATCAATTAATTATATAAAAGTTGCTTTAAAAGCGAGAGGAGTTTAAAAATGGCAGATTTACAACTGAAAGGTATTTACAAAAGATACGCAGGCGGTGTTACCGCTGTAAGTGATTTTAACCTTGATATCGAGGATAAGGAATTTATCATTCTTGTTGGTCCTTCAGGTTGTGGTAAGTCAACCACACTTCGTATGATTGCAGGTCTTGAAGAAATCAGTGAAGGTGAGCTTTACATAAACGGTAAGCTTATGAATGATGTTGCTCCTAAAGACAGAGATATTGCAATGGTTTTCCAGAACTATGCATTATATCCTCATATGACTGTATTTGAAAACATGGCATTTGCTCTCAAACTTCGTAAAACACCGAAGGATGAAATCAAGAGACGTGTAAATGAAGCTGCAACAATTCTTGATATCAGCCACCTTCTTGACAGAAAACCTAAGGCTTTGTCAGGTGGTCAGAGACAGCGTGTTGCTCTTGGTCGTGCGATTGTTCGTAGTCCTAAAGTATTCCTCATGGACGAACCTCTTTCAAACCTTGATGCTAAGCTTCGTGTTGCAATGAGAACAGAGATTAACAAGCTTCATAAAAAGCTTGAAACAACATTCATCTACGTTACACATGACCAGACAGAAGCTATGACAATGGGTACAAGAATTGTTGTTATGAAAGACGGTGTTGTTCAGCAGGTTGATACTCCGTCAAATCTTTATAACCATCCTGTAAACGCTTTTGTTGGCGGATTTATTGGTAGCCCGCAGATGAACTTTGTTGATGCTACAATCGTTAAGAAAGACGATGGTGTATATGCAGAATTCGGTAACTGCTCACTCAAGCTTCCGGAAGGAAAGGCTAATAAGCAGGAGCTTTCAGCTTATATCGGCAAAGAAATTATGCTCGGTATCAGACCTGAAGATATTCATGATGATGATATGCTTATTTCAGCTAATGAAGGAAGCACAGTATCAGCTGATGTTGATGTAACTGAAATGATGGGTGCAGAAACATATCTTTACCTTAAGATTTCAGAACAGCCGTTTACTGCAAGAGTTAATCAGAGAACAACTGCTCAGGCAGGTCAGACAATCAAAGTTGCATTTGATATGAATAAGGTTCATTTGTTCGATAAAGAAACAGAACTTTCTATCTTAAACTAATTCTTGTCTGCATTGATTATATTTAATGAAGAAATCCGCAGCAGTAGCTGCGGATTTTTAGTGAGTGATGATTATGGCTAAGAAAAAACATGTTGTTACCAATGCTATGCGTATGCTGACTGCTAAGAAAATACCTTTTAAGGCTTATGAATATGAAGCCGATGAGGTTGGTGATAATTTCGGATGTAAGATTGCAGAGCTTTTAGGAACTGACCCGGCAAAAACATATAAGACTCTTGTCGGGAAAGGCGACAAAACAGGTGTGATTGTCGCTGTTATTCCTGTTAATAATGAGGTTAATCTTAAAAAGCTTGCATCTGAATCAGGAAATAAAAGTGTTCAGCTTATACCTGTAAAGGAATTGCTTTCCCTTACAGGTTATATCAGGGGAGGCGTTTCGCCTATAGGAATGAAGAAGCAGTATCCGACATATATAAACAATTCATGTTTGCAACAGGACGTTATTTATGTAAGCGGAGGTGTGTGTGGGATATCGCTTGAAATCAAAACTGAGGATTTCATTTCCGCAACGGGAGCCGTGGCGTGTGAAATTGTCTGAAAAGGAGAATAAGATAATATGATTTTTAATTCTGCGGATATTCTTATCCCTAAAAATACGGATTTAAAAAAATGGAGTGTTGTTGCCTGTGACCAGTATACATCTGAGCCGGACTACTGGAATGAAGTTAAGGCTAATGTCGGAGACAGCCCTTCTGCACTCAATATTATATATCCAGAGGCCTTTCTGAGCGAAGGAGACGGAAGAATTGCAGTGATAAATAAAAATATAGATGAGTATATTTCTTCAGGCGTGTTCGAAGAATATAAAAACTCTCTTGTGTTTGTGGAAAGACTGCAGAGAAACGGTAAGGCTCGTTACGGAATAATAGGAACTGTTGATTTAGAGCATTATGATTATAATAAAGGCAGCGAATCTCTTATCAGGGCTACTGAAGGAACAGTTCTTGAACGTATTCCTCCACGTGTGAAAATACGTGAAAATGCTGCGCTTGAGATGCCGCATATTCTGATGCTTATTGACGATGATAAGAGAACTGTTATTGAACCGCTTAAGGAAAAAGCGGACTCGTTTGAAAAGCTGTATGATTTTGATTTGCAGATGAATTCAGGACATCTCAAGGGATATCTGATTGATTCGGATACAACAAAGAGTGTTTTGTCAGCGATTGAAAAGCTCGGGGAAAGAGAAACGTTTGTTGGTAAATATAAAACCGATAAAGCTACACTTCAGTTTGCTGTGGGTGATGGAAACCATTCACTTGCTACAGCTAAAGCCTGCTGGGAGAATCTGAAAGGCAGCCTTTCTGATGCAGAAAAGGCTGTTCATCCGGCAAGATTTGCTCTTGTGGAGCTTATGAATGTTCATGACGATACACTGGAGTTTGAAGCTATTCACCGTGTTGTTACAGATGTTGATGCAGATAAGCTTTTAAATGATTTGTTTAAATATTATCCGGGTGCATCTTATGAAAATAACGGTGGTCAGGTGTTTACCGTATGTCTTGGCGGTGAGAAAAAGAAGGTATATATTACCGATGCCCCATCACAGCTTGCTGTCGGAACTCTCGGGAAATTCCTTGATGAGTACCTTGAAAATAACCGTGGTGAAGTGGACTATATTCACGGTGAAGATGTAGTTGAAAAGCTTTCAGACGCGGAAAATTCAATCGGATTTATACTTCCGTCGATGGAGAAAAGCGAATTGTTTGAAACAGTTATCCATGACGGTGCTTTGCCGAGAAAAACGTTCTCAATGGGTGAAGCGCACGATAAGAAGTTTTATCTTGAATGTAAAAAAATAAAATAAGAGAGGTTTTAGTTATGTATATAGGAATAGACTTGGGTGGAACCAATATTGCAGTTGGTATTGTTGATAAGAATAATAAAGTTGTTGCGTCAGACTCAACACCGACACTTGCTGAGCGTCACTGGTCAGAAATCGTGATGGATATGGCAGAGCTTACAAAGAAAGTAACACTTGAAAACGGATATAAGCTTGAAGATATCGAATCAATTGGTATAGGCTGTCCGGGAACTGTGGATACTGATAACGGTGTAATTGCATATTCAAATAATATTGCAATGGACCACGTTCCTATGGCGGATGAAATAAGAAAATGCCTCGGAATAGATGTTAAGGTTAATATTGAAAACGATGCGAATGCGGCGGCATACGGTGAGTATGTGGCAACAGGAGCAACTGCAAAGAGCTTTATATTTATTACTCTCGGAACAGGAGTAGGTGGTGGAGTTGTTCTTGACGGCAAGCTTTACAGAGGATTTAACTTTGCCGGTGCTGAGCTTGGTCATTTCATAATGAAAATGGGCGGTGAACATTGTTCATGCGGAGCTGACGGATGTTGGGAAGCATATGCATCTGTTACGGCTCTTATAAGACAAACAAAGGAAGCTATGAAAGCTAATCCTGACAGCCTCATGCATAAAATAGCAGAGGAAAACGGTAAGATAAGCGGCAGAACATCATTTTTGGCAGCAGCTGAAGGCGATGAGACCGCGCAGAAGGTTGTAGATAAATATATTGAATATGTTGCAACAGGAATTGCATCTATAGTAAATATATTCCAGCCTGAAATTCTTGTAATCGGCGGAGGCATAAGTAAGGAGGGAGATAAGCTCCTCAATCCTATAAAGGAATGTGTAAATAAGCTTGACTATAATAAGTTCATGCAGAAAACAGATATAAGAATTGCACAGCTCTTTAACGATGCCGGAATAGTCGGTGCGGCATTAGCAGCAAAATAATAAAGGCGTAGTATAGTTAATTTATGTAGACAGTAAAAAACCCGCAGGTAAAATGGGATGTTATAAACCCCCCGTCTTATCTGCGGATTTTATGTATCTGTTATTTATTGTTGTTGCTTAGAGAAACATTCGCTGCAGTATACAGGTTTATCATTACGCGGTTCAAAAGGAACCTTGTCGACTTTCCCGCATTCTGCACATACAATTTCATACATAATTCTTGATTGTTTAAGTGTGTTCTTTCTGTTGTCCCGGCATTCTTTACATCTTTGCGGTTCGTTTTCGAATCCTTTTTCAGCATAGAATTCCTGTTCTCCTGCAGTAAAAACGAATTCGTTACCACAATCTTTGCAAATTAATGTTTTGTCTTCGTACATTGAATTTACCTCGCTTCTAAATAGTCTTGCCCCCGGTCGGAGTTGCACCGACAATTAAAACTGTCTTTCTTTTTCAGCTACATGGGCGTGTGTGTTCAGTTTTGTAAAAGTATGTTCAATTTACGCCTTGAGCGCGATAATGCATTATCAACAGACTTTTCGTTGCTTCCTAATTTTTTTGCTATTTCACTATAGCTCATATTTTTTAAAAAGCATAAAAGTACATCTCTTTCCCTTTTGGATAATGCCTGTTCAATTTTTTCCTTAATGAATTTTATATTTTCATTGTTTATAACAATTTCTTCCGGGTTCAGACGTGATTCCGGAATGTCGGTATACTCAAGAGAAATATAAGAATTAAGAAAAGAATTTTTTGTTCGTGTTGCTGAGCGTATAGCTGAAATGATTTTTCTTGATATACAAAGAGAAGCAAAGGAATTAAAAGAAACATTTTTTTTGTTGTTATAATTTCTTGCCGCTTCAAGAAGACCGATAAGTCCTTCCTGAATAACGTCATCGCTGTCATTCCCAGGAATATAATATATTCCCGAAAAATAGACAACAAGCTTTGTATAACGCTCGATTATTATACTTTCAGCTGTTTTATTACCTTGTTGCAGAAGGTAAAGTAAATAAGAATCATCGTAATTTTGCATGGAAAGACGGCTTTGTATCATTTTTCCGACTCCTTGTAAATTACAGCATATGTCTTACAACATCCTTATTAGAACTGATAAAATTATTGCAATTATTTTATTTCATATAACAAATGTTACAATGATATTATTATATCATATGTTTTAATGTTTGTCAATAGAAAAATAGTTATTTTTACCAAGATATTTAAATTATGAAAAAACATAATTTATTTAATCAAATTCATATGCTGTTTAAATTGTAACGCAATTTTATTTTGTATTTTTGGGGGGTGATAAAGGGGATGTAAAAAAATAGTGCAGAACGGACGAAACGAAGGTTTATGTGATGAAATCACATAAATCCCTGCCCGAAGTC
>JAZULT010000069.1:0-11497 GCA_045603225.1 Clostridia bacterium | reverse complement strand
TTTTATATTGTGGGTTGAAAAACTGTGACGTACGGGTAAAAAATTAAAATGTAATTTAAACAAAACCATGAAATGTATTCGTGGTTTTGTTTTTTTAAATGAGTTGATAAATTGCAATTTATATGCTGGCGGATAATATCCTCCCATACGACGAAAAATCGAAAATCATCTTGTAGGGGAAGATATTATCTTCCCGTAGATTGAGAAGACTGACTAAGTTTTTCTTGACGTGACTGTAAATATATGTTATAATTATAAATATAAAAAACATAATATTATAAGCTATACAATCCATTAAAAAGGGAATTACACGAAATATGACAAAACTGTATTTTGCACCGCTTGAAGGTGTTACAACATACACATTCAGGAATACACACAAGGAGATGTTTGACGGCTGTGACGGATATTATTCTCCGTTTATAACGCCCAGCGACAAGGAACGCGTTGTTCTTAAAAATCTGCGTGATGTGTTGCCTGAACGCAACGAAAACATAAATCTGACCGTACAGGTGCTTACAAACCGTGCTGATTCATTTATGAAATTTGCCGACAAGGTCAGAGGACTCGGGTACAATCATATAAATATAAACCTCGGCTGTCCGTCAGGGACTGTTATTAAAAAGGGAAGGGGTTCGGGTTTTCTTCGTGACCCTGAGGGGATAGACAATTTTCTGTATGAGATTTTTGCGAATTGCGATATGAAAATTTCTGTTAAGACACGTACGGGATTCTCATCACATGATGAGTTTGACGAGCTTATGGAGATTTACAACAAATATCCACTTGAGCTTCTGATTATTCATCCCAGAACGAGAAACGAGCTTTATAACGGTATGCCGGATGACGATGTGTTTGAAAAGGCATATAAAATATCGAAAAATAAGCTTTGCTACAACGGTAATATTTTTACGGTTAAAAGGTATAATGAAATCATTACACGTTTTCCTGAGCTTGACAGTGTAATGCTTGGCAGAGGCGGAGTAATGAACCCTGCACTTTTCAGAGAAATAAAAGGCGGAAAAAGTGTTGATATACAGGAAATTGTTGAGTTTTCCGAAAGGCTTGCAGAAAAATATCTTGTGGTTCTCGGATCGGACAGGTATACTCTTAACAAGCTTAAAGAAATATGGTTTTATGTAATGTGGAATTATCCCGATGAAAAGAAAATTATAAAAGGAATAAAAAAAGCTGAAAAGCTTAATGATATATTAAATGTTATAAAAGGATTGTAAATAATAAAGTGATGGGAAAGTTGATGTGATATGAAAAGGAGGGAAATTTTATGTCATATGAAATTTATACTATAGATGATATTAAAGAGACTTTATATCCTATTTTCAGTGATTATAACATAAAAAAGGCTACGCTTTTCGGCTCGTATGTGAAAGGTGTTGCTAATGAACAAAGTGATGTTGATTTATTAGTTGACAGTGGACTGAAAGGATTGAGTTTTGTTGGACTTATAGAAGCAATCCGAACAGCGCTTGATAAAGAGGTAGATGTGTTCGATGTCACTCATATAATTCCACAATCTGAAATATTTTCTGAAATTGGAAAGGACGGAGTGGTGATATATGAAGAATAAAATTATAATAGAAAAAATATTAAGATATATAGAAAAAATGTTATAAAAGGACTTATATGAAACAATATAAGCAGAAGGGTGATTATATGCTGGATTTTACTTATTACGCACCGACAAAGGTGCATTTCGGAAAAGGCAAACACAAAGAGGTCGGAGAAATCATAAAGGGCTACGGCTTTAAAACTATAATGATGCAGTACGGAAAAGGCAGTATAAAGGCAAACGGTCTGTACGATGAAGTAATGGCTTCTTTGTCCGAAAACGGAATAAAGGTTATTGAATTCGGAGGTGTTGAGCCGAATCCGAAGCTGACTGATGTAAACAGAGCGATAAAGCTTGCGGTAGATAACGGTGTTGAAATGATTCTTGCGGTTGGAGGAGGAAGTGTTATTGATTCCTCAAAATATACAGCCGCAGGTGTGGCAAACGGCGGAGATGTATGGGATTTCCCGTCAAGAAAGAGAGTGCCTGAAAAGGGACTTCCGATCGCTTGTATTCTGACTCTTGCGGCAGCAGGAAGTGAGATGAGCTCCTCGGCTGTTGTAACAAATATGGAGCTTAACATGAAGCGTGGGTTTAACAGCGACTTTAACAGATGTCTTTTTGCAATCTGTAATCCTGAACTGACATATACAGTAAGCAAATATCAGACAGCCTGCGGAGTTGTGGATATTATGGCTCATACAATGGAAAGATACTTTACGGATTGTGAGCCTACCGATTTGACAGACAGAATTGCAGAAAGTGTTTTGAAATCTGTAATTATAGCAGGTGCGAAGCTTATGGATAATCCGTCAGATTATGAAGCTCGTGCAAATATGATGTGGGCGTCAAGTCTTTCACACAATGACCTTACAGGCTGTGGAAGAATGAATGCTCTTGCAGTTCATCAGCTCGAACATGCACTAAGCGGAGAATATGACCATATAGCACATGGTGCAGGACTTGCAGTTTTGTTTCCGGCTTGGGGCAGATATGTCTATAAAGAGAATCCGTCACGATTTGCGCAGTTCGCAAGACGAGTGTGGGATGTAGAAGAGACTGACGATTTGAAAGCGGCAGCTGTCGGAATTGAAAAAATGGCTGATTATTTTGCATCACTCGGAATGCCGGGAAAATTAAGAGAATTTAATATTCCAGAAAACTGTGCCGAAAGACTTGCGGAGCTTACAACTTTTGGAAAACAGCGTACTGTCAGCAGTTATGTTGAGCTTGATTATGACAAGATAAAGGAAATATTTGAAAGCTGTTATTAAATGGATAAAAAACTGAAGATTGGAAGAAGATGTATGAAGAAAACGTATATTACCACAATGCCAGACCATATCGGTGCTTTTCTCAGGGCAAGTGAGTGCTTTACTGAGCTTGGTGTTAATATAACCCGTGTCAGCTATAATAAGGCTGTTGACACAAATACTTTGTTTATTGATGCCGAAGGCACAGAAGAACAACTTTTAAAAGCAGATGAAAAGCTTGCGGAAATCGGATACCTTCATGACAACAAAAATGAATCAAGTATCGTTCTGATAGAGTTTTGTCTGCGTGACGTTCCGGGAAGTGTGACAGAAATACTTCGCCTTATAAATAAGTTCAAGTTTAATATTTCATATATAAGCTCTCAGGAAAACGGTACCGAATATCAGCTGTTTAAAATGGGACTTTATGTGGATGACGAAAAGAAGGTTTCCGAATTTATAGAAAGTGCAGAAACGCTTTGCCGTGTACGGGTGATTGATTACAACAGAACGGAAAAGGTATATGATAACAGTATTTTCTATAACTCCTTTGTAAACGGTCTTGTTCAGACAATGAAGCTTACGGAAGAGGCAAGACAAATCCTTCTTGTAAATGTAAATCTTGCGATGCAGACTCTTGACGAACATGGACTGTCGCCTTACCGTACTTTTGACAGTATTAGTAAGTTTGCGGATATCCTTGCCGCACAGAGTGGAGAAAATTTCCTACCCAGGATAACAGAACACAGCATTACAGATAAAACTAAAATAGTTCTGATAGAGCCGCCGTGCGGAAGTAATACAACAATCATTATAAGCGGAGGTGAAGTTCTTTTTGTTGACAGCGGATATGCCTGCTATAGAGAAGAAATGCTTCCGATTTTAAGAAAAATACTTCCCGGATACGATTCGATGCATAAAAGAGCACTTATAACTCATGCTGATATCGACCACTGCGGACTTCTTCCTGATTTTGATGAAATTATCGTGAGCCGTAAAAGTGCGGAATGTCTGACTCTTGAATATGAGGGGAAAGACGGATTCAGAGAACAAAGCCTGCTTCATAAACCGTATATAAACATATGTAAGGAACTGACATCATTTATTCCTCCGGCCCCTGAGAAGTTCAACATTGCGTGGGATGAACCGAATGAAACAAAAGAACCGCTTTCGCAGATTGGTTATTTTGATTTCGGAGAGCTTCATTTTGAAGTTTATGAAGGTCTGGGCGGACATTTGCTAGGTGAGATTGTTCTTATAGATTACACTCATCACATTGCTTTCACAGGTGATATTTATATAAACCTTAAGGGACTGACACCGCAACAGGCGGAATATAATAAATATGCACCGATTCTGATGACATCTGTTGATACAAACCGTGATTTATGTACTGCAGAACGAAATGCGGTACTTCAGAGACTGGGAATCGGAAACTGGCAGATATTCAGCGGTCACGGATACAAAAAAGATTATAACGTTGGTCAATGCTGAGTTGCTTTTTTAACGGAGGAATAAGATATGGATTCAAAATGGAATTATACTATGCTTGCGGAAAACAGATGGGACGAGCTTAAAAATAAGTTTAAATGCTTGCCGAAAGAGTCAGCTCTTGCGTTGCTTGATAATATAAGCAGAAGCAAGGGTAAATCTGATTACTACAGCAGACTCAGTGAACTTTTGGAAAGCTGCGGTCTTGAATGTGATCTTGCGCACAGTAAAAGTATAAAGGATATTGTGATTCTTATAAATGATTTACCGACAAAACAGGAGCTTTCGGATATGATGCTCGAAGAACTTTATAAGCTTTACAGAGATTATAAAACTCCGGGAGAATATATGGAGCGAATAGTAAAGAATACAGCAGATGAGGATTTTGCTGATGATACCGTTCGTGTTGCAATATTGAAGCAGTTTGTCAGATATCTTCAAATGGACGGTAAATCCTCGCATAGCGGGATAACCTCTGTAATAAAATATATAAAAAGCGAGAATAAAGACTGTAAGTCTACAGAAGATGTTATAAAATGCATAGATGAAAATATATTTGTGAATACGGACGGTTGTTATCTTGTGACGGATAATCAGAAGGAAGAAATTCGGCTTCTTTGCGATAAGCTGTCAGATACAGCTGTGAAGGAAGATTCGGGAAACAAGACGGTACGCAGGATAAATACAATCTTTGATAAGTCGTATCTGAATGAAAGTGATTTAAAGCAGATAAAAGAGTTTGGAAATAATCTTGCTGACGAAAATGACGAAGAAGAAGCAAAGAAAATATTTGCAAAGCTAAACGATAACATGAAGATAAAGAAATGTACTGATATGCAGAGGTCGATTATTGACTCAATGAATGAGGCTTTTTCTGATGATTCATCAATGTCATGGGAAGATAAGAAAAATATTATACTTGAATTCGTACTTATTTTTAAAAATACAACAAGCGAAAACAGTAATGAGAAATATGTCAGCTTTTATATTGAACAGCTGAGAATGATACAGAAAATAGCGGAGATTATTAAAAGAAGGAGAGGGGAAATCCTTCTCTACGATGCGAGGGAGAGAATCAGAAGCTTTGCGGAGCATGTATATAAACAGCTCGGGAAAACAAAAGTTTTTGAAGAGCTTATGATTGATAATATAAGAGTTCTCCTTAACGCATTGAATCATAAAGGAAGTGTAATGAAGCGAATAGAAAGCTTTATAACACAGAGAATAGAAATTTCAAAGGATAAATTTGAACTTGTTGACAGACTTTACAGAATAGTTAAGAAAAACGGTATGACGGCTGAACAGAAGAAATATGCTGACAGGCTGCAAAGAATAATTTCAGATATCTCAGAAACGAATGTTTCGGCACAGTCAGGAATGGCTGAGGTTGGGAAACGTCTTCTTAAAACCGCAGATGACCTTGCCAGCTGTACATTCAGAACGAACGGAAGCACAAGAAAAGATTTGTACATATTTGCATTTGCATTCGGTTTGAAAATATACCGTGATAAGAGTTCTCCGGAGTACGACAAATTCAGTGATATTGAAAATCTGTTTTTCGATGTATATAACGATGATTTGTTCAGATATCTTGAAGAAAGTGATTTCCGTGACAGCAACGCTATTCCTAACGGTGAAGGTGTGAATTACAAGAATTTTGCTGAAGCGATATGCCTTTATTATCTTACAAAAGAAGACCCGCTTACCCGGTATGAGAGATATGAAAAGGCTATGAAATGCATAGAGCTGTGTAAGGAAGAATCAGGCGGACACAGTGAAGACACAGGTAATACCGTGTTTTACAAAAAGCTTTACTGGGATGAAATTCTTAATGTTAATGAAAATAATCTGATAGATTTTGTTCGTATGAACTATTATGTTCCGGCGAAACCGACAGAGGCTTCGGAATGTACTCCGAAAAGCGGAATTATACCGATAACCGAAGAAGCAATAGAAGAATTGACCGGTGAAAAGATGAAACCGGAAGAAACAGTCCGGCTTTGTATACTTAAGCAGTTTATAAAGTGCGGATTTACAGGCGATGCAAAAATAACCGGTGTTACAACATTCAGAAAAAAGGCTGTCGAAAACGGCTTTGACGGAATCTCGAATAAATCTGAGGTTATGGATAAGGTAACAGATGAATCAATTGATTTATTTATGAATCTCAAGATGAAGGATGACGATAAAATTCTCGGAAGACTCGTTAAAAATCTCGCATCGGGAGAATTTATTAAGTATTCAACAGCAAGAGAAAATCTGTATAAATTTGCTTTCGTTTTCGGTATGAAGCTTTTCGAAAGTGACAGCGTTGACGGATATAAAGAGAAATATGATGTTGAAAAAAATCTTCTTCTTAAATATTATGATACAGGTATAAATTTTGATGAAAAACTTGACACAGTCTGTGCTTATTATCTTGCACAAGACGGTATGAGTCCGCAGGATAAGCTGAAAAAAGCATTTACGCTTATCAAGAACAAAGATATTGAAGAACTTAGTGACGGAGAAGTTTTAATTGCTGACAGGAAATCATATTTCTTCAGCAATGTAGTAAACATGTCTGAGGCTGAACTGAGCCATTATGTCCTGTCTCAGTTCGGAAGCGGTACGGTATTTCGTTCTGTAAATGATTTCGATGTTCTGAGTGATGAAATAACGGCTTATGAACTTTACAATCAGATTTTCAGAGAAGTATCGGAATTCGAAGCTTCTGAGTATGGTGATGATGAGGATAATGGCATCTATATCCGTTCTGAGTTACGCGATGATATTGAGAGAATACACTATGAATTCAGAAACGATTACCTTCATAAGTATGACAGCAGATTTTTCGAAATGCTGAAGGCTCTGGAAAATATGGTGAAATTAAACAAGGATGTAAACAGGAAAAATATTAACAGAACAGATTTTATTGTTCTTGAGTATTATAAAATACTTATGGACCTGAGTGAAGAAATTTTCGACCTGGAAGAAACATATGCTGAGGTTATTGATTATATTGATGAAGACCTGAAAGAGGCAAGATTCAGACCGCTTGATCCGAAAAATATGTTTGACTTGTATGTAATATGTATGGTGTATAGAAAAATTATGACAACGCCTGAATTCTGATAATATTTTTATTGGTATTATTTCTTGGTAAGTTGGAGCAGGAGGCGAAGAATTTGAGACAGCTTTTAAAAACTAACAGCAAAATTGAACTTGTTCATATATCATCAGGCGGCAGAGAGACCTTCAGAATAAACAGCATTGTCGGACAAGGCGGGGCGTGTGTTTGTTACAGGGTAGTACGTAATAATAAAAAAGGTTTGCTGAAGGAATTTTATCCGTCGGATTTCAGAGAAAATCGTAATTCGCTCATTCGTACAAAAAAGAATCAGCTTGTAGCTTCGGGAGAAGAGTATTGCAGGCAGTTTTCGGAAATGTGTAATGAGTTCGTTGAAGGCTATAATCTTCTCGGAAGGATTGGAATTTCAAAATCCGCAGAAATTCTGTCTAATTACGTGCCTGAATATGAAATATTTAAAGGTACAGACGAAAACTCTACCGTGTATATCTGGACAAAGGAAAATTACGGTGTCACATTTGAAAATTATCTTAAGTTTGTATGGGGAAATCCAAAAGTTAATTCTGCGTATAAGCTTTATAATATACTGTCAGCGGTGAAAACGATTGCAACAGGAGTTTGTGGTATGCATATATGCGGACTTCTGCACAGGGATATAAAGCCTGACAACTTTCTTTTGATGAAGGATGCTCTTAAAAATATAAATCCTCATAATATTTCAATGTTTGATGTTAACAGCTTCACGTTCGGAACAGCTTCCAAGTATATTGTTGGTTCTGCAGGGTACATAGCACCTGAAGCATCCAGAGGAAGAGCGCGGTATTATAGTGATATATATTCGCTTGGTGTTGTTCTTTTCAGAGCGATTGTAAATGATGATAATATATATTCCGGTGAATATTATGAGGAAATTGATCAGTTTATTGAACAGTCACCGCTTCTTGAAAATATATCGGATGTATATGTGAAAGCGAGACTTCTTGAGGTTTTGAAAAGAAGCCTTGCCGCAAGTCAGTGGGACAGATACCGTGAAACGGAGACTTTTATACATGATCTTGATAAGGCGATTGCAAGACTCCTGCCGTATACAGAATCAAAAAAGCTTGATTCCAATCAGAGACTCAGAATAATTGAAGAGAGAAAACCTGTTGACAGTGTTCCCTTGTTCCAGGATCTTCTGTACAGAAATCCTGTTTATGACTATATTCCTGAGGACAGTGATAATATTAACATTCTTCTTATAGGTGGAGGCTTGTATGCTCAGGCTTTTCTTGATGTTTCGCTTCAGACGTTGCAGATAAAAGGGAAAACTCTTGACGTTACGGTAGTGAGTGATTCTCCGGATTTTGACCGTAGGATATATCTGTCATACAGACCGGGTATTTCACGGTTTTATGACATAAATAAGAGCGATGCTGATAAGTCACCACACTCATACGGAAATATAAGATATGTTGAGGGGAAATTCGGCAAAGGCTCTGACGAAAACAGATTTTTGACGGATAAAATTATAAAAGAGTTTAATCCATGCTATGTTCTTGTAAGTCTCGGAAATGATGAGCTTAACCGTACGGTTGCAGGAATAGTGGCTGATAAATGTCCTGGCATATCTGTTAATTTTGTATGGAGCGGTGATGAACGCAAATTTACAAAAGCGAATCCTGTTTTTATAAACAAAAAAACAGAATATAAAAATATAAATAAAAATCTGCTTAAAATGGCTTTTAATACTCATCTTGTATGGAGTGATTCCTTAAGCGGAGATATAGGAGAGCTGTACAGACAGTTCAGGGAAAAATATAATTATAAAGCTTCAATAGCTTTTGCACTGTCAATTCCGTATAAGCTGTATGCAATGGGGATAAGTGAGGCAGAGGCTGTAGGAAATCCTGATTTGATTGGTTTTGATATGGATGATCCGATACAGAAAAAGATGCTTCGTGAGCTTTCATATTATGAACACAGACGGTGGGTTACTGAAAAAATATGTCAGGGGTGGACAGCTCCGGTTGGAGAAAACGGCATTGTTGATTTCAGTAAATGCATAGAATTCAATGATAATAAATCAGCGAAAAACAAAGAGCATTTATGCATAACATTCGGAACTGACGCTGAGTTCCCTGTTACAGATGACTGGGATGATTATGATGTTGATAAGCTTGATGAACTCGACCGTTCCAGTGTTGAGATTTACAGACACTTTAAACACAGAAGCGATGAACTTAAAAGGAATGTGTATCTTAATTTTTCGAATAAACTTGCGCTTATAAGAAGATGGATTCCGTGTAATAACCGTGAGCTGATAAGGATTTTCAATGAGTATGAATATTCGGTAAATGCAATTGTATCGGAAGGTAGTATAGCATATTCAGTAGGTTTTGGGAATCTGCACAGTAAATTCATATCAGTTGCCCGCAAAACCATGACAAGCAATAGTATAGTCCTGCTTGCTAATGAAATATATGATGCTGTACGGCCTGTAATTTTTGTAAACAGAAAAATAAATTACAAGGCTCTTGATGATATTCTTATTATGAATATGGCTTATATTATATGCAATAAGCCAAGACCGAAGCTTGCAATGATGTTTGATGACGGAATGAACAACAAAAGCGGAGTTTTAAGGAATGTTGCATCTTCAACCGTCGTAATACCGGGACATATAAAATATCTTTATTACTATACTGAAAAAACAAAAAGAGATAATCTTATAAATTCGGTTAAAAACGTTCTTGCTTATTTTGACGGTAAGCATATGAAGAACACTGTGAATTTTGTGTTTGTTTTTGAAAAAAACATGGACTCTGTTTTCAGAGACGAGATTTCCGGAATAAGTACGAACAGGGCATTTAAGGCGAGGTTTTACGACAATGCCGATGTTGCGAAAGCAAGCAGGATTTTTGTGAAGGAATGTTCAAATAATTATTTGTTTGAATATACAGAGCTATGTGATAAGTTCGATTTTACAAGGAATAATTTTGACGGGATATTCAGCTTCGATATATCAGAAAAGAAGTTTCAAATTATAAAAGATTGCAGGTACATAAAATATCTTGATACCTCGAAGGCTAAACTGAATGTATCGGATGTGTTTACACTGAGCGGAACTGATTGCGAGTTCGGAAATTCTGATTTTAGCGGATTTTACAGGCGGCTGTGGCATGTGTATGAGAAATATCCCGGAAAGATATGGTGTTCGGTTACTGAGAAGCTTGGGAAGTATTCGGAAGAACACGATATCATATGTAAAGTGAAGCTTTTGGAGAAAGTGGGAAAACCAATCAGTCTCAGGAAAATTATTCCTGCTGATTGCTACGTGAGTGCATCAAAACTGTTAAACGAGCTTACAAAACACGGAGTGGCAGAGGGCGGAAGAGTTTCTGCAATTAACTGTGATACTATTGAAATAAATATGAAGTGTGATAGCAGATATAAGGAGATTCCGATGATTTTGTCGGATTATGTGTTACTAAGAAAAAAGTTGAAATTTAACTACGAAAATGATGCAATTGTAATATGCAGTGAGAATCTGAGGGTGGAAGATGTAGAATTAAGTGATGATGAATATCAATGTATTAATGATTTGCTTGCTGAATGTTATGTAAATGATTTTTCTTTAGACAAGAACTGTGTAAGCTTTTCATATGCTTCTGAGAGTATAAAAAAACTTATGATTAATCCGGTGAAGGTACCGGCACTGCATATGTATTATAAGTATTTATCTGATAATTGCTATGATGATGTGAAAGCTGATGTGTCAATAGAAGACGGACTTTATAAATTTGATATTGTTATGACAAAAGATTTTAAATCTTATTTTGTCAGACTGACAAATAATGAGAATTCAGTGCGTGATGAACTCGAAGAAATGGCAGAGAGGTATGGTATATGTACTGAGCCAGTTATTCTGAAGATTCATGAATAGTATCAAAATGATGTAATTAATTAAATTTTTTGTATAGTAAAGGAGATGGGGATGTAAAAAAATAGTGCAGAACGGATGAAACGAAGGTTTATGTGATGAAATCACATAAATCCCTGCCCGAAGTCGTACGTGGGTACGTCGAGAGGTTCGTTTCGTTCGTAGTTCAATGGCATAAAAGTCAAGAGAAA
>JAZULT010000068.1:0-14667 GCA_045603225.1 Clostridia bacterium | reverse complement strand
TTCAAAAGCATAAAAATACGAGAAATCCGCAAGAGAATTGCGGATTTCAACTTTATTCAAGTGTTTGACAAATGTTCCAAATGTAGGGTTTAAGCCGTTTTCGGAGCTTTTGAACGGTCTGCGCTAAAGGCAACAGCCCCTGTTTAGGCTGCAGAGTAAAATCCCACACCCCGTGCATATGACTGCGATAAGCGTATATACTGTCAGAGCGGAGTTATCATTAAGAATGCCCATCGAATTAAGCAGTACGGAAAAGAATACTCCGAAAACAGGTGTCAGAAAGTTAAACATTCCGACCTTTGCACCGTCATAGTCTCTGAGGAGCATTGTCCATAACGAAAATGCGACTGCTGAAACAAGCATCAGATATAAAAGCAGCAGTATTCCTGCCGCGGTAATGTGCGGAATCCCGCCGCCGGATATTAAACCGATGCAAAGAAGTATCGCACCGCCTATGAACATCTGAAGTCCCGTAAGCAGGAACGGATTACAGTTTTTAACGCTGTGCTTGCTGTACAGAAATCCGACTGTAACGCAAAGGTTTGATAAAATTACAAGACCGTCTCCTTTAAATGAGAATTCACCGATTTTCTGACTTGCGATACTGTTCAGCAAAATCCCTGAAAAACCTATAATACATCCGAGCCATCCAAGATATGAAAATCTTTCGTCTCTGAATATGATGTATGCAAGAACTATGTATAAAAGTGTTCCGACTGCGTTGAAAACGGAACCGTTAACTCCGGAAGTATATGCAAGACCTATGTACATGAAAAAGTATTGTGCGGCTGTCTGTATGACTCCGAGTATAAGCGAGTGTTTTGCAAGTTTTTTTGTCAGCTCTCTTTTTCCGGAACTGAACAGATACGGAACCAGCAGCATTATCCCTGCACCAAGAAATCTGATTCCGGCAAAGAGAACCTTATCTGCAGTAGCCGATGCGGAAATATTAAAAATGTCAAAGCCTGTTTTTATCATAGGAATGGCGCTTCCCCAAAGAATGGTACACAGTGTGGCAATGAGGTAAAGCCTCATTTTTTTTGATAATATTATATTCATGCTTCAAGATTCTCCGTGTCAATTATTGCGAGCATGGCGCTGTTTCTGTTTCCGTAGCTTCCCGATGAATAAGCTACATACAGCTTGTTATCTGCTTCTATTGCATATGGATAGGAAAGTGTTTCTCCTTCTGCAATCTTATATATTTTACTGAATTTGTTTTCGTTCTTTTTTGTAAGTGCAATAGTAAGCGGATTTCTTCCTGCGATATCCCTTGCACAGCTGCATATGAGATATCCGCATCCGTTTGACAGTCTGCCTGAATACGGCTTGCTGTCTGTCATTGGCAGGTTACTTGATTCCATTATGCTCCAGCTTTTGCCGTAGTCGTTGCTTTCCGAATACAATGCTATATTCTTACCTGAATGCTCACGGCAATACATTTTACAGTTTTTACCGTCAACTATGAGGCAACATTCGCCCCATACACGTACATCATCTGACCTTTCAATCTTTACCATATCCCATGTGAGGATATCGGAGCCACGGCTTATTGCGACTGCCGCTCTGTTATTCGGAGACATATAGTCTTCTGCCACATAAATTCCCGGCATTATATAATTTCCGTTTTCCATAAGCACCGGTTCGCACATAGGCCAGAACCTTTCGTCAAGTGCGATGCCTGAAAATTCAAAGCTGTCGTTTTCTTCATTCAGAATATATGCTCCCATTTTAAACATATCATGCCCCATGTGCCCTTTAAACTGCGGTGCGAAAAGATACAGCTTTTCACCGTGATTCAAAAACACACCGTGACTGACAGCAGTTCCCGGTTCAGGAGAGCAGTTCCCTTTGATAAAGTCAGACCATGTATTTCCACCGTCATTGCTGATAGCGTAATTTAATTCTTCATCGTCAGAATTTTCCAGAACCTTGTTATGTGCCCATGCACAGTACATTTTATCCCTGAACTTAGCGAGCGCAACACCGTGCATAAAAATATACCCATCCTTTTCGGGTTCAAACGGTTTTATGCATATATGCTCTGCTTTTATTTCCTCAAGCTCTGCCACTTCGGGCAGGCTTACCTCGTTTTTCCATACTTCGTACATTGACATATTGGACATCCTCCTTGTATTGTAATTTGTCGCAGAGAGATAAATTACAACTTATTTTCCTTGACATGCAGTATTTATCGTGCTATAATTATAGCATGTCGATGGCGGCGTGTCAATAACCGCAAAGGACATAAAAATAAAATGATGTCTTTTCAGGAAATGATGTGAATTATGAATTACGAATTAAATACATACATAGGTAATCAGCCGGTAAGCTTTTACGTGCAAATCGGTTTTTTTGACCATAAAAATGTTCAGTATCCTCTGCATAACCATTCGTTCCCAGAAATACATATTTTCTCGGAAGGGAGTGCGGTTCTTGAGTGTGATAATGAGAAATTACTGACAAATGCAGGTGATGCCATTCTGATTCCTGCATATAAATATCATAAATACAGTGATTTTTCTCCGGAATCAAGGCGTATCACTTTTTTAATCAATTCTGAGCAGGAGCATAACTGTATCAAAAAAACAACTTTTCCGCAGGTTTTAGCTCCGTTGATTTGTGATGAAATAAACAGTTATTATACATCGGGGAATGACAATAAAATAAAAGAGCTTATATCCTTTATCTGTTCGGATTTTTTTGAATCAGAAAATAAAAAACCATTGCCTGTTACTGACAGGGAATTTATTATAAGAGAATTTTTTGCAAAAAAATATAATCTTGATATAAGCATTAATGAGCTTGCAAAAGAGCTTAGTCTGAGCAGTAAGCAAACGGCACGTGAGATAAAAAAATACACCGGACAAACGTTTCGTGAACAGCTGGCAAAGACAAGAGTCGAAATGGCAAAAGTAATGATGAAAACAACTGACTTGCCTCTTTCTGAAATCAGCAGGTCAGTCGGATATTCTTCATATAGCGGTTTTTATAAAGCATACCGCAGATTTATACATGATTGATTTTAATAACTTACAGGCTTTTTAAATACTTACCGGCCTGTCGTCTGTTCCTGAAAGTAACAACGTTGATTCCTTTTGCGGAAGTTAGCAGGCTGTTATAGTTTTTATGATGCTGTTTTTTGAAAAGAATAACACTACGATACAGTGTTATTTTTTGTTTGTCAAAATGTACGTCCCCAAACGGTCCAAAAGAAATATCGTCTGGCAGCAAGGTTTATGGGGAAATATTGGCAGGTTCTTCCGGCAGATATTTCGGGAAAATACACCGATAATTTTGATGCTATGCCAAATGACAGGCAACAATGATGAAATCTGGTATGCAACAAACATAGAACTGTATGAATACATTACTGCTCAAAAACAGCTTGTTATTTCAGCAGATAATAAACTTGTTTATAATCCGACAAATGTCGAAATTTGGTTTACTGATGATGACGATGAGCATTCTATTTTGCCGGGGCAGATTATGAAACTTGCTTAGAAATTTAGAACAGGAAAACAGGGCTGTAACAATTCTATTAAAATCGTATTGTTATGGTTCTGTTTTTTGTTATGTATTTGCTTAAAAGTGCAAAAAAAGATAAGACATTTTATTCTTTATGTGTTATAATAAAAATATAAGACTAAAGGAAGTGAAGAAATGTACAACGGACTTCAGAAAATAGAAGAGATAATTGAATACATTGAAACAAATCTCACAGGGGAATTGGATTTCGGTATAATGGCATCAAAAATGAATTTGTCTATATATGAATTCAGACGTATATTTTCATTTATAGTCGGATGTCCGATATCTGAATATATCAGAAAGCGAAAGCTATCGCTGGCAGCAACGGAGATTGCGGCATCGAATAAAAAAAGCATATCTGAAATCAGTGAAAAATACGGATATACCAATCAGTCGGCTTTTACAAGAGCATTTTACGAACAACATGGTATATCACCAAGTGAATGTATGCATGGTACTCATTCAATCAATCTTTTTACCCGTCCTGAATTTTCGATAAGGATTTCAGGCAGAGAAAATGTACCTTTTACAATTAAAAAATCAGCATCTTTTTGTATCAAAGGGTTTTCCGGAGTTTCTCCGATGACTGACAGCTGTTGTTGCGAGGATGTATGGAACGCTTTTTACGAAAGCGGAGCAGATAAAACGTTATGCTCTGATAAAATTTATGTTTCTTACCGTAACTGCGGTAACAATGTAAATTGCTGTATCGGTGAAAAAGGAACTGAAGGACAGGAAATTCCGGCAAACAGATGGGTATGTTTTACAATGAATACAACTGATGATGAAATTGTAAACGAAATATACAGCAAAATTGTATATGAATGGTTGCCATCTGCAAATTTAAAAAGAAATGAAAATATACCGACAGTTGAAGTTTATCCTTTTGATATGTCAGAAGACGGATTTGAGTGGGAAATAAGAATACCGGTAGAATAGGAGAAAATATTATGTCAAGAATTGTTTTAATTACAGGAGCATCAAGCGGTTACGGAAAAGCAACAGTAAAAGCATTTAAGGATAACGGAGATACCGTTATTATGACGGCAAGAAATATGGAAAAGCTTGAGCAGGCAAAAAACGAGGTAGGTGGTGACCTTGCTGTTTCAATGGATGTCACAAATCCGTCGGACTGGGAAAATATCGTAAGGACTATCAAAGAGAAATACGGCAGACTGGATATTCTTGTAAACAACGCCGGTGGTGGTGTTACAATTAAAGAAGTCAGCGAATTTACAACAGAGGAAATTGACAGTACAATCAGCCTCAACTTAAACAGTGTTATTTACGGATGCCGTGCTTTTGCCGGTATGATGAAAGAGCAAAGCAGCGGTACCATGATTAACATATCCTCTGTCTGTGCACGTCAGTGCTGGCCTACATGGAGTGTTTATGCGGCAGCAAAAGCAGGTGTACTGAATTTTTCAAAAGGAATGTATCTTGAAATGCAGCCTTATAATGTAAGGGTAACCTGCGTTGTACCGTCATCGGCAAGTACGGGATTTCAAAGCGCCTGCGGTATAGGCGAAACAACAGACAGGCTGCTGCCCGAAGATATAGCCGAAACAGTGCTTTATGTTGCAAATTTACCTCAGCGTGCCGTTGTGGAGGATGTAACTGTCTGGGGGATTGACAAGGAAGTAAATCCGCTTTAAAGGAGTAATAACGTGAAAAATCACGTTATGTGCCTCCGGCGGATTTTATTGCCCGTGCGATATTTTCCGTTCAGACATGAACGGAAAATATCGCACATGGACATCAATTTCCATTATACACCTTGTCAGTCCACAGAGAAGGTTGTATATATTTTTCATTACTATTTGTGGACTGAAAGGTTATGGAAATTATCATGAGCTGTATATTTATAGAAGCAGAAAGCTTTAAAAACAGAGGTGGCTGGGTTGCAGATACGTCATCAATGGAAATGATTCATTCAGCGTATCTTATGGCACACGGTATGGGTGTGCCTGTGGATGATGCGAGTACCGATTTTGAAATTACGGATGACGGTGAATATTACATCTGGTCTCTTACGCGCGACTGGACTTCGGTATGGAACATAAAAGAACCGGCAGGAAAGTACACAATAAAAATTGATGGGTCGGAATTTAACAGTATTCTCGGCACGAACGGAAAAGAGTGGGCATGGCAGCTTGCAGGCAAAAGATTTTTAGGAAAGGGAATACACACAATTGCCCTTCACGACCTTACCGGCTTTAACGGCAGATGTGATGCTGTTTATATTACAGCTTCATCCGTAATTCCCGACAGTAGTATTACTGCTGTTGATGAAATGAGACAACAGCTTAACTGGAAGGAAGTGATACGTACAGAAAAACATTACGACATGGTGGTTGTCGGTGGCGGAATAGCCGGTATCTGCACAGCACTTGCTGCAAGCCGGAAGGGATGTACTGTTGCATTAATTAACGACAGACCGGTGCTTGGAGGCTGTAACAGCTCGGAAATACGTGTATGTATGGGCGGTCAGATAAAGCTTCCTCCGTATGATAAAATCGGTGATGTTGTACGTGAAATAGCACCGGTAATGGGACATCCCACGATTTACAAAAAAGAATACTTTGAAGATATGAGAAAGCAATTTGCATTCGACGTTCCTTGCGGAAATGCATGCGATGTTTTGCTTAATGAATCGGTTTTTGAAGTTGAGAAACAAGCAGGTAAAATAACATCCGTAATCTGCACAAACACAATAAGCGGTAAAAAAACGAAAATCTGCGGCATACTTTTTTCTGATTGCAGCGGTGATGGTGTTTTAGCAAGGTTATCGGGTGCCGGGGTGATGTATGGCAATGATGCAAAAAGTGATTTCGGTGAACAGTTAGCACCGGAGGAACACAAAAAACTGGTTATGGGACATTCAATCCGATGGCACTCCGAAGAATGTGAAGAAGTTTGTGATTTTCCTGATTTAGATTGGGGTATTGACTTTGATGAAAATACGTATTTGAATTGTATTTCGGGAGATTGGGAGCAGGAGACCGGATTTACCCGCGATATGGTAAAAGATGCAGAATATATACGTGATTATGGTTTGCGTGCCATATATGCAAACTGGTCTTATCAAAAGAATCACTGTAAAAATAAAGAACAATTCGAAAAACTGAAATTAAAATGGGTATCACCGTTTGGCGGAAAGAGAGAAGGATATCGTGTTGTGGGAGACTATATTTTAACTCAGCATGATTTGGAAGAAAAAACAGGGTACGATGATGGTACTGCAATGATTACATGGGGTATTGATATTCACTATCCTGAACCGCTGAATAAAGAAAAATTCGGAGAGGCATTCCGCTCCTTTGCTTATCATCGGAATACACCGTATGCTTGTCCTGTACCGTACAGATGTCTGTATTCCAAAGATATAATCAATCTTTTTCTGGGAGGACGTCTTGTCAGTACAAGTCATATTGCTTTTTCGGCAATAAGAGTAATGCGGACACTTGGTATGCTGGGTGAGGTTGTGGGAATTGCAGCATCTGTATGCAAAAAACACAATTGTTTACCCAGAGACATATATGAACAATATCTTGATGAGCTGAAGGAACAAATGAAATCAGGTGTTCCCGTTCCGACGGCTTTTTGCTGCGGCGGTATCGGAGAGGCTGAATCGTATCACTTTAAGGATATAGGCTGGTGGCATCTGCACAGCGGAACCTGTGCACACAATTTTCATCAGGCAAGACATCCTGAAGAACAGGAAATTAAAAAATTTGATTATTGTGTGAAACAACTTGGAATTAAACATAAATATCCGGTACCTTCACAATGGAAATAACAGTAACACATAGGTCAACGTGAAAGTTGATACAAAGGAGGGGATGTTAAAAGAACCGTTTGGGGACGGAACCGTTTAGAACCGTTTAGGGACGGCAGACTGTCGAATAATTAAAATCAAAGTAATATTAAAGGCTTCTCCTTGAGGAGAGGCTCCGCATATGCGGTGGTGAGGTGTAGCCGTCTTGATGGCGTAACACAAGATAATTACTGTATTTTCAATGACGGAACTAAAGTTCCTACACCTCATCCGTCAGCAAAGCTGACACCTTCTCCTCAAAGGAGAAGGCTTTCAATTCACATATTATTCGACAGTCTGACGGACATTTTTTGGTAGCATTTTGTGACAGCCCGACGCCTCCAGACTGTTTGGAGACGTCAGACTGTCGATTAATTAAATAAAAAATTTGTACATCTCTTGTAAAATTCTTGTTTTTATGGTATAATATAATTATCAAATTAAGGGGTGTTACCATGATAAACAATAATATGACAGAGGGAGTGCCATTTTGTCACGTTTTAGCGGGTTGGTGATGTCAGATTGTGGAATGATACCAAAAAATGTCCGTCCCCAAACGGTCCCAAACGGTCCAAACGGTCCCAAACGGTCCTTTTAACACAAAACAATCATAATTTCAAGCAAAATTTTGACTCATATGCAAAAAAACACAAATATTTTGTCTGATTATACAAAATCTTTCAAATCAAATTTCCATGGTTCCCTTTTTCGGAAAGGAGTTTTGAATTTCCTGGTAAGAACTCCTTTTTCTTCAAGATGGACATAACATTCCACATCACATACCCTTCCGCATATGGAGCCTGCATAGGAATGACCTATAGACGGATAAAAATCGAGTTTGTCAAGTATTTCACGTGCTTTTTCCGGAGATACCTTTGCTTCACCTGCAATAATTTCCGCACGGTTTTCCATATCTCTGAAAGCATCAGGCGGCATAAAAGGATTTCGCGTTCCGTTCGCCCCGGAATAGTACACGGCACATTGCCATGAGTCGGTATTCCCGGATTCGTCAACAGCTTTTCCGGGGCAGGCTTTTATACACTTTCCGCACTTGTCACATAAATGCGGAATAAATTCCTCATCACTCTCTATTTCGGCATCCGTAAGAATGAAACAGTATCTTACCATAGGTCCGAACTCATCTGTCAGAAGTGCCCCCTGAAGTCCCTTTTCGCCAAGACCGCATCTTACCGCCGTATCAAGGAAATCAAGCTGTATTTCACGGCTTTTATTTCTGTAAACTGCACTGTATAAGACCTCGGGATTTGTTCCGTCATCTTCCATAATAAGCTGATTTTTCTTTTGAGGAAGAGCAGTAAACCCGCGTTCTTCTATAACGCCCGAAACTCTAAGGAGTGACATCGGCATAATTGTTTCTTCCATATTTTCCACCGCCATGGTAGAATACTGATAATAAGTACTTCCCTCTTCTATGCCTCGGTATATTCCTCTCAGAACACGAAAAGCCATACCGATAACAGTTCTGGTTTCAGGCATTATTTTAAAAACAGCGCTGTCTGCAGGAAATCTGTCTGCCGAAGCAAACCTGACAATATCTGCACCGTTTGCTTTTGCCATATTTATCACATCAGTTTTCACGTTATTTCCCCCTTATATGTTCATAACAGGCTATATCACATTTTCTTCCGCAAAGACACGGCGAATACCCCCAATGAGTATTCGGAAGAAAGTTCATTTCCTTAAAAAGTTTCCTCGCGCTTACTGTATCAAAACGCTTCTCTCCGTTTAATATCTTCTCTCTTTCGGGATTGTCTTTCAGAAAATCATCTGTCATAAACGGATTTGATTTATGCGCACCCTTATAATAAACAGCACATTGCCACGTGTCAAGTCCGGATTCACTTATTGCATTTCCCGGGCAGGCATCCATGCACGCACCACACCTGTCACATACACATTCCGAAAGCGCTTCATCACATTCAAGCGGGGCATCGGTTATTATAAAGCAATATCTCATAAAGGGTCCGTATTCTCTGTTTATTATTTTGCCGCTGAGTCCTGTTTCTCCGAGGCCGCAGGCCTTTGCCGCCTTTCCGAAATCTATTATAACATCAGGTGCCGGTTTTCCTTCTTCAACAGCTTCAGCAAAAACGAGCTCATATGTATCCGCTACTTCCGGGTTTGTTTCCCTGTCACCTTTCACCCTCAGATTGGGAACAGATTTCTGAAGACACGCATCATACCCTTCATTTTCTATTATTCCGCCCATTTTAAGGAGAAAAATTTCCGCCATTTCTTCATCAATATATTTGACTCCCATTGTTGTATACGAATAATACTGATTTCCGTTTTCCATCATTTTGTACAATCCCTTAGGAACTGCAAATCCGAAGCCGATTATACATTTCGCCTCGGGAAGTATCATAAGCGGATTTCTGTGCTCGTCAGGTTCCTCATAGATTCTTCCGATTCCGCACACGGTTGCACCAAGCTCTTTTGCTTTTTTCTTTATAAAATCAGATGTTATCATTTTTCCACCTCTATCTGTCAAGCTTCCATGCTTTTTTCTTTCTCAGCGGTTCTTTGAACCTGCCTTCCATACAACCGCCCTTTTTCTCAAGAACGGATACACAGGCTCTTATACAGCCTCCGCATTTCGCCATATTGTAACCGATCCAGCTCGGAAAATATTTCTGAAGTGCAGAATATATCTTTGCGATCTCATGCTCGTCCGCCACATCCGTCACACCCTCCATAAGATCAAGAGTTCCGTTTTCGTTTTTATCCCATACCTCCTTCGGAACAAAAGGATTGAAATATCTTCCGGCATGAGTATAAAAGGCATAACAGCGCCACATATCTATATCCGCCCATTCAATGGTTCTACCCTCAAGATTTATGGTTACTTTCTTTCCGGAATTAATTTCCGGTATACATCCGCCCGGACATTCCCTTACGCAGGCACCACATTTACGACACAACGGCTTACCGCTGTATATATCATCATACTCATCAAATTCTCCGTCTGTAAAAAGGAACGCCACTCTCTGCAGCGGTCCGAATTCCGGGGTGAGAAGCATTTTACTCCACCCGATTTCCCCAAGACCGCAGGCAACTGCTGCTATTCTGAACTGAAACTGCAAATCGGGAGCTACGTTACCTTCCCTTACCGGACGGGTCGATTGCACACTTCTGTGATGTGCTGTAGGCTCTTCCTCATCTATCTTCTCTTCAGGAGAAAATGTGTTTCCCGGTGTACCGTCCATATCCGAAACAACACCTCTTGCACCCGTATTTCTGTAAACAAACGCTTCATATCCATCATCTTCTATAACCTTCCCTACGTGATACAACACAGCAGGCGCAAATATCTCATTAATTCCGCCATACGCCATTGACGGATACTGAAAGAACTGTGTGCCCTCTTCAATACCTCTTTGTACCCCGCGTGGAATTCTGAACACAAACCCCACACAACTCTTTGCTTCAGGGAACAAAAACTGAGGATTCATTTCATCGGGAGCTCCCGAGAATCTGCTCATCGGTGCTATTCCGCATATATCCGCTCCTGCGGCAAGCGCCGCTTCCTTAATCTTTTTACTGCTTAACATAAATCACCCTCCTATTCTGACAAGCCTTAGAGGCTCGCCGTTTTCCAACACATAAGGATATATACTGTGAGTCGGTTCAAGCAAACGCAGAATATCTCCCGAGTACTTTCCTTTTATATAACTTTCGAGTACGAGTCCCGGATTCGGGTGTATTCTTGTGGCAAGTTTTACCGAGTCGAACCACTCTTCATATTTTCCGATATCCTCAGGTCTTATAAAATTCATAATTTCCGGAAGTTTCGGATAATTTTTTTCATTTTTCAGATAGTCCCGACACATACCGGTAAAATTATAGGCATTATCCATTCCTGAAATTTCTTTCTCATGAGCAACAAGATTATCATGAAAATTATGTACCGAACAATCGTTGAGACATCCGCTGTTCGCAAGCATATACAGTTTCTTCCCATTATTCCTGCAATACTCCGACAGCTCCCTGATTTTTCCGAAATCACGGTTAAACTCACGTTTCATATAATAACCGTCAAAGTATTCTGAAATATAATCCATTCCCTGAACCGTACCAATTTCCATGTTAACGGATGCTCTGACCTCACAATCAGAAAAATTGCTTTTTATAAACTTTCCGATAAGCGGAGATGTGGTTGTAACGGATGTTTCACCATATACCCTTTTTATATAATCAACCGTTTCCCCTACCCTTTCGTAAAATCCCCTTGAAAGACTGTCCCTTCCATAGCAGTTTCCGTTAAAAAGAACATTCAGCGGTATATCATTCTCTGAAATCCTTTTAAGCATCTGCCTTTGTATATCCATCATTTCCCATACAGAATAATCCTCACTTAAAAGCTGACTGCTTCTTCCGTTCGGAAAATCTCCCCATGAAAAATAAACTTCACGTATATTTTCTTTGTTTTTTATAATACATTCAAGAAAATCAAAATCTCCGTTTTTCAATCCTACGGAAAATTTCATAAAACACACCTTCTTCCCGGAAAATATTTTAATTTTTTTCTTGATTATACCATAATTATATGTTATAATCAATATATAAAACAAACAATAACTTTAAGAAAACAAACTTTGCGAGGTAATTATGAAGCTCATTGACATAACTCCATTTATCAGATATGCGGCTGAAATAAAATATAACTCTCCCGGAAAATATTTGTATGTACGTGACTGCCGTCTTTTTTACATTCTTTCGGGAAGGTTTGAAATATTCACCGAAGATAAACATTATATACTTGACAAAAACGATATTTTTTACTGTCGCAGCGGAAGCAAGTATAAAATATGCGGCAATGCACATATCATATCCGTTAATTTCGACCTTTCAACAGATTTCTCAGAAGAGAAAAGTGTGTTCCCACCAACAGAAACACCGATAAAATCAAGAGATCTGTTTTCTGTCCATGTAGATGACAGCTATTTTCTGAATTCACATTTCATACTGAAAAACGGAATAAAGTATAAAGATATGATTGACGGAATTCTTCACGAAAATTCTTCCGAAAAAAATTATCACGAAGAAATGGCAAGTATACACCTTAAATATATCCTGACGGATATGCACAGACCTGCAACCGAAGAAAAATCCGGGTTGTATGCCCCTACAGATAAAATTTCGGAATACATAAAAAATAATTTTTCGAAAAATATTACAAACAAGGAACTCGCATCCTTTGCCGGATATCATGAATATTATCTGAACCGTATTTTTACGGAATCAACGGGAATAAGTATGCATCAGTATCTGATTAACACGCGAATGAACGAAGCACGAAAGCTCATACTTAACACAGATATACCCCTGAAAGATATAAGCGAAACAGTAGGTTTTAATAACTATACATATTTTTCAAATTACTTTAAAACTCATTTCGGATCCTCACCGTCAAGGTACAGACAAACTTTCAAAAATAATATTTGATATATTTTTTTATCTTATAGGAAATTACTCGCAACGTGAGTAATTTTGCTTATTACAAAAAAGTCTACTTATGGAAGTGAGCTGTGCGAACGACAGTCACGATAGTGACTTTTTTATCTTATAGGAAATTACTCGCAACGTGAGTAATTTTGCTTATTACAAAAAAGTCTACTTATGGAAGTGAGCTGTGCGAACGACAGTCACGATAGTGACTTTTTTATTTTTGCTTGATTTTTTTTGAAATACATGATAAAATATATAAAAATAATCCTATATGATATCGGAGGTACAAACATGAATAAAATTGAAGAATACATAAAAAACGGATGGAATGAATGTATAAAATCAAATAAAGAAGACAGCGGAACTCTCGTAGGACTTCCCTATCCATATACCGTTCCTGCAGTAGGAACTTTCGATGAAATATACTACTGGGACACCTATTTCACAAATATCGGACTGATTATATCCGGCATGACGGAACAGGCAAAATTCAACATTGACAATATGTTATATCTGATTGACAAATACGGATTTATGCCAAACGGAAACCGTACATATTACCTTAACCGTTCACAACCTCCTTTCCTTTCGGAAATGGTATCTGACGTCTACAACGTTTACAAAGACAACGTATGGCTTGCATCTTCCTACAACGTACTTTGCAAAGAATATGATTTCTGGATGACACAAAGAAATTCACCCACAGGACTGAACCTCTACGGCGGAGATATTTCCGTAATAGATCACAAAGAAACAGCGGGCAGCTTCAAACATCGTGTCAAAAAAGAAATTGAACTTTCCGATACACAGCTTGCAAAACATTGTATGTTAAGCTGCGAAAGCGGATGGGATCTTAATCCGAGATGGGAATATGACGGATATAACTATAATCACATCGACCTTAACGCCCTTCTCTATCAGGTTGAAAACAACATGAAGAAATTTGCAGATATTCTCGGATACACCGAAGATGCAGAAAAATGGGAAGAGAGAATCAACAGAAGAAAAGAACTGATGAATAAATATATGCTGTCACCTGACGGACTCTTCCTCGACAACAATTTTGAAAACGGCACATTCAGCAATGTATTCTCCGTTGCATCTTACTATACAATGTATGTAGGTCTTGCAACAGAAGAACAGGCAGAAACTCTTGTTAAAAACCTCCATCGTCTTGAAATGCCTTTCGGAATTGCAACCTGTGAAAAAGGCGATGCAGAGAACAGCGAATATCAGTGGGATTACCCCAACGGCTGGGCGTGCCTTCAGTACATAGTTGTCGAAGGTCTCAGAAAATACGGATATAACGACGATGCCGACCGTATAGCGGAAAAATATATAAAGCTTACGGAAAAGGTATTTGAGGAAACAGGCAATCTCTGGGAAAAATACAATGTTTCCGACGGAAGCATAAATGTTACAAACGAATATGAAATGCCCGCTATGATGGGCTGGAGTGCAGGAATTTATCTTGCTCTTAAGAAATAATACCCGAAAGGAAAAAGGATATGAATAAAATTTCAGTACAGCTGTGGAGTGTCAAGGATGCTACACAAAAGGATTTTATCGGGACACTTGAAGCTATAGCTAAAATGGGATATGACGGAGTTGAATTTGCAGGATACGGCGGAATTGATGCCGATACCATGAAAAAAGAGCTTGACAGAATGAACCGTTTGGGGACGAACCGTTTGGAACCGTTTGAACCGTTTGGGGACGTCAGACTGTCGAATAATTAAGTTGCATATTAAATTTCCTGTAAGCATTGCAAAATTCTTGTTTTTATGGTATAATATACTTATCAAATTAAGGAGTTCTACCATGACAAACAATAACAAAATCGATCGCAA
>JAZULT010000067.1:0-4639 GCA_045603225.1 Clostridia bacterium | reverse complement strand
CTTTATATAAAAATACTATAATAAACCATATATTCCCATTTGAAAGGAAAAAATTATGAAAAAACTAGTTTCCATAATTTTGGCTTTTTCTCTGCTTTTTGCAATGTGTATTCCAGCATTTGCAGTAGAAGAGAAAAGCGAAAGCAACTATGATGGTTTACCTGTAATTATTGTGAGAGGTATTGATTTTGCAGGGCTCACTTACCCTGACGGAACAAAGGCTTTAGCATCACACTTAGGACCAGAAGCCAGATGGAACTTCTTCTTTGCAGGTCATATTCCGATTGTTTATGATAAGGATGCATGGGACAAGGACTGGCAGTATAAATGGGGCGAGCTTGGTAAGGTATTCCATACAGCAAATGCTGATGACTACAGCTGGTTCTATGATATTCTTGATCCTGAAACATCATATCATCCTGAAAATCTGAGAAAGGGTATGGAAAGAGCTCTTAAGACAGTAGAAGGAACAGCGGCTCCTGACTGCGTTCTTATGTTTGAAGGTACAGACTTTACTGAGCCTCATCCGCTTACACCTGAAATTATCAAAGCACTTCAGGAAGAGTATAAGGGAGAGATTGAAATAGTTCACTCAACTCTTACTGATTATCTTACAGAGCTTAAGGAAGAACTTAAAAAGGTAAATGATCTTGACGTTGTAAAAGGTCCTATGCGTGACGGTCCGGTAGGAAGTATTCATACTGACGTATTTTCTACTCATCCGGAAGTTATGATAGAAAACTCTCATGCTGAAAATACAATTACAAGATATGCTGAGCCTATGTCTACATATGCTTGGAAATATGGACTTTCAAAGTATCCTGATACATATCTTGAAAAAATCTGGAAGTTATTGTTCCAGAGCCATGCTCATGATTCAATGCACGGACTTGGTCCTAAAACTCTTGCTGAAGGTGAAGTTGACAGACTTAAGCAGGCTGGAATTATTGCAAAAGGCTTAGAGAGAAAAGGATTTGAAAATATTACAAAGGAAATCAATACTTCTAAGGTTTCAGATACCGAATATTTCCTTTCTGTACATAACCCTTCTTCTTTTGTAAGAAGTGAAGTGGTTGAAGCTTATGTTGATATTCCGAGAGATGTTATTCTTAAGTATATAATAATTGAAGATATGGACGGTAATCCTGTTGCAGTTCAGGAAGTTGAACGTGACAGCTCATCAAGAGCGGGTATATATCATCCAAGAAGCCGTAATATGCCTTTCTACAGCACAAAGGTTCATCTTTTCTTTGAAGCAAAGGATATTCCTGCTTGCGGTTATAAAACGTTCAAAATGAAGTGGGCTGAAAAGAATGTATATCCTTATCCGCATGAAGACTGGGATGCACCGAGAATTCTTTCAAACAACATGCTTTCAGGTGCTAATCAGGCTGAAAATGAATATATCAGAGTTAAGGTAAATCCTGACGGAACTGTTAATATTACTGACAAGGAAACAGGAAAGGTATACGAAAACCTTAATTACTTCATGGATATGGGTGACAGAGGTAATATGTGGATGTATGATAACATTCCTTGCGACAGAATTATCAACAGCCTCGGAAAAGATGCAATTGTTGCAACATCTGTAAACGGCCCGCTTGCTGTTAAGTTTACTGTTGACCTTACAATGAAGCTGCCGAGAGAATATGACTTTGCAAAACAGGTAAGAAGCGATGTTCTCAAGGATATGCCGGTTCATGTGGAAATGACTCTTAAGAAGGGTTCAAGATATCTTGAGGTTGAAACAACTATTGATAATACCGTTAAAGACCATTACTTTAAAGTATGTATGCCTACAGGCCTTAATGCTGAAAAGACTTGGGCAGAAGGTTCATTCATGGTAACAGAATTCCCTGTAAGACCGTCTGTTGACGGAGAACTCAGAGGTAACGAGCTTGCTCGTCATCCGTTCCAGCTCTGGTGTGACCTTGCTGATGAAAAGAACGGATTTGCTGTTCTCACAGATGCTACAAAGGATTATGAAATTCTTGAAGACTCAGATGACCTTACAATTGCAATGGGACTTGTAAGAGGTACAAGACTCAGAATTGCCTGCGATAACCGTCTCTGGATGGAATATCCCGGTGATGAAAGCAGTCAGTCACTTCGCGAATTTACATACAGATACGCATTCATGCCTCATACAGAGGACTGGGAAGGCGCAAAGCTTTATGATGAAGCACTTGCGTTTAATGCTCCGCTTAAGGTTTGTCAGTTTGGTAAGCAGGAAGGTATGTTTGATGTAGAGAACAGCTTTGTTAAGATTGACGGAGACAATCTTGTTCTCAGTTCAATCACAAAGTCGGATAACGATACAGTTCTTATCAGACTTTATAATCCTACAGAAAATGCTATTAACGGTAAGATTACAGTTGGATTTGATGTTAAATCTGCTGATTCTGTAAGACTTGACGGTAAGGTTAAGGAAAATCTTAAGGTAAACGGTAATGTAATTGACATTAATGTAGGAAAAGGTAAAATATATACTGTAGAGGTAAAATAATAATGACTGAAATACAAAAATGTGATTTCTTTGAAACAGGTAAAGACGGGGTTAAGAGAATCTTAACCCCGGATGATAAAAAAATAGATATTATAGAGTTTGATGATAAAAAGCTTTGTCATGTAAAAAGCGGTATGGGATATCCTGCTATATATCCGCTTCATGAAACTCATTTCGAACCTAAAGCAGAGGCAATACTTATGGACCTTGACGGAACAAGCGTACATAGTGAAAGCTTCTGGATGTGGGTTATTGAGCAGACAACGGCAAGACTCCTTGGAGATAAGAATTTTAAACGTGAGACAGAGGATGAACCTTTTATCTCAGGACATTCAGTATCTGAGCATTTGCAGTATATGATTGATAAATATGCAAAGGGCGGAAGTCTTGAGCTTGCAAGACAGTACTATTTTGAAATTGTAAATCACGAAATGGACGAAATTATGAAGGGAAGAGGTAAACAGGATGCTTTCACTCCTGCACCGAATCTTAAAGAATTTCTGACAACAGTGAAAAAAGAAGGTATTAAAATAGGACTTGTAACAAGCGGACTTTATGAAAAAGCAATGCCTGAGATTCTTTCGGCGTTCAAACAGCTTGACATGGGTAATCCTGTTGATTTTTATGACGCAATCATAACAGCAGGGCAGGCTTTGAGAAAAGGACAGACAGGAACTCTCGGTGAGCTTGCACCGAAGCCGCATCCGTGGCTTTATGCAGAGACTGCAAGAGTAGGTCTTGGTATTCCTTTTGAAAACAGACATAAGGTAATCGGTATAGAAGACAGCTCTGCCGGCGTAGTATCGATTAAGCTTGCAGGCTTTAGCTGTGTTGGTATATCCGGTGGTAATATTGATCAGGCAGGCGTTGGTGAACTTTGTGATTACAGAATCAACGGTCTGATGGATATGCTTGATATAATTTTATAATGAAAAAGGGGATGTAAAAAGTTCAGTTTTTACACCCCTTTCAATGTTTAAAATGAAGGAATGGTTATGTATGTGGGAGCCGTATAATATAGAAAAACAACTTGAAATTAATTGCTTTTATTCTGCATTCATGGATGAGTTCGAGCCGGGATATGTTTTTGAAGGCGAGAAACATGACTTTTGGGAAATGCTTTACGTCCTGAAGGGCAGTATTGATACGTGGGCAGACGATAAAGAGTACATTCTTCATGAAAATGATATAATATTTCATAAGCCGATGGAATTCCATAAATTTAAAATTTACGGAGATGAAAAAACAAGGCTGCTGATAATTTCATTTTCAGCCTCCGGACTGCTTATGGAAAATTTTAAGTGCAAATCTTTTACACTTAATGGCGGAGAACGTGAAAAGATACATGATATTACATTATATCTTAATAATTACGAATTCAGTAATTACACGAACTTATTTATCAAAAGCCCGTTTACTAAGCAAGTTTTATCCTGTATGATGGAATTGTTTTTTATATCGCTGGTAGAAAACGGATATATATCATCTGTTCCTCAGAGCAGTGATGCTGTTTTGTTTCATAAAGCAGTAAATGAGATGAAATCACGTATAAACGAATGGGTAAATGTACCGGAAGTGGCAACTGCCTGCAGTGTAAGTGTTTCTAAATTAAAAAATATATTTTCAAAATATGCAGGGATAGGTGTACATAAATATTTCCTTAAGATGAAAATGGTAAGAGCATTTGAGCTTCTTGCCGAAAACTATACAGTAGCGGAAACTGCTGAAATGCTTGGATTTGAAAATCAGAATTATTTCAGCGCAGTTTTTAAAAGGGAAAACGGAATAAGTCCGAGCGAGTATAAAAAGACACTTAAGATATTATAATTTTTTTGAGAAAATAAACAGAGACCTCAAAGTGGGGTCTCTGTTTGTCTCTCTAATGTACAAATTCAATAATTGCGGAGACGGTGCGGAAAAAGTTGTGTAAATAGTATAAAAACAGACCTCCTTGGTGAAAATTATGGTAGAAATAATTTTTATCAAGGAGGATTTTCGACATGAAAATACCAAAGGAACTTATTAAAGAATATGTAAAAAGTGAAAATTTCACAAACACAACTGACATTATGGAAAGCATTAAAACCATGTTTGCAGATGTATTAAATGAGGTGCTTCAATGCGAGCTTGATG